>NZ_DJCE01000010.1:0-28922 GCF_002430365.1 Leclercia sp. UBA5958 | reverse complement strand
TGGAGGCGCATTATAGGGAGTTCTCTGCAGGCCGCAATAGAAAAATGACATAAAAATGACTGACTGCTGCATTCCCCAGCAAAACCCCGCTTTATACCTGATTACACACAGACTTATCCACAATGCAGCGAAAAAGTGAAAAATGACGAGCGGTGCGCAAACGTTTTCGTTAAAATGCTCGCGCTAAATAAAACGCCCCGCAAGGTGTGTTAGCTGAGTTTTTCTAAAGAAAATTCACCTAACGCTCTCTGTAATCGTGAAATCCAGGGGATTTACCATGCAACAACGTCGTCCAGTCCGCCGCGCTCTGCTCAGTGTTTCTGATAAAGCCGGTATCGTCGAATTCGCTCAGGCGCTTTCTGCACGTGGTGTAGAGCTGCTGTCTACTGGCGGTACCGCTCGCCTGTTAGCAGATAAAGGTCTGCCGGTAACCGAAGTCTCCGATTACACCGGATTCCCGGAAATGATGGACGGACGCGTCAAAACCCTGCACCCGAAAGTTCACGGCGGCATTCTGGGCCGTCGCGGTCAGGACGACGGTATTATGGAACAACACGGGATCGCGCCGATCGACATGGTTGTCGTTAACCTGTACCCGTTCGCCCAGACCGTTGCCCGTGAAGGCTGCTCGCTGGAAGATGCGGTAGAGAATATTGATATCGGCGGCCCAACCATGGTGCGCTCCGCTGCCAAGAACCATAAAGATGTGGCCATCGTGGTGAAGAGCAGCGACTACGACGCCATTATTAAAGAGATGGATGCCAACGAAGGCTCTCTGAATCTTGAGACGCGCTTCGACCTGGCGATTAAAGCCTTCGAACACACTGCCGCCTACGACAGTATGATTGCCAACTACTTCGGTAGCCTGGTGCCAGCCTATCATGGTGAAAGTAACGAGCCTTCCGGCCGCTTCTCTCGCACCCTGAATCTCAACTTCATTAAGAAGCAGGACATGCGCTATGGCGAGAATAGCCACCAGCAGGCTGCCTTCTATATAGAAGAAGAAGTAAAAGAAGCTTCTGTTGCCACCGCACAACAAGTACAGGGCAAGGCGCTCTCTTACAACAACATCGCGGATACTGACGCCGCGCTGGAGTGCGTGAAAGAGTTCAGCGAACCAGCTTGCGTGATTGTGAAGCACGCCAACCCATGCGGTGTCGCGGTAAGCACCTCTATTCTGGATGCTTACGACCGTGCTTACAAAACCGACCCAACCTCCGCGTTTGGCGGCATCATTGCCTTTAACCGTGAGCTGGACGCCGAAACCGCACAGGCCATTATCTCCCGCCAGTTTGTTGAAGTGATCATCGCCCCTTCTGCCACCGAAGAAGCGCTGAAAATTACCGCCGCGAAACAGAACGTGCGCGTACTGATTTGCGGTCAGTGGGCAGAGCGCGTACCGGGCCTTGATTTCAAACGTGTTAATGGTGGTCTGCTGGTACAAGATCGTGACCTCGGAATGGTAAGCGAAAAAGACCTGCGCGTTGTGAGCAAACGTCAACCTACCGAACAAGAGCTGCGTGATGCGCTGTTCTGCTGGAAGGTTGCCAAGTTCGTTAAATCTAACGCCATCGTCTATGCGAAAGAGAACATGACCATTGGCATAGGCGCAGGCCAGATGAGCCGCGTCTACTCCGCTAAAATTGCGGGTATCAAAGCGGGCGACGAAGGTCTGGAAGTAAAAGGCTCCGCCATGGCGTCTGACGCCTTCTTCCCGTTCCGTGATGGTATCGACGCAGCTGCTGCAGTGGGCATCACCTGTGTGATCCAGCCTGGCGGCTCTATCCGCGATGATGAAGTGATTGCCGCAGCCGATGAGCACGGCATCGCGATGATCTTCACCGACATGCGCCATTTCCGTCATTAATTCCCGGAGCAGACAATGAAAGTATTAGTAATTGGTAACGGCGGGCGTGAGCACGCCCTGGCATGGAAAGCCGCGCAGTCTCCACGGGTCGAAACCGTTTTTGTGGCCCCCGGCAATGCCGGCACGGCGCTGGAGCCAACGCTGCAGAACGTGGCGATTAGTGTGACGGATATACCCGCCCTGCTGAGCTTTGCTCAGAGCGAGAAGATCGATCTGACCATCGTCGGCCCGGAAGCGCCGCTGGTAATTGGCGTTGTTGACGCCTTCCGCGCGGCAGGCCTGAAAATCTTCGGCCCGACCGAGGGCGCCGCTCAACTGGAAGGCTCCAAAGCCTTCACCAAAGATTTCCTTGCCCGGCATAAGATCCCGACGGCGGAATACCAGAACTTTACTGAAGTCGAACCCGCGCTGGCTTATCTGCGTGAGAAAGGCGCCCCTATTGTTATCAAGGCGGATGGCCTGGCCGCCGGTAAAGGCGTAATCGTGGCGATGACCCTCGAAGAAGCCGAAGCGGCCGTACAGGATATGCTGGCAGGTAACGCCTTTGGCGACGCAGGCCATCGTATCGTCATCGAAGAGTTCCTCGACGGCGAAGAGGCGAGCTTTATCGTGATGGTTGATGGGGAGCATGTGCTGCCTATGGCCACCAGCCAGGACCATAAGCGCGTGGGTAACGCAGACACCGGCCCGAATACCGGTGGGATGGGCGCTTACTCTCCTGCGCCTGTGGTCACTGACGAAGTGCATCAGCGCACCATGGAGCGCATCATCTGGCCTACCGTGAAAGGGATGGCCGCAGAAGGCAATACCTATACCGGTTTCCTGTACGCGGGCCTGATGATCGATAAGCAGGGCAACCCGAAAGTCATTGAGTTCAACTGCCGCTTTGGCGATCCGGAAACCCAGCCCATCATGCTGCGCATGAAATCGGACCTGGTCGAACTCTGCCTGGCAGCCTGCGAAGGCAAACTCGATGAGCAAACCTCTGAGTGGGACGAGCGTGCCTCTCTGGGCGTGGTGATTGCGGCGGGCGGTTATCCGGGGAGTTACAACACCGGTGACGAGATCCACGGCCTGCCGCTGGAAGCGATAGATGGCGCGAAAGTGTTCCACGCCGGCACGACGCTGGCAGACGACGATCGTGTCTTAACCAACGGTGGCCGCGTACTGTGCGCGACCGCACTCGGACACACCGTTGCTGAGGCACAGAAGCGCGCCTATGAGCTGATGGCAGATATCCACTGGAACGGCAGCTTCAGCCGTCAGGATATCGGTTATCGTGCGATTGCGCGTGAGCAGGGGGAGTAATTCCCCCTCACCCTAACCCTCTCCCTCAAGGGAGAGGGGACTTAAAAACTCTTTTCCGTCGGCTGCCAGGTACAGAAATCTTCGTTCGCCACCAGTAAAAGCTGAGAACCTTCCGGCGCCTCAAGCCACGCGATGCTGACTTCCATAGAAGAGTGACGCTGACGACGTTCAATATGTTCGGTGGCCCAGGACTCCAGTTCAGGCTTCACCGTCTGCCCCTCACAGGTTGTCACCGTACCATCGCTATGCCAGCGCCCCTGACGCAGCACAACCCGCCCCTGACGCAGCGCATCGCTGGTCTGACGGATTTGATCGGCACGATAACGGTAGAGCGCGATTTGGTCGCTGGAGAGTTGCTGCTTTTGCCCACCCGTTTCGTGCTGCATAAAGCTCAGCTCGCCGCGGTCATCAAAACGTATCCGCACATGTTCAGGGGTGGCGCTGTAAATGTTCAGTTCGATAAGAGCGAGGGTATCACCTTGCCAGCGGTATTCACTGGTTGTGGTACTGCCACTATGCCAGGGGCTGAAAGCGGAAAGCAGGTGAACGTCGTCGTCTGAATCTTTACGCCAGATACGCACTGCCCCCTGATTATCGGCATATCCGCTGGCGGTAAAGGCCGGCAGAGAGGCGTCGCGACTACAGGCAGAGAGCAACAGCACGCCTGCCAGAGCCAGGGCCTGGCGCCAGACAGACAAAAGGGGCGAAACCGCCCCTTCGTTAAAACTGTTCACTGCCACGCGTCTTACTTAACTGCGTCTTTCAGTGCTTTACCAGATACAAAAGCCGGCACGTTTGCAGCGGCGATTTTGATCTCTTTACCGGTCTGCGGGTTGCGGCCAGTACGCTCAGCGCGGTGGTTCACTTTGAAGGTACCGAAACCTACCAGTTGTACAGCATCGCCTTCTTTCAGAGACTCAGTAATTGCAGCCAGGGTGGATTCCAGAGCAGCTTTAGCCTGTACTTTAGACAGATCAGCTTTGTCCGCAATTACATCAATCAGTTGAGTCTTGTTCATAAGTTATCCTTTCAATGTGTTTATCGCTTGCTAAGCATCGAGTGCGACGAAAATGCCAAAAAAGCACTCTCCTGCATACACGCACCGATAGCCACTTATTTTCGCCCCCCAAATGTAGACCAGACGGGGGGCAGAAGGGAAGAGTGCAGGCATGACAAAACAGGCGTTAAATCACGTTTTGTTGTCTCACTGGTTAATATTTATACCAATATTACTCTCACCCGCCTCACGCAAGTCTGCGCGCAGACCTTTAATCAGCTCAATGTCGCGTTCTTCGCACTCTGCCAGCAGGCGGAAAATTTCCCACTGAATGTCCCACTCTTGCTCAACCGCCGGGTTCGCTCTGAGCTCTTCGTCGGTCATTTCACGCCCTTCCTGGGTCATCTCCAGCATCGCAACCGTTGTGATAGAGGCCTTACTGACCTCAATGGCATGCTCCAGCGTTTCGCCACTTAGGCGGGAGTGGATCAGTTCACTTAATGCCACGCAGGCATCAATAGCCGGATAGACGCCATAGACTTCGTAGTCGTCTGCCGCAGGAATCGCCTCTTCCAGCTTCTCGAGCTGAGAGTCGAAATTCACCTTCGCATCTTTCACCGTCAGCGTCTCCCACACCAGGTCGAGGATGCGGCGATAGATCTGCCCCTCACCAAACGCCGTCTCTTTGCAGAATACGGCGTAGTTGGGATACATGCGCTCGCAAAGACAGACCATAAAGGTGACGTGCTGCCAGCTCTCCAGCTTCTCAAGGCGCAGATGAATCGGGTTTTGTAACATGATGAGATCTCTAATCGGAAATTAGCCGCAGTGTACCTGAATCAGGGCTGAATTTCCTGCCAACGAACAAATGCCGGACGGCCTGATGCCACGGCATCCGCCCAGCGCGTCGGCTCGGGCAGACGGTAGCCTCTCATGCAGCGCTGTACCCATGCCAGGGCGGTGTCGGTACTGACCCGATGCCCGGTTGCCACAAACAGCGGATTGCAGCGCGCTTTACTGCGCCAGACCCATGCCAGCTGTTCGTTTTTGTCTATCAACGGTGCCAGGGCGCCCGGTTCGGCAGAGAGCGGCTCAAACTTACCGCACAGGCGCTTTTTCGCGACCCCGATAGTAGGGACATCGACCAGCAGGCCAAAATGGCTGGCGACGCCTAAGCGACGGGGGTGGGAAATGCCATGTCCATCAACAAACAGCAAGTCAGGTTTTTGTGAGAGTTGCTCCCACGCTGCCAACAGCGCGGGATATTCGCGAAAAGAGAGGAAGCCCGGAATATAGGGCATGGTGGTGGCAATACGCGCAACCTTGTACTCCACCAGCTCTAACGACGGATACTTCAGTATCACCATCGCCGCCCGCGTCACTTCGCCACCCTGCTCAAATCCGACATCTGCCCCGCCAATGTACTGCGGAGGATCCGTATCCAGACGATCCTCTCGGATCACTGATGAGGCCAGTTCAATTTGCTGAGCGCGTAGCGACGCGAGATCCATAACCACTCCTTAAAGATGATACTGCGCAGAAAGCCGGTGCACCGCCTCCACAAATACGCCTGCATGCTCAGGCGGTACATCCTGATGAATACCGTGGCCGAGGTTAAAGACGTGGCCTTCACCCTGGCCGAAACCAGAAAGTATAGTCGACACTTCTTCTTCAATACGCGCAGCCGGCGCATAGAGCATGGAAGGATCCATATTGCCCTGTAGCGCGACTTTGTCGCCCACGCGACGACGCGCATCGGCGATATCGGTGGTCCAGTCGAGGCCCAGCGCATCACAACCGGTCTCCGCCATGGCTTCAAGCCACTGTCCGCCGCCCTTGGTAAACAGAGTTACTGGTACGCGACGACCTTCGTTTTCACGCAGCAGGCCATCCACAATTTTGTGCATGTAATAGAGCGAGAATTGCTGGTAGTCACGACCGGTAAGCACGCCGCCCCAGGTATCGAAAATCATCACCGACTGGGCACCCGCTTTAATCTGCGCATTGAGATAGAGGGTGACGCTCTTCGCCAGCTTGTCGAGCAGTGCGTGCAGGGCTAACGGATCGGCATACATCATCTTTTTGATCAGGGTAAAGGCTTTGCTACTACCGCCTTCTACCATGTAGGTCGCCAGCGTCCACGGGCTACCGGAGAAGCCAATCAGGGGCACTTCCCCCTTCAGCTCACGACGAATCGTTCGCACTGCGTTCATCACATAACCCAGCTCTTGCTCCGGATCCGGGATGGGCAGGTTATCGATGTCGGCTCTGTTTTTAATCGGAGAAGAGAAGCGTGGACCTTCACCGGTTTCGAAATAGAGGCCAAGGCCCATCGCATCCGGAATGGTCAGAATATCCGAGAAGAGGATCGCAGCATCAAGCGGATAGCGGCGCAGCGGCTGGAGGGTCACTTCGCAAGCCAGCTCGGCATTTTTGCACAGCGACATAAAATCGCCGGCCTGAGCACGGGTGGCTTTGTACTCTGGCAGATAACGGCCAGCCTGGCGCATCATCCATACCGGGGTGATATCAACGGGTTGGCGCAGCAGCGCACGCAGATAACGATCGTTCTTCAGTTCGGTCATTGTTGCAGTTCCTTAAGCGTCATGGCCTCAGTGTATCACGTCATTCATACTCGGCCCGACACATTGCCACGGTATCTTCTATCAGCCGACGCGCCACCGTTCCCGGTGGGGGTAACAAGGGCAGATTGTCATAGCGATACCAGCTGGCGTTCAGCAGCTCTTTCGGGTCAATCACGATCTCACCGTCGTCATAGTCAGCCATGAACGCGGTCATCAATGACATGGGGAATGGCCACGGCTGCGAGGTGACATAGCGAAGATTTTTAACCGTGATCCCGCTCTCCTCCATCACTTCACGCGCCACCGCCTGCTCCAGGGTTTCGCCCACTTCAACGAACCCGGCAAGCACGGTATGTATGCCGTTACGGTGACGGGTATGCTGCGCCAGCAGGATGCTGTCTTCCCGCCGGATAGCGACAATAATGCACGGCGCAATCTGTGGATAGTAGCGTTCGCGGCAGTGGCTACAGAGCATTGCCCACTCGGTTTTGCTCGGCTGCATGGTATGCCCACAGTAGCCACAGAACTTATGTGAACGATAAAATTCCGCCAGCTGCACGCCGCGTCCCGCCAGTTGAAACAGGCCGACATCCTGATCGATCACCTGACGAACCGATCCCATATCCTGACGGCGATGTTGTTGGATCAACCACACAGGATCGCCCTGCCATTCGCCGATCTGCAGTGCGTGTTGCCCCACAAGATCGAAATTTCCTGCCTCACCGTGTGGTAATTCCCCGGCAGGCAACCATAATTTTTGTTCATGGCTGACGATCCACCAGCCGCGATCTAATTTTTCAATAATACGATCCATATCTATTGCACTACCTTCGCTTCACAGGCATGTTGGTAACATTATCATTACATTTTTGGGTGGGCAGCTTTTAATCATAACCTTGCGGAGTCAAACATGCTAAACCAGCTAGAAAGCCTGACAGAGCGCGTTGGAGGTAGTAATAACCTGGTCGATCGCTGGCTACACGTGCGCAAGCATCTTCTTGTTGCCTACTACAATCTGGTTGGCATTAAGCCTGGCAAAGAGTCGTTTATGCGCCTGAACGAGAAGGCACTCGATGATTTTTGTCAAAGCCTGGTGGATTACCTGTCCGACGGTCATTTTAATATTTATGAACGTATTATCGGTGAAATGGAAGGCGATACCCCGGTATTAGCCGCCACCAAAATTTATCCGCAGCTGGAAGCTAACACCCAGCAGATAATGGATTACTACGACTCCACGCTTGAGAACGCTATCGATCATGATAACTATCTTGAGTTTCAGCAGGCGCTGTCCGACCTGGGTGAAGCACTGGAAGAGCGCTTCACGCTAGAGGATAAGCTGATCGCACTGGCACTGGATAACGATCTGACCGCCAGCAACGAAGATCACATCGCCCGGCCTGCTTGAGTTATTAGCCGTTAGCGCGTAATTTATCTACACCGCTTCTGCACTGCAGGAGCTTTTTCTTGTCGGAGTGCCCAGAGCGAAAGCCGGGCTGAGACCGTTAATTCGGGATCCGCGGAACCTGATCAGGCTAATACCTGCGAAGGGAACAAGAGTCAATCTGCTGTCGCATCGCCCCCGGGCGATCGTCTCTCTTGCTTCATCCGTCGTCTGACAAGCCATGTCCTTCACTTTTGGAATGAGCTATGTCTGCAACTAAACTGACCCGCCGCGAACAACGCGCACAAGCACAACACTTCATCGACACGCTGGAAGGCACCGCGTTTCCGAACTCTAAGCGTATCTACATCACCGGCTCGCAAGCCGATATTCGCGTCCCGATGCGCGAAATTCAGCTTAGCCCAACGCTTATCGGTGGCAGCAAAGAAAATCCGCAGTTCGAGGAAAACGAGGCCGTACCGGTATATGACACCTCCGGCCCGTACGGCGATACCGATATTGCCATCGACGTACAGAAGGGACTGGCAAAGCTGCGCCAGCCATGGATTGAGGCGCGTAACGACAGCGAAGCGCTGACAGTTCGCAGTTCACATTACACCAACGAGCGTCTGGCCGACGACGGTCTGGATGAACTGCGCTTCACTGGCCTGCTGACGCCCAAACGAGCCAGGCCAGGCAAATGTGTCACCCAGCTGCACTATGCGCGCCAGGGCATCGTCACGCCAGAGATGGAGTTCATTGCCATTCGCGAAAACATGGGTCGTGAGCGCATTCGCAGTGAAGTCCTGCGCCACCAGCATCCGGGCGAAGGTTTTGGTGCGCATCTGCCGGAGAACATCACCCCCGAATTCGTGCGTGACGAAGTGGCGGCGGGCCGGGCGATTATCCCGGCCAACATTAACCATCCGGAATCTGAGCCGATGATTATCGGCCGCAACTTCCTGGTGAAGGTTAATGCCAACATCGGTAACTCTGCGGTCACCTCTTCCATCGAAGAAGAGGTAGAGAAACTGGTCTGGTCTACGCGCTGGGGTGCAGATACGGTGATGGATCTCTCAACTGGCCGCTATATTCACGAAACCCGCGAGTGGATCCTGCGTAACAGTCCGGTGCCGATTGGTACCGTCCCAATTTATCAGGCGCTGGAAAAGGTGAACGGCATTGCCGAAGACCTTACCTGGGAAGCGTTCCGCGATACCCTGCTGGAGCAGGCCGAACAGGGCGTGGATTACTTCACCATTCACGCTGGCGTGCTGCTGCGCTACGTACCGATGACCGCCAAACGCCTCACCGGCATCGTCTCGCGCGGCGGCTCCATCATGGCCAAGTGGTGCCTCTCCCATCATCAGGAAAACTTCCTCTACGAACACTTCCGCGAAATCTGCGAAATCTGCGCGGCGTACGATGTTTCGCTGTCGCTGGGCGACGGTTTGCGCCCTGGATCCATTCGCGATGCCAACGACGAAGCGCAGTTCGCCGAGCTGCACACCCTGGGCGAACTGACCAAAATCGCCTGGGAGTATGACGTGCAGGTGATGATTGAAGGCCCGGGTCACGTGCCGATGCAAATGATCCGCCGCAACATGACCGAAGAACTGGAGCACTGCCACGAAGCGCCGTTCTATACCTTAGGGCCGCTGACCACCGATATCGCACCGGGTTACGACCACTTCACCTCGGGCATTGGCGCAGCGATGATTGGCTGGTTCGGCTGCGCGATGCTCTGCTACGTCACGCCGAAAGAACATCTTGGCCTGCCCAACAAAGAGGATGTGAAACAGGGGCTGATTACCTACAAAATTGCCGCTCACGCCGCGGACCTGGCGAAAGGCCATCCGGGTGCGCAGATCCGCGATAACGCGATGTCGAAGGCGCGCTTCGAGTTCCGCTGGGAAGACCAGTTCAACCTCGCGCTCGACCCTTTCACCGCCCGCGCTTATCACGACGAAACCCTGCCGCAGGAGTCGGGCAAAGTGGCGCACTTCTGCTCTATGTGTGGCCCGAAATTCTGCTCAATGAAAATCAGTCAGGAGGTGCGTGACTACGCTGCCGCGCAGACCATCGAAGTGGGGATGGCAGACATGTCAGAAACCTTCCGCGCCAAAGGCGGCGAAATCTACCTCAAAAAAGAGGAGGCATAATGTACCAGCCCGATTTCCCAACGGTGCCCTACCGGCTAGGGCTTTATCCGGTGGTCGATAGCCTTGAGTGGATTGAGCGCCTGCTGGATGCTGGGGTTCGCACCCTTCAGCTGCGGATTAAAGATAAGCGCGATGACGAGGTAGAGGCCGATGTGGTGGCCGCCATTGCGCTCGGGCGGCGCTATGATGCCCGCCTGTTTATCAATGACTACTGGCGGCTGGCGATAAAGCATCATGCTTATGGTGTGCACCTGGGCCAGGAAGATCTGGAAACCACCGATCTGAATGCCATTCGCCACGCCGGGCTGCGTCTGGGCGTCTCCACGCACGATGATATGGAGATCGACGTGGCGCTGGCCGCCCGTCCCTCTTACATCGCACTGGGCCACGTCTTCCCCACGCAAACCAAACAGATGCCCTCAGCACCGCAGGGACTGACCCAGTTGGCTCGCCATATTGCCCGCCTGGGGGACTACCCCACCGTAGCCATCGGCGGTATTAGCCTCGAGCGCGCCCCGGCGGTGCTGGAGACTGGCGTAGGCAGTATCGCGGTCGTAAGCGCCATCACCCAGGCTGCAGACTGGCAAGCCGCTACCGCACAGCTTCTGAAGCTGGCAGGAGTGGGCGATGAATGATCGTGACTTTATGCGCTATAGCCGCCAGATATTACTGGAGGATATCGCCATTGATGGGCAGCAAAAGCTGCTTGCCAGCCGGGTACTGATTGTCGGTCTGGGCGGGTTAGGTGCGCCAGCGGCCCTTTACCTGGCGGGAGCCGGGGTCGGCACGCTGGTGCTTGCCGATGATGACGAGGTGCATCTCAGCAATCTGCAGCGGCAAATCCTTTTTACCCCTGACGATCTCAACCAGCCCAAGGCAGAGATAACCCGTCAACGGCTCCATCAGTTGAACCCAAATATCGAATTGATCGCGCGCCAGGCGCGGCTAAGCGGACAGAGCCTGCAGCATGAAGTCGCCCTGGCCGACGTGGTGCTCGACTGTACCGACAACATGTCCACCCGCCAGGCAATCAATGCTGCCTGCGTGTCGCTCGATACGCCGTTAATCACCGCCAGTGCCGTCGGCTTTGGTGGGCAGATGATGGTACTCACGCCTCCCTGGGCGCAGGGATGTTATCGCTGCCTGTGGCCGGACGATGCCGAGCCTGAACGCAACTGCCGCACGGCTGGTGTGCTTGGCCCGGTCGTGGGGGTAATGGGTACGCTGCAGGCGCTGGAGGCCATCAAACTGCTTAGCGGAATCAACACCGGACATAACGCGCTACGCCTGTTCGATGCGCGTGCCGGCAGCTGGCGGCAGCTGGCCTTGCAGCGCGCCAAGGGCTGCACCGTCTGTGGAGGGCAACATGCGCATTCAGTTTAACGATGAGCCGATGCAGTGCGTAGAGGGGTTAACGGTTGCCGCCCTGCTAGACCAGCTGCGTCAACTTAAGCCGGGCATGGCGCTGGCACTTAACCAACAGATCCTGCCGCGCGAGCGGTGGGAACATCAGCAGGTGAGCGAAGGCGATCACATCCTGCTTTTTCAGGTCATCGCAGGAGGCTAAATGTTACGTATTGCTGATAGAACCTTTGAATCACATCTGTTTACCGGAACCGGAAAATTTGCCTCGTCCCAGCTGATGGTGGAGGCTATCCACGAAAGCGGCAGCCAGCTCGTTACGCTGGCGATGAAACGCGTGGATCTGCGCAACCACAGCGACGCAATCCTCGCCCCGCTGCTGGAGGCCGGGGTGACGCTATTGCCCAATACCTCCGGTGCCAAGACCGCCGAAGAGGCCGTCTTTGCCGCGCAGCTGGCGCGTGAAGCGCTGGGCACAAGCTGGCTCAAGCTGGAGATCCATCCCGATGCCCGCTGGTTGTTACCCGATCCTGTCGAAACGCTAAAAGCCGCAGAGATGCTGGTAAAACAAGGATTTACCGTGCTGCCTTACTGCGGCGCGGACCCGGTGCTCTGTAAACGGCTGGAAGAGGCGGGCTGTGCGGCAGTCATGCCGCTGGGGGCGCCGATTGGCTCGAACCAGGGGCTGGAGACCCGCGCGATGCTGGAGATCATCATCGAGCAGGCCACCGTACCGGTGGTGGTAGATGCCGGCATCGGCGTCCCAAGCCATGCCGCCCAGGCGCTGGAGATGGGTGCCGATGCGGTACTGGTCAATACGGCGATTGCCGTTGCCGACGACCCGGTGCTGATGGCCCGCGCCTTCCGCCTGGCGGTAGAAGCAGGCCTGCTGGCCCGTCAGTCTGGCCCCGGTTCACGCAGTATGCTGGCGCAGGCCACCAGCCCGCTCACCGGCTTTCTGGAGGCGCGGTGATGAAGACCTTTACCGATCGCTGGCGCCAGCTCGACTGGGATGATATTCGCCTGCGTATTCACAGCAAAACCGCTGCCGACGTCCAGCGGGCATTAGCGGCACGTCATCCCGGCCGTGAAGAGATGATGGCCCTGCTCTCCCCGGCGGCCGATGCTTATCTGGAACCCATGGCGCAGCGGGCGCAGCGCCTGACCCGGCAGCGTTTTGGCAATACGGTCAGCTTTTACGTGCCCCTCTATCTCTCGAACTTGTGTGCCAACGACTGCACTTATTGCGGTTTTTCAATGAGTAACCGAATCAAGCGCAAAACACTGGATGCGCAGGAGATTGCCCGGGAATGCGCCGCGATTCGTGAGATGGGGTTTGAACATCTGCTGCTGGTAACGGGCGAACATCAATCGAAGGTGGGCATGGACTATTTTCGCCGCCATTTCCCGGACATTCGCCGCCAGTTCTCCTCCTTACAGATGGAGATCCAGCCGCTCTCACAGGAGGAGTACGCAGAGCTTAAAACCCTCGGCCTGGACGGGGTGCTGGTTTATCAGGAGACGTACCACGAGAAGGTCTATGCCCAACACCATCTGAAAGGGAAAAAACAGGACTTCTTCTGGCGGCTGGAGACTCCGGATCGCCTTGGTCGCGCCGGAATCGACAAGATTGGCCTGGGATCGCTAACAGGTCTTTCCGACAGCTGGCGAGTGGACTGTTATATGGTGGCGGAGCATCTGTTGTGGCTACAACAACATTACTGGCAAAGCAGATACTCCATCTCCTTTCCGCGCCTGCGCCCCTGTGCCGGGGGGATCCAGCCCGCCTCCATTATGGATGAACGCCAGCTGGTGCAGACCATCTGCGCCTTTCGCCTGCTGGCACCTGACGTTGAGCTGTCACTCTCTACGCGTGAATCGCCGGCCTTTCGCGATCGCGTCGTCCCGCTGGCCATTAACAACGTGAGCGCCTTTTCAAAAACCCAGCCAGGCGGATACGCTGACGATCATCCGGAGCTGGAGCAATTCGCGCCGCACGATGGGCGCCGTCCGGAAGAGGTGGCGGCGGCCCTGTCAGGGCAAGGATTGCAGCCGGTCTGGAAGGATTGGGATAGCTGGCTGGGGCGCGCTTCGCAATCTCGCTGAAACGCACTGTAAAAGTATGAAATGGTGTCGAGACTGCTCGACATCCTCACAACGGGCCGTTGTTCACAAAGGTCCGTTTTTTTATCTTCACTGCGTCAATAATCCTTATTGACCAGGGCGAATACTTTCTTCCTCTTTCGCCCTGCCTTCTCTTTATCATTTACGGCGCACGCTGAAATCTTCAAATAAATTTGAATTAAAAAGCCAGGTCTTAAGCCAAATCATCCTCGTTTTAATTAACGGCAGTATACTTATCAACCACAGGCCGGGCGAAACCATAACGCTAGGGCTTCTACATTTTATTTATTCTGGAATGATTTATTACTGATGGCGCTTCAAAACAGAAAGCTTTCTTTTACAACTCCCATTATGGTGAGCTTTGCGGGCATCCTGCTCAGTTTTGTACTGATCGCGGTGTTTATTATAGGGACTCAGCGTAAAGATTTTCTGGACGACTATCATCAGATTAACCGTAACTTCACCCATAACCTGGCGGTGAATTACACGGAATCTATCCTGCGAGAAAATGATTACATCCTGGGGCGAGCGGCTACGTTTTTCTCGCGTAATGAGCAACTTGAGAAGATGGTCACCGGCGATCCGACGCAGGGTTTGCAACTGCTGATGCATTTGCAAAATCTGATGCCCAGTGTCTCGTCCATCTCCCTGGCCGATGTCCAGGGCCACCATTTGCGAGCCCCGGCCATCATTGCTGATAAAACGAGCGAGACCTTCGATGCCCGCACCCGCCCGTGGTTTATGGCACAGGCTGAATCCAGCACCTTTAGCCGCTATACCCGCCCGTATAAAGACTTCTTCACTCATCATCCCACAGTCACCCTCTTCAAACCGGTGATCTCGCCGGAAGGCAGGCTGAAAGGCACGCTCGCTTTCCACCTCGACCTGGCATCCATGGGCTTTACTCTGCGCCAGATGGTCTCTCCGGTGCAGGGGGAGTTTTTTGTCGTGGAACGAGACGGGAAAGTGATCCTGCATCCGGACACCGGTGTGCTCTTCAAATCCTACGTTAGCGAAAAGCTAATGGATCAGATGACCAGCGGCGAGGGACATATTTACGATGAATCCACTCACGCCTGGTATTATTACTACTCGTTTACGAATCCCGACTGGTTCGTTATTTATCGAGTCTCCAGTGCGGCGCTCGATGCCCTGATCCGTCATGAAACCAACATTGTGGCCTGGGGGCTTGCCCTTGCGGCTATTACTATTTTGCTCTTTGGCCTGTACCTGCGTCATGCCTCGCGAAGCGTGCTGATGAATATCATCAACGCCATTAAAACCGGTGACGTGAAGCAGGCCCCGCGCCTGGAGGCAATGCTGAGCAAAGCCATAGAGAGTAATAAGGAGCGGGAGCTCTCCTGGGTGCGACAAGCCACCATTGATGCGCTGACCGGTTGTAAAAATCGACGCGCCTTCGATACCGATATTGCCGCCCTGATAAACGATCACCATCCGTTCTCCATGGCGTTAATTGATATTGATAACTTCAAAACTATTAACGATACCTGGGGGCACCTCACCGGCGATATCGTGCTACGTAATGTGGCCCGGGAAGGTATTCAGATTATGCAGCCCCATGGCGTGTCGGTTTATCGCTACGGTGGTGAAGAGTTTGCCGTACTCTTCCCGGCGCAGCAGAGTGATGTCGCGAACGCCTTGCTGGAAAACTGGCGCGTACGGGTTGCCGAACGCAACTGGCGTGAAGAGGGACTCAGCGTGACCTTTAGCGCCGGGCTGGGCGAGTGGCACCAGGAGCCGCAGGCACAGTTTGTGGGCAGCGTGGATGAAGCACTCTACAAAGCCAAACAGTCGGGTAAAAACCGCATCATTCGCACACCTTCCGTCTGACCACTATCCTCATAAGATGCCCGTTTTAACGGGCATTTGCCCTCCTTTGTAAAATTTGTAACCGGTTTCAGAAAATTGCCCGTTTCTTTGTGATGCCAGACACACAATCGCGGTAAAGCGGTTGTTGAAGCAGACGGCACGGGATAATTATCAATAAACACATGTAGATCGAGGCTGACTATGAAGAACATCGTTTTATGCTGTGCAGCGGGAATGTCGACCAGCATGCTGGTTCAACGCATGAAAGACGCCGCGCAGAAAAAAGGGGTCGAAGTAAGCATTAAAGCCGTGCCGGTTGCTGAGTTTAAAGATGAGATCGCTACCGCTGACATCGTATTACTGGGGCCACAGGTTAAATACGAGCAAGCAAAACTGCAGGCCCAGGCCGAGCCGCTGGGTAAAAAAGTCGCGGTGATCGACATGATGGATTACGGCATGATGAAAGGTGATGTCGTGCTGGAAAAAGCGCTGAAACTACTGGAGTAATCATGGAAGATTTAGAAACCACGATCATGGAACTGCTGGTTAATGCGGGCGCGGCGCGCAGTGCGGCTTTAACGGCATTGCAAATGGCGCGTAAAGGCGATTTTGACGACGCTGAAAAGGCAATGGAAGAGTCACGCGAATACGTGAAACATGCTCACGTTATTCAGACCCAGCTTATTGGGCTGGATGAAGGAACAGGCAAACTGCCGGTCAACCTGATTACCGTTCACTCCCAGGATCATCTGATGAACGCGATGGTTATTCAGGATCTGGCGGGCGATATGATCGAACTTTATCGGCGCATTCCGTTAGTCAAATAACCCCTCAGATATAAAAAAACCCGCCGAAGCGGGTTTTTTATTAGCTGAAGGCACGATTACTCGTTGTCGGAACCGCCCAGACCTGCGTTCAGCAGCTCTGCCAGGCTTGCAGAAGCATCTTCTGCAGTCACCTGTGGTGCAGCTGGCAGTTCGCCCGCTGCGCGACGGCGCATACGATCCTGGTGGTACGCATAACCGGTACCAGCCGGGATCAGACGACCCACGATAACGTTCTCTTTCAGACCGCGCAGTTCGTCGCGTTTGCCCGCAACGGCTGCTTCGGTAAGCACACGAGTGGTCTCCTGGAACGATGCCGCGGAGATGAAGGACTCGGTTGCCAGAGACGCTTTGGTGATACCCAGCAGGTCACGTGCGAAGGTCGCACTGTTTTTGCCGTTCGCTTCCAGATCGCGGTTTGCAATCTTAACGCGAGAGTATTCAACCTGCTCACCTTCGAGGAACTCGGAGCTGCCCGCGTTCACGATGGTGGCTTTACGCAGCATCTGACGAACGATAACTTCGATGTGCTTATCGTTGATCTTAACGCCCTGCAGACGGTAAACGTCCTGTACTTCGTTGGTGATGTAACGCGTTACCGCGTGTACGCCACGAAGACGCAGAATGTCGTGCGGTGCTTCTGGACCATCGGAAACCACGTCACCACGTTCTACACGTTCACCTTCAAACACGTTGAGCTGACGCCATTTCGGAATCATCTCTTCGTACGGTTCGCTGCCATCCAGCGGCGTGATTACCAGGCGGCGTTTACCTTTGGTCTCTTTACCGAAGGAGATAATACCGCTGATTTCCGCCAGGATTGCCGGCTCTTTCGGACGACGTGCTTCGAACAGGTCCGCAACGCGTGGCAGACCACCGGTGATGTCCTTGGTACCGCCGGATTCCTGAGGAATACGCGCCAGGGTGTCACCAGAGCTGATCTGTACGCCATCTTCCAGCTGAACGATCGCTTTACCTGGCAGGAAGTACTGAGCCGGCATATCCGTGCCCGGGATCAGAACATCGTTACCGTTGGCATCAACGATTTTCAGTGCTGGACGCAGATCTTTACCGCCTGCGGTACGTTCTGCAGAATCCAGAACAACCAGCGAGGAGAGACCGGTCAGTTCGTCGGTCTGACGCGTAATGGTCTGGCCGTCGATCATGTCGGTGAAGCGGATGAAACCAGCCACTTCGGTGATAACCGGCATGGTGTGTGGATCCCAGTTTGCTACGGTTTCGCCGCCAGCAACCTGCTCGCCATCACCTTTAGCCATAACAGCACCGTAAGGTACTTTATAGCTCTCTTTGGTACGACCGAATTCGTCGATCAGCTTCAGCTCGGTGTTACGTGAGGTGACAACCAGCTTGCCTGAAGAGTTAACAACAGACTTCGCATTGCTGAGCTTGATGCTACCTTTGTTTTTCACCTGGATGCTGGATTCAGCAGCCGCACGAGATGCCGCACCACCGATGTGGAACGTACGCATCGTCAGCTGTGTACCCGGCTCACCGATGGACTGTGCCGCGATAACACCGATTGCTTCACCTTTGTTGATGATGTGGCCACGCGCCAGGTCACGACCATAGCAGTGTGCACATACACCAAAGTCGGTGTCACAGGATACAACGGAACGCACTTTCACGGAGTCGACAGAGTTCGCTTCCAGCAGGTCACACCAGTGCTCGTGCAGCAGCGTGTTGCGTGGAACCAGAATGTCTGCGGTACCCGGCTTCAGAATGTCTTCCGCGGTAACACGACCCAGTACGCGATCGCGCAGTGGCTCTTTAACATCACCACCCTCGATAACCGGGGTCATGGTGATACCTTCGAGGGTGCCACAATCGTCTTCGGTAACAACCAGGTCCTGAGCAACGTCAACCAGACGACGCGTCAGATAACCGGAGTTCGCGGTTTTCAGTGCGGTATCCGCCAGACCTTTACGCGCACCGTGCGTGGAGATGAAGTACTGGAGTACGTTCAGACCTTCACGGAAGTTCGCGGTGATTGGCGTTTCGATGATGGAGCCATCTGGCTTCGCCATCAGACCACGCATACCTGCCAGCTGACGAATCTGTGCCGCAGAACCACGCGCACCGGAGTCGGCCATCATGTAGATGCTGTTGAAGGAGACCTGCTGCTCTTCGACGCCGTCACGGTTAATCACGGTTTCGGTCTGCAGGTTGTCCATCATCGCCTTGGATACACGATCGTTCGCCGCAGCCCAGATATCGATAACTTTGTTATAGCGTTCGCCTGCGGTTACCAGACCAGACTGGAACTGCTCCTGGATTTCGGCAACTTCAGCTTCTGCTTCGCTGATGATCTCGTATTTCTTCTCTGGGATCACCATGTCATCGATACCAACAGATGCACCTGAACGCGCTGCATAAGCAAAGCCGGTGTACATCGTCTGGTCAGCGAAGATAACGGTCGGTTTCAGGCCCAGAATGCGGTAACAGGTGTTCAGCATTTTGGAGATTGCTTTCTTGCCCAGCGCCTGGTTGACGATGGAGAAAGGCAGACCTTTCGGTACGATCATCCACAGAATCGCACGACCCACGGTCGTGTCTTTCAGGCTGGTGGTCGCAACGAATTCGCCGTTAGCATCTTTTTCGTATTCAGTGATACGCACTTTAACGCGCGCATGCAGAGAGGCCAGGCCAGCGCGGTAAATACGCTCAGCTTCTTTCGGGCCAGTCAGCACCATGCCTTCGCCTTTGGCGTTAACACAGTCACGGGTCATGTAGTACAGACCCAGTACAACGTCCTGAGAAGGAACGATGATTGGCTCACCGTTCGCTGGAGACAGGATGTTGTTGGTAGACATCATCAGCGCACGCGCTTCCAGCTGGGCTTCCAGCGTCAGCGGTACGTGAACAGCCATCTGGTCACCATCGAAGTCGGCGTTATAAGCCGCACAAACCAGCGGGTGCAGCTGAATAGCTTTACCTTCGATCAGTACTGGCTCAAAGGCCTGGATACCCAGACGGTGCAGAGTTGGTGCACGGTTCAGCAGGACCGGGTGTTCGCGGATCACTTCGTCCAGGATATCCCAAACGACAGCTTCTTCGCGCTCAACCATTTTCTTAGCGGCTTTGATGGTGGTGGCCAGGCCACGCAGCTCCAGCTTGCCGTAGATGAACGGTTTGAACAGCTCCAGCGCCATTTTCTTCGGCAGACCGCACTGATGCAGACGCAGGTATGGACCTACGGTGATTACAGAACGACCGGAGTAGTCAACACGCTTACCGAGCAGGTTCTGACGGAAACGACCCTGCTTACCTTTGATCATGTCGGCCAAAGATTTCAGAGGACGCTTGTTAGAACCGGTGATCGCACGACCGCGACGACCGTTATCCAGCAGGGCGTCGACCGCTTCCTGCAGCATACGTTTTTCGTTGCGTACGATGATGTCCGGCGCAGCCAGATCCAGCAGACGTTTCAGACGGTTGTTACGGTTGATAACGCGACGATACAGATCGTTCAGATCGGACGTTGCGAAACGACCACCATCCAGCGGAACCAGCGGACGCAGATCTGGCGGCAGAACCGGCAGAACGGTCAGGATCATCCACTCTGGTTTGTTACCAGACTGAACGAACGCTTCCAGCAGCTTGATACGCTTGGTCAGCTTTTTACGCTTGGTTTCGGAGTTGGTTTCGTTCAGCTCTTCACGCAGCTGCTCGCACTCTTGCTCCAGATCCATGCTCTTCAGCAGGGCCTGGATAGCTTCCGCACCCATCTTCGCGTCGAATTCGTCACCGAACTCTTCCAGCGCGTCCAGATACTGTTCTTCGGTCAGAATCTGGTTACGTTCCAGGTTCGTCATCCCGCCTTCGATCACAACATAAGATTCGAAGTACAGAACACGTTCGATATCGCGCAGCGGCATATCCAGCAGCAAACCGATACGGGACGGCAGAGATTTCAGGAACCAGATGTGCGCAGTTGGAGACGCCAGTTCGATGTGGCCCATACGCTCACGGCGTACTTTGGTCTGGGTCACTTCAACGCCGCACTTCTCACAGATCACACCACGGTGTTTCAGGCGCTTGTACTTACCGCACAGGCACTCGTAATCTTTTACTGGCCCAAAGATACGGGCGCAGAAAAGGCCGTCACGCTCTGGTTTGAACGTACGGTAGTTGATGGTTTCCGGCTTTTTAACTTCACCGAAAGACCATGAACGGATCATGTCTGGCGAAGCCAGAGCAATTTTGATCGCATCAAACTCTTCGGTTTTAGTCTGCGCTTTCAGAAACTTTAATAAATCTTTCACGGATTTGCTCCCGTCGGAGTTAGCACAATCTGGTGTCGGGGGTTAACCCGACACCAGTGACCTGTTTGAGCGAGAATTACTCGTCTTCCAGTTCGATGTTGATACCCAGCGAACGAATCTCTTTCAACAGTACGTTGAAGGATTCTGGCATGCCTGGTTCCATCTGATGGTTGCCGTCCACGATGTTTTTATACATCTTGGTACGACCGTTTACGTCATCAGACTTAACGGTAAGCATTTCCTGCAGGGTGTATGCTGCGCCGTATGCTTCAAGCGCCCACACTTCCATCTCACCGAAGCGCTGACCACCGAACTGCGCCTTACCACCCAGCGGCTGCTGAGTAACCAGGCTGTAAGAACCGGTAGAACGCGCGTGCATCTTGTCGTCAACCAGGTGGTTCAGTTTCAGCATGTACATGTAGCCAACGGTTACCGGACGCTCAAACTGCTCGCCAGTACGACCGTCGAACAGTGTGATCTGACCGGAAGTCGGCAGGCCACCCAGCTGTAACAGTTCCTTGATTTCAGACTCTTTCGCACCATCGAAGACCGGCGTCGCGATTGGCATACCCTTACGCAGGTTTTCAGCCAGACGCAGCACTTCTTCATCGCTGAAGGTGTTCAGGTCAACTTTCTGGCGAACGTCAGTGCCCAGATCGTACGCACGCTGGATGAATTCGCGCAGTTTCGCGACTTCTTCCTGCTGCTTCAGCATGGCGTTGATTTTCTCGCCGATACCTTTCGCAGCCATACCCAGGTGAGTTTCGAGGATCTGACCAATGTTCATACGAGACGGTACGCCCAGCGGGTTCAGTACGATATCTACCGGCGTACCGTTAGCATCGTGCGGCATATCTTCGATCGGGTTGATCTTAGAGATAACACCCTTGTTACCGTGACGACCTGCCATTTTATCACCAGGCTGGATCTGACGTTTAACGGCCAGATAAACCTTAACAATCTTCAGCACGCCCGGTGCCAGATCGTCGCCCTGAGTGATTTTACGGCGCTTCGCTTCGAGTTTTTTCTCGAACTCGTGTTTCAGCTCGTCGTACTGCTCAGCCAGCTGTTCCAGCTGATTCTGTTTCTCTTCGTCGGTCAGGCCCAGTTCCAGCCAGCGATCGCGTGGCAGCTTGTCGAGCTTCTCAGCTTCAACACCACCGGCAACCAGCACCGCATAGATACGGCTGAACAGACCCGCTTCGAGGATCTGCAGTTCTTCAGACAGGTCTTTCTTAGCCTGTTTGAGCTGCATCTCTTCGATTTCCAGCGCACGCTTATCTTTCTCAACGCCGTCACGGGTGAAGACCTGAACGTCAATAACCGTACCGGAAACACCGTTTGGTACGCGCAGAGAAGAGTCTTTAACGTCAGACGCTTTCTCACCGAAGATTGCACGCAGCAGTTTCTCTTCTGGCGTCAGCTGGGTTTCACCTTTCGGCGTCACTTTACCTACCAGAATATCGCCGCCGGTCACTTCCGCACCGATGTAAACGATACCGGATTCATCCAGTTTGGAGAGCGCTGCTTCACCCACGTTCGGGATGTCGGCAGTGATCTCTTCCGGCCCCAGCTTGGTGTCACGGGACACACATGCCAGTTCCTGAATGTGAATCGTGGTGAAACGATCTTCCTGAACCACACGCTCGGAAACGAGGATGGAGTCTTCGAAGTTGTAACCGTTCCACGGCATGAACGCTACGCGCATGTTCTGACCGAGCGCCAGTTCACCGAGGTCGGTGGACGGACCGTCTGCCAGCACGTCGCCGCGCTCAACCGGCTCACCCAGAGAGACACATGGCATCTGATTGATGCAGGTGTTCTGGTTAGAACGGGTGTACTTCGTCAGGTTATAGATGTCGATACCTGCTTCGCCCGGGTACATCTCGTCTTCGTTAACTTTGATAACGATACGGGAGGCATCCACGTACTGAACCAGACCGCCACGTTTAGCAACCGCAGTTACACCGGAGTCAACGGCAACAGCACGTTCCATACCGGTACCAACCAGCGGCTTATCAGCACGCAGAGTTGGAACGGCTTGACGCTGCATGTTCGCACCCATCAATGCACGGTTGGCGTCATCGTGTTCCAGGAACGGGATCAGGGACGCACCGACGGATACCACCTGCTGGGTGGAAACGTCCATGTAGTCAACCTGGTCACGGCTGAACAGGCTGGATTCGCCTTTGCTACGACAGGTAACCAGATCTTCTACAAAGTGGCCTTCGTCATCCAGGTTGGAGTTCGCCTGAGCAATAACGTAGTTGCCTTCTTCGATAGCAGACAGGTAATGAATTTCGTCGGTTACAACACCGTCAGTCACTTTACGATACGGGGTCTCGAGGAAACCGTATTCGTTAGTCTGTGCGTACACGGACAGGGAGTTAATCAGACCGATGTTTGGACCTTCAGGCGTTTCGATTGGACATACGCGACCATAGTGAGTCGGGTGTACGTCTCGAACTTCGAAGCCTGCGCGTTCACGTGTCAGACCGCCTGGGCCGAGTGCAGAGATACGACGCTTGTGGGTAATCTCAGACAGCGGGTTGTTCTGGTCCATAAACTGAGACAGCTGGCTGGAACCGAAGAACTCTTTCACTGCTGCAGAGATTGGCTTAGCGTTGATCATATCCTGAGGCATCAGGGTATCCAGATCGCCCAGAGACAGACGCTCTTTAACCGCACGCTCAACACGTACCAGGCCAACACGGAACTGGTTTTCTGCCATTTCGCCTACGGAACGGATACGACGGTTGCCGAGGTGGTCGATATCATCCACTTCGCCTTTACCGTTACGGATATCGATGAGCTTCTTCATCACTTCGATGATGTCTTCTTTGCTCAGGATACCGGAACCTTCGATCGTGTCACGCAGCAGAGAACGGTTGAACTTCATACGACCAACCGCGGACAGATCGTAGCGGTCTTCGGAGAAGAACAGGTTCTCGAACAGGCTTTCAGCCGCTTCGCGAGTCGGGGGCTCACCCGGGCGCATCATGCGGTAGATTTCTACCAGTGCGCTCAGACGATCGTTAGTTGGGTCGACACGTACTGTCTCAGAGATGTACGGACCGTGGTCCAGATCGTTGGTGAACAGCGTTTCGATACGCTTGTGACCAGACTGGCTCAGCTTCGCCAGCAGATCCAGGCTCAGCTCCATGTTCGCCGGGCAGATCAATTCGCCAGTCGATTCGTCAACGTAATCTTTTGCCGCGACTTTGCCAGCGATGTATTCAACCGGTACTTCGATGTGTTTGATTTCATCTTTTTCCAGCTGACGGATATGGCGCGCGGTGATGCGGCGGCCTTTTTCCACGTACACTTTGCCGTCGGCTTCGATGTCGAACGATGCGGTATCACCACGCAGACGCTCAGGCACCAGCTCCATTTGCAGCTTGTTGTCGCGAATTTCAAAGACCACTTTCTCAAAGAACAGGTCCAGGATCTGTTCAGTGGTGTATTGCAGCGCACGCAGAATGATGGTCGCAGGCAGTTTACGACGACGGTCGATACGGACAAACAGGTTGTCTTTAGGATCGAACTCGAAGTCCAGCCAGGAACCACGGTAAGGGATGATGCGCGCGTTATACAGTACTTTACCGGAAGAGTGTGTTTTACCTTTATCGCTGTCGAAGAAGACGCCCGGGCTACGGTGCAGCTGGGAAACGATAACACGCTCAGTACCGTTGATAACGAAAGTACCGTTGTCTGTCATGAGTGGAATTTCACCCATGTAGACTTCTTGTTCTTTAATGTCTTTTACGGTGCCTTCCGGCGCTTCGCGCTCGTAGATCACCAGACGCAGTTTTACGCGCAGCGGTGCAGAGTAGGTCACGCCACGGATCTGACATTCCTGAACGTCAAACACCGGTTCGCCAAGGCGATAGCTGACGTACTGCAGCTCGGAATTACCGCTGTAGCTCTGAATCGGGAACACGGAACGGAAGGCGGCTTCCAGACCGTACTGCCCTTCAGGATCTTGCTCGATAAACTTCTGGAACGAGTCAAGCTGGATAGAAAGGAGATATGGAATGTCCAGAACTTGTGGACGTTTACCAAAATCCTTACGAATACGTTTTTTCTCGGTATAGGAGTAAACCATAGGGTTCCTCAGCTCGCTGACAAGTCGACCCATCTGTCCGACGGAGGGACAGTTTGTGCAACACCATTTTGTGGACCGGAAAATTGAATACTTTCCGCAATACCTGTTGCTATCACGCTTAAATCATTTCGTCGCGATTTACACAGAGCGAGCACTCTGTCGCAATATATTAAGTCGTCGATAGAAACAAGCATTGTCAGGCAAACCAGCAGTCAAACAGTGTGAAATGCTACTGGCGCCTTACAGCGCAAAAAGGCTGGTGACTAAAAAGTCACCAGCCATCAGCCTAATTGCTCAGGCTGCAACCGGAAGGGTTGGCTTATTTAACTTCAACTTCAGCGCCAGCTTCTTCCAGAGATTTTTTCAGTGCTTCTGCGTCGTCTTTGCTCACGCCTTCTTTCAGCGCAGCTGGAGCAGATTCTACCAGGTCTTTAGCTTCTTTCAGACCCAGGCCAGTTGCGCCACGTACTGCTTTGATAACAGCAACTTTGTTAGCGCCAGCAGCTTTCAGAATTACGTCGAATTCAGTTTTTTCTTCAGCAGCTTCAGCCGGGCCAGCAGCTACAGCTACAGCAGCAGCAGCGGAAACACCGAATTTTTCTTCCATTGCAGAAATCAGTTCTACAACGTCCATTACGGACATAGCGGATACTGCTTCAATGATTTGATCTTTAGTGATAGACATTTAAATTGTTCCTGAAAATCAGAATAAGTTTATACGTAAGCAAATGCTTTATAAAGATAACTGCGATTAAGCAGCTTCTTTTGCATCGCGAACAGCAGCCAGAGTGCGAACCAGTTTGCCAGCCGAAGCTTCTTTCATGGTTGCCATCAGGCGTGCAATTGCTTCTTCGTAGGTCGGCAGGGTTGCCAGGCGATCGATTTGCGATGCCGGGATCAACTCACCTTCAAAGGCTGCAGCTTTAACCTCGAATTTTGCATTCGCTTTCGCGAACTCTTTGAACAGACGAGCAGCAGCGCCCGGGTGTTCCATAGAGTATGCAATCAAGGTTGGACCAACAAACGTGTCTTTCAGGCACTCGAACTGAGTACCTTCAACTACGCGGCGCAGCAGGGTGTTACGAACAACACGCATGTAAACGCCAGCTTCACGACCTGCTTTACGCAGTTCAGTCATTTTATCTACAGTAACGCCACGGGAATCCGCAACTACTGCAGACAGCGCGCCTTTGGCTACTTCGCTGACTTCAGCAACAATCGCTTGTTTGTCTTGAAGATTTAAAGCCATTAGCTTTGCTCCTGGATGTTTGCCAGGGCTCATGCCCTGGAACTCACTTCACTCTCCCAAACGGAAAGAGCGTCTTAATACGGTGAGCAGAAACAAGCCAGAGTATCCAAAAATAATCTTAGCGTTCTGTCACCGTCTACGCAGGGGATTAAGTCTCTTGCGAAACACCTGCGGTCTTCGACGGAGGCCTGGATAGGCCAGGCTCCAACGAACAATTCGGTTACCTGCTAACCATAGTTAGCAAACGTGGGCGAAGATTGTAGACAAAATCACCGCCCACGTAAAGGTATTAGTTTGCAGCAGCGCTCAGACCAGACTGGTCAACTGCAACACCTGCACCCATGGTGGTGGAGATGCTAACTTTCTTGATGTACACGCCTTTCGCCTGAGTTGGTTTTGCTTTTTTCAGCGCAACCAGCAGAGATTCCAGGTTTTCTTTCAGTTTGTCAGCGTCAAAGTCCACTTTACCGATGGTGGTGTGGATGATGCCGTTTTTGTCGTTACGATAACGAACCTGACCTGCTTTAGCGTTCTTAACCGCTTCAGCAACGTTAGGAGTTACAGTACCAACTTTCGGGTTTGGCATCAGGCCGCGTGGACCCAGAACCTGGCCCAGCTGGCCAACAACGCGCATTGCATCCGGGGAAGCAATAACAACGTCAAAGTTCATTTCGCCTTTCTTGATCTGATCAGCCAGATCTTCCATACCTACCAGTTCAGCGCCGGCAGCTTTAGCAGCTTCAGCGTTTGCACCCTGAGCAAATACAGCTACGCGAACGGAACGGCCAGTACCGTGTGGCAGTACAGTTGCGCCACGAACGTTCTGATCGGATTTACGAGCGTCGATGCCCAGGTTAACGGCAACGTCAACGCTTTCAACGAACTTAGCGGTAGCCAGTTCTTTCAGCAGAGCGATAGCTTCGTTGATGTCGTACTGTTTGGTCGCATCAACTTTGTCACGGATCACGGACATGCGCTTGGTCAGTTTAGCCATTTCTTAGTCCTCCACTACCAGGCCCATGGAACGTGCAGTACCTTCAATGGAGCGAGTCATCGCTTCAATGTCGGCGCCAGTCATGTCGGCAGCTTTGGTCTGCGCGATTTCCTGCAGCTGAGCGCGGGAAATTTTACCCACTTTGTCTTTGTTCGGCTTACCGGAACCAGACTTGATGCCCGCTGCTTTCTTCAGCAGAACTGCTGCTGGAGGGGTTTTGGTAACGAAAGTGAAAGAACGGTCAGCGTATACAGTGATAACAACTGGGATTGGCAGACCTTTTTCCAGGGATTCAGTTTTTGCGTTGAACGCTTTACAGAATTCCATGATGTTCACACCCTGCTGACCCAGAGCTGGACCAACTGGTGGACTTGGGTTCGCCATACCAGCTGCAACCTGCAGCTTGACGTAGGCTTGTACTTTCTTAGCCATTCTAAAATCCTCTGATTGGGTAATAACGCCTCAAGGAGGCTCCCCGTGAATAAAAATCGTCTTACGGGCAAGGCCCATAAAAACAAAAGGCGCGAAATTGTATTCCAATCTCGCGCCTGGTGCAACGATTAGATCGCCGCTTTTTTGATCGCTGCTTAGGCTTTTTCTACCTGAGCGAAGTCCAGTTCTACCGGGGTCGCACGACCAAAGATAGAAACAGAAACTTTCAGGCGGGACTTCTCGTAGTCCACTTCTTCGACCACGCCATTAAAGTCAGCAAACGGACCGTCATTAACACGAACCATTTCACCCGGTTCAAACAGCGTTTTCGGACGCGGCTTATCACCCACCTGCTGCAGGCGGTTCATAATCGCATCAACTTCTTTGTCGCTGATTGGCGCCGGACGGTCAGACGTGCCGCCGATAAAGCCCATTACGCGCGGTACGCTGCGCACTAAATGCCAGCTTGCGTCGTTCATCACCATCTGAACAAGCACGTAACCCGGGAAGAATTTGCGCTCACTTTTGCGACGCTGGCCGCCACGGATCTCAACCACTTCTTCGGTTGGAACCATGACTTCGCCAAACAACTCTTCCATATTATGTAATTTGATATGCTCACGCAGCGACGTTGCTACGCGGCCTTCAAAACCGGAAAACGCCTGAACGACGTACCAGCGCTTTTTAGGGGCTTCAGACATCTCAGAACCTCAGGCCAGTGATAAAGGATACCAGGCGAACCAGAATACCATCCAGTCCCCACAGGATCAGTGACATTACCGCGGTAACCGCAGCCACAATTAACGTGGTGTGCAGAGTTTCCTGGCGAGTCGGCCAAATGACCTTACGGACTTCGGTTCTCGCTTCGCGGGCAAAAGCGACGGTCGCTTTACCTTTGGTCGTCAACAGCGCGACACCACCCGCTGCAGCAATCAGAATAACCACTGCCAGCGCGCGTAGCGGCAGCATCATGTCACGATAAAGATAATTGCCTACGATAGCCACAATCAGCAGTACGGCAACAACTACCCACTTCATCGCTTCCAGGCCGCGCCCGCTCCCTTGAGCTTCGGTATTCGCACTCATAAACCAACCTGTCAGAAGAATTCTACAAACATTTTCACCCCGCGAGCGCGAGGCGAACCTAACCGAAATGCTCTATATGAGTTTCGGACTTACGCCCTCTACAGAGCCTGTCTCAGCAATGATTATGACAAATAAAATCACTGATGAGCCAGGTTCTGGTTCGAAAGCGTGCAAAAAGGGCATCAAATGATGCCCTTTCTTTGCGCATTGCGTCAAATGTTATCAGCAATTAACCGAGAACTTTAGCAACCACGCCCGCGCCAACGGTACGACCGCCTTCACGGATTGCGAAACTCAGAGCGTCGTCCATCGCGATTGGGTGGATCAGAG
>NZ_DJCE01000008.1:0-354416 GCF_002430365.1 Leclercia sp. UBA5958 | reverse complement strand
CCTGGCCGATAACTTCACCTGTTTTTTTTGCAGAATATATTGGGTGAAAAACATGCAAATTGGCTATGTAAGGGTGTCAACAAATGAGCAAAACACTGATCTACAGAGACAAGCCCTTGAGCGAGCAGGATGTGAGCAGGTTTTTGAAGAAAAAATGAGCGGAACAGTAGCGAACCGGCCAGCCCTCAAAAAGCTTATGCGAACCCTGAATGAGGGTGACACGTTGGTGGTGTGGAAGCTGGACCGACTTGGGCGAAGCATGCGGAACCTTGTACTGTTGGTGGACGAACTGCGGCAGCGTGGCATTCACTTCAAAAGCCTGACCGACAGCATCGACACTTCCAGCCCAATGGGGCGTTTTATTTTCCATATCATGTCAGCACTGGCCGAAATGGAGAGGGAATTGATCGTAGAGCGTACCCGGGCGGGACTGGCAGCAGCTCGTGAGAAAGGGCGCATCGGTGGCAGGCGTCCGAAGTTAACTCCAGAACAATGGGCACAGGCTGGTAGGTTGATCGCAAAAGGTGTGGACAGAAAGCAGGTAGCAATAATTTATGACGTAGCCGTATGTACATTGTATAAAAAATTCCCTGCCTCTATTTCCATCAACGACTTATCCACTCATGAAAATTGATAGGCAATGCTGGTATTGACCATTTTCACCTTCAAAATAAACTGTATAAATATACAGTAATTGTGGGGAGGGAAAATTATGGCAAGAAAATCCGATTTAAGAGCCGCTTTCGTTGCGGCCGTACACAAAAACCCGAAAGGGTATCAGTGCCTGCGCACCGCTGACTTTATCAGGGAGCTGCGCGCCAGGAACTGGCATTTCACAGAAGCTGACGCCAATGACTGGATAGAGCGGTATCAGGCTGGATTCGTAGATAAAACACCCGACGGCAGCCCGAACCGCCTCTGGATAATGCGCAATATGGGGTACATCCGATAATGGGGTTCGTTTCGCCGGCGAGCGACTATGTTGAACGCAGATTAAACCCTGAGGATCTGCTTACAACGGATCAGAGTCGTATCGTCGAAACGGGAACCGGCTATGCCGTTATTGAGCCGGTGACAAAACTTTCACAGGGGCAGGTGCTGCTAATTCTTAGTGGTGGATATACCCAGTTTGCGAAACTACAGGGCCGATCGTTAATCACTGACGATGGTGAAGCGATAGAAGGAGAGGCTATGGAGGAAGTAGAGGTAATGGGCAGGGTGACGTTTTTCATCAATCGTGCCCGAGAGGATGACTCACCAATTTAAGCATGGTGCCATCCCGAAATTCTTTCGCCATTACGACTTTTTAATATATGTAAGTTGTTGATTCATCTGATCTAATAATTATGTGTTATTGGCGAAAAATTATCATATGTAATTGATATATAATGATAACACGCATGATTTAAAATCCCTCGGCGTTCGCGCTGTGCGAGTTCAAGTCTCGCTCCGGGTACCATGGGATACAAAGAATAATCAAAGCAATAAGCAGTGTCGTGAAACCACCTCCGGGTGGTTTTTTTGTTTTTGTTACACCCCACCCAGATACGCCTTTCTCACCTCCGGGTCCCCTAACAGCGCCTCACCGCTGCCGCTCAGGCGAATCTGCCCGTTAACCATCACATAGCCGCGATCGGACAACTTCAGGGCATGGTGCGCATTCTGTTCAACCAGGAAGATTGTCATCCCGTTGCGGGCCAGCTCGCGCAGCGTCTGGAATATCTGTTTCACCACGATAGGGGCGAGGCCGAGGCTGGGCTCGTCCAGCAGCAATAATTTGGGGCGACTCATTAACGCCCGGGCGATGGCCAGCATCTGCTGTTCGCCGCCGGACATGGTCATCGCCCGCTGTTTACGCCGCTCTTTCAGGCGCGGGAAGAGGTCAAACATGCTTTGCAGATCCTCGGCCGCATACTGATTCCCGACCGGAATGGTGCCCATCAGCAGGTTCTCTTCAACGGTCATATCCGGAAAGATCCGCCGTCCTTCCGGTGCCTGGGCGATGCCGCCCGACGCAACGTAGTGTGTAGATTTATGGCTGATATCCTCGCCACAAAAGAGGATCTGCCCCTGACGAATGCGTGGCTGGCCAAAGATGGACATCAACAGCGTCGACTTCCCGGCGCCGTTAGCGCCTATCAGCGCCACGGTCTCCCCCGCATTAACCTGCAGCGACACCTGCCTTAACGCCTGAATCGCGCCGTAGAAAACGTCGACTTCCCGAAATTCCAGCATCGGCAGACTCATAGATTCACCTCGGATTCATCGGTGCCCAGATACGCAGCAATCACTTTCTCATCATGCTGTATCTGGTCAGGTTTCCCCTGAGCAATCACATCTCCATGGTCCAGAACAATAATATGATCGGAGATCTCCATCACCATCCCCATATCATGCTCAATCAACAGGACCGTAATGTGGTGATGGTCGCGTAAAAAGCGAATGATTTTACTCAGCGCACGGGTTTCCACCGGGTTTAACCCGGCAGCGGGTTCATCCAGACAGATGAGTTCCGGGCCGGTGCACATGGCGCGCGCGATCTCCAGGCGCCGCTGCTGGCCGTAAGACATCTCACCCGCCAGCCGGTTAGCGCAATCCACCAAATCCACCACCTCCAGCCAGTAAAAGGCCCGGTCCAGCGCCTGGCTCTCTGCCCGGCGGTAAGCAGGGGTATTGAGCACCCCCGCCAGAAGATTGCGGTTAACGCGCATATGCTGCGCGACCAGCAGGTTCTCTACCACTGACATTTCCCGAAACAGACGGATATTTTGAAAGGTACGCGCCAGTCCGGCGCGGTTGACCAGATGGGTACCACCAAACATTTTAAAGAACAGCCGTCGTCCCAGCTGGGCAGGGTTGATCCAGTCGTCGGGCTGGAACTTCTGCCCCAGCACCTGAATCACATTGGTGGATCTCTGCCGGGTATGAAAGAGAATGTTCCCGCCGGATGCTTTATAAAAACCGGTGAGGCAGTTAAACACGGTGGTTTTTCCGGCGCCGTTGGGGCCGATAAGCGCCGTGATGGATCCGCGCTGCACCTCGAGATTCACGTCATTAAGCGCCTTGATACCACCAAAGTGCATCATCAGGTGCTCCACGCTCAGTATGGTCCCGTTCATGGTGCTACTCCCTTGCGCGGGGTGTAACCGCTGCGGTTGATGCGAATCAGGCCCCGTGGCCGCCAGATCATCATCACCACCATCAGCATGCCGAACAGCAAGACGCGATATTCGGCGAAGCTGCGCAGCAGTTCAGGGGTGACGGTCAGAACAAACGCCGCCAGCACCACACCCAGCGTCGATCCCATCCCACCCAGCACAACAATGGCGAGAATCAGGGCCGACTCAAAGAACGTAAAGGAGGTGGGGTTGACGAAACCCTGATAGGTGGCGAAAAACACCCCTGCGATCCCGGCAGTCGAGGCGCCGAGCGTAAAGGCAGACAATTTCACCAGCACGTGATTCAACCCCATCGCGCGGCAGGCCACCTCATCTTCGCGCAGCGCTTCCCACGCCCGGCCAATTGGCATGCGGGTCAGCCGATGCTTGACGTACAGAACCAGCATCACCACCAGTATGAGGACGGCATAAATAAAGATGAACTTCAGATTGGGGTTATAGGTGAGGTGGAAAAACTCGTGAAATGGAACGCCGCCATCCTTTGCACGCCGTCCGAACTCCAGGCCAAACAGGGTAGGAGGCGGGGCAGATATACCGTTTGGTCCGCCGGTAAAGCTGAGCCAGTTGTTGAGGATAAGCCGGATGATCTCCCCGAAGCCGAGCGTTACGATGGCGAGATAGTCACCGTGCATCCGCAGTACCGGGAAACCGAGCAGCGCGCCGGCCGCGGCCGCCATCAGCGCCGCCAGCGGCAGCATCGTCCAGAATCCCAGACCCAGATATTGATACCCCAGCGCCAGGCCATAAGCGCCGATGGCGTAAAATGCCACGTAGCCCAGGTCCAGTAGTCCCGCCAGCCCGACCACAATGTTCAGCCCCAGCCCCAACAGGACGTAGATCAACCCAAGGATCGCCACCGTCAGCAGGTACTTGGTTGCGATAAAGGGAAAGCAGAGGGCCAGGGCCAGCAGCAGGGGGATTATCCAGCGCAGGCGGCTTTTATACCCCGGCGGGCGAACATAGACCCCGGCGTTGTCGGTGTCGAAGCGCGCTAACAGGCGCTTGCCGGCGGCGGTCATCAGAAAGGCGCTCAGTAAAAATCGTCCCAGCACCACGGTCGCCACAATCCATGCCAGCCGCCGTCCTTCAAAATTAAAGCTGTAGCCATCCAGCACCACGCCGACGATGGGGCCAAAAATAATCAGGGCAATCATACCTGCCAGCAGGCTATCCAGCAGACAGCGCTTCAGTGAGAAATCATCAGCCATTGTTCGTCCCTCACACCTTAGCCACAACCGGGCGGCCGAGCAGTCCCTGAGGACGGAAAATCAGGATCACCACCAGCAAGCCAAACGAGAAGACATCTTTGTAGTCGGAGTTCACCATCCCAGAAAACTGCGCTTCGGCAATCCCAAGAATGAGTCCGCCGAGCATCGCTCCGGGCAGCGAGCCAATCCCCCCCAGTACGGCGGCAGTGAAGGCTTTTATCCCAATCACAAAGCCGGCATAGAAATCAAAGGTGCCGTAGTTCATGGTGATCAATACCCCTGCCAGGCCGGCCATCGCGGCGCCAATCACAAACACCAGCGATATGATGCGGTCGGTATTGATACCCAAAATCGAGGCCATCTTACGATCCTGTTGCACCGCCCGGCACATCCGGCCCAGCCGGGTATGGGCGATGATCCAGGTTAACAGCGCCATGCCGGCAAACGAGGCGATCAAAATAAACACTTTGGTATAGGTTATCTGCACAAAGCCTTCGCCAATATGGAAACGCAGGACCCCGTCCAGCATGGTAGGGACCCCTTGCTGGCGCGGCCCCTGGCTAAGCTGGGCATAGTTTTGCAGGATCAATGACATCCCGATGGCAGAGATCAGGGGTGCCAGCCGGGTAGAGTTACGTAGCGGCTTATAGGCAATGCGTTCGATGGTCCAGCCATATACCCCCGTGACCACAATGGTGAAAACCAGCGTGCCGAGGATCAACAAAGGAAAGGACTCAAGCCCAAAGAAGGCGAGGAGGGCGAGACCGATAGCGCACAGATAGGCGGAGATCATATACACCTCGCCGTGGGCGAAGTTGATCATGCCGATAATGCCGTAAACCATGGTATAGCCGATGGCGATTAATCCGTAGACCGAACCCAGCGTCAGGCCATTGACCAGCTGTTGCAAAAAGAATGTACTCATCATCGCGCGCTCGTGTATCAGGCCGCAGGGAGTGCGGCCCTCTGGTTATCGTGCGTCGGCAGAGGTTCCTGCCAACGATGAGCGTGACGCCGTCCCGTTACGGCACTTCCTGGTATTTGCCTTTATCGTCCCACTGGTAAACCACGTAGTCAGAGACCTTCAGGTCGCCTTTTTCGTCCCAGGCCTTTTTACCCATGACCGTTTCCACCGGGTTCGCTTTCAGCCAGGCGCTGGCTTTGGCCGAGTCGGTACCACCGCTGGCCTTAAAGGCGGCGGCAATGGCCTGAATAGAGGCATAGGCGTAGAGGGTGTAGCCCTCAGGTTCAAATTTGGCGGTACGGAACTTCTCGATAACCGCTTTGCCATCCGGAATAAGACGCGGATCTTTGCCAAAGGTCATATAGATGCCATTGGTATACTGCGCGCCACCGGCAGCGGTAACCATCTCCTCATTCACAATACAGTCGCCGGAGAAGAATTTGGCCTGAACCCCTTGCTCGCGCATCTGACGCACCAGAGGCCCGGCCTCCGGATGACAACCGCCAAAGAAGACGACGTCTGGCTTTTGCGCACCAATTTTAGTGACCAGCGCGTTGAAATCTTTCTCGCCGCGCGACAGCCCTTCGTACATCACATCCTTCACGCCGCGTTTCGCCAGCGCGGTCTTTGTTGCATCCGCCAACCCCTGTCCATAGGTATCTTTATCGTGAATGATCACCACGCGTTTGGCTTTCAACTTATCGATGATGAAGTCACTCGCCACCTGACCCTGCTGGTCATCGCGCCCGCACATGCGGAACATATCGCTCATGCCGCGTTCAGTTATGAGTGGGTTGGTAGAGCCGGGGGTGATGGCGATGATGCCGGCATCGCTATATACCTCGGAGGCCGGCATGGTCGATGAAGAGCAGAAATGGCCGACCACGGCCTTCACTTTATCCTGATCAACGAGGCGGTTAGCCACGGCAACGGCCTGTTTGGGTTCACAGGCATCATCCCCCTGTACCAGCTTAATCTTCTCGCCGTTGATCCCCCCTGCGGCATTGATATCTTCGGCGGCCTGGGTTGCGCCATGCCAGTATTGGTCGCCATAGGTTGCGTTCGGGCCGGTAAAGGGCCCGGCCACACCGATAACGATATCTGCCTGGGCGGAAAATGCCGTCACCAGACAACCTGCCAACACCAGCGAAAGAGGACTTCTGATTAGTTTCAGCGACATTATGATGTACCTTTTCTGAGCGGTTTTTGCGCAACCCTGTGTAGCCGAACGCCGGATGGCGCACCCAATACCAACACATTAATGAGAACACAAAGCTCTGAACGACAGACCAGCAAGGCTCTGCTTATGACGGCGAGGTTTCCTGAGGCGAGAACGCCGCGAGGAAAAAATAAGCAAAATTGTTGCCAGGTCGTAAACCCATCGTCTGGGTTCCGACAATTCTGAGTATAGAGCGTCGTTTTACGCCGCCTGAGGCGGCAAGGTGAAATTCCAGCGGGGATCACATCTCATTAACATGAATGCCCGTAAGTTGTGCAGCGGTCACGATTTGGGGCCCTGTTAGCCAGGCAAGGTCGTGCGCCCGTAGTGGGGCGTTATGTGTTACGATCGAGGGAATACATTTTTATTCAGGAGTAGCACAATCATGTCCGAAGGCCCATTAAATGCATCCGAAATGGAGTGGCTGGAAGAGACGTTAATGGCTTATGGTCATGACGACGAGTCGATTATGGACGTCTCAGAGCTCGACGGTATGCTGACTGCCGTGCTCTCCGGCCCGGTAGTGGTTGAACCGGATCGCTGGCTGGTGGCCGTATGGGGCGGTGAGAAGAACATTCCACGCTGGAAAAATGAGCGCGAAATGAACCGCTTCATTAACCTCAGTTTTAAGCACATGAACGACATTGCCGAACGGCTGAGCGACTATCCGGATCAGTTTGAGCCGATGTTTGGTTTTAACGAGATGGATGGGCAGGAGTACACCGTGGTGGAAGAGTGGTGCTTCGGCTATATGCGCGGCGTGGCACTCACCGACTGGTCAACCCTGCCAGAAACGTTGAAAGCCGATCTGGATCTTATTGCTCTGCACGGCTCAGAAGAGAACTTCTCGCGTCTGGATGAGATGACCGAAGAGGCGTTCCACGAAAGCGTAGCGCAGATTCGTCCGGCGGCGCTGCGTCTGTATGCGTACTGGGCAGCGAATCCGCAGCAGCCAGTAAGCCAGCAGCCGGTGATTAATGGCACCAAAGTCGGGCGTAACGATCCCTGTCCGTGTGGCAGCGGTAAGAAGTTTAAAAGCTGCTGCTTACATTAATAAAGAGGGCTCATCACAATGAGCCCTTTTATTTTATCCAGGCTCCGGTAAAAGCCCGGCAGCAATAGCCAGCTGCACCAGAATAATGCCAATCCCGCAGGCAAAGACCAGACAGAGCGCCGGTTTCCCGCCTGGCACCCGGTACCCTCCAGCAGCATGTTGTTTGCGGCTCTGCCATGCCAGCATCGACGGAAGCAGTAGGGCGAGCACCGCCAGCGCGACGCCGGCATACCCCAGCGCCATAACAAATCCGCGCGGATAGAAGAGGGCGAACGCCAGCGGCGGCAGGAAAGTGATGACCCCGGTCTGTATCCGCCCGGCAGCGGACCGGCTACGCTGGAACAGATCGGCAAGGTAATCAAACAGCCCCAGCGCCACCCCCAGGAACGAGGTTGCCAGCGCCAGATCGGCAAACAGATGCACGGCCAGTTCCACGTGCGGTGAGGCAACCACTTCCCGCAGTGCCTGCAGGAAACCGTTCAGCCCGGAATGGTTAGCCATCAGCCCCATAAAGGTAGGCGCGTTAATACTGCCCAGCGTGACCAACTGCCAGAAGATATAGGCAATCAGCGGAATCGCGCTACCGGTGATAAAAATCCAGCGCAGCTTACGTACGTTGCCATCCATGTAACTGACAATGCTGGGTACGCTACCATGGAAGCCAAATGAGGTAAAAATAACCGGGATAGCCGAAAGCGCTAGCCCCTTTTCCAGCGGTAACGTGAGCAGGTTGACCTGATGAATGTGCGGCGCCAGTAAGCCAAGCATGACCACCAGGAAGATAATTTTGGCGGTAAAAAGGAAGCGGTTAAAGAGATCCACCAGGGCGGTACCCACGCAGACCACCGCGCCGCCAATCAGCGTAAAGAAGATCACGCCGGTAGAGGGGGCGATATCCGCACCGAACCAGTCGTTAATGCTGGAAGCAATCAGCTCGCCGGCGCCGCTCACGTAGGCCGCCGTCAGGGCATACATCAGGAACATCATGCTAAAGCCGGTAAGCCATTGACCATAGCGGCCCAGATAGCGACCCGCCAGCGAACCCAGGCCGGTATCGGCAGGAACGTGTTGATACACTTCCAGCAGCAACAAGGCGGTGTAACACATTAGCGCCCATAATCCGCCCAGCAACGCCAGCGTAACGCCAAACCCGACTCCTGCAGCCGCCAGCGGCATTGCCAGCATTCCTGCGCCAATCGTCGTTCCGGCGACGATAAAAATACTTCCCAGCGTTCTGTTTTTCACTCTTTCCTCTACAGCATTGCCATACCGCGAACCAATCTGCGGCGCAGAGTAAGGGAAAAGTGCCGCCTCGTCAAACCGGCGTTACATGCTCTGTAATTATTTCTTTACAAAAATTCGCCGGACATGCTTTCCGGACATTTGCCCAACAAATTTGGTAAATCCATCTACTTCATAAGGACAATGTTTTCCCGGCACAATCGGGCGTAACGTAAACAAATCCCGCAAATAATCAAAAAAATGAGGTAGTGATGACTGACAGCAACCCATTTCAGGCATCCTGGAGCCGCTCAGGTAATTTGCTCTGTCACGGACACTGGACCATCCTCTGGCAAGGGCAGCCCCTGACGTTGCCCGAATCGCGACGCGAAAAAGAGATGGGGACCTGGGGTATCTACTCCATCATTGATCCGGAGGACGAGACCTTTGCGCAGGGTCTGGAAGAAGATGAGTGGATCATTGCAAACGTGGAGTGGCTAACCGACCTCTTTTACGACCAGGGCATACCGCTGGAAAGCCGCTCATACCGCCAGTTTTATCAGGCCGTAAATCGCCATGACTGGCGCTGCACCAGCTGTGCAGGCTGCATGTAAACCTGCGCCAGCGCAAGGCAAGCGTAGGGCGAAACGGGTAGGCTGCGGCTTTAATCTGGAGGGTTTATGGCATCGATACACGGTCACGAAGTATTAACCATGATGATAGCATCCGGCGAGCGCTACACCCGGCAGAGCCTGGCGGCGGCCATTATTGCGCGTTTTGGTGATAAGGCTCGTTTTCACACCTGTTCAGCCGCGCAGATGACCGCGGCAGAGCTGGTAGCCTTTCTGGCCGGGAAAGGGAAATTTATTCCGCTGGAGGCGGGGTTCACAACAGACGAAAGTAAGATATGTAAGCACTGAAAATAATAACGGCGCCCATTGAAGGCGCCGCGGAATAATTATTTCTGTGCGTCGAGTGTAGCCAGCTCTTTATCAATAAAGTACAGACCTTCGCCCGATTTACCCGCCAGCGACAGTTTATCGAGAACAGATTTAAACAGTTTCTCTTCTTCGTGTTGTTCCGCGACATACCACTGCAGGAAATTAAAGGTGGGATAATCCTGGCCGATCATAGCAGAGTGAACCAGCTCATTAATTTTTTGGGTGATCAGCTGCTCGTGTTCATAGGTGGCACGGAACAATTCATCCAGTGAGCCATATTCAGCGACGGGCGAGGCGACCGGTGCGATGCGTGGCAGGCTGCCGGTATCGGTCAGGTAATCGAACAGGCGCTGCATGTGCGTCATCTCTTCCTGAGCGTGGCGGCGCAGGAAAGCCGCAGCGCCTTCAAAGCTATGGTAACTACACCAGGCGCTCATCTGTTGATAAAGCAGAGAGGAGAAAAGCTCCAGATTCATTTGCTCATTCAGCTTGTCGATCATTTCAGGTTTAAGCATGGTGTCGCTCCGTTTTATTATTCATTGGTCAACGCGAACGCCACTATAATTTGTTATTTATATATTTGCAAAAGTTAAAATAAATAATTAAATGATCATAATACGAATGGGAATAACACGCATTGAGGCTTATTAAATTATATTAATGAGAATTATTCTGTTTCGTGTTTAATAGAAATATTGCCAGCCGGGTAAACTGGCAATCAGATTAATAATAAGCGGGGGCCGTCACCGGATTTGGGGCAAAGCCCTGACACTGATACTGAATGGTCACCGTTTCGTTCAGGCACAGCGAGCCGCTAATCACGCTACAGGTTTTAACCGGCTGTCCGTAGGCCATGGCCGTGTTGTAGCCCATCGCCTGGCATTCGCGGGTGGCGGTGCCGTTTGTCACATAAGCGTCGTAGCGGGCATTTTGCAGTGCGGCCTGACCGTAATTCATCCAGACGAGGCCCTGCGGCACATCGACGCGACTCACTTCCGCCTGCCGGGTTACGCTACATCCCGTCAGCAATAAGAGCAGGGCACTAAGGCATACTTTCTTCATGGAACACTCTGCATGAGGTGAAATAGCTTATCCTACCGTGACCCTGCGCGCGCAATGGCCTGAATAGCCGGGGTTTATCCCCTTTCTTTACTGATAGTTAATCGGCCATGCTGTCGAAGATGGCCTGAAACGCCAGATGGTGACGGCGAAACAACTGAACCAGCATGGGATCGAAATGGCGTCCGTTGCCTGCGAGGATCACCTCGCAGGCCTCTTCATGGCTGAAGGCGGGCTTATAAATCCGCTTCTGACGAAGGGCGTCGTAGACGTCCGCCAGCGCCAGAATACGCGCCTCTACTGGAATCTCCTCGCCGCGTAGCCCCTGCGGATAGCCACTGCCATCCCACTTCTCATGATGGAAGTGGATCATGTTTTCTGCCACGGGCCCCAGTCCCAGCCCCTGAATAACGCGCCAACCCTTCAGCACGTGCAGTTTCATTTCGCTGAACTCTTCCGGGGTGAGTTTGCCCTGTTTACGCAGAATACGATCGGGCACCGCAATTTTGCCGACGTCGTGGAGTGAGGCGAAGTGTTCGATATCGTGAACAGTACGACGGGGCAGGCCCAGTTCACGAGCCATCATCCCGCAATATTTCGCCACCCGCTGAATATGGCTGCCGGTTTCGTCATCGTGTGCGCGGTTGACCTTCTCCAGCGCCTGCACGATATTGCGATTGACCAGCCGGTTTTTCTGCATGTGCCGCCACATCATCACCAGCATTCCGAGGCTGAATAGCGAGGCGATAAGCAGTATTACGCTGATCATCTTCCAGCTGTTTTTCGTCAGCTCCGGTAAGGTATCCGGTTTTTCCTGCCGTTCGAGCTGCGTGCGGAAACTGGAGAGCCGCTGCACCTGGCTCAGCAGATTATGCAGCGGATGGTCGGGGGCGACCCAGGGACCGATCTCGAACTCTGACCGGGTTACCCCTGCCACTTTGAGCACGCCGCGGAACAGTTCATTTCCGCGAAGGGCGGCTTCCAGCGTACTGAGGTCGCCGAGAATATAATCTATCTCTTTATCTTCTATGGCAGCGATCAACTGGTCGACAGAGGCGCGGTTAACGATCGTCACGTCCTCGCCGAAGCGACGTTGCAGATAGGTTTGAGCAAAGGAGCCCGTGAGTACCCCGATACGCTGGTTACGGATACTCTCTTCATCCCACAAAAAGGGGTGGCCGATAAGATTGTAATACGCATTGTGCCAGGGAATGGTGGGCCCAATCTGCCCCTGGGTGAGGTTATCACCTTTCGACTCAGCGATATTGAGTAGCCGCACCGGCCACTGCTGCTTTCGCAGGGCAGTTGCGTAATCATCGATAAACTGCACGTCCACTTTCATCCCGAGCAGTTCGCGCATGTCGTTGATCATATTGAGGGCGATGCCATGATAACCCTGACCCTCTCTCCAGATCACCGGGGCGTAGTTCTCATTTTTGGGCAGCCAGACCTGTAAATGATGCTGCTGTAACCAGTCGCGCTTGGCCTCAGACAGCGTGATACGGCTCAGGAGATAATCGCGCTTACTCTCTTCGAGCAGGTGGCGCATCTTTCCGCTACGAAACCATTCGCTAATTAACGTGTTGACCTGCTCCCGTAACGGGCGCAGATCGGGGCTGAAGGTCATGACTACCGGAATTCGAAGTTCGGGGAAGGGGCGGGAGATAACATAATAGCGGGCCGTATTCTCCATTTCGCTGGCGTCGTTAATGTAGAAATCGGCTTTATTCTCGCTCAACAGTCGAAACGCTTCATCGCTGCTGGCCACCTCGCGCAGAGAGCGGAAGGTGAGATCGGGGTAGCGCTGTTTCACGCTTGCGAGGGTAGCGTCGTTTTCGCGAAACAGGACGCGAGCATGGCGTAACGGCTCCAGCGTACTAATCTGCTGTGTCTGGCTGGCGGCTACCACTTCATTATCAAATAGCCGGGAGGAGAGGAGTTTAGTTCGGGCTCGCTGTTCTGTGCGCAAGACGCCCACATAGACTCCATAAGCGTCGGTATTAAAACGCTGGCCAATTTCACTGCCGGAAATCGGACGCAGTTGCAGATTGAGGTTAAAGCGTTGATTAAGGGCTGAAACGAGTATGGGATAAAACCCGCGCGCCTCACCCTGCGGCGTGTGCCAGAATTCGAAGCTGTCCGCATTGTAGATCCAGACCGGCACTGCGTCAGCGGCAGGCTCTGAGCTGGCAAGTAGCCAGGGGGTCCATAATGTCGTCATAAACAGGATGGCGACACGCAAAGCGGTGAAACGAAGCGTCGGGCGGCGCAAATTCACAGTTAAACCTCGAACTGATGGTTTGTCGTCTTTTTCTTGCAGTCTAGTCAAAAGAAGAGCAGGGCGACTAAGCTTTTTTTCAGGTTGTGAATCCATGCAGCAAAACGGTTAAAGGACGAAACTGTGAGCCCATCTTTATTTTTTAAAACTATTTTTCAGTTAATTTGAAAGTATGTTTGCTAAGTAGTAAGGTTGAAAAGGTTAGCTATTCACCGCGGGAAAGCCCGCCACGCATTCAGGAGATGAAGAATGAAAATTGCACTGATGATGGAAAACAGCCAGGCGAGCAAAAACGCCATCATCCTCAATGAATTAAACGCCGTTGCCGATGAGAAAGGTTTCCCGGTGTTTAACGTCGGCATGAGCGATGAGCAAGATCACCATCTGACCTATATTCACCTCGGTATCATGGCGAGCATCCTGCTCAACTCCAAAGCAGTTGATTTTGTTATCGCCGGCTGCGGCACTGGCCAGGGTGCACTGATGTCCCTGAACATCCATCCGGGGGTGAACTGCGGCTACTGCATCGATCCGGCAGATGCGTTCCTGTTTGCACAGATTAACAACGGTAACGCGCTGGCGCTGCCTTTTGCGAAAGGCTTCGGCTGGGGTGCAGAGCTGAACGTGCGCTTTATCTTTGAAAAAGCCTTCACGGGGCGTAAAGGCGAAGGCTATCCACCAGAGCGTAAAGAGCCGCAGGTGCGTAATGCCGGCATTCTTAACCAGGTGAAAGCGGCGGTGGTCAAAGATAACTATCTCGACACGCTGCGCGCCATCGATCCGGAACTGGTGAAAACCGCAGTAACGGGTCAGCGCTTCCAGCAGTGCTTCTTTGAAAACTGCCAGGATAAAGAGATCGAAGCCTTTGTTCGCGGTATTGTTGGCTAATTTGTAGGTAGTAATAAAAAGCCAGCAGCAGCTGGCTTTTTTTATGCCTGCTTACCCGAGACGGCGCTACCGGCGTTTTTCGTCAGCCGCAGCGTATCGAACATGCCTGCCAGGCAGATCAGCGCAATCACCACAAACGCCAGCCGGAAGCTAATGCCGGGCAGCGCGTTAATCTCCAGCATCTCGCTAAAAAGCTCACCAATGCGGATCCCGATTGCGCCAAGCGTGATGCCCAGCCCCACGGCCAGTTGGGTAGCGGTCGAGAAGAGGGTGTTGGCATAGCTCATTTGTGGTGAAGGGACATCTGCAAAAGCGAGGGTGCTAATTGCGGTAAACTGCACTGAACGAAACACGCCGCCGAGATAGAGAATCAGCATAATAAGCCAGACGGGCGTCTCGGGGGTCAACAAGGCACAGGCTAACAGCGCCAGGACGTTCAGCGTCCCGTTGATGAGCAGCAATTTTTTGAATCCCAGCGTGCGAATCAGCGGCGTGGTTGCCGGTTTGATGGTCAGGTTACCGACAAATACCGCCAGCACCAACAGCCCTGAGTGAAACGCATCCATTCCAAACCCCACCTGAAACAGCAGCGGCAGCAGAAACGGCACCGCGCTGATAGAGGCGCGGAATAATGAGCCACCGTACATTGTGACGCGAAACGTCGGCACCTGCATGGCATCGAGGCGGATCATGGGCCATGGTGCCCGCAGGAAGTGGCGCAGAGCCCAGACCAGCGTGACGGTGCCGAGTGCCAGCAAACCCAGGGTCAACCCCAGGTCTATCTGCCCGACACCCAGCGACTCCATGGCATAGACCAGGCTTACCATCGCAATGGCGGTGGCGATGAAGCCTGGCGTGTCAAACGGACGGCGGGCCTCCTCGCGGATATCGGGAATAATGCGCAGGGCCAGGGCGATAGCTATCAAGCCCAGCGGCACATTGATAAAGAAGATCCAGCGCCAGTTGGCATAGCTGGTAATAAAGCCTCCGAGCGGAGGTCCGATAATGGGGGCCACCAGCGCAGGCCAGGTGAGGGTGGCGATAGCGGTAATGAGCTGATGTTTTGGCGTAGTGCGCAGTACGGCCAGTCGCCCGACCGGTACCATCAAGGCGCCGCCCATCCCCTGCAAAATACGCATGGCGACAAATTGATCGACGCTATTGGCCAGCCCGCAAAATACCGAGGCAAGGGTGAAAATGGCTAACGCAAGCGCAAAGACTTTGCGTGCGCCAAAGCGGTCTGCAATCCAGCCGCTGGCCGGAATGAGCACGGCCAGGGTAATCAGATAGGCGCTAATGCCAATGTTAAGATCGACCGCCTGAACGCCAAAGCTTTTAGCCATATCAGGAAGCGCCGTGGCGATCACGGTGCCATCGAGAAACTCCATAAAGAAGGCGCCGGCAACCAACAGCGCGGCGGGCGAGAGCCCACCGGAGGCTTTACCGGTATTGTTTTCTGCCATTAGTCCTCTGCCACTAAAAAAATTTTAAATTTTACTGAGATTTGTTTAATTTTAATCTCATGTTTTTGCTTATATTTTTGGTCAAATGCGCCATTTATCTGGCATTTGCATGAGTGATGGGTATCACAAAACCATTGATTTTTGTGATGCAGGTCATATTATAAGCGCATCAACCAAAACACCTGCACATAAAAACAACCGGAGCATACCGATGAAACTGCGCGCAACCCTGAAGAGCATGTGGGAAACCTACTGCAAAACCTTCAAAGACGTCCCGCCTGGCGCGATGTTCTGATAAAAAAACCTGCTGCGGCAGGTTTTTTTATGCCCGAAAACGGCATCCGGGAAGGTGCAAGGGCAGGAGTTTTGCTACTATGGCCGCCTTTCAATAAGGAGAAGCCAAATGTCTCAAAACCTGAGTGCCGATCAGGAGCTGGTCTCTGACGTGGTCGCCTGCCAACTGGTCATTAAACAGATTCTGGACGTGCTTGACGTCATTGCCCCGGTCGAAGTTCGCGAGAAGATGACCACCCAGCTCAAAAACATCGATTTTAGCAGCCATCCTGCCGCCGCCGACCCGGTCACCCTGCGCGCCATCCAGAAAGCCATTGCGTTGATTGAGCTTAAGTTCACTCCGCAGGGCGAATCCCATTAAAATAAACCGATGTTTTGAATTTAGAAACGTTTTTGTGAAGTTTTTAAACGGGCGGCAGCGCGCCGCCCGGAAAGGTTTTTAGAAGAACAACTGCACCAGCATGTAACTAACCGCGCAGGCGCAGCCTACCCCAATCAGCCCCGGTAAGATAAAGCTGTGGTTGATGATTAATCTGCCAATCCGCGTGGTGCCGGAACGGTCAAAGCCGATACAGGCGAGGTCGCTGGGGTAGGTAGGCAGGACAAAATAGCCGTACGAAGCGGGGAAGAAAGCAATCAGCATTTTGGGATCGATGCCCAGCATAAGCCCCATCGGCGCGACGGCGGTTAAGGCTGCCGCCTGGCTGTTCACCAGCTTTGAGACTAAAAACAGCACGAGGGCGTAGGTCCAGGGATGGTTCTTCACTACCCCCTCCAGGGCCATTTTTAACTCTTCCAGATGGGCCTGGAAAAAGGTATCGCTCATCCACGCCACGCCAAATACCGAGAAGATGGCCACCATACCCGCTTTAAAGACCGCGCCATTGGAAATGGATGAGGGATTAACCTTGCAGACCACCAGCATTACCGCACCGGCTATCAGCATCATCATCTGAATGACCAGGTTCATTGAGAGCGGGGTCAGCTTGCCTTTCACCTCAAATGCCGGCCGTAAATCAGGTAACGCCCCCAGCAGAACCACCAGCGCAATAGCGGCAAAGAATATCCACGTTGACCACCAGGCGTGTTTTTGAAATTGCTGGTTAAGCAGGGTCTCAGTGCTACCGTAAATAAACTTTCGTTGCTCAGGATCGCTGATTCGCTTCTGAAACGCTTCATCATCTGCCAGATCTTTGCCCCGGCGCAGGCTCCAGAGCGCCGCTATCGCCACACCCGCTAACGACGCGGGTACTGACACGGCCAGAATCTGCAGAATGCCCCACGCCTGACCGCCCCCGTGATGCTGGGCAAGGATAGAGATCAATGACACCACCGCCACAGAGACTGGCGATGCGGTGATCGCCATCTGCGAAGCAATAGAGGCCACGGCCATCGGGCGCTCGGGGCGAATCCCTTTTTTCAGCGCGATGTCGGCGATAATAGGAAACATGGTGTAAACCACATGCCCCGTGCCGCAGAGAAAGGTCAGCATCCAGGTGGTAAAAGGGGCCAGCAGGGTAATGTGCTGAGGATGTCGGCGCAGCAGCCGTTCCGCAAACTGCATCATCACATTTAACCCGCCTGCGGTTTGCAGTGTGGCCGCACAGCCGATCACCGCCAGGATGGTGAGCATCACATCGACCGGGGGTTTACCGGGCTGCAGGCCAAAGATAAAGCAGAGAATAAACAGCCCAATGCCGCTTATCAGGCCAAGCCCCATACCGCCAAACCGCGTACCTGCCAGCAGGCAAAGGATAATGACCAGAAATTCCATCGTAATCATGAACGCCCTCATCAATGTAAACAGATTTTGCCAAATCATTACATGATGTGCGGGTATTCATTGCGAGCGGGATCGGATTTATTAAAAGTTAATAAAAGCAATGCGTTAGTAACTTTTGCGTAACATAAAAAAGCCCGGCGGAGCCGGGCGTTTAAGCAACAGGAGGTTTAATGGTGCTGATGGCTGACAATATTCAGGAGATGTCGGTCGGTCTGTTCCTGACATAAGCCCGCCTGGCGGGCATTCTTCACTTCGTCGAGTACCGCTTTTAATAACAGGCCATCTTGCTGCTGTTCTTGTTTAATTTCCTGCAGGAAATTGAGCGTGCTGCTATCTTTCAGCGCTCTGGCATCCTGCGTTAATTCCGCAAGGTTATGATGGCGCTGTTCATAATCTTCAAGCGTTCGTTGAAAGAGTGCTTCCAGCGTGGAGTAATCTTCGTCGCACAAATCAATGGCTTCAAGAACCGGCATGGCGCCAGAGGCTTTTATAAAGTCAAATACCCGCATCATCTGCGTAACGTTGCTCTGCGCCTGGGTACGCAAAAATGTTGCTGTACCATTCAGACTGTTGTGTGAGCACCATTCACTGAGGCGGAGATAAAGATTAGAAGCGTAATACTCCCGATTCATCTGGGTGTTAAGTTTCTTCATCATGACCTGAACAACCATAATAACTTCCTTTTATTTGGGGGTCTTGAACGGGGTAAATTTCACCTCGAAGGGCTTATAAATATAGTTGCTCTTCAGAAGATGAAAGATGAGAAATATTCATTAAGTGCACTTAACACAAATTATAATACCCCTGGCGCTTTTATAAGAAAATCCTTATAAATATATTCTTACCGTTCATTACTCTTAATTTATAAAACTTAACGCAGGGAAGATATTGACAATTTAGTTGGTAGTTATGTTTCTTATAACATGTTGATATATAAAATTTATTTCCATTTATTGATCTGGATGGGTCTTTATCAATCCCCCCTGTTTTTATGCGCTTGAGAAAAATGATCCAAACAATAAAAACCAGTGTCCCTGTCTCAGTTCACACGCGCTGATTATTTATTCAGCACAACGACGGCTAAGCGCCATCTTCAAAAGCCTTTCCCCTGCTTTAGCCCGTTCTGTGATCCATCATGAGGTTTGCTGGCAAAACTTCTGTAAAAATGAAACATTGTTTTATCTTTTGTTGGATACGGGAGTGGTTTATGGCAAAGGTGGCGGTGCTGTTGGCACCCGGTTTTGAAGAAGCAGAAGCGATTATTACCATTGATATCCTGCGTCGCATGCACATTGAGGTCGAGACGCTGGCGTGCGCTGAGTCGCGTGCGGTAGTGAGTTACCATAATATTCCCATGGTGGCAGACAGCACCCTGAGCGAAAAGCGCGAGACCCGCTACGATGCCGTTGTCCTGCCCGGCGGGCCGCAGGGCAGTGTCAATCTGGCCGCCAGCGAAGAGGTGGTGCGCTTTGTGGCGGCACACGATGAGATGGGTAAATACATCTGCCCCATCTGCTCAGCGGCGGCACGTGTACTGGGCGGCAATGGTTTATTAAAAGGGCGCCGCTATGTCTGTTCAGGCGATCTTTGGCAGGACGTAAAAGATGGCGTCTATATTGATGCCCCGGTTGTAGAAGATGGCCACCTTCTTAGCGGCAAAGGATTAGGACATGCGTTCGATTTTGCCCTGACGCTGGCGGCGCGTCTTTTAAAAGACGAAGCTCCGGTACGCGATCACGCCGACCATATCTATTACGCCTGGTAATTTTTCTTACGGGCGCTATGGCGCCCATTTCACAAGGATATCATAGCTGAAGTTATGGATTATCCTGCTTACCCCCTCTTGATTTGTCTGACAAACCCCCCTTTTTTTATGTCATTTTTCGCTGAATTTATGTACGCAATTACTGTAATTCTGCCGTGTGATGGCGCTCTCTTATGGATGATTAATTTCCCGCTAAAACTATCTCAAGCAAACGCGCTTTAATCCCTTCTAGCGCTAATGCCTTGTTTTAAGTCCGATAAAATTAAATTTGAATACGTTTTCCCTACAGAAAAGAACATTAAAGCTGGAGTTTACCATGCACAAATTTACTAAAGCGCTGGCGGCCATTGGTCTGGCCGCGGTTATGTCACAATCCGCTATGGCAGAGAATCTGAAGCTCGGTTTTCTGGTGAAACAACCAGAGGAGCCCTGGTTCCAGACGGAATGGAAATTTGCTGACAAAGCCGGCAAGGATTTAGGTTTCGAGGTGATCAAAATTGCCGTGCCGGACGGTGAGAAAACATTGAACGCCATCGATAGCCTGGCGGCCAGCGGCGCGAAAGGGTTTGTCATCTGTACTCCGGATCCCAAACTGGGCTCGGCCATCATGGCGAAAGCGCGCGGCTACGACATGAAAGTGATCGCGGTTGATGACCAGTTCGTCAACGCCAAAGGTCAACCGATGGAGACCGTACCGCTGGTGATGATGGCCGCCACCAAAATCGGTGAGCGTCAGGGGCAAGAGTTATACAAAGAGATGCAAAAGCGCGGCTGGGACGTGAAAGAGACCGGCGTAATGGCGATTACTGCAGATGAGTTGGATACGGCGCGTCGTCGTACTACAGGCTCCATGGATGCGCTGAAGGCTGCAGGCTTCCCGGAAAAACAGATCTTCAAAGTGCCAACCAAATCTAACGATATCCCAGGGGCATTCGATGCCGCGAACTCCATGCTGGTACAGCACCCTGAAGTGAAGCATTGGCTGGTGTTAGGGATGAACGATAACACCGTGCTGGGTGGCGTGCGTGCAACAGAAGGTCAGGGCTTTAAAGCCGCAGACGTTATCGGTATCGGTATCAATGGCGTGGATGCGGTGAGCGAACTGTCAAAAGCGAAGGCGACCGGCTTCTACGGTTCTCTGCTGCCAAGCCCGGACGTGCATGGCTATAAATCCAGCGAAATGCTCTATAACTGGGTGACCAAAGACGCAGAGCCGGCGAAGTTTACCGAAGTGACCGACGTGGTGCTGATCACCCGCGACAACTTCAAAGCAGAGCTGGAGAAAAAAGGGCTGGGCGGTAAATAAGTTATTGTGATTGCGCCCTCTGCGCTGTGCAGAGGGCCAGACGTTCACTACTCGATCTTCGGAGACGTTATGCAACAGTCTGAACCCTATCTCTCATTTCGCGGCATCGGCAAAACCTTCCCCGGTGTTAATGCCCTTACCGATATCAGCTTCGATTGCTATGCCGGTCAGGTTCATGCCCTGATGGGGGAGAACGGCGCCGGAAAATCTACCCTGCTGAAAATTCTCAGCGGTAACTACGCCCCGACCACGGGCAGCCTGGCCCTGAAAGGGGAGCAGGTCTCGTTTGCTGACACCACCGCCGCGCTGAATGCCGGGGTGGCGATTATTTATCAGGAACTGCATCTGGTGCCGGAGATGACGGTCGCCGAGAACATTTATCTCGGCCAGTTGCCCCATAAAGGCGGTTTTGTGAACCGCTCCCTGCTCAATTACGAAGCCGGTTTGCAGCTTAAGCATCTCGGCCTGGATATTGATCCGCAGACGCCGCTTAAGTATCTCTCCATTGGCCAGTGGCAGATGGTTGAAATCGCCAAGGCGCTGGCGCGAAATGCCAAAGTCATCGCCTTTGATGAACCGACCAGTTCGCTCTCGGCGCGCGAAATCGACAATCTCTTCCGCGTGATTCGCGAGCTGCGCAAAGAGGGGCGCGTCATTTTATATGTCTCCCACCGTATGGAAGAGATTTTTGCCCTCAGCGATGCCATCACCGTCTTTAAAGATGGCCGCTATGTGCGCACCTTCTCTGATATGCAGCAGGTCAATCATGATCAGCTGGTGCAGGCGATGGTGGGCCGCGACCTGGGGGATATCTATCACTGGGAGCCGCGTCAGTATGGCGGTGAATTGCTGCGTCTGGAGGAGGTTAAAGCCCCTGGCGTACGCAAGCCCATTAGCCTGACGGTGCGCAGCGGCGAAATCGTCGGTCTGTTTGGCCTGGTGGGAGCAGGGCGCAGTGAATTAATGAAAGGGCTGTTTGGTGGAACGCGGATCACCGAAGGGCAAGTCTACATCGACGGGCAGCGGATCGATATTCAGAAGCCTGCTCACGCCATTCGTGCGGGGATGATGCTCTGCCCCGAAGATCGTAAAGCCGAGGGGATCATCCCGGTGCATTCAGTGCGCGATAACATCAATATCTCCGCGCGCCGTAAAACCATCCGCGCCGGCTGCCTGATTAACGATAGCTGGGAGGTGAGCAATGCCGACCACCACATTCGTTCTCTGAATATCAAAACGCCGGGTGCCGAACAGCTGATTATGAACCTCTCTGGCGGTAACCAGCAGAAGGCGATTCTTGGGCGCTGGCTGTCGGAAGAGATGAAAGTGATCTTGCTGGATGAACCGACCCGCGGCATTGACGTTGGGGCGAAACATGAAATCTACAACGTGATTTACGCGCTGGCAAAACGCGGAGTGGCGGTGCTCTTCGCCTCCAGCGATCTGCCGGAAGTACTGGGGGTTGCCGACCGCGTAGTGGTGATGCGGGAAGGTGAAATCGCCGGTGAATTACTTCATGAACAGGCGAATGAACAGCAGGCGTTAAGCCTTGCGATGCCTAAAGTTAGCCAGGCAGTCGCCTGATTAAGGAGAATATGATGTCCTCTGTCACAACTTCCGGAGCGCCAAAATCGGCCTTCAGCTTTGGGCGTATCTGGGATCAATACGGCATGCTGGTGGTCTTCGCCGTACTGTTTCTCGGCTGCGCCATTTTCGTGCCCAACTTTGCCACCTTTATCAATATGAAGGGGCTGGGGCTGGCTATCTCTATGTCCGGGATGGTCGCCTGCGGAATGCTGTTCTGTCTGGCATCCGGTGATTTTGACCTGTCGGTGGCCTCTGTCATCGCCTGCGCCGGGGTCACCACGGCGGTGGTCATCAATATGACCGAAAGTCTGTGGATTGGCGTCGCGGCCGGGTTGCTGCTGGGCGTGGCGAGTGGGCTGGTGAACGGCTTTGTCATCGCCCGCCTGAAAATCAATGCCCTTATCACGACGCTAGCCACCATGCAGATTGTGCGTGGGCTGGCCTATATCATTTCGGATGGTAAAGCGGTGGGTATCGAAGACGAGCGCTTCTTTACGCTCGGCTATGCCAACTGGTTAGGGCTGCCGGCGCCTATCTGGCTGACGGTCGGGTGCCTGATTATCTTTGGTTTCCTGCTCAACAGAACCACTTTTGGCCGTAATACCCTCGCCATTGGCGGTAATGAAGAGGCGGCGCGTCTGGCCGGGGTACCGGTTGTACGCACCAAAATCATTATCTTCGTTCTTTCGGGGCTGGTGTCGGCAGCGGCGGGTATTATCCTGGCATCGCGTATGACCAGCGGCCAGCCGATGACCTCCATCGGTTATGAGCTGATTGTCATCTCAGCCTGCGTTTTAGGCGGGGTTTCACTAAAAGGCGGCATCGGAAAAATCTCATATGTCGTGGCCGGTATCCTGATCCTCGGCACGGTGGAAAACGCGATGAACCTGTTGAATATCTCCCCGTTCTCGCAGTACGTGGTTCGCGGCCTCATCCTGCTGGCAGCGGTGATCTTCGACCGTTATAAGCAAAAAGCGAAGCGCACAGTTTAAGCAAAAATCCCCCTCTGGCGACCCAACTTTTAAGTGTAGTTGCCTATAAAACCCCCTTCCAGCCGCAGCGGGAAGGGGGTCTTCAAATGGCGAGCAGCGTCACACTGTCTATACTTACATGGCTGTAGAGATATCCGTTACTTGATATCTCATTAACTGTGAGGAGGACAAGTGTGGCAGATACGTTAACTGCACCGCCTGTGTTAGCTGGAAATTTTGCTTATTTTTTTGATCTCGACGGAACGCTGGCGACGATAAAACCACATCCGGACGAGGTTGTTGTTCCACCTGATGTCTTGCAGGCGCTTAATCAGCTTGCGCTACAAAATCAGGGGGCACTGGCATTGATATCAGGGCGTTCAATGGCCGAGCTTGATCAGCTGGCCGCACCATACCGTTTCCCGCTTGCCGGCGTACACGGGGCAGAGCGCCGCGACATCCATGATCACTCTCATATTATTTCCCTCCCGACTAGCCTGATTCAATCGCTGCATGCCGAGCTGGCCATCGCGCTTGCCGCATTGCCGGGAACCGAGCTGGAAGCGAAAGGAATGGCCTTTGCGCTGCACTATCGGCGCGCGCCGCAGTATGAGGCGGAAATCATGGCGCTGGCGTCCCGCATGGTGGAGAAAACCCCTCAGCTGTCACTTCAGCCGGGTAAATGCGTGGTGGAGTTGAAGCCAAAAGGCATCAACAAAGGTGAGGCCATCGCTGCATTTATGGCAGAACCGCCGTTTTTGGGTAAAACGCCGGTCTTTTTCGGCGATGACCTGACGGATGAGTACGGATTCAATGTGGTAAACCAGGCGGAGGGTTTATCTGTGAAGGTTGGCCCGGGTCACACCGCGGCAAAATGGCGCCTGGAGGGCGTCTCCAGCGTCTGGGAATGGGTTAAACAAGTCGCTAACCAGAAACAAGAAGAAGAAATAGCGCAAACTAACAGGAGAAATCATTATGGGTCGCTTAGTCGTAGTCTCTAACCGAATCGCACCGCCGGACGATAAAAAAGCCAGTGCGGGTGGTCTTGCTGTCGGGGTACTTGGGGCGTTAAAAGCCGCAGGCGGCCTCTGGTTTGGCTGGAGCGGAGACATAGGCAACGAGGATCAGCCGCTTAAAAAGGAGACGCGCGGGAACATCACCTGGGCATCGTTTAACCTTAGCGAGCAGGATTACGAAGAGTACTATTGTCAGTTTTCAAATGCCGTACTGTGGCCAGCGTTTCACTATCGTCTGGATCTGGTTAAGTTCCAGCGTGAGTCCTGGGAAGGGTATACCCGGGTAAATAGCATGCTGGCAGACAAACTGCTGCCGCTGGTGGAAGAGGACGACAGGCTGTGGATACATGATTATCATCTGCTGCCTTTCGCCGGTGAGCTACGCAAACGTGGCGTAAACAACCGGGTCGGTTTTTTCCTGCACATTCCTTTCCCGACCCCTGAGATTTTTAACGCGCTGCCGCCTGCAGAAGAGCTGCTGGAAGCGCTGTGTGATTATGACCTTCTGGGCTTCCAGACCGATAACGATCAGATGGCTTTCCTGGATTGTGTCGCCAGCAAAACGCGCCTGACCAGCCACGATGATGGTTCTTACAGCGCCTGGGGTAAGCGATTCCGCACCGAAGTGTATCCGATTGGTATTGAACCTGACGAGATTGCCGCCGACGCTTCCGGACCTCTGCCGCCAAAACTGGCGCAGCTGAAAAACGAACTGAAAAACGTGAAGAATATCTTCTCCGTAGAGCGTCTCGACTATTCCAAAGGGTTGCCGGAGCGTTTCCTTGCCTTTGAAACCCTGTTGGACAAGTTCCCGCAGCATCATGGCAAAATTCGTTACACCCAGATTGCCCCTACGTCCCGGGGAGAGGTGCAGGCTTATCAGGACATTCGCCATCAGCTGGAGACCGAAGCAGGGCGTATTAACGGCCGCTATGGTCAGCTGGGCTGGACCCCACTTTACTACCTCAACCAGCATTTTGATCGTAAAATTCTGATGAAAGTGTTCCGCTATGCGGAGGTCGGTCTGGTTACGCCATTGCGAGACGGGATGAATCTGGTGGCGAAAGAGTATGTCGCCGCGCAGGATCCTGCCGATCCCGGTGTGCTGGTGCTGTCACAGTTTGCCGGCGCGGCGAACGAATTGACCTCGGCGTTGATCGTCAATCCTTATGACCGCGATGATGTGGCGAATGCACTCAACCGCGCATTAACGATGCCGTTAACGGAACGTATTTCGCGTCATGCAGAAATGATGAAAATTATTAAAGAGAACGATATTGATCGCTGGCAGGCGCGTTTTATTGACGATTTAAATCAAATAACCGCCCGCAGCGTGGAGAGCAATCTCCAAAAAAAGGTCGCAACTTTTCCTAAACTGGCCTGAGGTCATACCGCCGGTGGTTTTATAAACCGCCGAGCGGTATTAACAGCACGTCGACTTTAGTGCTGCTAACAATTTTTTTAGCAGAACAGGTAGTCCGGGAAAAAAAGTTTTGATTATGATTGCCACATACCACTAAATCGACCTGCTGCTTTTCACAAATATCGAGAATATATTCGCTCAATTCACCCGTTGCAATCACTGCGCGGGTGAGAGGATATTCTGCCTGCGCGACAAGTTCATTCAAAAATGTCTGCGTTTCTTCCTGTAAAACCCCACGAATATCTTCCAGCATTGGCGCGGCCAGTTGGTTATACATTTCCGGTTCAGCCCCAAGCGTAACTACTGTAATTTTGGCCTGATAAGGGCGGGCGATGGCCACCGCTTTGGCGAGGAGATAGTGGCTTTCAGGAGAAACAGCAACAGAAACAAGCAGATGGGAGTAACGCATTGGACACTCCTTTTTAGAGCGTGAGCGGTCTATTCATCAGCTTTAGCGCGGAATGTTTTTCAGCGCAAGGGGTAGACATGTCAATTGTGTGACGCTAATCATAATTATTCATTAATTATTCTTATAGAAAGAATAATCCGTGTACTGCATAGCAAGTCAAAAAACATGCACTTAACCGAAATCATACAAATTCAATCCACATCGGCCTACCTCTTTTAAACAAAATCAACGACCCAAAAAATGGTAACGCAAGGTAATAGTTTACCTATTGACGTGCCCCATGCAGCTGTATTTAAAGAGTATTTTATTAACGTTTCTAACATAGAAATGGTTGATATGGCGTAGGGGGCGATGACGGACGCTCTCGGCAAGATGCGTGCCTGACTTATTAACACTTCTGCATGAGTATTCGTCTGTTCAGAATATATTCTTCCCTTAATCGTTCAAAAAGAGGGCAAATTAGAAGTCATACTGATGGATTTCTGCCTCAAATTCACTTAAATTATGTGACGTGGATCACATTTATTTTAAATTTCAGCGAGGGCTGCATTGTATGTGACAAACCGGACGAGTACAGTTGCGTCGAATTAGGAAAAATCTTAGTTATTTGTAAGAAATGATAAACGCGAAGAAAAGGAATCTATTTTTTCGTGTCGTTCGGACTCTATACAAACCTTAATTCAACTATGCATTTTAGCCTTTTCTTCTTTTTTACCGGGGTTTTTCCCGGCGACATCACGGGGTGCGGTTACACCGCATAAAAATATTAGTTGGTTATTCGGGATGGGAAAAATGCATACATCCGAGTTGCTAAAACACGTTTATGACATCAACTTGTCATATTTATTGCTAGCACAGCGCTTGATTAGCCAGGACAAGGCGTCCGCTATGTTCCGACTGGGTATCAACGAAGAGATGGCGACCTCTCTGGGCGGATTAACACTGCCACAGATGGTTAAATTAGCCGAGACGAATCAGCTGGTTTGCCAGTTCCGCTTCGATAATCCTCAGGCTATTACGCGTCTCACTCAAGAATCCCGTGTTGACGATCTGCAACAGGTCCATACCGGTATTTTACTCTCGACACGCCTGCTCAACGAAATCAGCCAGCCTGATGATGCGGCAAGGAAAAAAAGGGCCTGATAATGAGCGAAAAAAGCATTGTTCAGGAAGCGCGAGACATTCAGTTAGCGATGGAACTGATTACGCTTGGTGCTCGTTTGCAAATGCTGGAAAGCGAGACTCAGCTGAGCCGTGGTCGCCTTATCAAACTGTACAAAGAGTTGCGCGGTAGCCCTCCGCCGAAAGGCATGCTGCCGTTCTCAACCGACTGGTTTATGACCTGGGAGCAGAACATTCACGCTTCGATGTTCTGCAATGCCTGGCAGTATTTACTGAAGACTGGCTTATGCAGCGGCGTTGATGCCGTTATCAAAGCCTACAAACTCTATCTTGAACAGTGTCCACAGCCGGAAGAGGGGCCTTTGCTGGCACTGACGCGTGCCTGGACACTGGTGCGTTTCGTTGAAAGCGGAATGTTGGAACTCTCTCGCTGCAACTGCTGCGGCGGCAACTTTATCACCCACGCTCATCAGCCTGCAGGCAGCTTCGCCTGTAGTTTGTGCCAGCCTCCATCCCGAGCCGTAAAAAGACGTAAACTTTCCCGGGAGGCTGCCGATATTATTCCACAACTGCTGGATGAACAGATCGAACAGGCTGTTTAACCCTTACGTGTGGGCAAGATTCCAGCAGCGGTAAGTGATTACCGCTGCTTTTTTTTACCCGCCGTTTGGCTAAACCTCCCGAGCTGCGCATCCTGCGAAAGTCACTAGCGGAAGGATGATGTCGTGCTTATCTTATTAGGTTACCTGGTTGTTCTCGGTACAGTTTTCGGCGGTTACATGATGACCGGCGGGCACCTTGGGGCACTCTATCAACCGGCCGAGCTGATCATTATCGGCGGCGCAGGGGTGGGGGCCTTTATCGTTGGTAACAACGGTAAAGCGATCAAGGGGACGCTGAAGGCGTTACCTTTGCTGTTCCGTCGTTCTAAATACACCAAAAGTATGTACATGGACTTGCTGGCACTGCTGTATCGCCTGATGGCGAAGTCGCGTCAGCAGGGGATGTTCTCGCTTGAACGGGATATCGAAAACCCGAAAGAGAGCGAAATCTTCGCGAGCTATCCACGTATTATCGCGGATACCGTCATGCTCGATTTCATCGTTGACTACCTGCGTCTGATCATCAGCGGCAACATGAACACCTTCGAGATCGAAGCCCTGATGGACGAAGAGATCGAAACCCATGAAAGCGAATCCGAAGTGCCGGCGAATAGCCTGGCATTGGTGGGGGATTCCCTACCGGCGTTCGGGATCGTGGCCGCGGTAATGGGGGTGGTACACGCCCTGGCTTCGGCGGATCGTCCCGCGGCAGAGCTGGGGGCGCTGATTGCCCACGCCATGGTGGGTACCTTCCTCGGGATCCTGCTGGCGTACGGTTTTATCTCGCCGCTGGCTTCCGTGCTGCGTCAGAAGAGCGCCGAAACCACCAAGATGATGCAGTGCGTCAAGATCACGCTGCTCTCCAACCTTAACGGCTATGCCCCGCCAATTGCAGTGGAATTTGGGCGTAAGACCCTCTACTCCAGCGAGCGTCCGTCGTTTATCGAACTGGAAGAACACGTGCGTGCGGTGAAAAACCCCAACCAACAGACGACCACTGAGGACGCATGAAAAACCAGTCCCATCCCATCGTCATAGTTAAAAAACGCAAACACAAAAGCCATGGGCACGGTTCCCATGGCTCGTGGAAAATCGCGTATGCGGACTTTATGACCGCGATGATGGCGTTTTTCCTTGTGATGTGGCTGATTTCAATCTCCAGCCCGAAAGAGCTGATCCAGATTGCCGAATACTTCCGTACCCCGCTGGCGACGGCGGTGACCGGTGGGCAGCGTATCTCCAATAGCGATAGCCCGATTCCTGGCGGGGGCGATGACTACACCCAGTCCAAGGGCGAAGTGAAACGCGAACCGAACATCGACGAGCTGAAAAAACGCATGGAGCGCAGTCGCCTGCAAAAACTGCGCGGCGATCTCGACCAGTTGATCGAGGCGGATCCGAAACTGCGTGCGCTGCGTCCGCATTTGAAGATCGATCTGGTGCAGGAAGGGCTGCGTATTCAAATCATCGACAGCCAGAATCGCCCGATGTTTAAAACCGGCAGCGCCGAAGTGGAGCCCTACATGCGCGATATTCTGCGCGGGATCGCCCCGGTGCTGAACGGGATCCCGAACCGAATTAGCCTCTCCGGCCACACCGATGACTTCCCGTATGCCAACGGTGAAAAAGGGTATAGCAACTGGGAGCTCTCTGCGGATCGCGCTAACGCCTCCCGCCGCGAATTAGTGATAGGTGGCCTGGACGATGGCAAAGTGCTGCGGGTTGTCGGCATGGCCGCAACCATGCGCATGAGCGATCGCGGCCCGGATGATGCCATTAACCGTCGTATTAGTCTTTTAGTGCTCAACAACCAGGCGGAGCAGGCCATCCTGCATGAAAACGCCGAGAGTCAGAGTGAGTCACTGGATGATTTGAAACAGCCTGGCGCCTTGCCTTCGGCTGCCGTTCCAACATCGCCACCAGCCAATCCGAGGTGATAGCGTGAGCATGGATATTAGCGATTTTTACCAGACGTTTTTTGATGAAGCCGACGAACTGTTGGCTGATATGGAGCAACACCTGCTGGACCTGGTGCCCGAAGCACCGGACTCTGAGCAGCTCAACGCCATCTTTCGTGCCGCGCACTCTATAAAAGGAGGCGCCGGAACCTTTGGGTTCACCATTCTGCAGGAGACGACCCATTTAATGGAGAACCTGCTGGATGAAGCGCGGCGCGGTGAGATGCAGCTCAATACCGATATTATCAACCTGTTTTTGGAAACCAAAGATATTATGCAGGAACAGCTCGACGCCTATAAAAGCTCGCAAGAGCCGGATGCCGCCAGCTTTGAATATATCTGCAACGCTCTGCGCCAGTTAGCGCTGGAAGCCAAAGGCGAAGCGGCGGTACCTGCCGTTGCGCCGGCGAAACTGAGCGTTGTAGAGACCGCCCCTGCCGCGGCACCAGCCCAGGACGATCGTCTGCGTATCGTGCTGTCTGGTCTGAAAGAGAGCGAAGTTAACCTTCTCGAAGAAGAGCTGAGCAACCTCGCTACGCTGAGCGACGTGGTGAAAGGGAAAGATACCCTTGCCGCAACCCTGAATGGCGACATCGGAAAAGATGATGTTGTGGCGGTGCTCTGCTTCGTGATTGAACCGGATCAGATTAGCTTTGAAACGCCAGCTGCCGTCGAGCCAGCCGCCGTTGAGGTGGTCGCGGTTGCCGAAACCCCGGCTGCACCGGCCGTCGTTCCTGCCGCACCGGCAGTAAAAGCCGCGCCTCGCGAAGCGGCCGCGCCAAACCGCGCGGAAAAACCGGCGGCGCGCTCCAGTGAATCGACCAGCATCCGCGTGGCGGTTGAAAAGGTCGATCAGCTGATCAACCTGGTGGGCGAGCTGGTGATTACCCAGTCAATGTTGGCCCAGCGCTCGAACGAGCTGGATCCGGTCAACCACGGTGACCTGATCACCAGCATGGGCCAGCTGCAACGCAACGCCCGTGACCTGCAAGAATCGGTTATGTCGATCCGTATGATGCCGATGGAATACGTCTTCAGCCGCTTCCCGCGTCTGGTGCGTGACCTTGCGGGCAAGCTGAATAAGCAGATTGAGCTGACTCTGATGGGCAGTTCCACCGAGCTGGATAAGAGCCTGATCGAGCGCATTATCGATCCGTTAACTCACCTGGTGCGTAACAGCCTCGACCACGGGATCGAGCTGCCGGAAACCCGCGTGAACGCAGGCAAATCACCGGTCGGGAATCTGATTCTCTCTGCGGAACACCAGGGCGGAAACATCTGCATCGAAGTGACCGATGACGGGGCAGGCCTTAACCGCGAGCGTATTCTGGCGAAGGCGATCTCCCAGGGGATGGCAGTCAGTGAAAACATGACCGACGAAGAAGTGGGCATGCTGATCTTCGCCCCTGGCTTCTCCACCGCCGAGCAGGTGACCGACGTCTCTGGCCGCGGTGTGGGCATGGACGTGGTGAAACGTAACATCCAGGAGATGGGCGGCCACGTTGAGATTCAGTCTAAGCAGGGCTCCGGTACCACTATTCGTATCCTGCTGCCGCTGACCCTGGCGATCCTCGACGGTATGTCGGTGAAAGTGGCAGGCGAAGTGTTCATTCTGCCGTTGAACGCAGTAATGGAATCACTGCAGCCGCGCGAAGAAGATCTGCATCCGCTGGCGGGTGGCGAGCGCGTACTGGAAGTGCGTGGCGAGTACCTGCCGCTGGTGGAACTGTGGAAAGTGTTCGATGTGGCAGGGGCCAAAACCGAGGCGACGCAGGGGATTGTGGTCATTCTGCAGAGCGCGGGTCGTCGTTATGCGCTGCTGGTCGATCAGCTGATTGGCCAGCACCAGGTCGTGGTGAAGAACCTGGAAAGCAACTACCGCAAAGTGCCTGGAATTTCAGCCGCCACCATCCTTGGGGATGGCAGCGTGGCGCTGATCGTCGATGTTTCGGCGCTTCAGGGTTTAAATCGTGAACAACGTGTGGCGTACACAGCCGCCTGATACTGTTAAGAAGGTAATAACATGACCGGTATGAGTAATGTAACCAAGCTGGCCGGCGAGCCGTCAGGGCAGGAATTCCTGGTATTCACTTTAGGTGACGAAGAATACGGTATCGATATTCTGAAAGTGCAGGAGATCCGTGGCTATGATCAGGTCACTCGCATTGCTAACACGCCTGAATTCATTAAAGGCGTAACCAACCTGCGTGGCGTCATCGTGCCGATCGTCGATCTGCGCGTGAAGTTTAGCCAGGGCGACGTGGATTATGACGATAACACCGTCGTGATCGTACTGAATCTCGGTCAGCGTGTGGTGGGCATTGTGGTGGATGGCGTCTCTGATGTCCTCTCCCTGACTGCCGATCAGATTCGCCCGGCACCAGAATTCGCGGTGACGCTGTCAACCGAGTACCTGACCGGTTTGGGTGCGCTGGGTGAGCGGATGCTGATTCTGGTGAACATCGAGAAGTTACTGAACAGCGATGAGATGGCACTGCTGGACATTGCCGCGACGCACGTAGCCTGATGTGTAACGGGAGGGGAATCCCTCCCGTTTTTTTATCCCCTTTTCTGCTTTTTCCTCGTAAAAAAAACGCTTCTGCAAAATATATTTCGAATAAATAGCCCGCCTATTATTTAGCTATCCTTAACTGTTTATTATAAGAATTTAAATATAACCCCTTCAGGCTATTTATCCTGAAAGCTTTCAGCGCCCTGAATTGCGAACATGATCATAAATTAAATCGCTAAAACGCTAAAAAACAGCGATTCAGGAAAAGTAAAATTACCTTAAGTTGTTGTTTTTGATGCGCATTAAAAATTAATACCCGTTTTTTCCGATAGAGTGCAATAAAAGTGGCTGATTGTCGTTCCGTAAACTAAATTCATTTTAGTGACTCATAAATAACAATAATGAGTCAGCACCAATTATGCGTTAGCCAAATAGACAACGGCTGATAACATTTTCTGGAGGGTGGAAAATGAACATGAAACTTCTCACGATATTCACAGGTTCATTGTTGGCGTTAAGTGCCGGTTCGGCGCAGGCGGTAACCAGCAGCGGGACGATTGGCGCAACCCTGACGTTGACCAACGGATGCTTGATCAACGGATCGCCAACGCAAAACGGCATTAACTTCGGTACTCTGGACTTCGGTACTCACCCGGCGACTTTCTCCACCCTGACTACCCAGCTTACCGGGGCCAGCGGCGGCAATACCTTTACTATCCAGTGCACCACCGACAGTTATACGGTCGCCATTACCGGCAACACCAACTCCACGGCCCCTGGTACGGTAGTGGGTACGCCAGGGACCCCAACGCGCTATCTGGTGAATACGGCCAATGCCGCACAGGGCGTGGCTTATAGTCTGTTTAGCGACAGCGGGTACAACAACATCATTGCCAATAACGCACCGCTTCCGATTGCATCCACCGCTGGGGGCGTAAACAGCTATACGCTGTATGGCCGAATTACCGGTGGTGGCAACAGCGTGACGGTTGTTCCCGGCACCTATACCGATACCATCAACGTTAGCGTCACCTATTAAGCTGTCCTGCAATGCGCGTAGAGAGTGCATCGCTCCGGCCACGGGGTAAGGGGAAGCTGCGCACATTTTTCTGCCTAAGCCTGGCGCTGCTGGTGGCACAGAGCGCCCAGGCGATCACCACCCAGCAGTTCAGGGTTAACGCCACCATCACTCCCGGATGCTCGGTGATGGCAGGCACGGGCAGTGTGTTAGGGACGCTCAACTTTGGTACCCGCTCCGGGGTGGAGAGCGGCCAGGTCAGCACCAGTTTTGTCCCTAACGGCGCGCTCAGCATTGCCTGTACACCCGGCGTGGCGCTGAGCATGACTATCGACGGTGGCCAGTATTACACCTCGGTACGGAATATGCAGCGCAGCGGAGGGACTCAGCGCGTGGCGTACCGCCTCTACAGCAGCAGTTCGCTTGGGGCCAACAGTGAAATCGGCGTAAACCAGGCCATTCCGGTGGCCTATACCAATAGCAATAACATTGCCTTGCCACTTTTTGGCGTGGCGCTTCTGACCGGCTTTAGCCCGGCAGGAAACTATTCAGATCAACTCACCGTGACCTTGTCATGGTGAATAGGGAGAAGGACGATGAGGATATTTGCATCCGGCAGGGCGCTGGCGTTAGCCATGGCGCTGGGCATCACGGCAGGCACGGCGCACGGCGCGGCAACCATTCTACTCTGGCCAATCGATCCCTGGCTCTCTGCGGATACCAAAGCGACCGAGCTGTGGGTGCAGAATCAGGGAAACAGCGCCACCACCATGCAGGTGCGCATTGTGCGCTGGCGGCAGGAGAATGGCCTTGAGCGCTACACCGCGCAGCAGGATGTGGTTGCCAGCCCTCCTATCGTCACCATCGCGAAAGGCAGTAAACAGCTGATTCGTCTGATTAAACAAGGTGATGTGCCGGTGGGCGTCGAGCAGGCCTACCGGATTATTGTCGATGAAATTCCCCAGCCTCAGGACAACGCGACGCCGCAAATGGGCCTGAAACTGCAGATGCGTTACTCCATTCCGCTGTTTGTTTATGGACAGGGGATCCCGACCATTAAAGAGGGTGAGCATCACGCTCTGGTCGATACCAATGCCCTGAGCTGGCGAGTGGTTCGCGACAATGGACAACCGGCGCTACAGGTGCGTAACCGCAGCGACGTGCATGTTCGCTTAAGCAAGGTCACCCTTTCGCAGGGCGGGCAGCAACGAACTATCGCGGATGGTTTGCTCGGCTATGTTTTACCGGGTAGCGAACGCAGCTGGCCGTTGCCTGCCGGGATTGGCCAGCCGGGACAGATGAGTGCGGAAATTAATGCCCGGGATACGCGATGGCAGTCGGCCCCCGTCAACTGAAACCGACCATGATGATGCTGCTTTGTCTGTCGACCGCGAGCTGGGCAGAAACCGGCGATGACGCTTTACCGCCGCCACCCGCACCGCAGTCGTTAAATGACGAAGCCGTGTTTCAACTGGGGTTGATCGTTAACCATTACGACACCGGACAGGTAGTGCCTGTGAGCCAGCGTAACGGTGAGTTCTGGATCTCCAGCGCCGATCTGCTGCGCGCCGGACTACCGCCGGAAAAAGTGCCGCCAGGCGAGGTCAATCTGGCGCAGCTAACCGGCGTCAGAACCGAATATGATAGCGCCGGCCAGCGTCTATTGCTGAGCGTGCCGCGAGACTGGATCTCTGCCAGGGTTACCCCCTTCGGCGGCACGCCTGCCCAGAGCAAACCGCGTTACGGCAGAGGGGCGCTGCTGAACTATGACTTCTACTCCAGCAAAACCGAGCACGCGGGTGGGCAAGCCTCTCTCTGGCATGAATTCCGCTATTTTGACGACCGGGGTTCATTATCCTCGACCGGTTATTACCGGCAAAACTTCTCTGGCGGTGGCCAGCAGGAGGGGTATGTGCGCTACGACACGACGCTGCTGGTGACCAATGAAGATGACGCCATCACCTGGAGCGCCGGGGATGTGATCAGCGATGCCCTGAGCTGGAGCAGCAGCGTGCGCATGGGCGGTATCAGCTACGGCCGTGACTTCTCGCTGCGCCCGGATCTGGTGACCTGGCCACTGCCGGAATTTTCCGGCGAGGCGGCGGTGCCAACGTCGGTGGATCTCTTTGTGAATGGCTACCGGGCTGGCTCCACCCGCTTACAGCCGGGCCCCTTCACCCTGACCAACCTTCCTTATATCAACGGCGCGGGTGATGCGGTTCTGGTCACCACCGATGCGCTTGGTCGCCAGGTAAGCACCACACTTCCGTTTTACGTCACCAGCGAACTGCTCAAAGAGGGGCTGAGCGACGGGGCGATAACCCTCGGGAGCCTGCGACGCAACTACGGGATTGAAAATTTCGACTACGGCCCGGCGGCGGGCAGCGGATCCTACCGCTATGGTTTGACCGACTGGCTCACTCTTGAAGGACACGTTGAGGGGGCGGAGGAGCTGGCTCTTGGCGGGGCAGGCACGGTGGTTAAACTGGGTCGCTTTGGGGTAGTGAATACCGCCTTGTCTCACAGCCGGATGCGCGGCGACGACGGGGAGCAGATCAACTGGGGTTATCAGTACAGTACCAGCGCATTCAGTCTTGCTACCCAGCACAGCCGCCGCGATCGCGGCTTTGGTAACCTGGCGCTGTACGATCAGCCTACGATTTATGACGAATACAACCAGCCTATTGCCAGTCTCAGCCGCAATACGGATCAATACTCCGTGAGCGTTAACCTCGGCGATTACGGCAACATCGGTGCGGCATGGATTGGCGTAGAGAGTTTTGATAGCCAGAAAACCGAGCTGCTTAACCTCTCCTGGAGCCGCAATCTCTGGGGCAGCAGCAGTATCTATCTGGCCGCCAGCCGGGATCAGCAGCGCGGCGACTGGACCGTGGCCATGTCGTTGCAAATTCCGCTTGGCGAGCGCGACAGTGCTGCGGTAACCCTGGAGAATACGCCGGATTCGGGCAGTACCCAGCGTCTCAACTACAACCATTCGATGCCGACCGACGGCGGCTTTAGCTGGAACATGGCGCTGGCGCGGCAGTCCCGCTCCAGCAACTATCAGCAGGCGTCGCTGGGCTGGCGCAATAACAATATTGAAGTGCAGGGCGGCGGTTACGGCGAACGTGACATGATGACCTGGTGGGGCGAAGCGTTAGGTTCGGTGGTGCTGATGGATGGCGAACTCTTTGCCGCCAATAAGATCAACGACGCCTTCGTGGTCATCAGCACCGACGGGCAGCCGGACGTGCCGGTCAGCTATGAAAACCAGCCGGTCGGAAAAACGAACAGGAATGGCTATCTGCTGGTTAGCGGCGTCTCGGCCTATTATCCCGCCAGCTACAGCATTAACACTCTCGATCTGCCAGCCGATACCCGGCTGAAAGAGACCGAACGCCGGGTCGCCCTGCGCCGTAACAGCGGTTATCTGGTTGATTTTCCGATGGAGCAGGAGCGGGTCGCCAGCGTGATTCTGCACGATGGGGAAGGGCATGCTATTCCGTTGGGCAGTCAGGTTCGACGGGCGTCGCACTCTAACGCTACCGTGGGGTATGACGGTATCGCCTGGCTCGAGGATCTGAACGACGTCAATCCGCTAGAGGTGCGCACCCCGGAAGGCAAAACCTGCAAGGTCACCCTCACACTGGCCGCCAACCCGGATCATAAGCTGCAAACATACGGTCCACTCACCTGCAGGCTGACGCCATGAAACGCCTGCTACTGCTCTTTGTGCTGCTGATGCTCTCCGGCGCCAGCTGGGGAGCCTGTACTGCCAGCACCCTGAACGCCAACTTTGGCAGCGTGACCTCTTTTGCGCTGAGCGGTAGCAATGAAGTGCAGACCACCGGCACGCTGGTCGTGAACTGCGATGCAATACTGAATTTGCTGACCAACGACTCCATCACCTTAACGTACACCGGGGCCACCATTGCCGCGTCGAATCGCGCGACCCTGAAACGCACCGATAATGCGGCAATCACCGACGTCATCCCTGTCCGGCTGTGCGGCGCCTCCGGGTGTAATACCGCTAACGAAGTGCAGATCGGCAGAACCTACACCTGGAGCGGCAACACGCTGCTGGGTCTGCTGGGCAGCCGGCAGTATAATATTCCGCTCTATTTTCGTACCCTGGCCGGGCAGAATGTCACCGCCGGACCCTATCGGGTCACCCTCAATTTCAGCATCTATTACAATGTCTGCTCGGTGGGGGCGGTCGGATTATGCCTTACGCCGCAAACCGGTACGGTCACCACCAGCATCGCGGTGGATATCAATGTCACCAACGACTGTAGCGCCATGACCACGCCGGATATCAACTTCAACAGTGCGCCGCTGGTGCAAAATTTCCCCACGGTCTCGCAGGCAATCTCTGTCTCCTGTACCAAGGGCAGCGTTTACACCATTGGCATTAACAATGGCGCTAACGCCCTTAACAACGTGCGGCAAATGGCCAGCGGCAGTAACCGCATGAGCTATGACATCTATAAAGACGCCACTGCCAACCGCTGGGGAAGCAGCGGTTCGGAGCGCTGGTCCAGCGGCACCTCCTCACAGGTCAGCGCCGATGGCCTGCTGCGTACCTATAATTACACCGCCAAAGTCCTGACGACCCAGGCCACCCCGCCCGCCGGTAGTTACACCGATACCCTGATTGTTGATGTCGCCTTCTAAGCCGCGCTTTTCCCTTTCGCAAATGTAAAGTTCCCGTCAGCTGTGCCGATAACACCGATAACCAATCCAGGAGAAGGTGTTGTATGTTGAACCGTATGCGCGTTGTCACAATGCTGATGTTAGTGCTGGTTGTCTTCGCACTTCTGCAGCTGATTTCCGGCGGTCTCTTTTTCTCATCGTTAAAGGAAAATCAGGAGAGCTTCGCCGCATCCAATGATTTACGCCTGCAACAAAGCGAGCTGACCACCACCTGGGATTTGATGCTGCAAACCCGCATCAACCTCAGCCGCTCCTCCGCCCGGATGATGATGGATCCTAATAACCAGCAGAGCAGTGCCAAAACGGAACTGCTGAAGAATGCGCGTACCACGCTGGATGAAGCCGGTAAACACTACGAGGCCTTTAAGGCTATCGCGCCGCTACCGACGATGGTCGATGCCAGCAACAATATTGAAGAGAAGTACCGCAACTATGCCGCCGCGCTGGCGGAGCTGATTCAGTTCCTCGAAAGCGGGAACATGGATGCCTACTTTGCCCAGCCGACGCAGGGGATGCAGAACGCGCTCGGCGCCGCGCTTGGCGACTACGCCAAAGCCAGCGCCGAACAGTATCACACCGCCTTTAGCGAAAGCGCCAATGACTACCAGTTTGCTAAATGGCAAATGGCATCGCTGGCACTGGCGCTGTTCATTGTGCTGGTCGGCGTCTGGTACGGTATTCGCCATATTCTGCTCAACCCGCTGGGGCGCGTCATTACCCACATCCGAGACATTGCCAGCGGCGATTTGACCCAGACGCTGGTGATTTCCGGGCGCAACGAGATCAGCGAGCTGGCCAGCAGCGTGGATCATATGCAGCGCTCCCTTAGCGAAACGGTAACCAACGTGCGTCACGGCTCTGATGCTATCTACGACGGCACCAGCGAAATCGCCATGGGTAACAATGACCTCTCCTCCCGTACCGAGCAGCAAGCTTCCGCGCTGGAGGAGACCGCTGCCAGCATGGAACAGCTGACCGCGACGGTAAAACAAAACGCCGACAATGCGCGCCAGGCCTCGCATCTGGCAGAAAGTGCGTCGGAAACTGCCCAGCGCGGCGGGAAAGTGGTAGATGGCGTGGTGAAAACCATGCACGAGATTGCCGATAGTTCGCGAAAAATCGCCGACATCATCAGCGTGATCGACGGTATTGCTTTCCAGACCAATATTTTAGCCCTCAACGCCGCGGTAGAAGCTGCCCGCGCCGGTGAGCAGGGACGTGGCTTCGCTGTAGTAGCAGGGGAGGTACGTAACCTCGCCAGCCGCAGCGCCAATGCCGCCAAAGAGATCAAAGCGTTAATCGAAGACTCCGTCTCGCGTGTGGATACCGGCTCGGTGCTGGTCGAGACCGCCGGCGAGACCATGAATGACATCGTGAATGCGGTGACCCGCGTAAACGACATCATGGGTGAAATCGCCTCGGCATCTGATGAACAGAGCCGGGGTATCGATCAGGTCGCTCTGGCGGTATCAGAGATGGATCGGGTAACACAACAAAACGCCGCGCTGGTGCAGGAGTCCGCTGCGGCGGCCGCTGCGCTGGAAGACCAGGCGAGTCGTCTGAAGATGGCCGTCTCGGCGTTTCGTCTTACTGCAGCACCTACAAAATTGGTTTCAGCCCGCAGAAACCCTGGTACGACGGCATCCGCCGCCGCGCCAGGCAGCTTGCGCGTGCCGACAGCCGGACAAGAAGAGAACTGGGAAACATTTTGACTGAACTTTAAACCGCGGCTGCTGGCCGCTGAATGGGAGCGTGGATGTTAAATCGTATTCGTATCTCGACCACACTGTTTTTGATTCTGATCCTTTGCGGTGTGTTGCAGGTTGGCAGTAACGGGTTGTCTTTTTGGGCGTTTCGCGATGGCTATCAGAATTTGCAGGAAGTCGAGACCAGCAATCAACAACGCTCCGCACTGGCGCAGACCCGCGCCGTGCTTTTACAGGCCAGCACCGCGCTCAACAAGGCGGGAACTTTAACCGCGCTGAGTTATCCGCCGGATGACATTAAAGCGCTGATGGTAACCGCGCGCGACAGCCTGAAGCAGGCTGACACGATGTTTAAGGCTTTTATCGCGCAGGATACCCTCAGTGAGCAGGGTAAAAAACTGCGTACAGACATGCAGAAAGGGTATGCCCAGTGGCACGGCGATCTGGAGCACCAGGCCACATGGCTTGAAAACAATCAGCTGTCGGACTTCCTCACCGCGCCGGTGCAGGAGTCGCAGGCGGCGTTTGATAAGAGTTTCAATGCCTGGCAGCTGGAGATTAACCACTTCGTCGAGAAGGCGGGGGCCGACAGCCGCACCAGTTATCACATGTCTGGTGTGATCTTCACCACCGTGGTGATTCTGGCCGCGCTGCTGACCAGCGCGGCGCTGTTCTGGTCGCGCAGGATGATCGTGCAGCCGCTGGCGATCATCAGCAGCCATTTCGACAGCATCGCCAAAGGCGATCTCGCCCGTCCGGTGGCGGTGTACGGTAAAAACGAAATATCGGCGATCTTTGCCAGCCTGAAGGCGATGCAGGGATCGTTACGGGAAACGGTGAGTAATGTGCGGCAGGGTAGCTATGCCATGCACACCGGGATTTCAGAGATCGCCGAAGGCAACAATGATCTCTCTTCCCGCACCGAGCAGCAGGCGGCCTCGCTGGCGCAGACGGCAGCCAGCATGGAACAGCTGACGGCGACCGTCAGCCAGAACGCCGACAACGCTCGCCAGGCATCTGGCCTGGCGCAGAGCGCTGCGCAGACGGCGAAAAAAGGGGGCGATCAAGCAACCCACGTGGCGCGCACCATGTCGGATATCGCCACCAGCTCGCAGAAAATTGGCGACATTATTAGCGTGATTGACGGTATCGCGTTCCAGACCAACATTCTGGCGCTGAACGCGGCGGTAGAAGCTGCCCGAGCCGGGGAGCAGGGACGGGGATTTGCCGTTGTCGCCGGTGAGGTACGTAATCTGGCCAGCCGGAGCGCCAACGCGGCAAAAGAGATCAAAGTGCTGATTGAAGAGTCGGTCTCCCGCGTTCAGCAGGGTTCCGAACTGGTAGACACCGCCGCGAAGACCATGACGGAGATCGTCAGCTCGGTGACGCGCGTGAACGACATTATGGGAGAGATTGCCTCCGCATCGGATGAGCAGCGCCGGGGAATTGAACAGGTTGCCCAGGCCGTAAGCCAGATGGATCAGGTAACGCAACAGAACGCCGCTCTTGTAGAAGAGGCGGCCGCCGCTACCGACCAGTTAGCCAACCAGGCGGATCACCTGACCTCGCTGGTGGCCGTTTTTAATGTAAGTGAGCAGGTCGTAAAAGTAACAGAAGTCGGACGGTCACAAGCCGTGCCAGTGGGATCCTGAAAGTGATAAAGAAGGCGCTATGACATCATCTCTGCCCTCAGGGCAATCGTCATTACTTATGCAGATGACACAGCGCCTCGCGCTGTCCGATGCGCATTTCCGTCGGATATGTCAGTTAATCTACCAGCGTGCCGGGATCGTGCTAGCCGATCACAAGCGCGACATGGTCTACAACCGGCTGGTTCGCCGGTTGCGGACCCTGGAACTGGACGATTTTGGCCGCTACCTGGGCATGCTCGAAGCAAACCCGAACAGCGCGGAGTGGCAAGCGTTTATCAACTCGCTGACCACCAACCTGACGGCATTTTTCCGCGAAGGCCATCACTTTCCGGTGCTGGCGGAGCATGCTCGTCGGCGTAGCGGAGAGTACCGGGTCTGGAGCGCGGCGGCCTCAACCGGAGAAGAGCCCTATTCACTGGCGATTACGCTGGCGGATACGCTCGGCACCGCGCCGGGGCGCTGGAAAGTGTTCGCCAGCGATATCGATACCGAAGTGCTGCAAAAGGCGCAAAGCGGTATTTATCGTCAGGATGAACTGAAAACGCTGTCGCCCCAGCAGCTACAGCGATACTTCATGCGCGGTACCGGCCCGCACGAGGGGCTGGTGCGGGTGCGTCAGGAGCTGGCCAACAACGTGGAGTTTACCCAGCTGAACCTGCTGGATAAGCAGTACAACGTGCCGGGACCCTTTGACGCAATTTTTTGCCGTAACGTTATGATCTATTTCGACAAAACGACGCAACAGGAGATTCTGCGTCGCTTTGTACCGTTGCTCAAGCCGGACGGATTACTGTTTGCCGGGCACTCGGAGAACTTCAGCAACCTCGTGCGTGAGTTTAGCCTGCGTGGGCAAACGGTATATGCGCTGAGTAAGGATAAAGCATGAGTAAAATCAGGGTCTTGTCAGTCGATGATTCGGCATTGATGCGCCAGATCATGACCGAAATTATCAACAGTCACAGTGACATGGAGATGGTGGCAACGGCTCCCGATCCGCTGGTCGCCCGGGATTTAATTAAAAAATACAATCCCGACGTGCTGACGCTGGATGTCGAAATGCCGCGGATGGACGGCATCGATTTCCTGGAAAAATTGATGCGTCTGCGCCCGATGCCGGTGGTGATGGTCTCCTCGCTCACGGGTAAGGGCTCTGAAATTACGCTGCGAGCCCTGGAGCTGGGGGCGGTGGATTTTGTCACCAAACCGCAGTTGGGCATCCGCGAAGGCATGCTGGCCTACAGCGAGATGATCGCGGAGAAGATCCGCACCGCCTCCCGGGCACAGATTGCGGCGCATAAGCCGATTGCCGCACCGGCGACCCTGAAAGCGGGGCCGCTGCTCAGCTCGGAAAAACTGCTGGTTATTGGCGCGTCAACCGGGGGAACAGAGGCAATTCGCCATGTACTCCAGCCATTGCCGCTCTCCAGCCCCGGTATTCTGATTACGCAGCATATGCCGCCGGGCTTCACCCGTTCTTTTGCTGAGCGTCTGAACAAACTGTGCCAGATCAGCGTGAAAGAGGCGGAAGATGGCGAGCGCGTGCTGCCGGGACATGCTTACATCGCGCCGGGCGATAAGCACATGGAGCTGGCGCGCAGTGGCGCAAACTATCAAATCAAAATTCATGACGGGCCGCCGGTTAACCGGCACCGTCCGTCGGTGGATGTGCTGTTTCATTCGGTGGCGAAACATGCGGGGCGCAACGCCGTTGGGGTGATCCTGACGGGGATGGGCAACGATGGTGCCGCCGGAATGCTTGCAATGCACCAGGCTGGCGCCTGGACGATTGCGCAGAATGAAGCAAGTTGTGTGGTGTTCGGCATGCCGCGCGAGGCCATCAATATGGGTGGCGTGAGCGAAGTGGTCGATCTTAGCCAGGTAAGCCAGCAGATGCTGGCAAAAATCAGTGCCGGACAGGCAATACGTATTTAAAGAGGAGTGTAGTTTTATGGCGGACAAAGAGCTCAGATTTTTGGTTGTGGATGACTTTTCCACCATGCGTCGCATCGTGCGCAACCTGTTGAAAGAGCTGGGCTTCAACAACGTTGAAGAAGCAGAAGACGGCGTAGATGCGCTGAACAAACTGCAGGCGGGCGGCTTCGGTTTTGTCATCTCTGACTGGAACATGCCTAACATGGACGGTCTGGAGCTGCTGAAAACCATTCGTGCCGACAGCAATATGTCTGCGCTGCCGGTGCTGATGGTGACCGCAGAAGCCAAGAAAGAGAACATTATTGCTGCCGCACAGGCGGGGGCAAGCGGATATGTGGTGAAACCGTTCACTGCTGCAACCCTGGAAGAGAAACTCGGCAAGATCTTCGAGAAACTCGGCATGTAAGGTGGTGAATATGATGCAGCCTGCAATTAAACCCGCTGAGGAGCATTCACCCAGCGAAATCATCGCCCGTATCGGTAGCCTGACGCGCATGCTGCGCGACAGCCTGCGCGAGTTGGGTTTGGATCAGGCGATTGCCGAAGCCGCGGAAGCGATTCCGGATGCGCGCGACCGTCTCGATTATGTGGTACAGATGACCGCTCAGGCGGCTGAACGTGCGCTGAACAGCGTTGAAGCGTCTCAGCCGCACCAGGACGAGATGGAGAAGGGCGCCAAAGACCTGACCAAACGCTGGGATGAGTGGTTCGAAGACCCGATTGAGCTCTCTGATGCGCGTGAGCTGGTGACGGACACCCGTCAGTATCTGAAAGCGGTGCCGGGTCATACCAGCTTCACTAACGCCCAGCTGCTGGACATCATGATGGCGCAGGATTTCCAGGACCTGACCGGTCAGGTTATCAAGCGAATGATGGATGTGATCCAGGAGATTGAGCGTCAGTTGCTGATGGTACTGCTGGAAAATATGCCAGAGCCTGCCGCCCGTCCGAAGCGTGAAAACGAAAGCCTGCTCAATGGCCCGCAGCTCGACACCACCAAAGCCGGTGTGGTTGCCAGCCAGGATCAGGTCGACGACCTGCTGGACAGCTTAGGTTTCTAATCTGAATCGCTCCGGTTTTGGCAACGAAACCGGAGCTTTTTTGCCTATATCCGAAAAACCTGCCCTTTTTGACCCTTACTCTGCCCATTAGCTTTGCAGGCGGCTGGCATGATATTGCCAAACTTCTACCTGCGGGACGCTTGCCGTGGCAGACGACAGCGACGACAAAACAGAAGCCCCCACACCCCACCGACTTGATAAAGCGCGTGAGGAAGGGCAAATACCCCGATCCAGAGAACTCACCTCCCTGCTCATTTTAGTGGTAGGCGTGTGCATTATCTGGTTTGGCGGGGAGTCTCTTGCCCGCAGGCTGGCAGGGATGCTTTCGGCCGGGCTGCGTTTTGACCACAGTATGGTTAACGACCCCAACCTGATCCTCGGGCAGATTATTCTGCTGATTAAAGGCGCTATGGTGGCGCTGTTGCCGCTGATTGTCGGCGTGGTTCTGGTGGCGCTTATCTCCCCGGTTCTGCTCGGCGGGTTGGTCTTTAGCGGTAAATCGCTGCAGCCTAAGTTTTCCAAGCTTAACCCGCTGCCCGGTATTAAACGCATGTTCTCCGCCCAGACCGGTGCCGAGTTGCTGAAAGCGATTCTGAAAGCAACGTTGATGGGCAGCGCCGCAGGCTTCTATCTGTGGCTGCACTGGCCTGACATGATGCGGCTGATCAGTGAATCGCCCGTCACCGCCATCTCGAATGCTCTCAACCTGGTTGGCTTGTGCGCTCTGCTGGTGGTGCTGTCGATCATTCCGATGGTGGGCTTTGACGTCATCTTCCAGATTTACAGCCACATCAAAAAACTGCGGATGTCCCGCCAGGATATCCGTGACGAATATAAGCAGATGGAAGGCGACCCGCACGTGAAGGGGCGTATCCGTCAAATGCAGCGCGCCGCTGCCCGACGCCGCATGATGGAGGATGTGCCAAAAGCGGACGTGATTGTCACCAACCCGACGCACTACTCCGTGGCCTTGCAGTACGACGAAAACAAAATGAGCGCGCCGAAGGTGGTGGCGAAAGGGGCGGGGCTTATCGCCCTGCGAATTCGTGAGATTGGTAGTGAAAATCGCGTGCCGATGCTGGAGGCGCCGCCGCTGGCGCGTGCCCTTTATCGCCACGCTGAAATTGGACAGCAGATCCCAGGTCAGCTCTATGCCGCGGTAGCGGAAGTGTTGGCGTGGGTTTGGCAGTTGAAGCGCTGGCGTCTGGCTGGCGGTCAACAACCTGTGAAACCGGTGAATTTGCCAGTGCCTGAAGCGCTGGATTTTTTGAACGAGAAGGACACTGATGGCTAATCTGGTGGCAATGTTGCGCCTGCCCGGCAACCTGAAATCGACGCAATGGCAAATCCTTGCCGGCCCGATTCTCATCCTGCTAATTCTGTCGATGATGGTACTGCCACTGCCGGCATTCATCCTCGATCTGCTTTTTACCTTTAACATTGCACTGTCCATTATGGTGCTGCTGGTGGCGATGTTCACCCAGCGCACGCTGGACTTTGCCGCGTTTCCAACCATTCTGCTGTTTACCACCTTGCTGCGCCTGGCGCTGAACGTGGCCTCAACCCGTATCATCCTGATGGATGGCCATACGGGGGCTGCGGCAGCGGGTAAAGTGGTGGAAGCCTTTGGCCACTTCCTGGTGGGCGGCAACTTCGCCATCGGCATCGTGGTGTTCGTAATCCTCGTTATCATCAACTTTATGGTTATTACCAAAGGTGCGGGACGTATCGCCGAAGTGGGCGCGCGTTTCGTGCTGGACGGAATGCCGGGCAAACAGATGGCGATCGACGCCGACCTGAACGCCGGGCTGATCGCCGAAGATGAAGCGAAAAAACGCCGTTCGGAAGTGACCCAGGAAGCGGACTTCTACGGCTCGATGGACGGGGCAAGTAAGTTCGTGCGTGGCGATGCCATCGCGGGGATCCTGATCATGGTGATCAACGTGGTGGGGGGCCTGCTGGTCGGGGTTCTGCAACACGGTATGGATATGGGACATGCCGCCGAAAGCTATACGCTGCTGACCATTGGTGACGGCCTGGTAGCACAGATCCCTGCGCTGGTTATCTCTACCGCCGCGGGCGTTATCGTTACCCGCGTGGCTACTGACCAGGATGTGGGTCAGCAGATGGTTGGCCAGCTGTTCAGCAACCCGAGCGTGATGTTGCTGAGCGCCGCGGTTCTGGGTCTGCTGGGTCTGGTACCTGGCATGCCTAACTTTGTCTTCCTGCTCTTCACCGGTGCGCTGTTGGGGCTGGCGTGGTGGCTGCGCGGACGTGAAACCAAACCGAAGGCGGAGCCTGCGCCGGTGAAAATGCCGGAGAACAGCCAGGCGGTTGAAGCGACCTGGAATGATGTTCAACTGGAAGACTCCCTGGGTATGGAGGTGGGTTACCGCCTTATCCCGATGGTTGATTTCCAGCAGGACGGTGAGCTGTTGGGGCGTATTCGCAGTATTCGTAAGAAGTTTGCCCAGGATATGGGCTTCCTGCCGCCGGTAGTGCATATCCGTGACAATATGGATCTGCCACCTGCTCGCTACCGTATCCTGATGAAAGGGGTTGAGATTGGCAGTGGTGATGCTTATCCGGGGCGCTGGCTGGCCATTAACCCAGGCACGGCGGCGGGGACGCTGCCAGGGGAGCAGACCACTGACCCGGCGTTTGGCCTGGCGGCAATCTGGATTGAGAGCGCCCTGAAAGAGCAGGCGCAAATTCAGGGATACACCGTGGTGGAAGCCAGTACCGTTGTGGCAACCCATCTTAACCACCTGATTGGCCAGTTCTCGGCCGAGCTGTTCGGCCGCCAGGAGGCGCAGCAGTTGCTTGACCGCGTCACCCAGGAGATGCCGAAGCTGACGGAAGATCTGGTGCCGGGTGTAGTGACCCTCACCACGCTGCATAAAGTGCTGCAGAATCTGCTTGAAGAGAAGGTGCCTATCCGCGATATGCGTACCATTCTTGAAACCCTGGCCGAGCACGCGCCGCTGCAAAGCGATCCGCATGAACTGACGGCGGTGGTGCGCGTGGCGCTGGGTCGCGCCATTACTCAACAATGGTTCCCGGGCAACGATGAGGTGCAGGTCATTGGCCTCGATACGCCGCTTGAACGCCTGTTGCTTCAGGCATTGCAGGGCGGCGGTGGCCTGGAGCCTGGGCTGGCAGATCGCCTGCTGGCTCAGTCACAAGAAGCGTTGCGTCGTCAGGAGATGCTGGGGGCACCGCCGGTGCTGCTGGTCAACCATGCGCTACGTCCACTGCTGTCGCGCTTCCTGCGTCGCAGCCTGCCGCAGCTGGTGGTTCTGTCGAATCTCGAACTGTCGGACAACCGTCATATTCGTATGACCGCCACCATTGGAGGCCAGTAATGCGCAAATTACTCTGGCTGTTGGTTTTACCTTTTATGGCGCAGGCGGCGGGTGAGGGGAGCTGGCAGGCCAGCAGTATCGGTCTGACCCTGAACAACCGGGGAGTGGCTGCCTCTTCCAGGCCACTGTCGGCCAGTGAGCCGGTCTCCGGTCTGATGACGCTGGTGGCCTGGCGCTATGAGCTCAATGGCCCGATTCCCGCAGGGCTGCGGGCGCGCCTCTGTTCGCAATCCCGTTGTACCGAGCTGGACGGACAGAGCGGCACCACCCATGCCTTCAATAACGTACCGGCTGCCGAGCCGCTGCGGTTTATCTGGGAAGTGCCGGGCGGTGGTCGCCTGATCCCGGCCCTGAAAATTCAGCGTAACGAAGTGATTGTCAACTACCGCTAATCCGCTGCTGCCGCTCCACTCAGGTGCGGCAGCGCTATTTCCCTCCGTCATGCTTCCCCGCCTGCCCCTGGTAATAATGCAATTAAGTAGATAATTGTCCCCCTGCGAATATACTGGCGATCTAAGGTTTCGGTATTTTATTTATCTAAATTCTGTTTTTGATAATTCACAAAAATAATTAGCACGACGAAAAGGGCACAGGGAATGCGGCATTTATATAAGGTCTCTCTGTTTTGGGGCGCAATGGATACGTTATATTGCGCAGGGTATTTGACGGAAAATCTTGTTCAGCAGCGCATCCCGCTGGTGGATGATGTGATGAGCTTCAGCGACCTCTATACGCAGCATGGGGGCGGTGGCTGGCTGATAGGGGGATTTATTCTCTCGTTCGTCACCACGCTCTCCATTGGGGTCTCTGCCGCCCTGTGGTTCTGCCGGCCGCATTACGCCCGCTGGCTGGCGCTGGGGCAAACGCCGTTGCGGCTGTTGATGGTTGTGCCATCGGTCTCTTTTTTACCCTGGGTTTTGAACGGCCTGAATATGCACAGCGTCACCCTTGCGTTCAGTCTGTTAATTGCTTCGGAGATCCTGAAGGTGGCCTCACTGTTATTAACCAAACGGCTAGAAACCTGAGCGCTCTCTTTTACTAACACACAAACAAGGAAGGAAAATGAATAAAACGGCGATGGAATGCTACACCGAAGGCTGGAAGAAAATAGGGGATTACCGGGGGCGTTCGACACGGCGTGCGTTCTGGTTATTTATATTCATCAATATTATTATTTTATTATTCATAGCGGTGCTGACCTATTTGGGCCTGACCCTGAGCGTGACGGACGAGACAGGCCGTGGCGGTATGTTGCTGGTGTGGGGCTGGTATGTCTTACTTCCGCTTGGCGGTCTTGCCCCGCTGGTGCTCTTGCCGCCGATCGTAGCCGCGGGGATCCGCCGGATGCACGATATCGGTAAATCAGGCTGGTGGTTCGGCGGGCTGCTTTTCGCGAAACTGGCTGGCTTGCCGCTGCTGATTACTCTGGCTTCGCGGCTCCTGCCTGTTAATGCCGTCAACCTGTGGGTTATCCCCATGGCGAGCTTAGCGGGGACCGTGATGTCCTGTGTTCTCCTCTGGCTATGCTGTAAACCGACGGTTCCTGGTAATGAACCCCGCCCTGATACCCGCCGCCCAGGCGCACTGCTCTGATCACTTTTTGCCCAGTCATCAGGCGAATCTGATGACTGGCTCGCAATTCTGACCCTCTCTTTTGAAGCAAAAGAAACACTGTTTTATAAATCAGTGACACGCGTAGTGAGTCTCTTTGCATTTTTGCCAGATGGTTTCCCCGGGTGGCAGAAACAGAAAGGTATCCCACTGGTGATACTCTTACTGTAGCCGTGTAATCACTCCCGTAAAGAATGTGGTTGTCAGGGAGTCTCCCAAAACTTACAGGGTTGACGGCAATGAAAACACGTAAAATTGGACTCACAAACTACCTGGCCTACGGATCAGGCGATTTTCTTGGGGCCGGCACCACCGCGCTGACGGCCGCATGGCTTTTATACTTCTACACCACCTTCTGTGGCCTTACCCCTATCGAAGCCACCTTTATTTTTGCCGCGGCAAGGGTGCTGGATGCGGTGGTGAGTCCGCTGATGGGCTTCCTGACCGATAACTTCGGCACCACCTGGCTTGGCAAACGCTTTGGCCGTCGCAAATTCTTTATTCTGCTGGGTATCCCGTGCGTCTTCAGCTACTCGCTGATGTGGGTCGGTGACATGAGCTTCTGGTACTACCTGCTCACCTATCTGGTGTTTGATATTGTCTACACCATGATTCTGGTGCCGTATGAGACGCTGGTACCGGAGATGACCGATGACTTCAAACAGAAGACCAAATTCTCTGGCGCCCGTATCTCTATGGCGCAGATGTCAGCGATTCTCGCCTCGTTCCTGCCAGGTGTCCTGCTGACCGCATTCGGCAAAGACAACCCGATCTCCTTCTTCTATGCAAGCCTGGTCTTCTCGGTGCTCTGCGCCCTGATGCTGACCTTCGTCTGGTTCTTCACCTGGGAACGACCGCGTGAAGAGTGGAGCGAAGCTGCCCTGCGCGCGGAAGAAGAGAAGAAGAGCCTGACCCTTAGCCAGAGCCTGAGCCGCCTGATCACCGAATTGAGCTCAACCCTGCGCATCAAGATCTTCCGCCAGCATCTGGGGATGTACCTTGGGGGGTATATCGCACAGGATGTGTTCAACGCCGTATTCACCTACTACGTCGTATTTGTGCTGATGCAGGAAGCCTCCATGGCCTCTAACCTGCTGGGCACAATGGCTATCTTCCAGTTCATCGCGGTTATCGCCATGATCCCGCTCTGCATCCGCTTCGGACCGGCACCTTCGTATCGCATGGTTGTTGTGCTCTTTGGTCTGGCCTCGCTCTCCTATGCGGGTCTCTACTATGCCGGCTTAAGCGACGTCTACTCTCTGCTGCTGCTGATCTCTGCGGTTGCGGGCCTGGGTCGCGGCGGGATCAACTATGTGCCATGGAATACCTATACCTACATCGCCGATGTGGATGAGGTCGTGACCGGCCAACGCCGCGAAGGGATCTTTGCTGGCATCATGACGCTGACCCGTAAAGCGTCCCAGGCGGGTGCGGTCATGCTGGTGGGGATTGTGATGCAGATGTCCGGCTTCGTCAGCGGCCAGAAAGTGCAGGCTGAAGGGGTGAGTCATACCATTCTGATGATCTTAAGCGTGGGGACCATTCTGGTGTTGATCTGCGGCTTCCTGGTCTCTCTGCGCTTCAAACTCAATCTGCAGACCCACAGTGTCCTGCGGGAAGAGACGGCAAAAATGCGTGAAAGTGGCAGGGCAATGCCTGAAGCGGCAACCCCGCAAGCGCGCGCCACCGTGGAAATGCTGGCCGGTATGCCTTACGAGTGTCTGTGGGGTAACAACAATATCGGTTATCTGAACCGCAACAAGCCCGCTGCGCCGTCTCTGAAACATCGTGCATCACTGAATTCGACATATAACTGAGGTTAAGAATATGAAGGTTTGGCCTGTCAAACATAGCCCATTACTGCGTCAGCCAGAGCGGTTTATCGCCCGGGATGAACTGAAGTCGCTGATTGAAAAGGTGACGCATAACCTGGTGAACATTCACGATAAGACCGGTGAGTTTTTACTGCGGCTGGACGACGGGCGCGTGATCGATACCAAAGGCTGGGCGGGGTGGGAGTGGACGCACGGCATTGGTCTCTACGGTATCTGGCAGTACTACTGCCAGACCGGTGATGAAGGGATGCGCGATATCATCGACAGCTGGTTCCGCGACCGCTTCAACGAAGGGGCCACCACCAAGAACGTCAATACGATGTCACCCTTTTTGACCCTGGCCTACCGGTATGAAGAGAGCCGCAATCCGGCCTGGTTGCCCTGGCTGGAGAGCTGGGCGGAGTGGGCGATGAACGAGATGCCGCGTACCGATCACGGTGGCATGCAGCACATCACGCTGGCGGAAGAGAACCATCAGCAGATGTGGGATGACACTCTGATGATGACCGTGCTGCCGCTGGCAAAAATCGGCAAGCTGCTCAATCATCCCGAGTATGTGGAAGAGGCGGTTTACCAGTTCCTGCTGCACGTACAGAACCTGATGGATCGGGAGACCGGCCTCTGGTTCCACGGCTGGAATTACGACGGCCAGCACAACTTTGCCAGGGCGCGCTGGGCGCGTGGAAATAGCTGGTTAACCATTGTGATCCCGGATTTCCTCGAGCTAGTGGATCTGCCGAAACAGAATGCGGTGCGCCGTTATCTGGTTCAGGTATTGAATGCGCAAATCGCTGCGCTGGCTAAATGCCAGGATGAGAGTGGCCTTTGGCACACGCTGCTCGACGATGCTGACTCCTATCTGGAAGCCTCTGCCACGGCAGGCTTTGCTTACGGGATCCTGAAGGCGGTGCGCAAAGGGTACGTCGGCGCAGAGTATGCCGGGGTGGCAGAAAAAGCGATTCGCGGCATTGTGAAAAACATTTCGCCGGAAGGGGAGCTGCTGCAAACCTCATTCGGTACAGGGATGGGCAGCGATCTGGAGTTCTATCGCCAGATACCGCTCACCTCCATGCCGTATGGTCAGGCCATGGCGATACTCTGTCTGACGGAGTATTTGCGAAAGTACTTCTGATAAGAAAAAACCCGGCGATTGCCGGGTTTGTTTTTTTACATGCGCTCGACGGTTTCGATGCCCAGGGTATCCAGACCCAGCTTCAGGGTCTTCGCCGTAAGCTGCGCCAGCTTCAGGCGACTGTTACGCACGGCTTCGCTCTCGGCAGAGAGGATAGGGCAGTGTTCGTAGAAGCCAGAGAAGAGGCCAGCCAGGTCGTACAGGTATGAGCACATCACGTGCGGGGTACCGTCACGGGCGACCACAGAGAGCGTCTCTTCAAACTGCAGCAGGCGTGCTGCCAGCTGGGCTTCACGATCTTCAGAGATGACTACCGCTGCGGCGGCAAGGGCCGCTTCATCCACTGCCGCTTTACGGAATACGGAGAGCACGCGGGTATAGGCGTACTGCATGTAAGGGGCCGTATTGCCTTCGAAGGCCAGCATGTTATCCCAGTCGAACACATAGTCCGTGGTACGGTTCTTGGAGAGATCCGCATATTTAACCGCGCCGATACCGACCGCGTTAGCCAGTTTTTCCAGCTCGTCCGCCGCCATGTCCGGGTTCTTCTCCGCCACCAGACGGCGCGCACGCTCCAGCGCTTCGTCCAGCAGATCGGCCAGCTTCACCGTACCGCCAGCGCGGGTTTTGAACGGCTTACCGTCTTTACCCAGCATCATGCCGAACATGTGGTGTTCCAGCGGTACGGAGTCCGGCACGTAACCGGCTTTACGCACGATAGTCCACGCCTGCATCAGGTGCTGGTGCTGGCGAGAGTCAATGTAATAAAGAACGCGGTCCGCATGCAGCGTTTCGTAGCGATATTTGGCGCAGGCGATATCGGTGGTGGTGTAGAGATAGCCGCCATCCTTCTTCTGGATGATGACGCCCATAGGTTCGCCTTCCTTGTTTTTATACTCATCAAGGAAGACCACGGTCGCACCTTCGCTCTCGACCGCCAGCCCTTTGGCCTTCAGATCGGCCACAATGCCTGGCAGCATAGGGTTATAGAGGCTTTCACCCATCACATCCTTGCGGGTGAGGGTCACATTCAGGCGGTCGTATGTGATCTGGTTCTGGGACATGGTGATGTCCACCAGCTTACGCCACATCTGCAGGAAGTACTCGTCGCCGCCCTGCAGCTTAACAACGTAGCTACGCGCGCGCTCGGCGAAGGCTTCGTCTTCGTCGTAGTGTTTTTTCGCTTCGCGATAAAAACCTTCCAGGTCTGCCAGCGCCATTTCACCGGCGTTTTCCTGCTGCTGCTTCTCGAGATAAGCGATGAGCATCCCGAACTGGGTACCCCAGTCGCCAACGTGGTTAGCGCGGATTACCTTGTGGCCCAGGAACTCAAGCGTACGCACGGCCGCATCACCGATGATGGTGGAGCGCAAATGGCCTACGTGCATCTCTTTCGCCACGTTAGGGGCCGAATAGTCCACCACGATGGTTTGTGCTGCCGGCTGGTTTACGCCCAGACGGTCAGATTTCAGCGCCGCGTCAACGTGGCTGGCAAGGAAGGCCGGGTCGAGGAAGATATTGATAAAGCCCGGTCCGGCAATTTCAGTTTTGCTGGCGATACCGTCAAGATCCAGATGAGTGAGTACCTGCTCTGCGAGTTGTCGCGGCGCCATGCCCAGTTTTTTAGCTACGGCCATCACGCCATTTGCCTGATAGTCGCCAAACTGTACTTTTGCTGACTGACGAACCTGAGGTTCGCAATCCGCAGGCGCGCCTGCGGCAATCAGTGCCTGACTGACTTTATCTGAGAGAAGTGCCTGAATATTCACCTGGATACCTTACTTTTTTGCTGCGGCAGACCAACCATCCGCGCCAGTTTAAGAATGAGGCCGGGAGTATACTGCAATTGCCTCTTGCCGTCAGCACCGGACAAATCAGCGGTTGGTGGGCGGCGCGCAACAGAGTAAATTAACCGTTTTGTACGATAGGACGAGTAATAATAATGGCGAACTGGCAATCCATTGACGAACTGCAGGACATCCGCGCCGACCTGCCGCGCTTTACCCGCGATTTTCACGCGCTGACTCAGCGCCTGGGGCTGGAGATCGCTCCGCTGGCGGCAGACCATATCTCCCTGCGCTGCCACCAGAATGCCACCGCCGAGCGCTGGCGTCGAGGTTTTGAGCAGTGCGGCGAGCTGCTCTCTGAAAACATCATTAATGGCCGCCCAATCTGCCTGTTTAAACTGCATGAGCCCGTCTGCGTCGCCCACTGGCAATTTGACGTGGTGGAGCTGCCATGGCCGGGTGAGAAGCGCTATCCCCATGAAGGGTGGGAGCATATTGAGATCGTTCTGCCCGGCGACCCCGACGACCTGAATGCCCGCGCGCTGACGCTGCTCTCTGACGAGGGGTTAAGCCAGCCGGGGATTTTTGTGAAATGCAGTTCACCCAAAGGGGAGCGCGAGCGCCTGCCGAATCCCACCCTGGCGGTGACGGACGGTAGCGTGACGGTGAAGTTTCACCCCTGGACTATCGAGCAGATCGTCGCCAGCGAAGCATAACGCGTAGAAGTTTGTGAGCGACCGCCGTGTCCGGCCTGTTCGGGCATGGCATGATGCCGTATTCATGATGTTTTAAGGAGGAATCATGGCAGTGCTGGAGATCTGCTGTTACAGCATGGAGTGCGCCGTGACCGCACAGCAACAGGGGGCTAATCGCATCGAACTCTGCGCGGCACCGAAAGAGGGGGGCTTAACCCCCTCTTATGGCGTCCTGAAATCAGTGCGTGAGGCCGTCACTATTCCGGTTCATCCCATTGTCCGTCCCCGCGGCGGCGATTTCTGTTACAGCTCAGGCGAGCTAAGCGCCATGCTGGACGATGTGGCGCATATCAACGCGCTGGGATTTCCGGGGGTGGTGATTGGCCTGCTCGATGAAGATGGCGAAGTCAATATGCCGGCAATGCGCCAGCTGATGGCGGCTGCGAAGGGGATGGCGGTGACATTTCATCGCGCCTTCGATATGTGTGCCGATCCACGACAAGCTTATGAAAAGCTGGCGGAACTCGGCGTCACGCGGATCCTCACCTCGGGGCAGCAAGCATCCGCAGAAAAAGGTCTTTCATTAATTACGGAACTTAATGGCCGATCTGGTGTTCCAATAATCATGGCAGGAGCAGGCGTGCGCGCCGGCAATCTGCATAAGTTTCTCGACGCAGGGGTGAAGGAGCTGCATAGCTCAGCGGGTAAATGGATACCCTCGCCCATGCGTTATCGCAATACAGGGTTGTCTATGTCGACGGATGCCGAGGCGGATGAGTACTCCCGCTATAGCGTTGATGGAGAGTCGGTTGCGGTAATGAAAGCGATTATTGACCGTTATCACGTGTAGCAACGTTTTTACCGCCGCATCATGTCGCCCAATATGATGCTTGTTTGTACCAGGCCCCTGCCTTTTACACAGGGGCCTTTTTTTCTCCTGCATATTTCAGGCCGTAGCGGCGTTAGCCGCCTCGCTTGCCCTTATTGAGGAGAGATTACGGCTTCGTTGCAATCAATACTGCACGCATCGGCGCAGGATAGCCTTCCACCGTTTTGCTCTGGTCAGCCGGATCCAGGAACTGCTCCAGCGACTCGGTGATCATCCAGTCGGTACGACGCTGCTCTTCGGTCGAGGTTACGCAGACGTCGGCGATACGCACATCCACGAAGCCGCACTTCTCAAGCCAGTTTTTCAGCGCCAGCGCGGATGGAATGAAATAGACATTTCGCATCTGTGCGTAGCGGTCGCCTGGCACCAGCACCGCGTTCTCATCACCTTCAATTACCAGTGTTTCCAGCACCAGTTCACCCCCGTTGACCAGCTGATCTTTCAGCTGCCACAGATGTTCCAGCGGTGAGCGACGGTGGTAAAGCACCCCCATCGAGAAGACCGTATCGAAGGCTTTCAGGGCAGGCAGTTGTTCAATACCCAACGGCAACAGATGCGCGCGCTGATCATTACCCAACAGTTTTCGCACCGCTTCGAACTGACAGAGGAACAGCTGCATAGGATCGACACCGACCGCAAGATGCGCGCCGGCGCCAATCATGCGCCACAGGTGATAGCCGCTACCGCAGCCCACGTCAAGAATGGTTCGGCCTGACAGGTCAGACAGGTGCGGCAAAACGCGATCCCACTTCCAGTCAGAACGCCATTCGGTATTAATGTCCACCCCATAGAGCGAGAAGGGCCCTTTACGCCAGGGCATCAGGTTACGGAGCAGGGTTTCGATACGGTTCGTCTGCCCGGCGCTTAACGGCGTTTCGCTCTCTGCCGTAACGCTGTGCAGCAAGTCGAGACGGTAAGGCGTAAGCTCAGGCAAAAACTCCACCGCGTTAGACCACTGCTTTAACAAGCCATGCTGCTGGTCGCGCTGCCAGGTGGCGATTTGAGCGGGCAGGGTCTCCAGCCAGTGGGAAAGGTGATTCTTTGCAATCAGCTGATAAAAATTACTGAATTCAATCATGCCGCTTCGCCGCCTTTCAGTGCCACCAGAGAGCCAAAGTTAAAACACTGGAACCACAGCTCGCTATGCTCAAAACCTGCGCTGCGCAGGCGAGCCTTATGCGTTTCGACCGAATCGGTCAGCATCACATTTTCCAGCATGCTACGTTTCTGGCTGATCTCCAGCTCGCTATAGCCGTTGGCACGTTTAAAATCGTGGTGCATGTTGAACAGCAGTTCACCGACGTTGGCATCTTCGAAGCTAAATTTCTCTGACAGCACCAGGGCGCCGCCCGGGTTAAGCCCCTGATAGATCTTATTCAGCAGCAGCTGACGATCGGCGGGCTCTAAAAACTGCAGCGTAAAGTTCAGTACCACCATGGAGGCATTATGAATTTCGATATCACGGATATCGCCCTCAATGACTTCCACCGGCGTGGAGGCTTTCCAGGCGTCGATGTGGCGGCGACAGCGCTCAACCATGGCCGGGGAATTATCCACGGCGATAATTTTGCAGCCTGGCTGATTAACGTTACGACGAACCGACAGCGTAGCCGCGCCCAGCGAGCAACCCAGATCGTATACCTGCGTGTCAGGCTGAACAAAACGCTCCGCCAGCATGCCGATCATGGAGATGATATTAGAGTAACCGGGCACTGAGCGCTGAATCATATCCGGGAAGACTTCAGCCACCCGTTCATCAAAGGTCCAGTCGCCCAGACTGGCGATAGGCGCAGAAAAAAGCGTGTCGCGATCTGACATAACGTTAAAATCCGGGAAAAATAAAGGGGCGTATTGTGCGCTAATGCAGGGAGAAAACCAACTCCCACGGCATATACCAGAGGTTAGCCAGCACCATCAGCAAAAGCGAACACCAGGTGGCGCTCATGCCTGAGCGACGCCAGCGGAACAACCGATTGTGAAAGCCGTAGTAATGCATCAGGCGACCGGCAATCAGCAGCAAACCGCAAACGTGCACCATCCACGTCTCAGCGCCGTTCATTTCCATAAAAAGCAGCATGATCAGGGCAACCGGGATGTACTCCACGGCATTCCCATGCACACGAATCGCGCTTTGCAGCTCAGAAAACCCACCGTCGCCCCAGGAGACGCGATACATCATCCGCAGACGCACAACATCGAACGAAAACTTAATTAACAGTAACGCACCCAAAACCGCATACAGCGCGCTGACCATACAAACTCCCTGTTTATCTGGCAGATGGCACTTCTATGATAGGGGGTGCGGCTAGAAAAGAGAAGATTGTTGTGGGATGGCAGGGGCAGGACCCAGGCCCGGAAGCGCGTCCTGCAAGGCCTGCCAGAGAGCATCGACCAGTTCAGGGGCCTGGGCAATATCCGGAGTATGCAGAAACAGATAGGGGGTGGTGGTCTGCTGCCATTTCGCTAATGTTTGCAGCCAGACGGCGAACATCTGCTGGTTTTGCTGCATATTATCGCTGCCGATAAAGCGCACCATCGGGTTGCTGGCGGTCACCACGGCATGCACCGGCACCTTCGGTTTTTTCCGCTGGGCGTCGATAACGGCTTCACTGTGGGGTACGGCACTGTGTACGGGACGACTGTCGAGGATCACGCGATTCACGCCGCGCTCATGTAACCCCCGGTTGAGCGCCTTTTCCGTTTCGCCTTTATTAAAGAACGCTGGATGGCGCACTTCCACTCCGTAAGTAAAGGCTTTGGGCAGGGTATCGAGAAAGTGCCACAGCGCCGGCAGCCCCTGCGGGCCAAATGTTGCCGGGAGCTGGAGCCAGTATTGACCGATGCGGTTCGCCAGGGGATCCATACGGGTAAAAAATTCCGCTGTGAGATCGTCGCAGTTGCGCAGTGCAGCGGTGTGTGAAATGGTGGATGGAAACTTGAAGCAAAAGCGGAAATCATCGGTCGTCTGCTCACGCCAGCGTTCAACAATCTCCGCCCGGGGCAGGGCGTATAGCGTCGTATTGCCCTCCACGCAGTTAAAGTGGCGAGCATACTCCTCAAGGCTGGTGATACCCAGCCGCACCCATTTCGGGTGCGACCATTGGGGCAGGCCCAGATAGATCATAACGCGCTAAGGATCTCGTCGGTGCTACGCACGCGGCCAATGCGCGGGAAGATGTTCGTCATGCTGCCCTGGTGTTGATCTGCTGAGGCGGCACTGCAGGCATCTTCGGCGATAATCAGGTTAAAGCCCATCTCCCAGGCGTGACGCGCGGTTGATTCCACTCCGATGTTGGTGGAGATGCCGCACACAATAATGGTGTCGATACCGCGACGACGCAGCTGCAGTTCCAGATCTGTGCCGTAGAATGCGCCCCACTGGCGTTTGGTCACCTCGATATCACTGTCGCGTTTACCCAGTGCAACCGGGTACGTCCACCAGTTCTCGGGCAGGGCGTGCGCTGGAGCCTGCGCATCTACCGGTTGTTTCAGCGCTTCGGCAAAATCGGCAGACCAGCCGACGCGTACCATCACTACCGGTGACCCGCTGGCCCGGCACTTGTCGGCCAGACGCGCACTACGACTGACCACATCGTCCGCCGTGTAAGGACCTCCGGCGAACGGCAGGATCCCTTCCTGTAAATCAATCACGACAAGGGCGGTTTTGGTGGCGTCGAGGTTCAACATAATTTCTCCAGTCAAATAAATAGCTTTGCTACACCTTACGCTGTGGAGGCCTGTTCCAGGTCTGATATTTTTGTTAATTTTTGTGAGAATATGCAAGATGCGAGCAGCAATCGCGCTTCTGGCCGTGCTTCGCTCTTATCGTCCGGCGGAATTTCCAGTATAATAGCCGCCTTTTTTCATCCAGTTGTGACATACAAAAAGCTGCGACATAGTAGCCTGCATCACAGGCAACATTTAGCCGTCGGCTAAGTTAAGGGATATCTCATGCGTACAGAATATTGCGGGCAGCTGCGTCAGACCCATGTCGGGCAGCAGGTTACCCTGTGTGGTTGGGTCAACCGTCGTCGTGATCTTGGTAGCCTTATCTTTATCGATTTGCGCGACCGTGAAGGCATTGTGCAGGTGTTCTTCGATCCGGATCGCGCGGATGCGTTAAAACTGGCCTCTGAACTGCGTAATGAGTTCTGCATTCAGGTCACCGGTACCGTGCGTGCGCGCGACGAGAAAAACGTCAACGCGGAGATGGCAACGGGGGCAGTAGAAGTGCTGGCGTCCGATCTGGTTATCATTAACCGCTCAGAGTCGCTGCCGCTCGACTCCAACCACGTCAATACTGAAGAAGCGCGTCTGAAATACCGTTACCTGGATCTTCGTCGCCCGGAGATGGCTCAGCGCCTGAAAACGCGCGCTAAGATCACAAGCCTGGTGCGTCGCTTTATGGACGATCACGGTTTCCTCGATATCGAAACCCCGATGCTGACCAAAGCGACTCCGGAAGGCGCGCGTGACTACCTCGTTCCTTCCCGCGTCCATAAAGGCAAATTTTACGCGCTGCCGCAGTCCCCTCAGCTGTTTAAACAGCTGCTGATGATGTCCGGCTTCGATCGCTATTATCAGATTGTAAAATGTTTCCGCGACGAAGACCTGCGTGCTGACCGCCAGCCTGAATTTACCCAGATCGACGTCGAAACCTCCTTCATGACGGCTGAACAAGTGCGTGAAGTGATGGAAGCGCTGGTGCGCGGTCTGTGGCAGGACGTGAAAGGTGTCGATCTCGGCGACTTCCCGATCATGACCTTCGCCGAAGCAGAGCGTCGTTACGGTTCCGATAAGCCAGACCTGCGTAACCCAATGGAGCTGGTGGACGTGGCGGACCTGGTGAAAGAGGTTGAGTTTGCGGTATTCGCGGGCCCGGCTAATGATGCAAAAGGCCGCGTGGCTGCCCTGCGTGTACCAGGTGGTGCCGCACTCAGCCGTAAGCAGATCGACGATTACGGCAACTTTATTAAGATTTACGGGGCCAAAGGGCTGGCGTACATCAAAGTGACCGAGCGGGCGAAAGGCATCGAAGGGATCACAAGCCCCGTGGCGAAATTCCTGAACGCTGACATCGTGGAAGCGATCCTCGCGCGTACAGACGCACAGGATGGCGATATGATCTTCTTCGGCGCGGACAACAAGAAAGTGGTTGCCGACGCGATGGGCGCACTGCGTCTGAAAGTTGGCAAAGACCTGAACCTGACCGACGAATCCAAATGGGCGCCGCTGTGGGTAATCGACTTCCCGATGTTTGAAGACGACGGCGAAGGCGGCCTGACCGCGATGCACCACCCGTTCACCGCCCCGAAAGAGATGACCGCAGACGAGCTGAAAGCTGCGCCGGAAACGGCCATTGCCAACGCTTACGATATGGTTATTAACGGTTATGAAGTGGGCGGCGGTTCCGTGCGTATTCACCGCGGTGAAATGCAGCAGACGGTGTTCGGTATCCTCGGCATTGAAGAGCAAGAGCAGCGCGAGAAGTTTGGCTTCCTGCTGGACGCCCTGAAATACGGTACGCCGCCGCATGCTGGTCTGGCCTTCGGTCTCGACCGTCTGACCATGCTGCTGACCGGTACTGATAACATCCGTGATGTTATCGCCTTCCCGAAAACCACCGCCGCGGCCTGTCTGATGACGGAAGCGCCAAGCTTCGCCAACCCGACCTCTCTGGCTGAGCTCGGCATCGAAGTGGTGAAAAAGGAAGAGAAAAACTGATATGGCATACAAGCGTCCCGTTTCTGTCTTAGTTGTCATTTATGCCCAGGACACGAAGCGGGTGCTGATGTTGCAGCGGCGCGATGATCCCGCTTTTTGGCAGTCGGTTACCGGCAGCCTGGAGGCGGGAGAAACCGCGCTGCAGGCCGCCGCGCGCGAAGTAAAGGAAGAGGTCGCCATCGATGTTGCTTGCGAGCAACTGACCCTGAAGGACTGTCAGCGCACGGTGGAGTTTGAAATTTTTAGCCATTTACGTCATCGCTATGCGCCGGGTACCGAGCGCAATACAGAATCCTGGTTCTGTCTCGCGCTCCCCCGCGAACGGGAGATTGTGTTCACCGAACACCTGACCTACCGCTGGGTCAATGCAACGGAAGCCGCTGCACTGACCAAGTCGTGGAGCAACCGGCAGGCGATTGAAGAATTTGTAATTAACGCTGCCTGAGAAGGCGCGATTTTTGGAGAACTTTTTATGGCAGGTCATAGTAAGTGGGCCAACACCAAACACCGTAAAGCGGCACAGGATGCCAAACGCGGTAAGATCTTTACCAAAATCATTCGTGAGCTGGTAACAGCGGCACGTCTGGGCGGTGGCGACGCGGGTTCTAACCCACGTCTGCGTGCCGCTATTGATAAAGCGCTGTCCAACAACATGACGCGTGACACCCTGAACCGCGCTATTGCACGTGGCGTGGGCGGTGACGAAGACGCGAACATGGAAACCATCATTTATGAAGGTTACGGTCCTGGCGGTACGGCGGTCATGGTGGAATGCCTGTCCGACAACCGTAACCGTACCGTTGCCGAAGTACGCCATGCGTTCACCAAAACCGGTGGCAACCTGGGTACCGACGGCTCCGTGGCTTACCTGTTCAGCAAAAAAGGCGTCATCTCCTTCGAAAAAGGCGACGAAGACGTGATTATGGAAGCGGCGCTGGAAGCGGGTGCGGAAGATGTCGTAACCTTCGATGACGGTGCTATCGACGTTTATACCGCGTGGGAAGAGATGGGTGCCGTGCGCGATGCGCTGGAAGCGGCTGGCCTGAAAGCGGACAACGCTGAAGTCTCTATGATCCCGTCTACCAAGGCCGACATGGATGCGGAAACTGCACCAAAACTGCTGCGTCTGATCGACATGCTCGAAGACTGCGACGACGTGCAGGAAGTGTATCACAACGGTGAAATCTCTGATGAGGTTGCAGCGACGCTCTGATGAGAGCGTGTAAACCCATTACAGGAGAGGCGTGATGTCGATTATTCTTGGGATTGACCCTGGCTCACGCATCACCGGGTATGGCGTTATTCGTCAGGTGGGACGCCAGTTAACCTATCTCGGCAGCGGTTGTATCCGCACCAAAGTGGACGATCTCCCGTCACGCCTGAAGCTGATCTACGCGGGCGTGTCGGAGATCATCACTCAGTTCCGGCCCGACTATTTCGCCATTGAGCAGGTTTTTATGGCGAAAAACGCCGACTCAGCGTTAAAGCTCGGTCAGGCACGCGGTGTCGCCATCGTGGCGGCGGTGAACCAGGACTTGCCGGTATTTGAATACGCGGCGAGGCAGGTCAAGCAGACGGTAGTGGGTATAGGCAGCGCGGAGAAAAGCCAGGTGCAGCATATGGTGCGAACTCTGCTAAAGCTCCCCGCTAATCCGCAGGCCGACGCCGCCGATGCGCTGGCCATTGCGATTACGCATTGCCATATTAGCCAGAACGCCGTGCAAATGAGCGAGTCGCGGCTCAATCTGGCGCGAGGCAGGTTACGATAATGACAAATCAGGCTGGATGTTTATCCAGCCTTTTTTTATTATGGCAGCAGAAATTTTTAGCCCTTAACGCAGGAGCGTCACGTGATAGGCAGACTCAGAGGCATCATCATTGAAAAACAACCCCCGTTAGTACTGCTCGAAGCGGGAGGCGTGGGCTATGAAGTCCATATGCCGATGACCTGCTTCTACGAACTGCCGGACGCAGGCAAAGAGGCGATTGTCTTTACTCAGTTTGTGGTGCGAGAAGATGCTCAGCTTCTGTATGGTTTTAATAACAAACAAGAACGTACCCTGTTCCGCGAACTGATAAAAACCAACGGCGTCGGACCGAAGCTGGCCCTGGCTATTTTATCCGGCATGTCAGCCCAGCAGTTTGTGAATGCCGTGGAGCGCGAAGATCCTGCGGCGCTGATTAAACTTCCGGGCATCGGGAAGAAAACCGCGGAGCGTCTGATCGTTGAGATGAAAGATCGCTTCAAAGGGCTGCATGGCGACCTGTTCACGCCGGCGGCAGATCTGGTGCTTACTTCTCCGGGCTCACCTGTAACCGACGATGCCGAGCAGGAAGCGGTTGCCGCGCTGGTGGCGCTGGGCTATAAACCTCAGGAAGCGAGCCGCATGGTGAGTAAAATCGCGAAGCCGGACGCCAACAGTGAAACTCTGATTCGTGAAGCGCTACGCGCGGCATTGTGAGGTAAAGGATGATTGAAGCAGACCGTCTGGTGTCGGCAGGCAGCGTTCAGACAGAAGATGCAGTGGATCGCGCAATCCGCCCAAAGTTACTGGACGAGTATATTGGCCAGCCTCAGGTGCGTTCGCAAATGGAGATCTTCATCCAGGCGGCGAAACTGCGCGGAGATGCCCTCGATCATCTGCTCATTTTCGGTCCCCCGGGGCTAGGTAAAACCACACTTGCCAATATCGTTGCTAACGAAATGGGGGTGAATCTGCGTACCACCTCTGGCCCGGTGCTTGAAAAAGCGGGCGATCTGGCGGCCATGCTCACTAACCTTGAGCCGCATGACGTCTTATTTATCGATGAGATCCACCGCTTATCCCCCGTGGTAGAAGAGGTGCTCTACCCGGCGATGGAGGATTATCAACTCGATATCATGATCGGCGAAGGCCCGGCCGCGCGCTCCATTAAAATCGATTTACCGCCTTTTACCCTCATTGGTGCCACCACCCGTGCGGGATCATTAACCTCACCACTGCGCGACCGCTTTGGCATTGTGCAGCGTCTGGAGTTTTACCAGGTCGCGGATCTGCAACACATCGTGGGTCGAAGCGCGCGGTACATGGGGCTGGAGATGAGCGAGGAGGGAGCTTTCGAAGTCGCCAAACGCTCCCGCGGAACGCCGCGTATCGCCAACCGTTTGCTGCGCCGCGTGCGTGACTTTGCTGAGGTGAAGCACGATGGGACGATCTCATCCGACATCGCTGCCCAGGCGCTGGATATGCTTAACGTCGATGCGGAAGGTTTTGATTATATGGACCGGAAGCTGCTACTGGCGGTGCTGGATAAATTCTTCGGCGGCCCGGTAGGGCTGGATAACCTGGCGGCGGCTATTGGTGAAGAGCGCGAAACGATTGAGGACGTGCTGGAGCCCTATCTGATTCAGCAGGGCTTTTTACAGCGTACGCCGCGTGGGCGAATGGCGACGGTACGGGCGTGGAATCACTTTGGTATCACCCCACCCGCCATGCCGTGAGGCTTCTCCCTCTCCCGGCGGGAGAGGGGACCTACCCGCCTAGCTGGCGGGTTTTTTCATCATGCTGAAGATAAATAACAGCGCCGCGCACAGCACCACCGACGGCCCGGCAGGCGTGTCGTAAAAGGCCGAGAACGTTAACCCGCCCGTAACCGCAACCATCCCCACAACAACGGCGACACCCGCCATTTGCTCCGGCGTGCGGGCAAAACGGCGCGCAGTCGCCGCCGGAATGATAAGCAGCGAGGTGATAATTAATGCCCCGACAAATTTCATTGCCACACCAATAGTAAGCGCGGTGACCAGCATCAGTAACAGCTTCACGCGCTGCAATTTTACGCCATCGACAAAGGCCAGGTCCGGGCTGATGGTCATGGCCAGCAGATTCCGCCATTGCCAGAAGAGGATGGAGAGGACAATAACCACCCCGATGGCGATGGAGATTAAGTCTTCTGGCGTCACGGCCAGCAGGTCGCCAAAGAGATAGGCCATCAGATCGACACGAATATTCGACATCAGGCTGACCACGACCAGACCCAGGGATAGCGCGCTGTGGGCCATAATACCCAGCAGGGTATCCACCGCGAGGTGAGGGCGCTTCTCCAGCCAGACCAGACCGGCTGCCAGCAGCAGGGTAACAACGATGACTGCATAGAATGGATTAACATCCAGCAGCAAGCCAAAAGCCACCCCCAGCAGCGAGGCGTGGGCCAGCGTATCGCCAAAGTAGGACATTCGACGCCAGACAACAAACGAACCCAGCGGGCCAGCGGCGCAGGCGAGCATAATCCCGGCCAGCCAGCCGGGCAGTAATAATTCAATCATGAGTGACCATTTCCCCGGCGCAGAACAATTCGTCCTTGCAAATCATGGCGGTGGTTATGTTGATGGCGATAAATACCCAGCTGTTCCGCACCGCGTGGGCCGAACATAGAGATAAATTCCGGGTGCATAGAGACCACTTCCGGGGTACCGGAGCAGCAGATATGGTGGTTGAGACAGAGCACCTCATCGGTTTTGGCCATCACCAGGTGCAGGTCGTGGGAGACCATCAACACGGCGCAATTCAGCTCTTTACGCAGCTGGTCGATGAGATCGTAAAGCGCAACCTGGCCGTTAACATCCACACCCTGCGTCGGCTCATCCAGCACCAGCAGCTGCGGATTATTCAGCAGGGCGCGGGCTAGCAGGACGCGCTGGGTCTCACCGCCAGAGAGTTTTTGCAACGGGGCGTCGATGAGGTGTCCGGCCTGCACGCGTTTCAGAGCGGGAAGGATATCCTCTTTACGCGTATCAGGACGCAACCGCAAAAAGCGATTTACGGTCAGCGGCAGAGTGGAGTCCAGATGTAATTTCTGGGGTACGTAGCCAATGCGCAGCTTTCCGTCACGCTTGATGAGCCCTTCGTCCGGTGCTACCAGACCGAGGACCACACTAACCAGCGTGGATTTTCCGGCGCCATTGGGGCCGAGCAAAGTCAGTATTCTTCCGGGTTTCAGGCACAAAGAGACGTCAGAAAGGACGCGGCGCTGACCGAAAGAGACCGATACATTTTCGAGAGAAACTAAATTAGTCATGTCAATTTAAGCTTGCAGAAGTCATCGAATGTTATAATATCACATCCCACACACTCATTACGAACAGTAGTCGCATTATGTTACATAAAAATACGCTTCTTTTCGCAGCATTATCCGCTGCGCTGTGGGGTTCCGCAGCACAAGATGTTAACGCCGCCGTTGTCGCTTCGCTTAAACCACTCGGTTTTATCGCCTCCGCCATTGCCGATGGCGTGACCGAGACCGAGGTTTTACTGCCGGATGGCGCTTCCGAACACGATTACTCCTTACGCCCATCTGATGTAAAACGCTTACAAAACGCGGACTTAGTTGTGTGGATTGGCCCTGAGATGGAAGCTTTCATGCAGAAGTCTGCCAAACAGGTCCCTGCGGCGAATCAGGTTGCCATCGCCGATCTGTCTGGTGTTAAACCGCTGCTCATGAAAGGGGCAGAGGACCACGATCATGATCATGGTCACGGCGAGGGTGACGATGAAAATAGTGATGCACATCACCATCATGGCGAGTACAACATGCACCTGTGGCTGTCACCCGAGATAGCGCGGTTGTCTGCGGTTGCAATCCACGAAAAATTAGTGGAACTTATGCCGCAAAGTCGAGCCAAACTAGACGCCAACCTGAAGGATTTTGAGGCACAGCTTGCCGCAACCGATAAGCAGGTAGGTACCGAGCTCGCACCATTGAAAGGTAAAGGATATTTCGTTTTTCATGACGCCTATGGCTATTACGAAAAACATTACGGTCTCACGCCGCTTGGCCATTTTACCGTGAATCCTGTCATTCAGCCTGGTGCGCAGCGTTTACATGAAATCAGAACACAGTTGGTTGAGCAAAAAGCGACCTGCGTTTTTGCTGAGCCACAGTTCAGGCCAGCGGTCGTTGAAGCCGTGGCAAGGGGAACATCCGTGCGCATGGGCACCCTTGACCCGCTAGGAACGAATATCCAGTTGAGCAAAGCGAGCTATTCGCAGTTCCTCAGCCAACTGGCGAACCAGTATGCGAGCTGCCTGAAAGGAGATTAACGAGGAAGTGAATACGTGCAACAGATAGCCCGCTCTGTCGCCCTGGCATTTAATAATTTGCCCCGGCCCCACCGCGTCATGCTGGGGTCGCTTACCGTTCTCACCTTAGCGGTCGCCGTCTGGCGACCCTACGTTTACCACCCGGTTTCGACACCTATCGTTAAAACCATTGAGCTTGAACGAAGTGAAATTCGTTCTTTGCTGCCGGAAGCGAGTGAGCCTATTGACCAGGCCCCCCAGGAAGAGGAAGCCATCCCGCAGGATGAGCTCGATGACAAAACCGCAAACGAAGCCGGTGTCCATGAATACGTCGTTTCGACCGGCGATACCTTAAGCAGCATTCTTAATCAGTATGGCATTGAGATGGGCGAAATCAGCCAGCTTGCTGCCTCCGATAAAGAGTTGCGTAACCTGAAAATTGGCCAGCAGCTCTCCTGGACCCTGACCGACAACGGTGATTTACAACGCCTGACCTGGGAAATGTCCCGTCGTGAAACCCGCACTTACGATCGTACTGCAAACGGTTTCAAGATGAGCAGTGAGATGCAGCAGGGCGAATGGGTGAATAGCGCCATTAAAGGCACCGTGGGCGGCAGCTTTGTTGCCAGCGCCCGTGATGCCGGCCTGACGAGCGGTGAAATCAGCTCGGTGATCAAAGCCATGCAGTGGCAGATGGACTTTCGCAAACTGAAAAAAGGCGATGCGTTCTCGGTATTGATGTCCCGCGAAATGCTGGACGGTAAACGTGAGCAGAGCCAGCTTTTAGGTGTCCGACTGCGTTCAGATGGGAAGGATTATTATGCTGTCCGCGCAGAAGATGGCAAATTCTATGACCGCAACGGTACCGGACTGGCGAAAGGCTTCCTGCGTTTCCCGACCGCTAAACAGTTCCGCGTCTCCTCTAACTTTAACCCACGCCGTCTGAACCCGGTAACTGGGCGTATTGCGCCGCACCGTGGTGTTGATTTCGCGATGCCGCAGGGCACGCCTGTGCTGTCAGTCGGTGATGGCGAAGTGGTGATCGCTAAACGTAGCGGTGCAGCAGGGTACTACGTGGCAGTGCGTCATGGTCGTACTTATACCACCCGCTATATGCACCTGCGTAAACTGCTGGTGAAACCCGGCCAGAAAGTGAAGCGCGGTGACCGTATTGCGCTCTCTGGTAACACGGGTCGTTCTACTGGCCCGCACCTGCACTATGAAGTGTGGATCAACCAGCAGGCGGTTAACCCATTAACGGCGAAACTGCCGCGTACCGAAGGGTTAACCGGTAAAGACCGCACCGATTACCTGGCGCAGGTGAAACAGGTGCTGCCACAACTCAGCATCGATTAATTTCTCTGCTGACAAAGCCGGTACAGTGACTGTGCCGGCTTTTTCTTTTGTGCGTTACGCACTGCCTCGCTAAACTATCTCATTATTCTTTTCAGCGTCACCCGCCACTGGAAAAAGCATGGAAACCAGAAAAAACAATATTGAATACATTCCTGAGTTTGAGAAAGACTTTCGCCATCCGCGCCACTGGGGCGCCTGGATCGGTGTTTTTGCATTTGCGGGCCTGGCGCTGACTCCGGCCGCGTTTCGCGATCCGCTATTGGGAGCGGTAGGGCGTCTGGCGGGAAAGTTTGGTAAAAGCGCGCGTCGTCGCGCGCAGATTAACTTGCTCTACTGCTTCCCCGAAAAGAGTGAAGCAGAGCGTGAAGCCCTCATTGACGACATGTTCACGACTGCTCCGCAGGCGATGGCGATGATGGCAGAGCTGGCGATGCGCGGCCCAAAAAAGCTGGAAAAGCGCGTTGACTGGAAAGGACTGGAGATTATCGACGAGCTGCGTCGTCATGACGAAAAGGTCATCTTTCTGGTGCCGCACGGCTGGGGCGTCGATATTCCTGCGATGCTGATGGCATCCCAGGGGCAGAAGATGGCGGCGATGTTCCACAATCAGGGAAACAAGGTCTTTGATTACGTCTGGAACAGCGTCCGACGCCGCTTTGGGGGGCGTCTGCATGCTCGTAACGATGGTATCAAACCTTTCATTCAGTCCGTGCGTCAGGGCTACTGGGGGTACTATCTTCCCGATCAGGATCACGGCCCTGAGCACAGTGAGTTCGTCGATTTCTTTGCGACCTATAAAGCTACGTTACCGGCAATTGGCCGCCTGATGAAAGTATGCCGCGCACGCGTGGTGCCGCTGTTCCCTATTTACGATGGCAAGACCCACCGTCTGACTATTGAAGTGCGCCCGCCGATGGACGACCTGATGACCGCTGACGATCACACCATCGCCCGCCGGATGAATGAAGAGGTTGAACTGCTGGTGGGACCGCATCTGGAGCAGTATACCTGGATCCTTAAGTTGCTGAAGACGCGTAAGCCGGGGGAGATACAGCCCTACAAACGTAACGACCTCTATCGCAAGAAATAAAAAAAGCCCCGTCAGGGGCTTTTTTAGATCACGATAACGCGGCAGATTACTCGACGGTCATGACGCGCGTGGTGTTGGTTGAGCCGATGGTGCTCATCACATCACCCTGGGTCACAATAACGATATCGCCGGAAACCAGGTAGCCTTTGTCACGCAGCAGATTAACGGCATCGTTAGCTGCGGCGACGCCGTCATTATTGCTGTCGAAGTAGACCGGGGTTACACCGCGATAGAGTGCGGTGAGATTCAGGGTACGTTCATGGCGAGACATGGCGAAGATGGGCAGACCAGAGCTGATACGGGATGTCATCAGCGCGGTACGGCCAGATTCGGTCATGGTAATGATAGCGGTTACGCCTTTCAGGTGGTTGGCGGCGTACATCGCGGACATTGCAATCGCCTCTTCCACATTGTCGAACTGAATGTCCAGACGGTGTTTTGAGACGTTAATGCTTGGGATCTTTTCTGCACCCAGACAGACGCGCGCCATGGCCGCTACGGTTTCAGCCGGATACTGACCCGCCGCCGTCTCGGCAGAGAGCATGACCGCATCGGTGCCATCCAGCACGGCGTTGGCGACGTCCATGACTTCCGCACGGGTTGGCATAGGGTTGGTGATCATCGACTCCATCATCTGCGTCGCGGTGATCACGGAACGGTTCAGCTGACGGGCGCGGCGGATGAGCGCTTTCTGGATACCGACCAGTTCCGGGTCGCCAATTTCCACGCCCAGGTCACCACGTGCCACCATCACCACGTCAGAGGCCAGAATGATGTCATCCATCGCATCCTGGCTGCAGACCGCCTCAGCACGTTCAACTTTTGCGACGATTTTCGCATCGCAGCCGGCATCGCGCGCCAGACGGCGAGCATAGTTCAGATCTTCGCCGCAGCGCGGGAAGGAGACGGCCAGGTAATCCACGCCGATCTGGGCCGCGGTAAGAATATCGGCCTTGTCTTTTTCGGTCAGCGCTTCGGCAGAGAGGCCGCCGCCCAGTTTGTTGATCCCTTTGTTGTTAGAAAGCGGGCCGCCAACGGTCACTTCGGTGAAGACGCGCATTCCCTGGACTTCCAGCACTTTCAGCTGAACGCGTCCATCGTCGAGCAACAGAATATCGCCCGGTACCACATCAGCAGGCAGACCTTTATAGTCGATACCCACTTTCTCTTTGTCGCCTTCGCCTTTACCCAGGTTGGCGTCGAGCAGGAATTTATCGCCGATATTGAGGAAAACTTTGCCTTCTTTAAAGGTCGAAACGCGAATTTTCGGTCCCTGAAGATCGCCAAGGATGGCGACATGACGTCCCAGTTTAGCCGCGATCTCGCGGACTTTGTCCGCACGAAGTTTATGATCTTCTGGCGTGCCGTGTGAGAAGTTCATACGTACCACGTTGGCACCTGCAGCGATGATTTTCTCGAGATTATTATCGCGGTCGGTGGCTGGGCCTAAAGTGGTAACGATCTTGGTTCTGCGAAGCCTTCTGGACATGTAATACTCCGTTGACTGAAACAACTTTGGTGTTGCGTGAACATTGATTCGGCGCTCTGTGCAGAAACTTACCGAATAGCGAAAAAAGTAACAACCTTGTTTTAACGATTAGGGCATATCACCCTTTATAAGTAACTCTTTATCAAAACGCGATTCCTTGAGCGCTTCTTTGACCCGCTTCAAGTTATCTCTGAATTTCGCACCGCGACGCAGGGTAAAACCGGTAGCCAGAACGTCAATCACCGTTAACTGCGCCAGACGGGAGACCATCGGCATATAAATGTCGGTATCTTCGGGGACGTCGAGGGTGATCGCCAGGGTGGCTTCCCGCGCCAGCGGTGTCCCAACGGTGGTCAGAGCAATGACCATGGCATCATTTTCGCGCGCGAGTTGCGCCAGCTCAACCAGGCTCTTGGTGCGACCGGTGTGCGAGATTAACACCACCACGTCATCTTCGTTACAATTCATACAGCTCATGCGTTGTAACACGATGTCGTCGGAATAGATAACAGGCACGTTGAAGCGGAAAAATTTGTTCATGGCATCGTGTGCCACCGCAGCGGATGAGCCGAGCCCAAAAAATGCGATTTTCTTCGCCTGGGTGAGCAGGTCTACAGCGCGGTTTACCGACGTCATATCCAGTGACTGGCGCACCTGGTCGAGCGTTGCCATAGCCGACTCAAAGATTTTTGCGGTATAAGCTTCCACGCTATCGTCTTCATCGACATTACGATTTACATAAGGTGTGCCGTTAGCAAGACTCTGAGCCAGATGCAGTTTAAAATCAGGAAAGCCGCGAGTGTCCATGCTGCGGCAGAAACGGTTGACGGTCGGTTCACTGACCCCGGATCCCTGCGCCAGTGCCGCAATGCTTGAGTGTATGGCCTGAGCGGGGGAGGCGAGAATGACTTCAGCCACTTTTCGCTCGGATTTGCTAAGGTGTTCCAGTTGGAACTGGATTTTTTCCAGCATGTTCATTGTTAACAAGGCGCCCATGGGTGGAAGCGATTTCATTAATACGTGAAATCATGGATCTAATTAGCAAGAATATACGCCTGTGACTTCCGGAAAAGGCAAATCGTGCTGAGAAATGTTGTTGTTTTTTTTCATTACTTGATCGCTGTCGGGTTTTAGCCTCCCGCAGCCAGGACGATTTTTAAACGGTTTCATAAGTCGTTACCGTGCTGCATGTGGCCAGGCGATGAAAAAACAGCGTATCGCACGCGTCGTTAAGCGCTAATGGTTTCGGGAATGACGTAAAAGCAGTACAGTGCATTGTAATAAAATTACAACGATATGCTGGCAAAAGCACCAGCATATCCAACTGAGGAGAATGACATGGCGGTAACGCAAACAGCCCAGGCATGTGACCTGGTCATTTTCGGCGCGAAAGGCGATCTTGCACGCCGAAAATTGCTGCCTTCCCTGTATCAACTGGAAAAAGCGGGCCAGATCCATCCGGAAACCCGTATCCTGGGCGTCGGTCGCGCGGACTGGGATAAAGAGGAGTACACCAGGGTCGTTCGCGAAGCGCTGGAAACTTTCATGAAGGAGAAGATCGATGAAAGTTTGTGGGATACGCTGAGCGGACGTCTTGATTTCTGCAACCTGGACGTGAATGACACGGCATCCTTTACCCGCCTGGGCGAGATGCTGGACCAGCAAAACCGCGTTACCATCAACTACTTTGCCATGCCGCCAAGCACCTTTGGTGCAATCTGCAAAGGGCTGGGCGAAGCGAAGCTGAACGCCAAACCAGCACGCGTTGTGATGGAGAAACCCCTGGGGACGTCGCTGGATACCTCCCGCGAAATTAACGACCAGGTAGGCGAATACTTCGAAGAGTGTCAGGTATACCGTATTGACCACTATCTGGGTAAAGAGACGGTTCTGAACCTGCTGGCGCTGCGTTTTGCCAACTCACTGTTTGCGAATAACTGGGATAACCGCACCATCGATCACGTGGAAATCACCGTGGCGGAAGAGGTGGGTATCGAAGGCCGCTGGGGTTACTTTGACCAGGCTGGTCAGATGCGTGACATGATCCAGAACCACCTGCTGCAAATTCTGTGCATGATCGCCATGTCGCCGCCGTCCGATCTCTCTGCTGACAATATTCGCGACGAGAAAGTGAAAGTGCTGAAGTCCCTGCGCCGTATCGATCGCTCGAATGTGCGTGAGAAGACCGTACGCGGTCAGTACACTGCAGGCTTTGCGCAGGGTAAAAAAGTGCCGGGCTACCTGGAAGAAGAGGGTGCCAACAAATCCAGCAATACCGAAACCTTTGTGGCGATCCGCGTTGATATCGATAACTGGCGTTGGGCGGGTGTGCCATTCTACCTGCGTACCGGTAAGCGTCTGCCGACCAAATGTTCTGAAGTGGTGGTTTACTTCAAGAACCCAGAGCTGAACCTGTTTAAAGAGTCCTGGCAGGAGCTGCCGCAGAACAAGCTGACCATCCGTCTGCAGCCGGACGAAGGCGTGGATATCCAGGTTCTGAACAAAGTGCCGGGTTTGGATCACAAACACAACCTGCAGACTACCAAGCTGGATCTGAGCTACTCCGAAACCTTCAACGAAACTCATCTGGCCGATGCTTACGAGCGTCTGCTGCTGGAAACCATGCGGGGTATCCAGGCGCTGTTCGTGCGTCGCGATGAAGTGGAAGAGGCCTGGAAGTGGGTCGACTCCATCACCGAAGCCTGGGCTGCGGATCAGGACGCGCCGAAGCCTTATCAGGCGGGCACCTGGGGTCCGGTCGCTTCTGTGGCGATGATCACGCGCGATGGCCGTTCCTGGAACGAATTTGAGTAAGGTCAGGATAATCCTTGAGGGTTATTTTACCGGTAACATGATCTAACTCAGGCCCGGTGTAATTTTTAATCATTTAAGCTCCGCGTGGATTTCCCCGCGGAGCTTTTTTTATTACACTGCCGGAAGCGATTTTGCCCCTGAGCTCCGGCAATAAAGCGTTTCCGCGATGTTATAGAGTGCGAAACACTTTGTTAATCCCAGAGCCTGGACAGATTAATATTGAGGAGCATCTATGAATCCGACATTGTTACGGGTAACACAACGCATTGCTGAGCGCTCAAAACAGACCCGTTCAGACTACCTCGCGCGCATCCAGCAGGCGAAGCGTGACACGGTACACCGTTCGCAGTTAGCCTGCGGCAACCTGGCCCACGGCTTTGCCGCCTGTCAGCCGGAAGACAAAGCCTCGCTGAAGAGCATGCTGCGTAACAATATCGCGATTATCACCTCCTATAACGACATGCTCTCGGCTCACCAGCCTTACGAGCGCTACCCGGATATCATTCGCAAAGCCCTGCACAGCGCCAATGCGGTGGGGCAGGTTGCGGGCGGAGTTCCGGCTATGTGTGATGGTGTAACCCAGGGGCAGGACGGTATGGAACTGTCGCTACTGAGCCGTGAAGTCATTGCCATGTCCGCCGCGGTAGGGTTGTCTCATAATATGTTTGATGGCGCGCTCTATCTGGGCGTGTGCGATAAAATTGTCCCGGGCCTGGTGATGGCGGCGCTCTCTTTTGGTCACCTTCCGGCAATCTTCGTGCCATCAGGCCCGATGGCCAGCGGCTTACCTAATAAAGAAAAAGTCCGCGTCCGTCAGCTCTACGCAGAAGGCAAAGCCGATCGTGCCGCGCTGCTGGAGGCGGAAGCGGCCTCCTACCATGCACCGGGGACCTGCACTTTCTACGGTACCGCCAACACCAACCAGATGGTGGTGGAGTTCATGGGTATGCAGCTTCCGGGCTCATCTTTCATTCAACCGGATGCGCCTCTGCGGCAGGCTCTGACTGAAGCCGCCGCCCGTCAGGTGACGCGTCTTACCGGCAACGGCAACGAATGGATGCCGATGGGCAAAATGGTCGATGAAAAAGTGGTGGTGAACGGGATCGTAGCCCTGCTGGCAACCGGTGGCTCCACCAACCACACCATGCACCTGGTGGCGATGGCGCGGGCGGCAGGTATCCTGATTAACTGGGATGACTTCTCCGAACTCTCTGAAGTAGTGCCGCTGATGGCTCGCCTCTACCCGAACGGCCCGGCAGATATTAACCACTTCCAGGCCGCGGGCGGCGTACCGGTGCTAATGCGTGAGCTGCTGAAAGGTGGCCTGCTGCATGAAGACGTCAACACCGTGGCAGGTTTTGGCCTGACGCGCTATACCCTGGAGCCCTGGCTGAATAATGGCGAGCTGGACTGGCGCGACGGCGCAACCGCGTCGCTGGATGAAAACGTCATTGCCACTATCGAAAAACCGTTCTCTCTCCACGGCGGTACTAAAGTGCTGAGTGGGAATCTGGGCCGGGCGGTGATGAAAACCTCTGCGGTGCCGGTAGAAAACCAGATCATCGAAGCCCCCGCGGTGGTCTTTGAAAGCCAGCATGATGTATTGCCTGCTTTCGAGGCTGGTCTGCTGGATAGAGACTGCGTGGTGGTGGTACGCCATCAGGGGCCAAAGGCGAACGGTATGCCAGAATTACATAAACTTATGCCGCCACTTGGTGTATTATTGGACCGCTGTTTCAAAATTGCGTTAGTAACCGATGGACGCCTCTCCGGCGCATCAGGTAAAGTGCCTTCAGCTATCCACGTCACCCCGGAAGCGTATGACGGTGGTCTGTTGGCGAAGGTTTACGATGGCGACATCATCCGCGTAAACGGCCAGACCGGTGAGTTGACCTTATTGGTGGATGAAGACGTGCTTGCCGCACGCAAGCCGCATATTCCTGACCTGAGCGCATCGCGCGTGGGCACAGGGCGCGAAATGTTCAGCGCGCTGCGCGAGAAACTCTCCGGCGCGGAGCAGGGCGCGACCTGTATTACGTTTTAAGACGACAAGAATTATCGATCTGGCGAGAGAAAAACTCTGATGAAAAACTGGAAAACAAGTGCAGAAGCAATCCTGAAAACGGGCCCGGTTGTGCCGGTAATTGTGGTGAACAAACTGGAACATGCGGTACCGATGGCGAAAGCCCTGGTCGCTGGCGGCGTACGTGTGCTGGAAGTGACCCTGCGTACCGCATGCGCGATGGATGCTATCCGTGCCATTGCGAAAGAAGTGCCCGAGGCGATCATTGGCGCAGGTACCGTACTGAACCCGCAGCAACTGGCCGACGTCACCGAAGCCGGTGCGCAGTTTGCTATCAGCCCGGGCCTGACTGAGCCGCTGCTGAAAGCAGCAACCGAAGGCACTATTCCTCTGATTCCTGGGATCAGCACCGTCTCCGAGCTGATGCTGGGCATGGACTACGGTCTGAAAGAGTTCAAATTCTTCCCGGCGGAAGCGAACGGCGGCACCAAAGCGCTGCAGGCAATTGCGGGTCCATTCTCTCAGGTTCGTTTCTGCCCAACCGGCGGTATCTCTCCAGCCAACTACCGTGACTACCTGGCGCTGAAAAGCGTGCTTTGTATCGGTGGCTCCTGGCTGGTTCCTGCTGATGCACTGGAAGCGGGTGACTGGGATCGTATCACCAAACTGGCGCGCGAAGCCGTTGAGGGTGCGCAGCAGTAATCGCTGTCAGAGCATAAAAAAACGGGCCATCAGGCCCGTTTTTTTTATCCTTCCACTTTCACCGCGCTGGCAGCGGCTTTCGCCCGTATAACCGCGTCGCCAAGGGTCTCGCCGGTCGCCAGCGCCACCCCCAGGCGACGGGATCCGTCGATGTCGGGCTTGCCGAACAGACGAAGCTGCAAACCGGCACCGAACGCGTCGTCGAGACGGTCGAAAATGACATTCTGACTGGTAAGCTGAGGCAAAATCACCGCCGATGCCGCCGGGCCGTACTGACGAATTCCGCCCACCGGCAGCCCAAGGAAAGCACGCACGTGCAGCGCAAACTCGGACAGATCTTGCGATATCAGGGTCACCATGCCGGTATCATGCGGGCGAGGGGAGACCTCGCTAAAGATCACCTCATCGCCGCAAACAAACAGCTCCACGCCAAACAGACCATAACCGCCCAGGGCTAAGACGGTTTTGCGGGCGATCTCCTGCGCGCGCTCCAGCGCCAGAGGACTCATCTGCTGTGGCTGCCAGGATTCGCGGTAATCGCCATCTTCCTGACGATGACCAATAGGATCGCAGAAGTGCACCCCGTCGACGGCGCTGACGGTAAGCAGCGTGATTTCAAAATCAAACTTCACAACGCCCTCAACAATCACCCGTCCGGCTCCCGCGCGACCACCCTGTTGCGCGTAATCCCAGGCCGCATCGAGCTGTTCAGCCGTACGGATAAAGCTTTGGCCTTTGCCAGAAGAGCTCATCACGGGCTTAATGATGCACGGGTAGCCAATCTCGTTCACCGCCTGTAAAAAGGCCTCTTTGCTGTCGGCAAAACGGTAGCTGGAGGTGGGGATCGCCAGCTCTTCGGCGGCCAGCCGACGGATGCCCTCACGGTTCATGGTCAACTTCGCGGCGCGGGCGCAGGGCACCACGCGCTGGCCTTCGGCCTCAAGCGCCAGCAGGGTGTCGGTCGCGATGGCTTCGATCTCGGGAACCACAAAATGCGGTTTCTCTTTAGCAATCAGGGCGCGCAGGGCATCGCCGTCGAGCATGTTAATGACGTGCGAGCGATGCGCGAGGTGCATGGCGGGCGCATCGGGATAACGATCGACCGCTATGACTTCAATTCCCAGACGCTGGCACTCAATGGCGACCTCTTTTCCCAGCTCACCGGAGCCTAACAGCATTACACGCGTGGCTGCCGGACGCAGCGCAGTACCTAAACGAGTCATAACATCCCCCTGAAAAAGTTGCGCGCAGTATAAACGAAAACGTTTGCGTCTGTCTTCTGTTACAGAATCTGCCTCTGTTACAGCGCGTTACTGGCAAAGCCCTATTTTTAGTCCATGCTTGTCAATGTGTTAAATCACAGGAGAAGAGCATGAACAAAGCAGGGGTCGTAATGGTCGTCGCGCTACTGGTCGCCAGCGCCGGCGCGCAGGCAAAAAGTGAGAAAACGGTGAAATTTCCTGCCTGCGAAGGGCAAAATGCGGAAGGTATCGCCGCCAGCGTAAAACGGGATTACCTGCAAAATCGTATTGTCCGCTGGGCAGACGATCAACAGAAGCTGGGGCAGGCCGATCCGGTCGCATGGATCAATCCTCAACAGGTCAAAAGTCAGGATAACCACTGGACCGTGCCGCTGACGGTGCGCGGTAAAAGCGCCGATATTCATTATCAGGTAAAAATTGATTGCGCAGCCGGCAGCGCGCAGTACGTCGCGCAGTAATATGAATTTTCGCTTCTTTTTATGCCGCAGACATTTCCTGACATCCCCTCGCTTAGGCTGTGAAATTGATGAACTAAAATGCGAGGGGAATCATGTCGAACTGGTTGAATCAAATACAGTCTATGTTGGGTCAGAAGTCATCGAACGGCTCGGGTGAAGGGCTGAGTAAATTGCTGGTACCCGGCGCGTTGGGCGGGCTTGCCGGCCTGTTGGTCGCTAATAAATCATCCCGAAAATTGCTGACTAAATATGGCACCGGTGCGTTATTGGCCGGGGGCGGAGCGGTTGCTGGTACGGTGCTGTGGAATAAATATAAGGACAAAATTCGAGGGGCGCATCAGGATGAGCCGCAGTTTGGTCAACAGTCATCCTCCCTCGATGAACGCAGTGAGCGCCTTATTCTTGCGCTGGTGTTTGCCGCAAAAAGCGACGGACATATTGATGCGACCGAACGCGCCGCAATCGAGCAGCAGATGCGTGAAGCCGGCGTAGAAGAGCAGGGCCGGGCCCTGGTCGCACGCGCCATTGAACAACCTCTTGATCCCGCACGCCTGGCCCAGGGGGTCAAAAACGAGGAAGAGGCGCTGGAGGTCTACTTCCTGAGCTGTGCCGCCATCGACATCGACCATTTTATGGAGCGCAGCTATCTGAATGCGCTGGGCGATGCGTTAAAGATCCCGCAGGAGGTCCGGGAGGGCATTGAACAGGATATAAAGCAGCAGAAACAGGCACTACCGGGATAAATTTTTGTGCATGACCGCGCGTTTCGCTTGCATCATTCGTGTGATTTGCCAACCTTATAGGGTGTTAATCGCAGAAGAATAAAATCGTCATGCCACCGAAAGCCCGCCGTATTCCTCACGCGATCACCGCCCACGGTGATACGCGTATCGACAACTACTACTGGTTGCGGGACGATAATCGTTCGCAACCGGAAGTGCTGGATTACCTGCACCAGGAGAATGACTATGGCCGTAAGGTCATGGCCTCACAACAGGCGCTCCAGGATCGCCTTCTCAGCGAGATGGTAGAACGCGTACCGCAGCGGGATGTCTCTGCGCCGTGGAGCAGAAACGGCTACCGATACCGTCACGTCTATGAACCGGGCAATGAGTACGCCATTTATCAGCGTCAGTCGGTGCTTTGCGCTGAGTGGGAAGAGTGGGAAACGCTGCTGGACGCCAACAAGCGTGCGGCGCACAGCGAGTTTTACACCCTGGGTGGCATGGGCATCTCGCCAGACAATACTATTATGGCTCTGGCAGAAGATTACCTCTCACGGCGTCAGTATGGCCTGCGTTTTCGCAATCTGGAGAGCGGTAACTGGTATCCGGAAATGCTGGATAATGTCTCGCCAGATTTTGTCTGGGCGAACGATTCCGAAACGGTGTACTACGTTAAAAAACATGCTACAACGCTGCTGCCTTATCAGGTGTGGCGTCATACCGTCGGTACACCTGCGGCCACTGACGAACTGGTGTATGAAGAGAAAGACGAAACGTTTTACGTTAGCCTGCATAAAACCACCTCGAAGCACTACATCATTATCTTTCTGGCCAGCGCGACCACCACAGAAGTGTTGCTGCTGGATGCCGAATTGCCCGACGCGCAGCCGCTCTGCTTCCTGCCCCGACGCAAGGATCATGAATACAGCCTTGACCATTTCCAGCACACCTTCTATTTGCGATCGAATCGGGAAGGGAAAAACTTTGGTCTCTACAAAACCCGGGTACGCGATGAGCGTAAGTGGGAGGTGCTGATCCCGGCACGGGAGCAGGTGATGCTGGAAGGCTTTACCCTTTTCACCGACTGGCTTGTCGTTGAGGAGCGCCAGCGTGGGCTGACCAGTATTCGCCAGATCAACCGCAAAACTCGCGAGGTGATCGGTATTGCGTTTGACGATCCGGCCTATGTGACCTGGATCGGCTATAACCCTGAGGCGGAGACTTCACGCCTGCGTTACGGTTATTCATCGATGACCACGCCTGACACCTTGTTTGAACTGGATATGGATACCGGGGAACGCAAGGTGCTTAAGCAGGCTGAAGTTAAGGGCTTCAATGCTGAAAATTACCGCAGTGAACACGTCTGGATAGTGGCTCGCGACGGCAGTGAAGTGCCGGTATCGCTGGTCTACCATAAGCAGCACTTCCAGCCCGGTAAAAATCCCATCCTGATTTACGGCTATGGTTCGTATGGTTCCAGCATCGACGCCGACTTCAGCGGAAGCCGCTTAAGCCTGCTCGATCGCGGCTTTGTCTATGCTATCGCTCATATACGCGGTGGCGGTGAGCTCGGGCAACACTGGTATGAAGATGGCAAATTCCTGAAGAAGAAAAACACTTTCAATGACTATCTGGACGTCTGCGAAGGGCTGCTGGCTCAGGGCTACGGCGATCGGGAGCAGTGTTTTGCGATGGGCGGCAGCGCCGGCGGTATGTTAATGGGGACCGTGATTAATCAACGCCCTGAATTGTTCAAAGGCGTGGTTGCGCAGGTGCCGTTTGTTGATGTGCTGACCACCATGCTGGATGAATCTATTCCCCTTACGATTGGCGAATTTGAAGAGTGGGGGAATCCGCAGGATGAAACCTATTACCGTTACATGAAAGAGTACAGCCCCTATGACAACGTCGAGGCTAAGGCCTATCCGCATATGCTGGTGACTACCGGGCTGCACGACTCTCAGGTTCAGTACTGGGAGCCGGCTAAGTGGGTCGCAAAGCTGAGAGAGCTGAAGACAGACGATAACCTGCTGTTGCTCTGTACGGATATGGACGCTGGACATGGCGGTAAATCGGGACGCTTTAAATCGTACGAAGGGGTAGCCCTGGAGTATGCCTTCATTATCGGCCTGGCACAGGGGACGCTGACAGGCCGGGAGGCCGATTAGGCTTCGCCAAGATAGTGTTTTAAGGTCAGACGCAGTTCCGGGCTCATCCGATCCAGATTGTTGTATAACCAGCGGAGATAGCCCGGATCTTTATCCGCCACTTCTGCGACCGGTTTTCCACGGTATTTACCAAAGGTAAAGGTGGTTAACAGGGCGGGGCGGCCGGTAATGGTGACCATCTCGTCCGGCGTCCAGCCCGTGGTGTTCATGATATCAATCAGCAATGCGGCCGTAATATAGCAGTCATATAAAGCCCGGTGATGATGTAACCCTTCCGGCGTTTTCACGCTTAGCTTACGGGATTTATAAAGCGCCATATTGCTGTATTTAATACCTGGCCACAGGCGACGCGCCAGTTTCATGGTGCAGATCCACTCGCCGGGCATTTCCGGTAACACGCGACGGTCAAAACTGGCGTTATGCGCTACGTACCACGGGCTGCCGTGATAAAACGGGATCACCTCTTCAATCCAGGGCTTATCCGCGACCATCGACTCCGTGATGCGATGGATTGCCATGGCCTGCGGGCTGATGGGCCGGTCTGGACGTACCAGATGGCTCATGGGGTTGACGATCTGTCCGTTTACAACGTCGACAGAAGCCACTTCTACTATCCCACCCTGTAAATCGCAGGTTTCGGTATCGATGACGCGTAACATGGCGCTCTCCTGGCCCTAAAACGCTTAGCGTAATGGAATGATATCCCCTTGCCAACCCTGAGCCGTAAAGCGGCGGGGCAGAGCATCACCTGTGGCTCTGTTATGGAAAACAGACCAGAAAGGGCAGCGCCCCTGAACGGCTGGGTCATTAAATGATGACGAACGAGGGGAGTAACCACTCCCCGATGATGCTGAGGGGGATACCGGATCGTGGCGATTGGCCGGTGAGATATCCTGATTTCCTTATGCACCTGGTTGCAAAGATCCAGTAAGCCCCTCTGTCATCAGGGGCCTTGTATTCTGCATACTCAGTATAAGGAAATACTTATTTAACTTTCGGCTCCCAGGGGAGGCGGGAGAGATTGACAGAGCTCAAGCGGTGCGCAATCAGGCGCTCACGGAACCAGTCACGCAGGTGGGCGGGTTGTTCACGCTCTACAACTTCGGCCACGATGGGCATATTGTAGCGCTCTTTAAACGCGACGCCGGCCGCAGCTAAATCGACATTCACTTTGTCCATCTCCTCCTGCGGGAGGGCGGCGAGATTGGTTTGCATATCCGTCTCCTTTATATTGCGGGGCAACGTTACCTGCAGATTGGGCTGCTGGCAAGCCCGGATGGGATGATCCTCGACGCAAGCATTATAGAGCGTTATTCTTTATCAAACAGTCATAACCAAAAGGAATGCTCATTATGGCACACACCGCTTTTCGCTCCGCGCTGGTTTTGTTTGCAGCCCTGACGGCACCTGCCGTTTTTGCCCACGCGCACCTTAAACACCAGTATCCCGCCGCCGATGCAGCCGTAACCGCCGCTCCGCAGGCCCTGACCCTGAACTTTTCCGAAGGGGTAGAGACCGGTTTTAGTGGCGTCTCGGTGACGGGGGATAAAGAGCAAATTATTAAAACCGGCGCCATCAAACGCAACGAGAAGGATCACACTCAGTTGATTGTGCCGCTCGAAACCCCCCTGAAGCCCGGCAGCTATAAAGTGGACTGGCATGTGGTCTCGGTGGATGGCCATAAGACAAAAGGCAGCTACCGCTTTAGCGTGAAATAAAATGCTGGGGCTTTGCTACGTCACCCTGCGCTTTATCCATTTTGCCGCATTGATGATGCTATTCGGCAACGCGCTCTACAGCGCATGGCTGGCACCCTCGTCGCTGCGTCGGCTTATGACCCGTCGCTTTGCGCGCCAGCAGAAATATGCGGTATTAGTCAGCGCCATTTCGGCGCTGCTCATGATGATGCTACAGGGCGGGCTAATGGGGAATGGCTGGCAAGATGTGATACGTCCCGACATTTGGCAGGCTGTGGCCAGCACGCAGTTTGGTCGAGTCTGGTTATGGCAGATTCTGCTGGCCGTTATTACCGCCTGTATCGCCTGGCTGGAGCCCCGAAGTGGCCCACGTTTACTGCTACTGTTAGCTTGCGCACAGTTTGTGTTACTGGCCGGAACGGGTCATTCGGCGATGAACGACGGTGCGGCAGGGTTAGCGCAACGCATTAATCATGCCCTGCATCTGCTTTGCGCCGCCAGTTGGGTTGGCAGTTTACTGCCGCTGCTTTTTTGTCTGCGCCTGACGCGCGGACGCTGGCAAAATGCAGCTATCCATACCATGATGCGTTTTTCCCGTTATGGCCACTATGCCGTTGCCGGGGTGGTGATAAGCGGTGTGAATAATGCACTGCTTATCCAGGGCTGGACCACTCCCCTGAACAGCGACTGGGGAAAGATGCTTTTGTTGAAATGTGCGCTGGTGGCGTTGATGGTGGCAATTGCGCTAGTGAACCGGTATGTTCTGGTTCCGCGTTTTACTGCTCATCATGGGCCTGCGCAACAGTTTTTTATCAGAATGACGCAGACTGAGGTTGTGCTGGGGGCGTTGGTGCTGGCGATGGTCAGCCTGTTTGCTACCTGGGAGCCCTTCTGACAAGGTGAATCAACAGATGAAAAAAACCGTACTTACTCTTTTATTGCTGGCCTGTTCCGCCACCGCCATGGCTGCGCCGCAGGTGATTACCGTTAGCCGGTTTGAAGTGGGTAAAGATAAATGGGCTTTTAACCGTGAAGAGGTCATGCTGACCTGCCGTCCGGGTCAGGCGCTCTATGCCATCAACCCCAGCACTCTGGTGCAGTATCCCCTGAACGAGGTTGCACAACAGCAGGTGAAAAGCGGTAAAAGTAGTGGTCAGCCAATCAGCGTGATTCAGGTTGATGACCTGGCTAACCCAGGACAGAAGATGAGTCTGGCCCCGTTTATTGAGCGCGCCAGCAAGCTCTGCTAATAACGCCTTTCCAGTAAAAAAACCGCAGGCTTCTCTTTGGAAGCGTTGCGGTTTTTTTTGTTTAAGAACAGGCGAGCGCTTTTTTTCTGACCACTTTTGATGCGGACTGGAAAACCTGGCGCTGTCATCTATTCTTATAGTGCAAGGCGACTTAAGCCTGCATTAATGCCAACTTTTAGCGCACGGCTCTCTCCCAAGAGCCATTTCCCTGGACCGAATACAGGAATCGTATTCGGTCTCTTTTTATCTGCTTGAAAATAAATGCTATTTCCATTGCATATTTTTGCAGATCGATTTCATCCCTGATAATTCTTTAAACCATACCACAACGGGGCAGGCAGGAGTCCAGCGCTTTTTTGTCGTTTTGTTAAATTTTTGTTTGATAGTAATGAAAGCAGCGATTTGGCGAGAACCCATTTTAGCTCCTTACGATCTGAACGCGATATTGTCATTTTCAGGAGTAATTATTTAATTTCGCAGGCCATTTCTCCCTTTCGTCTGACGGGCCAATACAGTGCGCGAGGAGGCGTTATGTATCTTTCACTTGATGGCCATCGCTGGCGGCACGTCTGGGTGGTCAGCGATATTCACGGCTGCTATCAACTGCTGATGCAGCATCTAAAGCGTCAGAAATTTAATCCCTATCAGGATCTCCTTATTTCCGTAGGGGATCTCATCGATCGCGGCCCAGAAAGCCTGAAGTGCCTGCACCTTATCACTGAAAAATGGTTTCGCGCCGTACGGGGAAACCATGAGCAGATGGCACTGGATGCGATTGCATCTCAGACCTATGCGCTCTGGCTGATGAATGGTGGTGCATGGTTTGCTGAGCTGGACGATGATTCAAAAGCTCAGGCGCTGACCCTCTTTGCTGCTTGCGACAAGCTACCCTGGGTAATCGAGATCACCTGCCGAAACGGCCTGAACGTGATTGCCCATGCAGATTACCCTGCCTCCTGTTATGTGCGGGATAAACCCGTAGATAAGCATAGCTTGCTGTGGGATCGCAGCCGCATTAGCAAGCTGATGGCAGGAAAAGGGGAGGGGATTGGCGGCGCCGACCACTTTTGGTTTGGTCACACGCCACTGGAAAAACGCATCGATTTTGCCGGCCTTCACTATATTGATACCGGCGCGGTCTTTGATGGCACCTTGACGCTGGCGCAGCTGCAGTGATTAGAAATCGGCATACTCCTGCGCAGGCCGCCAGAATCCATCGATAAAATCCTCTACCGGGTAGCAACCGCCGTGGCGTATTCGCTGATTGTCCATGGAGGCAACGCATTGCTCTTCGGTGTTATAGACATCCACCACAATATCGTCACAACCACCGTCCAAGTAACACACAAACAGAACCAGTGCGAACATCACGTCCTCAAAATTAACTACCGTACTGATATTGTAGGGGATGATTGGAGGGAGAGGTAATTATGAGATAAATAACCCGCCTGTGGGCGGGTTCTCTTTGAATCAGGCAAGGCGCATGATCCAGGCATCAGATTGATGATCGTAGTGCTCACGGTACAGGACTGAATGTTCTCCATCGAGAATCGCGGGGACACTGGTATCGGCATCCCATGCGTCTAACTGCATGCAGAGATCCGGGTCGGATTTACAGGGGATCCGTAACGTTCGATCGCCTTGATTTTCGCCAGACAACTCGGCGTCATCGATTTCGAATGCGCCAATGCGCACATTGGTTTTCGTCATAATGCTCTCCGGTATACAGGCTAATTCTGGTACGACCAGTATGGTCACCCATCTTTTAGCCTGGTAAAGGAAAAGCAATCGCGCCAGTAAAAAAGTGCCTTTTTTAGCCTTTTTCAGCGTTACCGGTAAAGAGCCGACCGTCACGAACCAGTTCACGTGGATAGCTATTTTTCAGGCGCGACCCCACTTTTTTCGCCAGACCAATTGGAATGCCCTGGAAAGTGACAATCGCATCGTCTCCGGTGGGCATCACCTCCGGGTAAACATCACGCCCACGATACCACTCCTCGGCTTCCTGCCAGCTGAGTTCAAAGCAGTTGCTGTCACCTGCCAGCGCAACTACCGCCTCGTGTTGCCAGCGATAGCCTTTATTATGGACTTCTGCCAGGCGTATACCAATGCGGGAGAAACGCACTTTACCAATTAGCGGTTCCATCTCCACCGGGAAGAGCCAGATCTCTTTATCACGCTGCCATAAACGCAGATGCTCTCCCCAGTTCAGGCCGCTCCGATTTGCCGCCGCGGTAATGAGCGTCGCTTCTTTGTTTCTAACTGGCATGAAAGGAAAGGTGCCAGGCTTAAAGGTCGGGGCCGGGAGCGGTTCGACAGAGGCAATTTTATGCAGGCGAGCCACGAAGAAACCCTCGCAATCAAAAATTTGCGGGAAGACGTGCAGGAAGCCCTCGGGGGTAGTGGCCTCTTTTGCCCCGGCAAAGAGTCCATCCAGCGGCAGGAACTCGACCTCGTTCGGATACTGCGCTTTCAGCCACAGGCAGACCGTTTCATTTTCGTCGCGATTAAGGGTACAGGTGGAGTAAACCAGCGTACCGCCAGGTCGCAGGGCGTGAAACGCGCTGGTAATGAGCTCACGCTGGGTCGCCGCGATCGCCTGGTTACTCTCTACTGACCAGTTTTTCAGGGCGTCCGGATCCTTACGGACCACCCCTTCACCGGAGCAGGGGGCATCGAGCAGAATGGCGTCGAAAGCCTCCGGCAGGGCTGCGCCGAATACGCGGCCATCGAAATGGGTTAATGCTACGTTGCTAATACCGCAGCGGCTGATATTGGCATGCAGCACCTTGACCCGGCTGGCAGAAAACTCATTGGCCAGAATAGCCCCCTGGTTGCCCATTCTGGCGGCAATCTGGGTCGTTTTAGAGCCCGGCGCAGCGGCCACGTCCATCACCCGCGTGGGTGATTCGCCATCGGCAAACAGGGCGGCAACCGGCAGCATGGAGCTGGCTTCCTGAATGTAAAACAGACCGGATAGATGTTCTGCGGTACTGCCCAGCGGCAAGGCCTCTTCGTCATCACGCTCGATCCAGAATCCCTCTTCACACCAGGGAACCGGCGTAAGTTGCCAGCCGTAAGGGGCGACCAGCGTGAGAAAATCGCTCACGCTTATCTTGAGCGTATTTACGCGAATACTGCGCCGGAGAGGGCGCTGGCAGGCAGCGATAAACGCATCGAAAGAGAGATGTTCAGGCATGGCCTGGCGCATCTGCACCAGGAAGTCTTCAGGAAGATATACGGGACGTTGAGTCACGGGCGCACCACAGGGAGTCAAAGAGGCGCGCAGTGTACCATAAACGCTCCGGTGGGTTGACACCGGAGCGTGCAGCTTAGCGCGGCAGGGCGGTTCCCCACTCACGCCACTCTTTCGGCTCTTTTTCCAGCAGCAGGAAATGTTTACCCGGCTGGGCTTTCGGTGCCAGCGGTGTGCCAGGCGGAGTCGCAAAGGCAATACCGCCCCGGATAAACTGGTTAAAGGTACCGGTTTTCACCACGCCGCCTACCAGGCCGAAATCAAGCGAATAGCCTGAGGCCAGCCAGAAAACGGAGTTATTGCGCACCAGATGCTGGTAACGTTCGCTGATACGCAGGCCAACCATAACGCGATCGGAGAGCGTCCCCAGCGTCAGGCCAGTAACCGTACCCACTTCGATGCCGCGGAACAGGACCGGTGTACCGATGCCCAGTGAACCTGCCTCTGGTACCTCCACCACGATACTTAGCCCATCCAGATAGCGCGAGTCGGTGATGGTGGCTTCCTGCAGTTCAAAGTCACGACGCGCATTACCCCGGCCTGGCTCGACGTTGATATAAGGCTGAAGAATAGTATCGAGATGTTCCACACCGGCAGCGGAGATCTGGGGCGTGATGACCGAGAAACGCGTACCGGCCCGGGCGAAGGTGTCGACATACTCGGGGTAAAGTACCGCCTTCGCCTGCACTTCGTTACGGGCGGTAATCAGCTTCAGGGACTGGACCTGGCCAATATCAATGCCCAGATAGCGAATCGGCATCCCTTCTGCCAGCTTGCCCGCATCAAAGGTGTGGAGCGTAATCTGCCCGCCCACCGCACGCGCGGCGGTTTCGGATGGATAAAGTATCCGTTTATCCCCCTTACGCTGGGTGGCGCCTGCACCACTTAAGTTATCAAAGCTGATGGCTCCTTTCAGGGCGCGCGAAAGTGGAGAGGCTTGCACCGTTAACCCACTGCCGTTGAGCTGAACTTTGGCTCCGCCTTCTGCCCAGAACACGCTATTGGCGGTTAGCAGATTGCGGTACTCCGGTTTGACATGCAGATCGATATCAAAGGCATTGGCCCTTGGGCGCACGGTAATCACTTCACCCACTTCGAATTTACGGTATAGCACCACGGAGCCTGCCTGCACGTCCGGTAGGGTGTCGGCAGTCAGCGTGAGGGTCGTGGTCGGCAGATCGCTAAGGCTGTTCTCCAGCGCTTTATCGAGATTAGCGTAAAGAGGGTAACTATTACGCAGCTCCCCTTTGGCGCCAGGCAGAATACGAATACCGCCGCTGACCCATTCGCTGGCGCTGGCGGCAAGGAACTCAATGCCATCCAGCCCGACTTTGACATCGACACGGCTGTTCACGATAAATTTGCTGTCACCGTGAATCAATTCCCGGAACTCGGGATCGATGGCGACCGAGAAGCTGACGCCTTTACTGGTCAACTTGCGCTCCAGTACCTGGCCGACCTGAACCCCATGCAAAACCAGCGGCTGTCCGGCCTCGATGCCGTAGCTTTCCGGCGCACTCAGGGTTACGGTGGCAACGCCGGGTTTTTGTAGCAAGGCTTTATCCGCAGGGGCAATCACGAAAGTATTGGTGGGCTCACCGCCGCCGGGGATCAGCTCAAAGGTGCTGCCCGTCAGCAGGGAGCTAATACTTGGATTATTCAGCGACAGTTTTGGGCTGCGCAGTTCAAGGCGAGTATCTTCACGCAGCAGATCCACCACGCTCGGGTCGACCGTCATCTCACCGGTAACGGAACCTCCTGGGTTCAGCGTCAGTTTAGTCAACTGACCGACCTGGAGACCCTGGTACATCAGCGGCGTGGAGTTGGCTTTTAAACCTTCAGCTGAGGGAAGGGCCAGCTTCACAATAACCCCACGCTGACTGTGAGCCAGATCTTCGTACAAACCAAAGTTATCTTCCGGTTTGGCCGGGCTGGAGTCTTCCGGTGAGTCAAACGCGATAGCACCGTTAACCAGTGCGGCCAGACTTTCGAGCTGCACTTTTGCGCCGCTCAGGCTGATATCGGCATCTACCCCGGAGACATTCCAGAAGCGGCTCCCTTTTTTCACCAGGTTCGTGAAGCGGCGTTCGATCAGGACGTCAATCGTCACCCCCTGCTTGTTAGGCGTGATGGCATAGTCATAAACGCGCCCAACGGGGATTTTACGGAAGTAGACCAGCGAACCGCTGTTCAGCGATCCCAGATCGGGCGCATGCAGGTGAATCATCAGATCGCCATTGTTCAGACGGTAGCGCGGCTGAGTATCCAGCGCGGTAAAGTGATCCTGCGGCTCGCCTTTGCCCGGCATCATGCCAATATAGTTACCGCCGACCAGCGCATCTAGCCCGGAGACCCCGGCCAGGGAGGCTTTTGGCGTGACCAGCCAGAACTGGGTCTCTTCGCGCAAGGCATCTTTCATGTCGGATTTGATACTGGCGCGAACCTGAATTTTGTTCAGTTTTTTATCCAGCGAAATATCCTGTACGGTGCCAACTTCCACCCCCTGAAAACGCACAGGGGTGCGGCCAGCCACGATGCCATCCGCATTCTGGAAGTCGATGGTGATGCTGTTGCCGCGATCCTGGTAGCTGGTCCAGATCAGCCATCCCGCGATCATTAGCGCGATGACAGGCAGTAACCAGAACGGTGAAATACGACGTTTCGTTTTAATTCTCGCTTCAGTCGGCGAAGCGGGCGTTTCCTGACTCATGTGCGTCCCAAAGTAAGCGGCTGTCCAGCCATTCCACTGCAAGAATAGTCAATATCACCGCAGAGCCGAAATAGAACGCTGCGGGTCCCATAGTAAAAGCGAGGAGCTGATCGCGATTGATCAGCGACATCATTAAGGCAATAACAAACAAATCGAGCATTGACCAACGGCCAATCCAGGTGACGAAACGTAATAATAAGATACGGGTTTTCAGCCCTTGCTCACATTTGAAATGAATGCTGATTAGCAGGGTAAACATCACCAGAACTTTGGTAAAGGGCACCAGAATACTGGCGATGAAGACAATCGCGGCGACAGCGATATTGCTGTCTGCCAGCGAAATAATCCCCGACATGATGGTATCTGCCTGCCGTTCGCCGTTCACATAAATGATCGAGATGGGCAAAAGATTAGCAGGCAACAGCAATACCATCGAGGCAATTAGCGCAGCCCAGCACTTTTGCAGGCTATTATGGCGACGCAGGCGTAGCGGGATATGGCAGCGCGGACAGCGTCCGCGCGCATCCGGCAGCCCGGTAAAGTGGCAACCGAGACAGGCCCGCAATGCGGGATCATAGCGGGTAGCAGGGCGTTGTGGGTAAAATCGCTCCCACAATTGCTCAACGTTGAGGTGAATCATCGTCAAGATACTCAGCAATACCAGGGCAATAAATGCCAGAAGGCCGATGCCTGGCTGGAGGAAGGCGTAATCCTGGACCTTGATGGAGGCCACGCCAATGCCCACCAGATAAATATCCAGCATGACCCACTCTTTAAGCCTGTCCAGCATTAACAGTACCGGACGCAAATTCATTCCCAGGATGTTGCCCAGCCACAGATAAGCAATAGCCGCCACTAACACTGCTGGCGCGCCGACGGTACAGAACAGCACCATGGAGGCGGTGAGGGGATCGCCCTGCTGACTCATCTGCCAAATCCCCTGCAGGAGGTTGGCATCGATGCGCACCCCGAGAAGATACAGATGCAGCAGCGGTTCGCTCCAGGCGAACGGCATGAGCAGCAGCATGGTGACCGCCATCGCCGCCAGTCGGGTCAAGGACCAGTCACGTCCATCACGAATTTTAGCGTCGCAGCGAGGACAATAAGCACTTTGGTGCGATTTCATCTTTGGCAACGTAAAAAGCGTATCGCATTGCGGGCAACGCTGATAATGTGCACGAGGCAGTGCGTCGCCGACGGAATGCACGGTTATCTTTTTTACTGGCGTTATTTTCGGTGTTTTAAGTGCCATGGGTCGCGCATGAAAAGGATAGTTAATAGTTATCTTAACTCATGTATGGATTCATCTTGAGCATGAACGCATTTAATGCTTATTTTAATAGGCTATGCTGTAATTTTGTAAGTCAACCAAGTGATTGAATAATGAACAAAACAGAATTCTACACGGATCTCAACCGTGATTTTCAGGCATTAATGGCAGGTGAAACCAGTTTTTTAGCCACCCTGGCAAATACCAGTGCATTGTTGTTTGAGCGTCTGAGTGAAGTCAACTGGGCGGGATTTTATTTACTGGAAGGCGAAACCCTGGTGTTGGGGCCGTTCCAGGGCCGTCTGGCCTGTGTGCGTATCCCGGTAGGGCGCGGCGTGTGTGGTACCGCCGTGGCGCAAAATCAGGTGCAGCGTGTGGAAGATGTTCACGCATTTGACGGGCACATTGCCTGCGACGCAGCCAGTAATTCTGAAATCGTCCTGCCTCTGCAGGTCAAAAATCAGATTATTGGCGTACTGGATATCGACAGTACGGCCTTTGGCCGCTTCTCACACGAGGATGAGCAGGGGCTGCGCGAGCTGGTGGCGAATCTCGAAAACGTGCTGGCGGCGACCGATTATCAAAAATTCTTTGCGAGTGTCGCAGGATAATCAACGGATAACGTAGCATTTACCGATGGCGTCATTATAATGACGCCTGTTCATGCCTGCGGCGAGTTGGCAACGTCCGTTGTAATCAGGAAATTTCATGGAAAATCAACCTAAGTTGAATAGCAGTAAAGAAGTTATCGCATTTCTGGCCGAACGTTTTCCTCACTGTTTCAGTGCCGAAGGCGAAGCACGCCCCCTGAAGATTGGTATCTTCCAGGATCTCGTATCGCGTGTTGAGGGCGAGCTGAATCTCAGCAAGACCCAACTTCGTTCCGCATTACGTCTTTATACATCGAGCTGGCGCTACCTGTACGGTATCAAAGCGGGCGCAACGCGTGTTGATCTTGATGGCAACCCATGCGGTGTGCTGGATGAGCAACACGTAGAACATGCGCGTAAGCAGCTCGAAGAAGCCAAAGCACGCGTACAGGCTCAGCGTGCTGAGCAGCAGGCGAAAAAACGCGAAGCTGCAGCGGCGAACGGTCAGGAAGAGGCGCCACGTCGTGAGCGTAAACCTCGTCCGGCCCAGCGTCGTACCGACAACACCGAGCGTAAGCCTCGTGCTGATAAACCAGCAGCGAAAGCCCCTCGTGCGCCTCGTGAAGAGCAGCGCCATACCCCGGTTTCTGATATCAACGCGCTGAGCGTGGGTCAGGCACTGAAGGTGAAAGCGGGTAATAACGCTATGGACGCCACCGTAACGGAAATCACCAAAGATGGCGTACGAGTACAGCTGACTTCTGGTATGTCAATGATTGTACGCGCAGAGCACTTGTTGTTCTGAAACGGAGGCCAGGCCCGGCATGAACACATTTTTTAAGCTCACCGCGCTGGCTGGCCTGTTTGCTATAACAGGCCACGCTTTTGCGGTGGACGAGATTACGCGGGTGGATCAAATTCCGGTTCTGAAGGAAGAGACCCAGCACGCAACGGTCAGTGAGCGCGTTACATCGCGCTTCACTCGCTCGCATTACCGTCAGTTCGACCTCGATCAGGCTTTCTCAGGCAAAATCTTTGACCGCTATCTGAACCTGCTGGATTATAGCCACAACGTTCTGCTGGCCAGCGATGTCGAGCAGTTTGCGAAGCGTAAATCGGTGGTGGGTGACGAACTGCGCAGCGGTAAACTCGACCTCTTCTACGACCTGTACAATCTGGCGCAGAAGCGTCGTTTTGAGCGTTATGAATATGCGCTCAAGGTGCTGGCGCGTCCGATGGACTTTACCGGCAACGACACCTTTAATCTCGATCGCAGCAAATCGCCGTGGCCTAAAGATGAAGCCGAGCTGAATGCGCTGTGGGACGGTAAAGTGAAGTACGATCAGCTGAGCCTCAAACTCACCGGTAAAGATGAGAAAGAGATCCGCGAAACGCTGACCCGCCGCTACAAATTTGCTATTCGCCGCCTGGCGCAGACCAACAGCGAAGATGTGTTCTCGCTGGCGATGACTGCCTTCGCGCACGAAATTGATCCTCACACCAACTATCTTTCCCCACGCAACACCGAACAGTTCAATACCGAGATGAGCCTCTCACTCGAGGGGATTGGCGCGGTGCTGCAGATGGATGACGACTATACCGTTATCAACTCTATGGTTGCGGGTGGCCCTGCTGCCAAGAGTAAGGCCATTAGCGTTGGCGATCGCATCGTTGGTGTCGGCCAGACGGGCCAGAATATGGTCGATGTGATTGGCTGGCGTCTGGATGACGTTGTTGCCCTGATCAAAGGGCCTAAAGGCAGCAAAGTGCGCCTTGAGATCTTGCCTGCCGGGAAAGGCACGAAAACCCGTATCATTACGTTGACCCGCGAGCGTATCCGTCTGGAAGACCGCGCAGTCAAAATGTCGGTGAAAACCGTCGGTAAAGAGAAGGTTGGGGTACTGGATATCCCAGGTTTCTACGTCGGCCTGACGGACGATGTAAAAGTGCAGCTGCAGAAGCTCGAAAAACAGAACGTCAGCAGTGTGATCATCGATCTGCGTACTAACGGCGGCGGTGCCTTGACTGAAGCGGTTTCGCTCTCTGGTCTGTTCATTCCGTCCGGCCCGGTCGTTCAGGTTCGTGATAACAACGGTAAAGTGCGTGAAGATGCCGATACCGATGGCGTAGTTTATTACAAAGGCCCACTCGTCGTACTGGTAGACCGCTTCAGCGCCTCTGCTTCTGAAATCTTTGCGGCGGCAATGCAGGATTATGGACGTGCCCTGGTGGTCGGCGAGCCAACCTTCGGTAAAGGTACGGTACAGCAGTATCGCTCCCTGAACCGTATTTACGATCAGATGCTCCGTCCGGAATGGCCGGCTCTGGGGTCTGTCCAGTACACCATTCAGAAATTCTATCGCGTGAACGGTGGCAGTACGCAGCGTAAAGGCGTGACGCCAGATATCATCATGCCGACCGGCAATGAAGAGACGGAAACCGGCGAGAAGTTCGAGGATAATGCACTGCCGTGGGATAGCATTAACGCTGCCACCTACGTGAAGTCCGGTGATATGACGCAGTTTGGTCCGGCGCTGTTAAAACAGCATGACGAACGTATCGCGAAAGATCCGGAATTCCAGTACATCATGAAGGACATTGCCCGCTTCAATGCGCTAAAGGCGAAGCGAAATATTGTCTCCCTGAACTACGCTCAGCGTGAGAAAGAGAACGAAGAAGATGATGCAACCCGCCTGGCGCGCATTAACGATCGTTTCAAACGCGAAGGCAAACCGCTGCTCAAAAAACTGGACGATCTACCGAAAGATTACCAGGAGCCCGATCCTTATCTGGACGAAACGGTAAAAATCGCCATTGACCTGGCGAAACAGGAAAAAGATCGGCCCGCGGCTGAGCCCGCTCCGACAAAATAATCCCCCCACGGGCACAAGAAATTGTGCCCGTTTTTTTGCTTTCTGCATGCTGCGGTAAGCGAGTCCATTTCTAATGTAAAGTTGTGTCTTTCTGGTGACTTACGCCCCCTGAATCCTTGAAAATAGCCGCAATACCCATACGATGTGGGTAATCGCATAGTGCGTTTTGTTAAACTGAGGTTAAAAGAAAATTATGATGCGAATCGCGCTCTTCCTGCTCACCAACCTTGCGGTGATGGTGGTCTTCGGGCTCGTGCTAAGCCTGACGGGAATTCAGTCGAGCAGCGTTCAGGGCTTGTTAATTATGGCGCTGCTGTTTGGTTTTGGTGGCTCCTTTGTATCTTTGCTGATGTCGAAGTGGATGGCGCTCAAATCCGTGGGCGGCGAAGTGATTGAGCAACCCCGCAATGATATGGAACAGTGGCTGATGACCACCGTGGCAAACCAGTCCCGCCAGGCAGGTATCGCAATGCCACAGGTGGCTATTTACCACGCGCCGGATATCAACGCCTTCGCAACGGGTGCGCGTCGTGACGCCTCACTGGTTGCCGTCAGCACTGGCCTGCTGCAGAACATGAGCCGTGACGAAGCCGAAGCGGTTATCGCTCACGAAATTAGCCACATTGCCAATGGTGATATGGTGACTATGACCCTGATCCAGGGCGTAGTGAACACCTTCGTGATCTTTATCTCACGTATTCTGGCGCAGATCGCGGCCGGATTTATGGGCGGCAACCGTGATGAAGGTGAAGGTAACAACGGCAACCCACTGATCTACTTTGCAGTTTCAATGGTGCTGGAGCTGGTGTTTGGTATCCTGGCAAGCATTATCACCATGTGGTTCTCCCGCCACCGTGAATTCCACGCGGATGCGGGCTCGGCAAAACTGGTGGGTCGCGAGAAGATGATTGCTGCCCTGCAGCGTCTGAAAACCAGCTACGAACCGCAGGAAGCAAACACCATGATGGCATTCTGCATCAACGGTAAATCTAAATCGCTGAGCGAGCTGTTCATGTCTCACCCGCCGCTGGATAAACGTATCGAAGCGTTACGTAGTGGGGAATATCTGAAGTAAGCCCGCCCGGGCAGACAAATAAAGCGCGTCATTTGACGCGCTTTTTTATTAGCTGCGTTTAGACTGGGTGATCCGCATACCGCTTATTACCGCCGCAAGCGTCGCGAGGGCACCTGCGGTGATCAAAGCCACATGCGTACCCTTATCGCCGGCCATATTGAACGTTAATGCCACCAGCGCAGCGCCGCTACTCTGCCCCAGCAGGCGCGCCGTGCCGAGCATACCGCTGGCTCCTCCGCTGCGGTGGGGGGGGGCGGCGGTGATGATCGTGTGATTATTAGGCGACTGAAACAGTCCAAACCCCGCGCCGCATAAAATCATACGCCAGATGATATCCAGATCGCCCGGGGCGGCGGGCAGCAAAGCCAGGGCAAATAAGCCGGATGCCATCACGGCCAGTCCCAGTGCCCCCAGTAATCCGGCATGCAGACGCTCAATCAGGTAGCCTGCCAGCGGGGCCATCACCATGGTTGCCAGCGGCCAGGGGGTCAGGAGCAGTCCCGTCTCCACTTCCGAACGTCCCACCACGCTTTGCAGGAAGAAGGGCAACGAAACCAGGGCCAGCATTTGCGCGCAGAACGAGCAAATCGAGGTGCAAATAGAGAGGGAGAAGAGCGGAATACGCAGTAAGTCTACCGGCAGCAGCGGCACCGGCAGGGCGAGCTGACGACGGACAAAAAAGAAGCCGATAATCAATAATGCCATCACTTCACCGGCGATTAAGAGCCGCGATTGCCCCTGAGCAAAGCCGCTGAGCGCAGTAATAAGCAAACCGAAGGTCAGGGCGTTCATGACGGCGCTCGGCAGATCGAAGCGCGGCATGCTGCTCTTCGCCGCATTCGCGGGAAGAAAACGCAGCGCAAAGAGCAGCGCCACAACGCCCAGCGGTACGTTAATGAGGAATAACCACTGCCAGGAGGCCACGGAGAGGATCGCCGCTGCGAGGGTCGGTCCCGCGGCGGAAGAGACCGCCACAATAAACGAGTTAATGCCCATGCCGCGCCCAAGCTGGCGCTTCGGAAAGATGAGCCGGATTAACGCGGTATTAACGCTCATTAGCGCCGCACCACCAAAGCCCTGCGCAATACGTGCCAGCGTCAACATCGGGAGGTTATCTGCGAGAGCGCAAAATAGCGACGTAATGGTAAAGACCACCAGGCCGCATTGATAAACGCGGCGATAGCCAAACATATCCCCGAGAAACGAGAACGAGAGCAGCGAGATAACGATGGCAATTTGATAGGCGTTAACAATCCAGATAGAACTGGCAGGAGAGGCGTGCAGATCGCTGGCAATGGTTGGCAGCGCGACGTTGGCAATGGCCCCGTCCAGTACGGCCATGGAGATGCCAATAATAATAGTGGCTATCGCGCCATAGCGCTGCGGTAAGGGCAGGCCATCAGGAGGAGTCGTGGTCATGTCATCGATCTGCGTCAGAGGTAATTATATTCAGGGTAATTATTTTAACATGCTTATTTTGGTTATATGTCGCAGATTTGTAACCAGGTAAGCCAGGATTGATTGCAGCGAAGCCAGTACGAATTTATAATAAAAACCAGTTCTGATTTTTATAAAACACTTGCTTTGAGGTGATAAATGGCAATCGCAGATTTGGATAAACAACCAGATTCTGTCTCTTCTGTGTTGAAGGTGTTTGGCATCCTGCAGGCGCTTGGAGAAGAGCGCGAAATTGGTATTACCGAGCTGTCACAGCGTGTGATGATGTCGAAAAGCACCGTTTATCGCTTTTTGCAGACCATGAAATCACTGGGCTATGTTGCGCAGGAAGGGGAGTCGGAAAAATACTCTCTGACCCTGAAGCTGTTTGAACTGGGCGCGCGCGCGTTGCAAAACGTCGACCTGATTCGTAGCGCAGATATTCAGATGCGTGAACTCTCGCGTCTGACGAAAGAGACTGTGCACCTGGGGGCGCTGGACGAAGACAGCATTGTTTATATCCATAAGATCGACTCGATGTACAACCTGCGTATGTACTCCCGTATCGGTCGCCGTAATCCGCTCTATAGCACGGCCATCGGTAAGGTTTTACTGGCATGGCGTGACCGCGAAGAAGTTAAGCAAATTCTGGAAGGTGTAGAGTACAAACGCAGTACTGAGCGTACGATCACCACCACGGAAGGGTTACTCACGGTACTGGATAAGGTACGTGAACAGGGTTACGGTGAAGATAACGAGGAACAGGAAGAAGGGCTGCGCTGTATTGGCGTCCCGGTGTTTGACCGCTTTGGTGTGGTGATCGCTGGCCTGAGTATCTCTTTCCCGACGCTACGCTTCTCTGAAGAGCGTCTGCATGAGTACGTTGAAATGCTGCATACCGCGGCGCGAAAAATTTCTGAACAGATGGGCTATAACGACTATCCGTTCTGAACACATAAAAAAAAGCCGCTACGTTAGCGGCTTTTCACTAATACCGATGGTTAGCCGTTATCAACGACCGTTTCGCTTTTACGCAAAATTGGGCAGTTGGTCAGGCCGATAATCCCACTATCCGAATGGATGTACTGGGCCGTGCTGGTGCCACGTGCAGTGAGGTATTTACACTGGATACCCAGCCCCGCAGCGTTTTCATGACTGCCAATCAAGATACCGTAGCCTGACAACAATAAACCAATCCAGATAAGGGCTAAAATCACAACTGTGCGAATAATTAAGCGCATCATTGCCTCTTTTATAATGGTTCTTCCTGCCTCTAAGCCTATCCTGTTAGCTATATGAAACAAGTACATGATTCCGAAAACGGGACGATGGCGTTACAGTTAGCCCCGGTTTAAGTTAAGCATGGTAACCTGGTAGCCTAAGTGAGTAGACGGAGAGTGTAGTGAAGAAAATACGCTGGGTCATTCTGGTGGTAGTGTTGATTGCCTGCGTCGTTATGTGGACGCAGATGATCAATGTGATGTGCGATCAGGATGTACAGTTTTTTAGCGGTATATGTTCTATCAATAAGTTTATCCCCTGGTAGCAGGCATTTTTATGGCAAGTGATTTCCTTCCTCAACGCGAGTGGTAAAATAGCCGTTTTTAGTGAGGTGGTGAAATGGGTGAGTTGTTGAATACTGGAGTGCTTAGCATGGCATCTCTGGTCATATCCGTCGTGTTGCTGGTGGTGGGTTTGGTACTGTGGTTTTTCGTCAACCGCGCCAGCTCCCGGACAAATGAACAAATTGAGTTACTGGAGACGTTAGTTGATCTCCAGAAAAGACAAAATGCGCTGCTTCGTCGTCTGTGTGAAGCCAATGAACCGGACGTTGAAGAAGAGGTTAAACCCGCTGCTGCGCCCGTGAAAGATGAAAGCGACGACTTTATTCGTCTGGTCGCTGAGCGTTAATCGCATCTGGGGAGGTGAACATGACCCGGAAAAATCCCTGGTATAACCCCTCCCTGCCTCACCATACCCCGCAGGGTTTTCGCAATACTTCTGCTGCTGGGCACCAGCCTGGAGACGTTGAGCGCTGGCGCAAAGAGCGCAAAGCTGCCGGTTTACCGAAACCTCCTCGCGGCGGCTATGAAAAATTTATCCATGACTGGTGCCAACCTGTCGATCTTACTACCCCCGAAGGAGACGCTGTCTGGTGGCTGGGCCATGCCAGTCTATTGCTGCGAATCAGTGGTCAGTATATTCTCACGGACCCGGTGTTCTCCCGGCGTGCCTCGCCCGTAAGTTTTGCCGGACCGCTGCGCAAAACCCCTGCGGTGATTAGCGTGGCTGGGCTACCGGCCATTGATGCGCTAGTCATCTCTCATAATCATTATGATCACCTCGATTCCGCTACCGTTCGTCAGTTATTGCAACGATTTCCAAAGCTTACCCTGTTTGTCCCTCTGGGGCTGGGGGACTGGTTTCGACGTCGGGGCGCGAAGCACATCGTTGAACTGGACTGGTGGCAAAGCTATGTGCATCAAGGCATCACCTACAGTGCCGTTCCGGCCCAGCACTGGAGCATGCGTAGCTTTTGGGATCGGAACTGTGCGCTTTGGTGCGGATGGGTATTCGAGGGCAGTGAACGGCGATTTTGGTTCAGCGGCGATACCGGATATACGCCAGAGTTACTCACCATTGCGCAGCGTTTCGGTAAACTCGATGCGATCGCCCTCCCGATAGGCGCATATGCACCAGAATGGTTCATGGCGACAAACCATATGGACCCGCGTTCGGCAGTCTCCCTCTGGCAGCAGCTAGGAATGCCGCTTGCCATCCCCATTCACTGGGGCGTCTTCGAACTGGCCGATGAGTCGCTTGATGAACCCGTGGCTGAACTACGGCAGGCACTCAATCATACAGCCACAATTAACAATAACTTCAAAATACTAAACATCGGTCAATATTTATCCTTATGACTATTCATCGCTTCGTTTACTATTATTCTGATATTAACCTGTACCATTAATGTTTTATTTTTATCGAAACGTTTTGCTTGCCTTTTTTTGAGGCAAGATCATAAAAGTTTCATTATTTTGGTGCAGAGAGAAATTAGAATTGCCAATGTAAATAGAGAAAGAGGCGAAGCGATATACAATGTTTTATCAAGACAACCCACTTTACCGTTACGATCATTTGTGCATAACGTTTCGGAAAAAGTTCTAACAAAATAGCCTCATCCAGAAAAATTAATAGCCTGGCTGGACGTTCGGAAGTTATTGAGCTATGGTAAAAAAGTCTTAGATTACAGCGCTTATGAAGACAGTGACTGGACAAGCACCACTCAGGCCCGGTATACCGCACACGTTGCTTACCGTGCAGATTGTGGCAAGTTAGCTTCGGAATTTGTGCGACTGATCGAGACACGTTTAAAAATGGCTTGCCATTATTTACGTTGTATGTGATAACACGGTTTGGGTCAAACGAGGTACAGTTCTGTTTATGTGTGGCATTTTCAGTAAAGAAGTCCTGAGTAAACACGTTGTCGTTGAATACCGCTTCTCTGCCGAACCTTATATTAGTGCCTCATGCAGTAATGTCTCAGTTTTATCTCAGTTAATGCCTGCGGGCTATGAAAACACTCTAAGGAATTTTGCAAATGGCAAAGATTAAAGGTCAAGTTAAGTGGTTCAACGAGTCTAAAGGTTTTGGCTTCATTACCCCAGCTGACGGCAGCAAAGATGTATTCGTACACTTCTCTGCAATCCAGGGCAATGGCTTCAAAACTCTGGCTGAAGGCCAGAACGTTGAGTTCGAAATTCAGGACGGCCAGAAAGGTCCGGCTGCTGTTAACGTAACCGCTATCTGATCGAACCCCTGCCAACGTTGAAACGCCAGGTCGTTTCAGCTGAGCACATAAAGCCTCGCGTTAATGCGGGGCTTTTTAATGCCTGCTTTTCAAAGTGTTAACACAAGGCCTTCTGTTCGCAGTTTGTTGCAAAGCTGCGAAGTTATTAGCATTGTTTTTACCCGCACCGTGCAAATTTCCCGTTAAATCAGGGCGTTGTTTAATAGCCCTGGAGCCACGGTGAAAAAAAGACCTTTCAACCCCGCAGCAAATTTCACCCCGACGCGTTTTGCTTTACTCTGCTTTGTCATACTTTGCAGCCTCGTTTTTCTACTGGCTCGCGTGGCCTGGTTACAAATTATCAAGCCGGACACGCTGGTGGCGCAGGAGGATAGGCGCTCCTTGCGTGAGGTACCCATCGATGCACCTCGCGGAATGATAGTTGACCGGGAGGGCAGGCCGCTGGCAGTGAGCGTGCCGGTTCAGGCGGTCTGGGCCGACCCCAAAACGGTGCGGGAGAAGGGGGGCGTAGGGTTTGATGACCGCTGGCAAGCCCTGGCGAACACACTGCATCTCTCGCTCGACACCTTGTCGCAGCGTATCAATAGTAATCCGCGTGGTCGTTTCATTTACCTGGCTCGACAGATCGAACCGGCGCAGGCGCAATGGATCGAGAAACTGCATCTGCCTGGCATTAACCTACGAGATGAGTCGCGCCGTTTTTACCCTTCAGGACACGTAGCGGCCAACTTAATTGGTTTTACCAATATTGATGGGCAGGGTATAGAAGGGATTGAAAAGAGCTTTAATCGACAGCTCACTGGCAAACCGGGCCTGCGCAAGGTACGTAAAGACCGATATGGGCATGTCATTGAAAATATCACCGAGCAGCCACCGGTCCCCGCTCATACTATTCACCTCAGCATTGATGCACGATTGCAGACGATTACAGAGGATGCCCTGGATAATGCCGTCGCCTGGAACAAAGCGGAATCCGGTGCAGCAGTACTGATTGACGTGCGGACGGGTGAAATTCTCAGCATGGCGAGCTTCCCGGACTTCAACCCCAATAATCGTGAAGGGGCAACCTTGAACGATTTCCGCAACCGCGCCATTAGCGACACCTTCGAACCCGGCTCAACCGTTAAGCCGCTGGTGCTGATGACCGCTCTGAAGCAAGGGCTGGTACAGCCTGACAGCGTAATCGATACGCATCCCTATACGCTGGCCGGACACCGTATCCGCGACGTAGGTTACTATCCTGAGCTGACGATGACCGGCATTTTGCAAAAATCGAGCGATACCGGGGTATCACGCCTTTCGCTGGCGATGCCCATTCAGCGCCTGCTGGATACTTATAAAGGCTTTGGTTTTGGACGCAGCACCGGGCTGGGCCTAACCGGCGAAAGCAGCGGCCTGCTACCTGAACGCAAATTCTGGAGTCAGTTGGATCGGGCTACGTTCTCCTTTGGCTATGGACTGATGGTCACGCCACTGCAGTTGGCACACGTCTATGCCACTATTGGTAGCTACGGCGTAGAGCGTCCCCTGTCGATCACGCGTATCGATCCCCCGGTATTGGGCACCCAGGTCATGCCGCCAGAGATTGTGAAAGAGGTCGAGCATATGATGGAGAGCGTGGCGCTGCCGGGCGGCGGCGGCGTGAAAGCGGCGGTACGTGACTACCGGGTTGCCGTTAAGACCGGTACCGCGAAAAAGATTGATGAGAGCGGTAAGTATGTCGATAAATACGTGGCCTATACTGCCGGCGTTGCGCCCGCCAGTCGTCCGCGCTTTGCGCTGGCGGTGGTAATTAACGATCCCCAGAACGGCGCCTACTATGGCGGGGCGGTGTCGGCTCCGGTCTTTAGCCAGATAATGGGAGATGTGCTTCGGCTCGAAAATATCCCACCCGATGGTCTCGCTCCGGAATCGAGCCATCTCATTGTGATGCGTTAAGTCAGGCGTTTTATAACCGGGCAATTAGCGGTAAACTCTCGCCCTTTACGATTGCCTGGAGTTACCATGTCCTTCTGTTGTCCACTTTGCCATGCGCCGCTGGTGCTAACCGATAAAAGCTATGCCTGCCCACAGGGGCACCGCTACGATTTGGCGAAAGAGGGGTATGTTAACTTGCTGCCGGTACAGCATAAACGCTCTAAAGATCCGGGTGACAGCGCAGAGATGATGCAGGCACGCCGGGCTTTCCTGGACGCCAGCCATTATCAGCCACTGCGCGACCGGGTTGGGCACTTGCTGGCAACGAAACTGGCTGAAAACGCCGCCACGATTCTGGATATCGGCTGTGGTGAAGGCTATTACACCGCCGCGTTTGCAGATATCGCCCGGCAAAAGGGGGCAAGCACGTTTGGCCTCGATGTCTCTAAGGTCGCTATTCGCGCTGCCGCCAAACGCTACCCTGCCGTGACTTTTTGTGTGGCCTCCAGCCATCGCTTGCCGTTTAACGATAACAGCATGGACGCGGTTATCCGCATCTATGCCCCGTGCAAAGGCGAAGAGTTGGCGCGAGTGGTGAAAGCAGGGGGTTGGGTGATCACCGTGACGCCAGGGCCACGCCATCTGATGGAGCTAAAAGGTCTGATTTACGATGAGGTACAGCTTCACGCTCCACATTCTGAGCAACTGAGCGGTTTCCGACTGGCTGACGAGCAAGAACTCGGGTATGAGATGAACCTGAGCGGAGAAGAGGCGGTAGCCTTGTTACAGATGACGCCGTTTGCCTGGCGGGCAAAACCGGCGGTATGGGACGCATTGAAGAACGAGAAGGTATTCCGTTGCCAGACGGATTTCAGCATCCACTGCTGGCAGCGTGTCGATTAACCTGCGAAGTGGCTCCAGAGGATTTGTACACCAATACCTATCAGTACAACGCCTCCCAGAATTTCGGCCCGTTTACCCAACAGCGGGCCAATATACCGACCGATCATCATCCCCAGCGTTGACATGATGAATGTCGCGCAGCCAATGGCCAGGGCGGTGGCGATAATATTAACCTGCAGAAATGCCAGACCGACGCCCACCGCCATCGCATCCAGGCTGGTGGCAATCGCGGTAGTCACCAGCAGCCAGAAGCCGTGACGGCGAACCGGCGCGTCATCTTCACAACGCTCGTTGCGAAAACCTTCAATGACCATACGCCCACCGAGGAAGACCAGCAGCACAAAGGCGATCCAGTGATTCCACTCCAGCACAACCTGGCTTGCCAGCATACCCAAACCCCAGCCGATAAGCGGCGTCAGGGTTTCGATTGCGCCAAAGATAAGGCCAGTGCGCAGTGCTTCAGAGAATTTAGGTTTATGCAGGGTGGCGCCTTTCCCCATCGAGGCCGCAAATGCGTCCATCGACATGCCAAAGGCCAGTAGAAGTGTTGCTGAGAGATTCATAAGTGCGTCCAGACCGGGATCTCCATATGACACATCACTGCCCCCAGTAAACAGCAGTAGATGTATCTATGGTCTCGCCTGACAGTTCTGATATGAACTGTCCGTACGTGCCACGTTTTGCAACGAGTATGTTGACACGTACATTTCCTTGAAAGGAAATCGGCTACTCCCCAACGACGGGCGCAACCTTAACATATTTTTAGCCGTTAAAACAATATTCAGGAATTATAATTTCACTAACTTCTTGATAACGATTTTCATTTGGGCTTATTGGTGAGAATAACGTTAATAAATATAAGTGGATTTTATTGTCTAATATAGCTTTGGCTATAATTGTGCGGAGAAAACCAGTCCAAATATAGCCAGTGCTATAATTTTAACTTATTGAGTTTTAACAAGTAATTTGTATATTTTTTCCAGGTCGTCTATATTCCGTACCCGAATGAGCAGACGCCGCTGTTCTAATTGCATCACCAGCACGCCATCTTCCGATAAATTCATCTCTTTAATACGGTTATATTCTATCCATACATTGGCGAAAAAGAACCCATCCTTTTTGAAGAGGATTTTGGGCGCCCGGATCCAGAACAGATAGATCGCCATTAATGCCAGCGCACATAATAACCATGTGGTTAATAATGCACCGCCGTTCATTACGTTGTTATAAATCAGAATCACCAGCAGGCCGGCAAAGATGAAGGCATCAACGCGGCCGCGACGTAGCAGGGGGATAGACAGCAGCGTCGCGCCATGACGTCGCGGCATGATCCATTCGTCGTAAATGGCATAAGCCAGAAGGGCAACAATAAACAAAACCAGTACGATGTCCGTGATCGTCATTCATCCTCCAGATAAAAAAAGCCGGGGGCAAGCCCCCGGCGTTTAACGCAACGTCTTACAGACCCAGCAGGCCAACAGCATAGCCCGCGATACCGATGACAAAGAAGCCAACGATAATCCACAGTGGGTTAACTTTCTTACGCAGAAGCCACATACAGGCGAAGGTCAACAGCAGCGGAACCAGGCCAGGCATCAGCTGGTCAAGGATGGTTTGCACCGTGGTCACGCGCGTCTGACCATCCTGACCGGTGATGGTAGAGACCACCAGCGGGATGTTAACGTGCGTCCATTTGTTAACCAGCGCGCCCATCACAAACAGGCCGAGAATGGAGGCCCCCTCGGTCAGTTTTTGCAGGAAGCCGCCGCCCATATCCTTAACAATGTCCACGCCTTTACGATAGCCATAAGCCACGCCGTAGTAACGGGTTGCCAGGCGGACAAGGTTAAAAAGAATGAAGAACAGCAGTGGACCAAGCAGGCTACCGCTCATCGCAATACCGGCGCCAAGCGCGGCGAAGACTGGACGCACCGTACCCCAGAAGATCGGGTCACCCACGCCCGCCAGCGGCCCCATCAGACCCACTTTGATACCGTTTATGGCACCATCGTCAATCTCTGCGCCGTTCGCACGCTGCTCTTCCATCGCCAGAGTCACGCCCAGAACCGGGGCGGCAACATACGGATGGGTGTTGAAGAATTCCAGGTGACGTTTAATTGCCTGACGTCGTGCTTCGTTATTTTCTGGATACAGGCGTTTAATCGCCGGCACCATCGAGAAGCAGAAGCCCAGCGCCTGCATACGTTCGAAGTTCCACGAACCCTGGAACAGGTTTGAACGGATGAACACGCCACGAATATCGCCCGGAGTCAGTTTCTTCTCTGGGGTAGTTTTAGTCATATCAACCATGTCGCTCACCTGTTAGTCCAGTTCGTTATCGAGATCGTTAGTACCAGCCGCCTGCGCTGGTGCACCCGCTACGCGGTTGTATTTCGGGCTCAGCTGAATGTAGAGAATCGCCATAACGGCGCCAATCACACCCAGAGCAACCAGGTTGAAGTTAGTAAACGCCGCGGTCACGAAGCCGAGGTAGAAGAACGGCATCAGGTAGCCAGCACGCATCATGTTGATAACCATCGCATAACCGACTACAACGATCATGCCACCGGCGATGTTCAGACCTCCGGTCACCACTTCTGGAATGGCGTTCAGCATGCTCTGCACTTCACTGGTACCGACAGAGATAGCAACGATAACCGCCGGGATTGCGATACGCATCGCCTGCAGGAACAGGGATGAAACGTGGATCCAGGAGAGTGCCGTCAGGTTGCCGTTATCCGCCGCCTTATCGGCAGCGTGCTGGAAGGCAACGGTGATAGTACGAACAATAATGGTCAGAACCTGGCCTGCCGCGGCCAGTGGAATAGCCAGCGCGATACCGGCGCCGATACTTTGGTGCCCGGCAATAACCAGAACGGTAGAGATGATGGAGGCGAGGGCCGCATCCGGGGCAACGGCCGCACCGATGTTCATCCAGCCCAGTGCGATCATTTCCAGGGTACCACCGATGATAATACCGGTTTTCATATCGCCAAGAACGGCACCAATTAAGGTACAGGCGACCAACGGACGGTGAAACTGAAATTCATCAAGTACGGATTCCATACCCGCAATACACGCGACGATGAACACCAGCACAATCTGAAGAGTGGTAATCTCCATTGTACTTCTCCTATAACATAAGCTTTGTGTGAAAAATCAGCGCCGGGTTATTTCCCAACTTTGCCGATCAAGTCCATCATTTTCAGTCTCTGATCGGTAGAAACCTTACGGGCTTCCAGCTCGATACCGCGTGCATTCAGTTTATTGAAGGCTTCGATATCTTTTTCATCGACTGAAATCGCGTTGTTGACCTGCGTTTTCCCCTGACGGAAAGCCATACCACCGATGTTGACGGAGGTGATTTTCACGCCGCCTTCGACAAGACGCTCGACGTCTGTCGGGTTAGTAAACAGAAGCATGACGCGTTCACCCGCATATTTCGGGTTGTTGTAAACGCGGATCATTTTGGCAACGTCCACCACGTGAGCGGTTACGCCCGGTGGAGCGACCTGGGTAAGAAGGGTTTTGCGGACGGTGTCTGCGGCAACTTCATCGCTGACGACGATAATGCGTTGTACGTTGGTCTCTTTGGTCCAGCGCGTTGCCACCTGGCCGTGAATTAAACGGTCATCGATACGGGCAAGGCCGATAACCATATAATCATTTGGCCCCATCGGTTTGGCAGGCGTTGCCGCTTTCGGCGCTGCCGCCACCGGCGCGGGTTTATCTACTGGCTGAGCTTTCAACGCTTTCACGCCTTCGCGGCCGGTTTCTACCGCCAGCGCTACCAGTTCGTCAAAGCTCGGGTTATCGTCACGCGCCATCAGCGTTTCGACCAGCATCGGAATGTTAACGCCAGCCACGACTTCATGGTGCTCTTTATCGACGACAATGCGGCTGGCGGCGTTAAATGGACTGCCACCCCATGTATCGACGAGAAACAGCACGCCGCTGCGGGTATCGAGCTTTTCAAGTTGAGCCGTGTATTTCTCGATTAATGTTTCGGCATTTTCGCCGGGCACGAAATCGATCCAGCCAACATTTTCCTGCTCGCCAAGCAACATCTCTGCTGTTTTGAGTAACTGCTCTGCAGCCCAACCATGTGTGCCTATTACAATAGCAATGGTCACTTGCTACCTCCATTTATTATCGTTTATGCACCTGTGTGACGAGGGCATCATAAATCGTGTTCATTACAGCGAATCGATTCAGATAAGGGTTAGAGTAGAACTAACTCAGACTTCAGCGAATTATTTTAGACAGTGAAAAAATAATTTATGTGATGAAGATCCGTAATTTAGCTTTAGCGTGTTGGATAATTTGCGGCGCGAAATGGAGACGGTAACATCTGTTTGCAAAGGAAAGTAAATCTTTGCCTTAAAGCTCATGTCTCTGATATGTTTACCTTCCGTTTAATTGTCAGGAGTAATGGGCTATAGCCCACTGTATGGACCGTCACCGACGTCAGTCACCTACCCGATCCCTTTGGATCAGCCTCACCGGCGATTCTCGCCACACACTTAAATCGTCTTTTACCGCTTCGCCCGTTTCTAACGCGGCGCCGTTTTGTCATTCCTTCAGCAGGAGCTTGTCATGGAATTCTTAATGGACCCGCAAATCTGGGTGGGGCTTCTCACGCTGGTGGTGCTCGAGATTGTGCTCGGCATCGACAACCTGGTGTTTATTGCCATTCTTGCGGACAAGCTGCCGCCTAAACAACGTGACAAAGCACGCCTTATCGGCCTGTCGCTGGCGCTGATTATGCGTCTTGCGCTGCTTTCCGTTATTTCGTGGATGGTTACGCTCACCAAACCGCTCTTCAGCGTGTGGGATTTTACCTTCTCTGGACGCGACCTGATCATGCTGGTGGGGGGACTATTCCTTCTCTTCAAAGCCACGACCGAGCTACACGAACGGCTTGAAAACCGGCAGCATGATGGCGGGCATGGTAAAGGCTACGCCAGCTTCTGGGTTGTGGTAATGCAGATTGTGGTGCTGGATGCGGTCTTCTCCCTGGATGCGGTCATTACCGCAGTGGGTATGGTAAACCATCTTCCGGTCATGATGGCCGCGGTGGTCATTGCCATGGCGGTGATGTTGTTGGCCTCGAAACCGCTGACGCGATTCGTCAACGAACACCCGACGGTGGTGGTGCTCTGTCTCAGCTTCCTGCTGATGATTGGTTTGAGCCTGGTCGCAGAAGGTTTCGGCTTCCATATTCCGAAAGGTTACCTGTACGCGGCGATTGGCTTCTCGATCATCATTGAGTTCTTCAACCAGGTTGCGCGACGTAACTTCATTCGTCAGCAATCTAACCAGCCGTTGCGTGCGCGTACTGCGGATGCCATCTTGCGTCTGATGGGCGGTCGTCGCCAGGCAACGGTTCAGCCGGAGAGCGAAAACCATGTGACGGTGCCGGTACCCGAAGGTGCTTTTGTTGAAGAAGAGCGCTACATGATTAACGGCGTACTGTCGCTCGCCTCCCGCTCTCTGCGTGGCATCATGACGCCCCGCGGTGAAATCAGTTGGGTTGACGCCAGCCTGAGCATGGATGAAATCCGCCAGCAACTGCTCTCTTCGCCACACAGTCTGTTCCCGGTGTGTCGCGGCGAGCTGGATGAAATTATCGGTGTGGTACGTGCTAAAGAGCTTCTGGTTGCGCTGGAAGAGGGTGTAGATGTCGAGGCCATAGCCGCCGCATCGCCGGCCATTGTGGTACCGGAAACGCTCGACCCGATTAACCTGCTGGGCGTATTGCGTCGTGCTCGCGGTAGCTTTGTTATTGTGACCAACGAGTTTGGTGTGGTTCAGGGGCTGGTTACGCCGCTGGACGTGCTGGAGGCGATTGCCGGTGAGTTCCCGGATGCCGACGAAACGCCGGAAATCGTTGCCGATAACGACGGCTGGCTGGTAAAAGGCGCCACCGACCTGCATGCGCTGCAACATACGCTGGGGCTGGAGCACCTGACTAACCATGATGACGATATCGCCACCGTAGCCGGTCTGGTCATTGCCATTAATGGTCAGATCCCGCGTACCGGTGATGTTCTGGAACTGCCGCCGCTGAAGATCACCATTGTGACGGCGAACGACTACCGTGTGGATCTGGTGCGTATTGTTAAAGAGCAGTCAGAGCACGAAGAAGACGAGTAATTAATGTAGCGGCGTCGCGGGCATGATCTGCCCGTTATGCGGCGCTGGCGGGGGCGAACTCCCCGCCAGCCACTCCGGAAAGTCTCTCAGCGGCATCGGTCGCGCATAAAAATATCCCTGCAAAATGTGCACCCCGCGCTGGCGAAGATGACGCGCTTGTTCAGGGGTTTCTACCCCTTCCGCCACCAGTTCAATGTTCAACCGCTGTGCAAGGGCAATAATGATATCGGTCACGGTAGAGTTCACCGCGTCCGTCCCTATCGCAGCCGTAAATGACTTATCAATTTTCAGGACATCCGGATGCAGCTTTTCCAGCCATGAGAGCGAGCAATTCCCGGTGCCAAAATCATCAATCGCCAGTTTGACCTCTTTTCGGTGTAATTCCCGTACCAGGCGGCAATCCACGTCCAACAGGGCATCGCGCTCGGTCAGTTCAATTATGAGCTGTTGTACAGGGCGGGCGTTAAACCAGTGGTGGTTCAGGTCGCGCAGCAGCACGCCATGGCGGAAATGGCTGGCGGCAACATTGATTCCGATATGGAAACCAGGATCCGCCGGGAATACCGTCAGCTGGCGTACGGTTTCCGTGATGACATAGCGGGTGAGGGGAATAATCAGATTGTGTCCCTCAGCCAGGGGGATAAACACGTCAGGGGAGATCCACCCCTGGCGCGGATTATTCCAGCGCAGCAGGATCTCCACGCCGACGCACTCCTGATTACGCGCATTCATCAGCGGCTGGCAGAACAGCTCAAATTCGCGGGCGGCAAGGCCGAGATTTATCTCCCAGGTAAAGCTCATCCTGTTTGCGGTGGCCAGCCAGGCGATATAGCCCAGTAGCAGGCTTAACAGCAGAGCCAGTGGCAACTGGCCAGGAAGCTCCTTTAACGCTAATGCCGTAGGGCCCGGGCCGCTGACGGTGATGGAAAAGGGGAAATTACCCGACGGCTGGCGATAAATTTTGTCGCCAGCATTGTGTGTCAGGGTATCAGAGACATTCGATCCGTAACGCAGGTGTTTATTGCCTACGCTCAGGGTAACTTCGTTAATCAGGGGGGCTTGCGGTTCGAGGATCATGCGGGCAATCAGATCGATATTGACCCCCTCCATGACCCCGTTCTGGCTGTTACCAGGCAGCGGATACCACTGGATCAGAATGGGGCTACCATGCAGCAGTGACCGATCCGTCGAGAGCACCAGTAAAGGTTCCGGGAAGGGAAGCGCAGGTTGGAGTTGGCGAACAGGCACATCGCGTTGACCAAAAATACTGGAGCAGTAAAGGATCCCGTCTTTAACCAGCCCGATCGTGCGCACGGTCTGCAGGGTGGCGGCATGTCGGCGCAACAGCAAGTGGGTAGAAAGGCATGGACGTCCTACCAGCGGCAGCAGCGCTTCACGGCTGGCTTGCAATGGCAGCAAAATTTTATCCAGCGCCTCAACGGCGTGGGTGACAAAGGCGACAGTACGGTGCTGGTTGAGATTACGTTGTGAAATAAAGCGGATGCCAAGGGTCGTAATCAGGGTGAGAACCGCAACCACCACGCAAACCGCGAGGCGTTTTCGACGATAATGGGTGATTATCCTTTGCGCAGTTTGCATGCAGGGGTCATCCGGTAAGCCAGGGGCACCCAATGCCGCAGGCAATACAGCAAGTGTAGTGGGGAAATATTAAGGAGACGAGACGAGGGGAGAAATTTCGCCCATCCGTTGCAGATGGGCGAAAGGGAGTATTAGTCGCACTGCACCTTGATAGCCAGGCCACCGCGGGAAGTTTCGCGATATTTCGCGTTCATATCTTTCCCGGTTTCGTACATGGTTTCGATAACCTTATCCAGTGAAACGCGCGGCTCGCTGGTACGACGCATCGCCATGCGTGAGGCATTGATCGCTTTCACCGACGCAATGGCGTTACGCTCAATGCACGGTACCTGCACCTGACCGGCGACCGGGTCACAGGTTAGACCGAGGTTATGCTCCATGCCAATCTCTGCGGCAACGCAAACTTGTTCCGGACTGGCGCCCAGCAGCTCAGCCAGACCGGCAGCAGCCATCGAGCAGGCCACGCCCACTTCACCCTGACAACCTACTTCCGCGCCGGAAATGGAGGCGTTCATCTTATAGAGCGCGCCCACCGCACCCGCGGCCAGGAAGTAACGAATGTAGATGTCCGGGCTCACGGATTCGATAAAGTGATCGTAATAAGCCAGTACCGCCGGCACGATCCCGCAGGCGCCGTTAGTTGGGGCCGTCACAACGCGGCCACCGGCTGCGTTCTCTTCGTTGACCGCCAGGGCAAACATGTTTACCCAGTCCACCACGTTCATCGGGTCATTGGAGTATTTGTCGGTGGTCACCAGCATGCGACGCAGCGCCGAGGCACGACGCGGCACGCGCAGTGGGCCAGGCAATACGCCTTCAGTATTGATACCGCGATCGATACAGGCACGCATGGTCTGCCACACGTTCGCAAAGTACTCTTCGATCTCTTTCTTACTGTGCAGCGCCAGTTCGTTCTGCATCACCATGCCGGAAAGCGACAGGCCGGTCTCTTTGCAGTAGTTCAGCATCTCCTGGGCGGATTTAAACGGATAGGGGACATTGACATCACCCGCCGTATCTTTGCCGAAATGCTCTTCATCAACGATGAAACCACCGCCGATGGAGTAATAGGTTTTGCTGTAAATCACTTTATCGCCGTTAAAGGCGTGGATCTGCATGCCGTTTTCGTGCAGTGAGAGGTTGTCGCTGCGAAAACGCATGCCGTCATCCTGCGGGAAATCGACTTCGTGCTGGCCGTTAGCCAGCAGCAGGCGGCCGCGCGTTTCAACGTCGCGAATAAACGCCGGAATGGCGTCAATATCAACGGTATCCGGCATATTTCCGGCCAGACCCATTATGATGGCGATATCGGTGTGGTGGCCTTTACCCGTTAAAGAGAGCGAGCCATAGACATCTACGGCAACACGGGTAACGCTTTCCAGTAATCCTTTTTCGACCAGGTCATCGACGAACTGTTTACCGGCCTTCATAGGACCGACAGTGTGGGAAGAGGAGGGGCCAATACCCACTTTGAACATGTCGAATATACTAATCACTTTAACACTCCTGACAGGGTTACCGGGTTTCCAGTAACGATGTTATAACTGCGCATAGTGTAAGAGGGAACCTGATCGTCAGCTCAACTATTCACATGAATTAAACTAATGGCTAAGGGCGGTTTTACTAATAGCGAGAGAGCGATCGCAAACGCAGTAAAAAGTCGGGAATGTAAAGTATAGTCAAGGCTTCAGGCCAATTTGCAGCGCCAGTTCACGAATAATGCCTGCCGTCATGCCCCAGACAAAATAATGCTGGTACCAGGATAACCAGACCCGATGATGGTGGCCGCGACGATGAATATCGAGGGGGTGATAACGACCCAGACGCAGGGCCTCCGCCAGTGGCATTTCAAATACTGCCGCCACTTCGTCTTCGCTGGCGTGATAGTGCAGATTTGGCGGAATCAACCCCACCACCGGCGTAACCTGAAATCCGGTCACGCTGTCGACAGGCGGGAGCACGCCAATCACTTCCACAACCTCGGGCGGAATCGCCACCTCTTCCTGCGCTTCGCGCAACGCGGCGGCAATCAGCGAAGCATCACTGCTGTCTACTGCGCCACCGGGGAAGGCAACCTGACCGGCATGTTTACGCATCAGCGGGGAGCGTTGGGTGAGCAACAGTCCGGGTTCGTCGCGGCGTACCACCGGGATCAGCACCGCGGCCTGGCGCTGATTAAGCGAGGCGCTATTGACCTGCGGCCGTAATAACTGAAAACGCGATAAAAAATCATCCAGGGTCAGATTGCGGGTCTCCACGCTTTAACTCTCCAGTTGTTGCAGTATGCGGTTTACTTTATCAAAGGTTTCCTGATACTCCGCCGCCGACTCACTGTCAGCCACGATACCGCCGCCTGCAGAGCAGTATAGCTGCCCGTCAAAGGCGGTCAGGGTGCGGATGGTAATGCTGGTATCCATGGTACCGCAGAGGCTGATATAGCCGATGCTGCCGCACCAGGCGTTACGGCGCTGGGGTTCCAGTTCGTCGATAATTGCCATCGCCCGCACCTTTGGCGCACCGGTAATCGACCCCCCCGGAAATGCCGCCCGCAGCAGATCGCAGGCGCTGCGCGATGCGGGCAGGCGCGCGGTAATCGTACTCACTAAATGGTGAACCGCCGGGAAAGGCTCCACCACGAACAGTTCGGGCACCCGCACGCTGCCGGGTTCGGCCACGCGCCCGATATCATTACGCATCAAATCTACGATCATCAGATTTTCGGCGCGATCTTTCGGGGAGGCGGCCAGTTTTTCCGCCTGCTGGCGATCGTCATCGGGATCGGTAAGACGCGGTAGCGTGCCTTTAATGGGGCGGGTCTGTATTTCGCCCTCTGCCAGATGAATAAAGCGCTCAGGTGACAGGCTCAGAATCGCCCCCTGTTCAAGGCGCATAAAGGCGCTGAAGGGGGCGCGGTTCTGCGCATTCAGGCGAGTAAATGCCTGCCACTCATCACCCTGATAGTGAGCCTGAAAACGCTGGGCAAGATTCACCTGATAGCAATCGCCACTGTGCAGATAAGCCTGCACCTGGCGGAATTTTGCGTCATACTCCAGCGCGGTCATGTTTGCGCGCCAGTCAGAGGTGAGGCGAAACGGGGTTTGCCTGGTTGGGGGACGCTGTGCTTCCAGCCACGCCAGTCGCGCCTTCGCATCGCCATGGCAGACCAGCGATACGGCCTGTTTATGGTGATCAACAATGACCGCCCAGTCGTACAGCCCCACCGCCATATCCGGCAGGCTGATGTCGTCAACTGCCTGCTGCGGCAGCGTTTCAAAGCGACGACCCAGATCGTAGCCAAAGAGCCCCAGCGCGCCGCCCTGAAAAGGCAGATCGGGGTGCGGATCCGCAGGCAGGCCCAGGTCATCCAGCGTCTGCTGCAGCAAGCTCAATGGGCAGCCAGACGATTCGATCACCGTCTCCCGCGTTACTCGGGTAAGCTCACCCTCGGTAACCAGCGTGGCGACGGGATCGGCCACCAGAATATCAAACCGACTATAGGGATGGTCAGCGTGGCCGGAATGCAGCAGCATCGCCCAGGGTTGATGGCTCAGCGGCGCAAACCATGCTTCAGCGGCGTCTGGACGCCAGGGTAACGAAATAACGGTGGGGGATAACGAGTTCATCTATAGCAAACAACCGGGCAGCGTGAAATAATTAGCGCTGATAATCTAGCAGGAGTTAATGATGTTTGCAGGTTTACCTTCACTGAGCCACGAGCAGCAGCAGAAAGCAGTTGAACGCATTCAGACGTTAATGTCCGAAGGGATGAGCAGCGGCCAGGCCATTGCGCAGGTGGCAGAAGAACTTCGCGCCACCCATACCGGCGAGCGGATCGTGGCGCGTTTTGAGGATGATGAAGAAGAGTAACCGGCGCGTTATACCGCGGCGATAATCTTAATCTCAACCTTATATTGCGGTTTCATCAGCGTGGCCTGTACGGTGCAGCGTACCGGCGCGTGGCCCGCGACTACCCACGCATCCCAGGCCTTGTTCATGGCCGCAAAATCATCTTTATTCGCCAGAAAAATGGTCGCATCCAGGATCTTCGATTTATCGCTGCCCTGTTTTTGCAGGATAGCGTCAATCTGTGCCAGGGTGTTGGCCGTCTGCTCAAAGGCGTCGGCATCCAGATTCTCCGGTACGCCGGTGTAGTAGAGGGTCTGGTTGTGGATCACCACATCAGACCAGCGGGCTTCGGCATCAATGCGCACAATTGTCATAAACGTCTCCTCGTTATTTTTTCATTGCCGGGCAAGACTGCCATATTGTCTCGCCGCCGTCACTATCGACTGGCGCAAGGCCCGGCAGCCTGACATAATCCCCTGTGCAAAATTACAGGGGGCAGAGTGGCAGACGATTTCGCAGCAGACGGGCAGTTAGCAAAAGCAATTCCTGGCTTTAAACCGCGTGAGCCCCAGCGCCAGATGGCGCATGCCGTCGCGCGCGCTATCGACAACGGGCAGCCGCTGGTTGTGGAAGCGGGGACCGGGACCGGGAAAACCTACGCCTATCTGGCGCCTGCGCTACGGGCGAAGAAAAAGGTCATTATCTCGACCGGTTCGAAAGCGCTGCAGGATCAGCTTTACAGTCGCGATCTGCCCACCGTGGCCAAGGCTCTCAAATATAAAGGCCGGCTGGCGTTGCTGAAGGGGCGCTCTAACTACCTCTGCCTCGAACGTCTGGAGCAACAAGCGCTGGCGGGAGGCGATCTGCCGGTACAAACGCTGAGCGATGTCATCATCCTTCGCGCCTGGGCCAACCAGACCCAGGATGGCGATATCAGCACCTGCGCCAGCGTGGCCGAAGATTCTGCCGCCTGGCCGCTGGTCACCAGCACCAACGATAACTGCCTCGGTAGCGACTGCCCGCTCTATAAAGACTGCTTCGTGGTGAAAGCGCGTAAGACGGCGATGGACGCTGACGTCGTGGTGGTCAACCATCACCTCTTTCTGGCCGATATGGTGGTGAAAGAGAGCGGCTTTGGTGAACTGATCCCCGAGGCTGACGTGATGATCTTCGATGAGGCCCATCAACTGCCGGATATTGCCAGTCAATATTTCGGTCAGTCCCTCTCCAGCCGACAGTTGCTGGATCTGGCCAAAGATTTCACTATCGCTTACCGCACCGAACTGAAGGATACCCAGCAGTTACAAAAATGCGCGGACCGTCTGGCGCAGAGTACACAGGATTTCCGCATGCAGCTGGGCGATCCCGGTTTTCGCGGCAATCTGCGTGAACTTCTGGCAGACAATACCATTCAGCGCGCGCTCCTGCTGCTGGATGATGCGCTGGAGCTCTGCTATGACGTGGCGAAATTATCTCTGGGCCGCTCCGCATTACTGGACGCCGCCTTTGAACGCGCCACCCTCTACCGTGCCCGTCTTAAGCGCCTGAAAGAGATCAACCAGCCGGGATACAGCTACTGGTACGAATGTAACTCACGCCATTTCACCCTGGCCCTTACGCCGCTTACCGTGGCGGACAAATTCAAAGAAGTCATGGCCGACAAGCCGGGGAGCTGGATTTTCACCTCCGCGACCCTCTCGGTAAATGATGATCTGCACCACTTCACCGAACGACTGGGGATTAACGAGGCGGAGTCGCTGCTGCTACCCAGCCCATTTGACTACGCGACTCAGGCGCTGCTCTGCGTGCCACGCAACCTGCCGCTACCGAATCAGCCCGGCGCGGCACGCCACCTGGCGGCGATGCTTAAACCGATGATCGAGGCGAACAACGGGCGCTGCTTTATGCTCTGCACCTCTCACGCCATGATGCGCGACCTGGCAGAGCAGTTCCGCGCCACCATGACCCTGCCGGTGCTGTTACAGGGTGAGACCAGTAAAGGTCAACTGTTGCAGCAGTTTGTTAGCCACGGCAATGCCCTGCTGGTGGCAACCAGCAGCTTCTGGGAAGGGGTGGATGTCCGCGGCGATGCGCTCTCTCTGGTCATTATCGATAAGCTGCCCTTTACCTCGCCGGACGATCCGTTGCTGAAGGCCCGTATGGAGGATTGCCGCCTGCGCGGAGGCGATCCCTTTGACGATGTGCAGCTACCGGACGCGGTGATCACTCTTAAACAGGGGGTAGGGCGTCTTATCCGCGATATAGACGACCGGGGCGTGCTGGTGATCTGCGACAACCGGTTGGTGATGCGTCCTTACGGTGCGACCTTTATAGCCAGTCTGCCGCCCGCGCCGCGTACGCGGGACATCAACCGAGCAGTGCGTTTCCTGGCCGCGCCATCGGCGGAGTAATTTGCCCTGGAGTGTGCTAAGATGCGCGCCATTTTGTATTGACCCACTGCGAGAGCGCGACAACTGATGCGAATTCTGGCTATTGATACCGCCACAGAGGCCTGTTCTGTTGCCCTGTGGAATGACGGTGCCATCTCTGCTCATTTCGAAGAGTGCCCACGAGAACACACCCAGCGCATTTTACCGCTGGTAAAGATGATCCTGACTCAGGGCGACACCACTTTAACCGACCTCGACGCGCTGGCCTTTGGCCGCGGCCCGGGGAGCTTTACCGGCGTGCGTATTGGCATCGGTATTGCGCAAGGGCTGGCGCTGGGTTCAGGGCTGCCAATGATTGGCGTCTCTACCCTGGCAACCATGGCGCAGGGCGCCTGGCGTAAAACCGGCGCCACCCGCGTGCTGGCCGCCATTGATGCCCGCATGGGTGAAGTTTATTGGGCGGAGTACACCCGTGATGAACAGGGCGTCTGGCACGGTGAAGAGAGTGAAGCGGTACTCAAGCCGGAAGCCGTCAGCGAACGGTTGAAGCAGCTTTCCGGCGTCTGGGCTACGGTGGGTACGGGCTGGAAAGCCTGGCCGGATATGGCGCAGGAGAGTGGCGTAACGCTGGAAGAGGGCGAGATGTTGCTGCCTGAAGCCGAAGACATGCTCCCCATCGCCTGCCAGCTGCTTGCAGCAGGCAAAACGGTGGCGGTTGAGAAGGCCGAACCAGTTTATTTACGAAACGAGGTGGCATGGAAGAAACTTCCAGGCCGCGAGTGAATCTCAGTATCAGGAACTGAGAAAAAGGGGTCGCATCATGGCGGTTCATAATTATGTAGTACGCCTTCTGGCGGCCGGCGCGGTGGCGCTGGCATTGAGTGGATGCGTATCGGTACCGGACGCCATCAAAGGCAGCAGCCCGACGCCGCAGCAAGATCTGGTCCGGGTGATGAACGCACCTGAACTTTACGTCGGCCAGGAAGCGCGTTTTGGCGGTAAGGTGGTTGAGGTGTATAACCAGCAGGGTAAAACCCGGCTGGAGATTGCCACGGTCGCACTCGATAGCGGCGCGCGTCCGATACTGGGCGAAGCGTCACGTGGCCGTATCTATGCGGACGTGAACGGGTTCCTCGACCCGGTTGATTTCCGTGGGCAACTGGTCACCGTCGTGGGTCCTATCACCGGTACGGCGGAAGGCAAGGTGGGCAGCACCCCCTATAAATTTATGACCATGCAGGCCAACGGCTACAAGCGCTGGCATGTTACGCAACAGGTCATGATGCCGCCGCAGCCTATCGATCCCTGGTATTGGGGACCCCATCCGTACCGTTATGGCGGCTACGGTGGCTGGGGCTGGTATAACCCCGGTCCAGCTCGCGTTCAGAACGTAGTAACAGAGTAACTTACTGTTATTATTGAAAAAGAAACAGCGGCCTCGCCGCTGTTTCTCGTTTTATACGGATATAACAAAAATAAATAGTGACGTGCTTCGCAACCCGAAAAGCGGACAATTAATAAACTGGTACGCTGAGTTAATATAATGTTAACACTTTGTATTTAGCCGGGGTTGTGATGACGACAAATACTCATTTCAGAGGTGATTCATTGAATAAGGTTTGGCTAAACCGTTATCCCGCGGATGTTCCTGCGGAGATCAATCCTGACCGCTATCAATCCCTGGTTGAACTGTTTGAACATTCGGTAGCCCGCTATGCCGACCAGCCCGCGTTCGTGAACATGGGCGAGGTCATGACCTTCCGCAAACTGGAAGAGCGCAGCCGGGCTTTTGCCGCCTATCTCCAGCAAGGCTTAGGGTTACAAAAAGGGGATCGGGTGGCATTGATGATGCCAAACCTGCTGCAATACCCGGTCGCGCTGTTTGGCATTTTGCGCGCAGGCATGATCGTAGTTAACGTCAACCCGCTCTATACCCCACGTGAGCTGGAGCACCAGCTGAATGACAGCGGTGCGGCGGCGATTGTTATCGTCTCTAACTTTGCCCACACGCTGGAAAAAGTGGTGGACAAAACTCAGGTCAAACACGTGATCCTGACGCGGATGGGCGATCAGCTCTCCACCGCGAAGGGTACGCTGGTGAACTTCGTCGTCAAATACGTTAAGCGGCTGGTACCCAAATATCACCTGCCAGATGCTATCTCCTTCCGCCGGGCCCTGCAGACGGGCTACCGCATGCAGTATGTTAAACCCGAAATCGTCCCGGAAGATTTGGCGTTTCTGCAATATACCGGCGGCACCACCGGCGTAGCGAAAGGGGCGATGCTGACCCATCGAAATATGCTGGCCAACCTCGAACAGGTAAACGCCACCTACGGCCCGCTGCTCCATCGTGGCAAAGAGCTGGTGATCACCGCGCTACCGCTGTATCACATTTTTGCACTAACCATGAACTGCCTGCTCTTTATTGAACTGGGCGGACAAAACGTGCTTATTACCAACCCGCGCGATATCCCGGGCCTGGTGAAGGAACTGGCGAAATACCCCTTCACCGCCATGACCGGGGTCAACACCCTGTTTAATGCACTGTTGAACAACAAAGAGTTCCAGCAACTCGATTTCTCAACCCTGCACCTCTCTGCCGGTGGCGGTATGCCGGTGCAGCAGGCGGTTGCCGAACGTTGGGTGAAACTGACCGGCCAATATCTGCTTGAAGGCTACGGGCTCACTGAGTGCTCGCCGCTGGTCAGCGTCAACCCGCACGATATTGACTATCACAGCGGCAGCATTGGCCTGCCGGTGCCCTCGACGGAAGCCAAACTGGTGGATGATAACGATAACGAAGTGGCGCCAGGCGAGCCCGGTGAGCTCTGCGTGAAGGGGCCTCAGGTCATGCTGGGTTACTGGCAGCGTCCGGACGCCACCGATGAGATCATCAAAGACGGCTGGCTTCATACCGGCGATATCGCCGTGATGGATGACGAGGGTTTCCTGCGTATTGTCGATCGTAAGAAAGATATGATTCTGGTCTCCGGATTCAACGTCTATCCCAACGAAATCGAAGAAGTGGTTATGCAGCACAACGGGGTGCAGGAGGTGGCCGCTGTCGGCGTACCGGCCGGCACAAGCGGCGAAACGGTGAAGATTTTCGTGGTGAAAAAGGATCCGTCGCTGACCGAAGAGGCGCTGATTACCTTCTGCCGACGCCAGCTTACCGGGTATAAAGTCCCGAAACTGGTTGAGTTTCGTGATGAACTGCCAAAATCCAACGTCGGCAAGATATTACGACGAGAATTACGTGACGAAGCGCGCGCCAAAAGCGACAATAAGGCCTGAGCTTCGTGTGAGTCACCCCAAAACGCTGGCTAAGCCGGCGTTTTTTTATGGGCGCAAACCAAAGAGAACTTGTTTTGAATTACCAGATGATCACCACCAACGACGAGCTGGCCTCCCTGTGCGATGTCACGCGTGATGCACCCGCTATCGCCCTGGATACCGAGTTTGTTCGTACCCGCACCTACTATCCACAGCTGGGCCTGATCCAGATGTATGATGGCAAACGGCTGGCCTTAATTGACCCGCTGGGCATCACCGACTGGGCGCCGCTGCGCGAGCTGATGCTGAACACCGCTGTGACCAAATATCTGCATGCCGGGAGTGAAGATCTGGAAGTCTTCCTGAATACCTTCGGCATTATGCCGCAACCGCTTATCGACACTCAGATTCTGGCCGCCTTCTCCGGTCGTCCGCTCTCCTGGGGCTTTGCCGCGATGGTCGAAGAGTACACCGGACTGGCTATCGATAAGAGCGAATCCCGTACCGACTGGCTGGCGCGTCCGCTTACCGAGCGCCAGCTTGATTACGCCGCCGCCGACGTTTTCTATCTGCTGCCCATTGCCGGACAGCTGATGAAAGAGGCCGAAGCCTCTGGCTGGCTGCCAGCCGCGCTGGACGAGTGCCGCATGACGCAGCAACGTCGTCAGGAGACCGTCGACCCGAAAGACGCCTGGCGCGACATCAATAATGCTTCACAGCTGCGTACGCGCCAGCTGGCTTGTCTGCAGTTGCTGGCGGAATGGCGTCTGCGTAAAGCCCGCGACCGCGACATGGCGGTGAATTTTGTGGTGCGGGAAGAACATCTCTGGGGCGTGGCGCGCTTTATGCCGGGCAGCATGGGTGAGCTGGACAGCATTGGCCTCTCCGGTAGCGAGATCCGTTTCCACGGCAAAACGTTACTGGCGCTGGTGGCCAAAGCGCAGGAGATCCCGGAAGACGAACTGCCGGAACCGCTATTAAACCTGATGGACATGCCTGGCTACCGTAAAGCGTTTAAAGAGATCAAGGCGCTGGTCCAGGAGGTGGCGACAGAGAGCAAACTCAGCGCAGAGCTGCTGGCGTCACGTCGTCAAATCAATCAGTTGCTCAACTGGCATTGGCAGTTAAAACCGCAGAACGGGTTGCCGGAGCTGATGGCAGGCTGGCGCGGGGAGTTAATGGCTGAACGCCTGAGCGCACTGCTGAAAAACTATCCGCTGTAAGAAGGGTAGGCCGGGCAGCGCGCTGCCCGGCGCTATACGTCACTAGGAACGTGACTCTTCCGCTTCTGGTAGGGTGACGTTGAGCTCCAGAATCGAGATGTCCCCGTCCCGTTGCTCCAGCTGTACAGAGACCATTTCCGGGTCAATCTGCACGTATTTACAAATCACTTCCAGAATGTCTTTACGCAGCTGAGGCAGGTAGTGCGGCTCAGCGTCGCTGCGGCGTCGTTCCGCCACAATAATTTGCAGTCGCTCTTTCGCGATGTTGGCGGTGCTTTTTTTCCGCGAGAGAAAAAAGTCCAGTAATGCCATAACTTATCCTCCGAACAGGCGTTTGAGGAAACCTTTCTTCTCTTCTTCAATGAAGCGGAAAGGACGTTCTTCACCAAGCAGACGGTCCACGGTATCAGCATAAGCTTTACCCGCGTCGGCGGTGGCGTCGAGAATAACAGGTTCACCCTGGTTTGACGCGCGCAGCACGGACTGATCTTCCGGGATAACGCCCACCAGTTTAATGCGCAGAATTTCGAGCACGTCTTCCATGCTCAGCATGTCACCTTTGTTGACCCGGCCCGGGTTGTAGCGGGTGAGCAGCAGGTGTTCTTTGATTGGATCTTGTCCATTTTCCGCACGACGGGATTTGGACGCCAGGATACCCAGGATACGGTCGGAGTCACGAACAGACGAGACTTCAGGGTTGGTGGTAATGATGGCTTCATCAGCAAAGTAGAGCGCCATCAATGCACCGGTTTCAATCCCTGCCGGCGAGTCGCAAACAATGAAGTCAAACTCCATCTTTTTCAGCTCATCCAGCACTTTCTCCACGCCTTCACGCGTCAGCGCATCTTTGTCGCGCGTCTGAGACGCGGGGAGGATATAGAGATTTTCCGTGCGCTTATCTTTGATCAGCGCCTGGTTTAGGGTGGCATCGCCCTGAATAACGTTAACGAAGTCGTACACCACGCGACGCTCGCAGCCCATGATCAGGTCGAGGTTACGCAGGCCGATATCAAAATCGATAACGACGGTTTTCTTTCCCTTCTGGGCCAAACCAGTAGCGATGGCCGCGCTGGAGGTGGTCTTGCCAACGCCTCCTTTACCCGAAGTAACAACAATAATGCGTGCCATAGAAATTCCTTGTTAAAAAGGGATCAATTCAACGGTTGAACAGTCAAAGCGTTATCTGCCAGTTGCAGACGCGCCGCTTTGCCATAAAATTCGGCCGGGATTTTATCGCTCAGCCAGTAAACCCCTGCGATGGAGACCAGCTCCGCCGACAGGTGGGTACAAAAAATTTGCGCGTCGCGATCGCCACTGGCGCCGGCCAGCGCGCGTCCACGCATGCTGCCATAAATATGAATATTGCCATCCGCGATCAGTTCTGCGCCCGCGCTAACGTGGTTGGTCACAATTAAGTCACAGTTTGGCGCATAAATGCGCTGACCGGAACGAACCGGCAGATCAATCAATCGCGTTTTTGTGACTGTGCTATCAATTTCAACCGGCGGGGCAGGCGGAGCGGCCTCGGTGGGGGCGGCGCGTGGGGCTTTTTCTTTGCCTTCATTCAACAGCGGCAGGCCAGCCCGATCGATTTCAGCTTTCAGTTCGGCATCTTTGCAGCCGCTAATGCCCACGATCCGTAGTCCGGTAGAGGTCACCGCCTGCTGCAGGCGCTGCCAGTTGATCGGTGCGTCAAGGTCGCTGACATTAATGACCACGGGAGCATGTTTTAGAAATGCGGGCGCCTGAGCGATTTTGTCTTCTAACGCCTGACGAATAACCTCGGGTTTTGCATCATGCAAATGAACCACTGATAAGGTGAAGCTACTGCCTTTAAGCTCGATGGGCGTGTTTGACATCCTGGCCTTACTCAATTTGCTTTGAACCGCGACGTATCCGACGCGATATTCCGAAGAGTATCAGGCATGTTATAGTCACTATTATATTGAGGCAAGCAACCACCCATTAATTCAGAGTAAAAGTATGTTTTGTGTGATCTATAGAAGTACCAAACGCGACCAGGCTTATCTGTATGTCGAAAAAAAAGACGATTTTTCCCGTGTGCCTGAAGAATTACTGAAGCAGTTTGGTCCACGCCAGCTGGCGATGCTTCTGCCGCTGGATGGCCGTAAAAAATTGATCAATGCCGACCTCGAAAAAGTAAAAACCGCACTGGCCGAGCAAGGCTATTATTTACAACTTCCTCCTCCTCCGGAGAATTTACTTAAACAGCATCTTGCGGAGCAGGGGAAAAAGTAGTTCAGAATTATCTGTCAGCGTCACATTAACCTTTTAGGGGACGATTATGTATCAGCATCATAACTGGCAAGGGGCATTACTCGATTATCCTGTAAGTAAAGTAGTTTGCGTAGGCAGTAATTATGCGAAGCATATTCAGGAAATGGGTAGCGCGGTTCCGGACGAACCCGTGCTGTTTATTAAGCCTGAAACAGCGCTTTGCGATATTCGCCAGCCGCTGGCCCTGCCGCAGGGGCTGGGATCAGTCCATCATGAAGTTGAGCTGGCGGTACTGATTGGCGCAACGCTTCGTCAGGCCTCGGAAGAGCATGTCCAGAAAGCGATAGCGGGTTATGGTGTGGCGCTGGATCTGACGCTGCGCGACCTACAGGGCAAAATGAAAAAAGCCGGTCAGCCGTGGGAAAAAGCCAAAGGTTTTGATAATTCCTGCCCGATCTCCGGATTTGTGCCTGTTTCTGAATTTCCTGACGATCCACAAAATACCCCGCTCAGCCTCAAGGTGAACGGCGAAGTGCGTCAGGAAGGCACCACGGCAGACATGATCCATAAAATCGTCCCGCTTATTGCCTATATGAGTCGTTTCTTCACCCTGAAACCGGGTGATGTGATCCTGACGGGCACCCCGGATGGGGTTGGGCCGTTGAACAGCGGGGATGAACTGGAAGTGGCTTTTAACGGCCAGTCGCTGAAAACCCGCGTGCTGTAAGCACAGCTTGCCGCCGCTAATGGGCGGCAAAACTTGCATCCCCGTGCCAGACTGGTTATAAGGTGCGCTTTCTTTTTGACGTGTGGACATCCTTATGAGCGAAATCCCTTTCTGGCAAAGCAAAACTCTCGACGAAATGACCGACGCGGAGTGGGAATCGTTGTGCGATGGCTGCGGGCAGTGCTGCCTGCATAAGCTGATGGATGAAGACTCTGATGAGATCTATTTCACTAACGTCGCCTGCAACCAGCTCAATATTAAAACCTGTCAGTGTCGTAATTATGAGCGTCGCTTCGAGCTTGAGCCGGACTGCATAAAATTGACCCGCGATAACCTGCCAACCTTCGAGTGGTTGCCGCATACCTGCGCCTATCGTCTGCTGGCGGAAGGGAAAGGTTTACCGACGTGGCACCCATTATTAACCGGTTCGAAAGCGGCGATGCACGGCGAGCGTATTTCGGTACGCCATATTGCGGTGAAAGAGTCTGAGGTGCGCGACTGGGAAGACCACATTTTGAATCATCCCAATCGTTAAGCATAAAAAAACCCGCCGAGGCGGGTTTTTTTATTCGCATTCATTACCGACCAAACAGATCGCGTTTTTTCGGTTTGAAGGGTTGGGCAATCAGTACCAGCAGCGCCACGATGAAGTAAGCTGCAAAAATACCAACCAGCCACTGCGGCATCTCCAGTGACAGAAACTCCCACTGACGCACAGAGCAGTCGCCCGATGCCACGAACACCTGCGGCAGCCATTTATCCAGCGGCAGCCAGCCTGGGAAGCGAGCGGCAAAATCGCAGGTCATAAACGGCGAGGGGTGCAGCTGGATCATGGTGTGCTGCCAGGCCAGCTCAACGCCTTGCCAGGCGCTGTATAACCAGATGGCGATAGCCGCGTAGCGTAACGGCGTCTTCGGCGCGATAGCGCCGACCAGACCGGCACCCATAATGCCGAATAGCGCACAACGCTCATAGATACACATCACGCAGGGTTGCAGCAGCATCACATGCTGGAACCACAGCGCGACCATTTCCAGCGCAAAGGCGGTCAGCGCCATCAATAACCACGCTCCGCGACCGCGCGAGCACTGGTTCAAAAATCTCAACATAATCATTTCCCTGGGACATGCTTAGAAAGCGCAGTGTAAACGAATTCATTTCACACGCCACCTGCTCAGCGAAAAATAAAACGTAATCGGATATTTATCATGCGGAAAGTCAAACCGGGCATCTGACTGCCCGGTTTGACTGACTTATTGCGCGGCCAGTATACCCGCCCCGATCATCCAGTGGGTAAGAGGAATCAACATAATTTTGACGCACAACAAACCAACCAGCGTTAAGACCACAGTGTAGGGCAACGCCATCCATACCATGCGGCCATAAGAGAGCCTGATGAGTGGGGCCAGCGCAGAGGTGAGCAGGAAGAGGAAGGCGGCCTGGCCGTTTGGAGTGGCAACCGAGGGGAGGTTAGTCCCGGTGTTGATCGCCACCGCCAGCATCTCGAACTGCTGGCGATCAATGGCTCCGCTCTCCAGCGCCGCTTTGGCTTCGTTAATATAGACCGAGCCTACAAAGACGTTATCCGAAATCGACGACAGCAGGCCGTTAAAGAGATAAAACAGCGTGAGCTGCGCGTCCGGCTCGGCCTGCAGTACAAAGTGGATAATAGGCGCAAACAGTTGCTGATCAACAATGACCGCCACCACCGCAAAAAAGACCGCCAGCAGAGCGGTAAAAGGCAGCGCCTCGGTAAACGCCTTGCCGATGGCGTGTTCGTCGGTCACGCCGGTGAGCGAGGTGGCGAGAATAATCACCGACAGGCCAATCAGGCCTACCTCAGCAAGATGAAACGCCAGGGCAATGATCAGCCAGACGCCAATGACCCCCTGGACAATCAGGTTAAGCGTCTGCTGACGAGTCCGCTGGCTGCGGCTTTTCGCATCATAATCCTGCAGCACCTGGCGTACCGGGGCAGGCAGTTCAGTCCCGTAGCCAAACCATTTTCTCTTTTCCACCAGCCAACAAGTGAAGAGCCCGCACACCAGAACTGGCACGCTAACGGGTGCAATGCGCAGGAAGAAGTCACCAAAGCCCCAGCCCACCGCTTTAGCGATAATCAGGTTCTGCGGCTCGCCGACCATGGTCATGACGCCACCCAGCGCGGTACCCACCCCGGCGTGCATCATCAGGCTGCGCAAAAAGGCGCGAAACTGCTCCAGCACATCGCGCTGTTGGGCATCGACATGGCTGTCATCCTGTAGCGTCTCTGCCGGGCGCGAGGAGGCGAACCGGTGATAAATATCGTAAAAGCCCACGGCGACGCTGATGACCACCGCTACTACCGTCAGCGCATCCAAAAACGCCGACAGGAATGCGGCTGCGCAGCAGAAAGCAAGGGAGAGCAGGGTCTTTGACGGAATGCTCAGCAGCAGGCGCGTGAAGATAAACAGCAGCAACTGCTTCATAAAGAAGATCCCTGCCACCATAAACATCAGCAGCAGCAAGACTTCCAGATTATTCGCCAGCTCTGTTTTCACGTGGTCCGCGCTGGTCATGCCGATCACGATCGCCTCGAAGGCCAACAGCCCGCCGGGCAACAGCGGATAACATTTTAGCGCCATCGCCAGGGTGAAAATAAACTCCGCCACCAGCAGCCAGCCCGCGGTGAAGGGATGAATGAAAAAGATTACCGGGTTGATAATCAAAAACGCGAGAAGAGTCAGTTTGTACCAGTCCGGCGACTGACCTAAAAAATTGCGCCAAAAAGCGCGCCCATAAGAGATTTCCACAGCAGATTTCCTTGCCCATCACATAATTACAATTTAAGTATACGCAACTGAGCTGCACAGGGGGCATGGAGGCAGACGTAAATTGACAAAAATAGAACAGCGATCCCTTTTTTCTCGCGTCGCTGCGCTATCTGCCTCTGCCTGCCTCTGGTATGATGAGTCCATTAGCAAAAAGCTGTGTAATGGAAATCTCACTATGGTCATTAAGGCGCAAAGCCCGGCGGGTTTCGCGGAAGAGTACATCATCGAAAGCATCTGGAATAACCGTTTCCCACCTGGATCGATCCTTCCCGCTGAACGAGAACTCTCTGAACTGATTGGCGTTACCCGTACTACCTTACGTGAAGTGTTGCAGCGTCTGGCCCGCGATGGCTGGCTGACGATCCAGCATGGCAAACCGACCAAAGTGAATAACTTCTGGGAGACATCGGGGCTGAACATCCTCGAAACGCTGGCGCGCCTCGATCATGAAAGTGTACCGCAGTTGATCGATAACCTGCTCTCTGTGCGCACGAACATCTCGACTATCTTCATCCGCACGGCATTCCGCCAGCATCCGGACCAGGCGCTGGAAGTGCTGGCCCGTGCAACCGAAGTTGAAGATCATGCCGATGCCTTTGCCACCCTGGATTACAACATCTTCCGCGGCCTGGCCTTTGCCTCCGGCAACCCAATTTACGGGCTGATCCTGAACGGAATGAAAGGTCTGTATACCCGCATTGGGCGTCACTACTTCGCCAATCCGGAAGCCCGCGCGTTGGCGCTCGGTTTTTACCACAAGCTCAGCGAGCTCTGTTCAGAAAGCCAGCACGATCAGGTATACGAAACCGTACGCCGCTACGGTCATGAGAGTGGTGAGATCTGGCACCGTATGCAGAAGACGCTGCCCGGCGATCTGGCCATTCACGGTCACTAAAAAAAAGCCTCTCATCGAGAGGCTTTTTTGTTTAAAGCGTGTTCATTCGCGGGGGACAACGTTCCAGTAACTCCACGCTGCCATCCTCATTTTGCTGCTCCAGCGTGACGTCAAATCCCCACAGACGATGCACATGTTTCAGCACCTCTTTGCGTCCCTTATCCAGCGGCGCGCGATTATGCGGGATATAACGCAGCGTTAATGAACGGTCGCCCCGCAGGTCCACATTCCACACCTGAATATTGGGCTCAAGGTTGCTCAGGTTGTACTGAGAGGAGAGGCGATTGCGAATCTCGCGGTATCCCTCTTCATTATGAATCGCGGAAATCTCCAGATAGTTATTGCGGTCGTCATCCATGACCGTGAACAGGCGGAAGTCACGCATCACTTTGGGGGACAGGAACTGGCTGATAAAGCTCTCATCCTTAAAGTCGCGCATCGCGAAGTGGAGCGTTGTCAGCCAGTCTGAACCGGCGATGTCCGGGAACCAATACTTGTCCTCTTCGGTCGGCGTCTGGCAAATACGCTTGATGTCCTGGAACATGGCAAAGCCCAGCGCGTAGGGGTTGATTCCACTGTACCAGGGGCTGTTATAGGGCGGCTGGAACACCACATTCGTGTGGCTATGCAGAAACTCCAGCATAAAGCGCTCGGTCACTTTGCCTTCGTCATACAGGTGATTAAGGATGGTGTAGTGCCAGAAGGTGGCCCAGCCTTCATTCATCACCTGGGTCTGTTTCTGCGGATAGAAATACTGGCTCACCTTGCGCACAATGCGCAGGATCTCACGCTGCCAGGACTCCAGCAGCGGGGCGTTTTTCTCCATAAAATAGAGCAGATTCTCCTGCGGCTCGGAGGGATAGCGGCGAGCCTCGGGCATGGCCTTCTCCTCCTCGCGTCTTGGCAGGGTACGCCACAGCGTATTCACCTGGCTTTGCAGATACTCTTCGCGGCTTTTCTGCCGGGCTTTCTCCTCCTGCAAAGAGATCTTCTGCGGGCGTTTGTAACGATCCACACCATAATTCATTAGCGCGTGGCAAGAGTCGAGCAGCTTCTCCACCTCATCCACGCCGTAGCGCTCTTCGCACTCGGTGATGTATTTGCGGGCGAAAATCAGATAATCAACAATCGAACTGGCGTCGGTCCAGCTGCGGAACAGATAGTTGTTCTTGAAGAAAGAGTTGTGTCCGTAACAGGCGTGGGCCATCACTAACGCCTGCATGGTGATGGTGTTTTCTTCCATCAGATAGGCAATGCAGGGGTTAGAGTTAATCACAATTTCATACGCCAGCCCTTGCTGGCCATGCTTGTAGAGGCGTTCGGTTTCGATAAATTTTTTGCCGAATGACCAGTGCGGATAGTTGATGGGCATCCCGACGCTGGAGTAGGCGTCCATCATCTGTTCGGAGGTGATGACCTCAATCTGATGAGGATAGGTATCCAGACGGTACAACTTTGCCACCCGATCGATCTCTGCCAGATAGACATCCAGCAGCTCGAAGGTCCAGTCGGGTCCGTCGTTGAGACGTGTGCTGTCCTTATTCATCGAATCAATAGTAGCCATTAGCGCGCCCTCATTGTGATTAGCTCTCTCTGTCTGGAGAACCTCTTTTCAAGCATAGAACACCCCATTCAAAAGCGTGCTGGCGCAGGATTTTTTTCTTTGCGATTTCCCGTTTTCAATACGGGGTGAAATGGGGTGCCGGCAGAATTTTATACTGGTTAAAAATGACGCGCAGCAGGAGATGCCAAATAACGCCCATCCCCGCCTGATGGGGAAGGTGTGAGGTAAGTCACCATAAAAAAGCCGTATGTTGAATAATATTTTCATCTGAGTTATCAATCTGTAATCAGAAGATTGTTCTTTTGCTTATTAACGGAGTGGCTATGCGTGTTGTCATACTGGGAAGTGGCGTCGTTGGCGTAACCAGCGCCTGGTATCTGAGTCAGGCGGGACATGATGTGACCGTCATCGATCGGGAGCCGGGCCCGGCCCTGGAGACCAGCGCCGCGAACGCGGGGCAGATTTCGCCAGGCTATGCGGCGCCATGGGCGGCACCCGGTGTGCCGTTGAAGGCGATTAAATGGATGTTCCAGCGCCATGCGCCGTTGGCGATAAGCCTGGATGGCACCCAGTCTCAGTTGAAGTGGATGTGGCAGATGCTGCGTAACTGCGACACGCGCCACTATACGGAGAATAAAGGCCGCATGGTGCGCCTGGCCGAATACAGCCGCGACTGCCTGAAAGCGCTGCGCGCCAGCACAAATATCCAGTATGAAGGACGGCAGGGCGGCACCCTGCAGCTGTTCCGCACGGCGCAGCAGTACGAGAACGCCACCCGTGATATTGCGGTGCTGGAAGATGCGGGCGTGCCTTATCAACTGCTGGAAGCCAGTCAACTGGCCCAGATTGAGCCTGCGCTGGCGGACGTGGCGCATAAACTGACCGGCGGCCTGCGTCTGCCTAACGATGAAACCGGCGACTGCCAGCTCTTTACCCAGAACCTGGCTCTGATGGCGGAGCAGGCAGGGGTGAAATTCCGTTACAACACCGCTGTCGATCAGCTGCTGTACGAAGGGGAAAAAATCTACGGCGTGAAATGCGGGGAAGAGGTGGTCAAAGCTGACGCCTACGTTATGGCCTTTGGCTCATACTCCACCGCCATGCTGAAAGGCATTGTCGACATTCCGGTCTATCCGCTGAAGGGCTACTCGCTCACCATCCCGGTGAAAGAGGAGAGTGGCGCCCCGGTTTCGACCATCCTGGATGAGACTTATAAAATCGCTATTACCCGCTTTGATAACCGTATCCGCGTGGGTGGCATGGCTGAAATTGTCGGTTTTAACACCGAGCTGCTGCAGCCGCGGCGTGAAACGCTCGAGATGGTCGTCGGGGATCTTTTCCCACGCGGCGGTGTTATCGAGCAGGCGACCTTCTGGACCGGGTTGCGTCCGATGACGCCGGATGGTACGCCGGTGGTAGGCCGCACGCCGTTTAAAAACCTGTGGCTCAATACCGGCCACGGCACGCTGGGCTGGACCATGGCGTGTGGCTCTGGACAGCTGCTGAGCGATTTGATCTCCGGGCGGACGCCGGCAATTCCGTTTGATGATTTAAGTGTGGCGCGCTATCGTCCGGGGTACTCTCCGTCACGCGCACAACACCTGCACGGCGCACATAACTAATAAAGGAGTCGTCATGTCCCGTCCCGTTCTGGCACAGATCGATTTGCAGGCCCTGAAGGATAACCTGCAGGTTGTGCGTCGCGCTGCGCCAGCTTCACGCGTCTGGTCGGTGGTCAAAGCTAATGCATATGGCCACGGTCTGGATCGCATCTGGAGCGCCTTAAGCGCTACCGATGGTTTTGCCTTGCTCAATCTTGAAGAGGCGATCCTGCTGCGTGAGCGCGGCTGGAAAGGGCCGATTTTGCTGCTCGAGGGATTCTTCCATGCGGATGAGTTACCCCTGCTGGATAAATATCGTCTTACCACCAGCATTCACAGCAACTGGCAGGTCAAAGTTCTGCAAAATGCTAAACTGCACGCGCCGCTGGATATTTACGTGAAGGTCAACAGCGGCATGAATCGGCTGGGCTTCCCACCTGAGCGGGTGCACAGCGTCTGGCAGCAGCTGCGCGCCATGCAGAATGTGGGCGAAATGACTTTAATGTCCCACTTCGCCGAATCGGAACTGCCCGACGGAATTACCGCGCCAATGGCGCGTATCGAACAGGCGGCCGAGGGGCTTAACTGTCCGCGCTCGCTCTCTAACTCGGCGGCCACGCTCTGGCATCCTCAGGCCCATTTCGACTGGGTGCGCCCCGGCATCATTTTGTACGGCGCCTCGCCGTCGGGTCAGTGGCAGGATGTAGCGAATAGCGGAATAAAACCGGTGATGACCCTGTGCAGCGAAATTATCGGCGTACAGACCCTGAAGGCGGGTGATGCCGTAGGTTATGGCAGCCGCTACCGCGCCAGCGGGGAGCAGCGGATCGGCATCGTGGCGGGGGGATATGCCGATGGTTATCCGCGCATCGCCCCCAACGGCACCCCGGTATGGGTGGATGGGGTACGAACCGGCACCGTTGGCGCTATCTCAATGGATATGATGGCCATTGACTTAACGCCGTGCCCGCAGGCGGGTATCGGTTCACCGGTTGAGCTCTGGGGCAACGAGATAAAAATTGATGATGTCGCCGCAGCGGCAGGCACCATCGGTTACGAGTTGATGTGCGCCCTGGCGCCGCGGGTACCGGTTGTGACGGTGTAAGCACTAAAAAAACAACGTGGGATGTCATGCCAGTCAGTTAAGTAGGGTGAATTGTTCCGTTAACTAAAGCATTTCTGTTCTATGCCGTTTCCTCAGCGGCCTGACCGGGGCTCGGGTGTTGACTCCCCGCTGAAATCGGCGAACCGGAGACCGGATGACAAGGGCTGGACGCCATGGATGGCGGCCAGAGGCGAAGCGAGACAGGGACGTCGAGTTGAGCCGACCGCAGGCAGGAGGTCGGGAGGTGAGCGCAGTGCGAAGCACCGATTTCGTCGCGGGGCCGCGGGGATTGACAAGGGGGACCCGATGGTCCCCCTTGTCACGTTCACGGGTGGTGTAATGCTATATTCCGCTGGACATGAGATGAACGGAACAATTCCCCGTGCTTAACTGATCGGCATTACAAACTTCAGATTGCCGTAAGCAAGGCCGCTACTCTTCACCATCCTCCGCAACGCGAACACCCACCTTCAGGACTGCGTTATCTTGCTTCTCAGCGACGGTCCAGATCATCCCCGCAAACTCCACCTGGTCACCCACTACCGGCGCGGCGCCCAGCAGTTGCTGAATAATCTCACCCAGCGTCTGCTGCTGTTGGCGATACTCCAGACCTTCATCAAGACCGTAGATCAAGGCCACGTCGGCAAACTTGGCACTGGCCTCCAGAATAAAATCACCGAAGAAGCGCTGATCCAGCGCCACCGGCGGCGATTGGCTAAACAGCTTGCCCAGCGCAGGCAGGTCTCGCTCGCGGCCAATCACGCAGAGAATATCGTTCTCGCGCAGGCGCGTACTGCCGGTCGGGTGCAGCAGAGCGTTATCACGAAACAGCGCGGCGATGCGTGTTTCGCTGGGCATGTGCAGGTCGCGCAGTGACGCGCCCACGCACCACTTATCGGCGCTGAGCTGGTAGACAAATTGTTCCCACGGGTTCTCCGGATGAATATCCAGCCCGACGCGTGAGACCGGCCAGCCGACCGGCGGCACCACTACTTTGGCTTTTTTGGCCGCCCAGCCCAGCGAGGTCCCCTGGAAGAGTAACGAGACCAGCACCACAAAGAAGGCCACATTGAAGAACAAGCGGGCGTTATCCAGCCCCGCCATCATCGGGAAGACGGCCAGGATGATCGGCACCGCGCCGCGTAAACCAACCCAACTGATAAAGATGCGCTCGCGCAGGTTAAATCCGCGGAACGGCAGCAGGCCAGCAAACACCGACAGTGGACGCGCGAAGAAGATCATCCATGCCGATAAGAGCAGCGCCGGTACGGCAATTGGCAGCAGATCGGACGGGGTCACCAGCAGCCCCAGCACCAGGAACATGCCAATTTGTGCCAGCCAGGCTAGCCCGTCGAAGTTCTGCAAAATGGCGTGCCGGTTACGGATAGGCCGGTTACCCAGCAAAAAGCCGCACAGATAAACCGCCAGGATGCCGCTGCCATCCAGCGCGGTGGTAAGGGCAAAGATCAAAATCCCGCCGCTGAGCGCCAGTAAGGGGTAGAGACCGCCAGGCAGCGAAATACGGTTAATCATCTGCTGGAGCAAATACCCCCCGGCGAGACCGATAATGATCCCCAGACCAAACTGCTGGATAATGTGCCAGGCGAACATCCAGCTGAGGCCGGTTTCGTGCTGCTGAATCATCTCAATCAGCGTGATGGTAAGAAATACCGCCATGGGGTCGTTGCTGCCGGATTCAATCTCAAGCGTGGAGCCGACACGTTCGTTAAGCCCCTTGCCCCCCAACAGGGAAAACACCGCGGCGGCGTCGGTAGAGCCGACAATGGCGCCAATCAGCAGCCCCTCCATGATATCCAGCTTAAATAACCATGCCGCCATCATTCCCGTCAGGCCTGAGGTAATAAGCACCCCGACCGTGGCCAGCGACAGGGCCGGGCCCAGCGCTACGCGAAAGGAGCTCGCCTGCGTGCGCATGCCGCCATCAAGGAGGATCACCGCCAGCGCGAGGTTACTGATCATGTACGCCATGGGGTAGTTATCGAAAGGAATACCGCCCACGCCATCAACGCCTGCGAGCATGCCGATAGCCAGGAAAATAACCAGAATAGGTATGCCGAGACGGGAAGAAAACGAACTTAATAAAATACTACAGGTTACAAGAACTGAACCCAGGATAAAGAGACTGATTATTGCTGCGGCATCCAATGTTTGCTTACTCCCGCCTGACGCTGTGACTGTTATTAAAACCCTAACATATTAACGACACTCACAGCGTTTAAATGAGGCGGTTAAGCACCTTTTTTTATGACTTTATGACCGGATGGCCGCTAACCGTTAAAGAGGTGCCCTTTTCATCGTTTAAAAGGACTGCCTGCGCACCCAGCGGCAGTGTGACCGTCTGCTGTTCGTGGCCGAAATCGAGTCCGGCGATCACCGGTACCGCTACTCTGCTACGAAGGTAATCGATCATGGTTTGCAGATCGTAGCCGGCATCGTAATCATTGGCCGCTGCGCCGCTAAAACTGCCCAGTACAATCGCCCGCTGGCGCGCGAGGATACCCGCATGATGTAGCTGCAACAGCATGCGTTCAACGCGGAACGGATGCTCATTGATATCTTCCAGCACCAGGATGCCGTTCTCAATGACGGGTAGCCAGGGGGTGCCAATCAGCGATACCAGCATCGCCAGGTTGCCGCCCCAGAGTTGACCCTCGCAGGTGCAACAAGGGCCCTGACCCTGCCAGTGCAGGGTGAAGGTAGGATTTCTCAGCGCCCGCCAGAAATGGTCGATGGTAAAGGCATCCAGCGTCGGGGCGCCGAAATTGCCCGCCAGCATGGGGCCGCTAAAGGTGATGACATTGTGCAGTGCCAGCAGACCCAACTGAATCACGGTAAAATCACTGTGACCGCAGATGAGCAGCGGATCCTGCTGCTGACGTCTCGCCAGCCCTGCCCAGTCAATCTGCTCCAGCAGGCGGCTGGCACCGTAGCCGCCGCGTACCGCCATCACAATTTGATCAGCGCCGGGCAGCGTGGCTAGCGCATTGATATCGTTCAGTCTCTGCGCTTCGGTGCCGGCAAAACGTTGCTGGCGGCGGGGTACAATTGTCTGATTTTGTACGCTATGGCCGCTCTCAATGAGACGCGCTATTCCCCGCTGCGCCGCCTCCTGGTTTATGCAGTACCCGGACGGAGCGATAAGATGAAACTGAGACATGGCATTTCCTTGCTGACTTATAAAACCAAATGTATATATCATGCCGCTTGTTATTGCCCTTCAGCAAGTGGATGAGAGGGCAGCTGCGATGACTGGCCATAAGGATAGATGACGTGAAATTGAGATGGTTTGCTTTTTTGATGGTATTGCTGGCGGGCTGTTCGTCGAAGCAGGATTACAAACAACAACCCTGGAACCCGGAAGTGCCGGTCAAACGCGCTATGCAGTGGATGCCTATCACCGAAAAAGCCGGTGCGGCATGGGGGGTGAGCCCAAGGTTGATCACCGCTATTATCGCGGTGGAGTCGGGCGGTAATCCGACGCTGGTGAGTAAATCCAACGCGGTTGGGCTGATGCAGCTTAAAGCCTCCACAGCCGGGCGCGAAGTGTATCGCTATATGGGCTGGAAGGGTGAGCCCTCTACCAGCGAGCTGAAAAACCCGGAGCGCAATATCTCGATGGGCACGGCCTATCTGAGTATTCTCGAACACGGCATTCTGAAGGGAATCGAAGATCCGGAAGTGATGCAATATGCGCTGGTGGTCTCATACGTGAACGGGGCAGGCGCGTTACTGCGAACCTTCTCGTCGGATCGTAAAAAGGCAATAAGCGAGATCAACGATCTTAATAAGCAGGAGTTTTACGATCACGTAGTGCAAAACCATCCGGCTCCGCAGGCACCGCGCTATATCTGGAAAGTACAGAAAGCGATGGACGCGATGTAAAAACAGGCCGGGCAGCCCCACGCTGCCCGGTTATCCTCAGCGCACTTTGTTCGCGCGCTCGCGCGCATCGCGTTCCAGTGAGAAGATGATACGTTGCAGATCGCGCTCAACCGCCGGACTGACGTTCAGGAAGCGGAAGCTGAGACGCGGGGTAGAAATGGTCTCGTTTTTACCGTCCACCACTTGCCGCTCGCTCACGGAGATCAACTGGGCATCGACGCGAAATATCCCCCAGTTCGCCATATCCAGCTCAAGCTGCGAAAAACGCATTCCTTCTACCAGCGACTCCGGTTTCGCGCCCTCCATTAATGCGCCCATCCCCCCCAGCGAGAGGTCATACAGGCGAAAGCGCAGTTCACTTTTGTCCGGCATTTTGGCTCTGCAGTAGTAAGCAGGGTGCAGTGGCGCAGGAATACGGAAAAACTCGCGACGCTGAATAAACCAGACGGAATCGGGCAGGGGGGCAACGAAAGCAGGCAGCGACTCATACTCTCCTTCTTCAAATGCCGGCAGCGTGAATTCAACCTTGGCGCCTTTGGTATCTGCCGTGACGCAGAGGCTCTCGGCGCGCAGCACCGCGCGGTTTTCATAGTCCTGGCTACCCAGGTCGATGATCACGTTATCAGGTGAGAGGTCGAGAATCTTGCTAATAAACTGGTTGTTGCCCCAGCTAATACGCACCGGGACATCATTTTTTTGCAGGTCCCGTAATACACCTAACACAGCCAGCGGATTGTTTTTCAGGAACTGCTCACTGTAATTACTCACGCCCTGGGGCTCCTCGATATTGAGAGACTATCTCTGAGTTATCGGCAGCACCTGCGCAGAACTTAATACAAACCAGGGATTTTTTTCGTTGTGCCTGGCGAATTAAGTCAGTGAGAAGAAAATGATTTTCTCACCATTGCCTATACTTACATTACCTGCGCGGACAGGTGTCTCGCGCACCATTCAAAGCAAGAGGGCATCGCTATGGGTATCATCGCCTGGATTGTATTTGGTCTGGTTGCTGGCGTTATCGCCAAGTTTATTATGCCTGGTCGTGATGGCGGCGGCTTTATTCTGACCTGTATCCTGGGCGTCGTGGGTGCTGTCGTGGGCGGCTGGCTAGCCACCATGTTCGGTATCGGCGGCAGTGTATCTGGTTTTAATTTGCACAGTTTCCTGGTCGCCGTGGTCGGCGCCATCGTTGTGCTGGGTATATTCAGGTTGTTACGTCGCGCATAACGTCGTAAAAAAAGGCCCTCATCTGAGGGCCTTTTTCTTTATTGCGCGGCCTGAGCCTGCGGGGCAGGCTTATCGTTTGCCGCGGGTTGGTTTGCGGGCAGGCTATCGCACGGTTTTTCCTTCGGACAGACCAGGCTCAGCATCTGTAGGGTCACGCCGTTAGTCCAGCCGAAACCATCCTGCAGCGGATATTCGCCGCCACCGCCACCTGTGCCGGTGGTAGAGACGTCATATTTCTCCACCAGTTTTTTCTCCCGGTCGTAGGTGTGCTGTACGTTGGTCAGGAAGCGCCAGGTCACATCCATCGCCACTTTTTTATGCCCGTAGTTCTGCAACCCTTCGGTTGCGACCCACTGCAGCGGCGCCCAACCGTTTGGGGCATCCCACTGCTGACCGCTGTTAACGATAGTGGTAGTAATGCCACCGGGTTTCAGCAGACGCGACGCGGTGGCCTTCGCCACTTTATCGGCGCGATCCTGCGCAGCCGCATTCACATACAGCGGGAAGAGTGCAGCGGCGGTCAGCTGGTTACGGACCTTTTTGGTTTTCAGGTCGTAATCGGCATACCAGCCCTCTTTATCATTCCACAGGTGGCTCTCCATCGCCTTCTGACGTGCGCTCGCCAGGCCGTCATATTTGCTGGCTGCGGCGCTGTCACCCGCTTCCTGGCTGGCTTTTGCCAGCAGTTTTTCCATCTTGAACATCAGGGCGTTCAGATCCACCGGCACAATGCTGGTGGTGCGTATGGTGCCCAGCTTTTTCGGGTCGTCCATCCAGCGCGAACTGAAGTCCCAGCCGGAAGCGGCCGCAGAACGCAGATCCCGGTAGATCTCCGTCGCCGGTCGATCGGGGTTGTTTTTGGCGGTAGTCACATCATCCATCCACGACTCCGGACGCGGCGTGTCACGATCGTCCCAGTAGCGGTTGAGAATGGATCCATCCTCCAGTTTCACCACGCGTTGATTAGCCTGGCCCGGCTGGAGTGCATCGACGCCCTCCATCCAGTAGGCATGCTCTTTCTCCATCTGAGGACGGTACTGCTTCAGCGCCTCGGGATCGTGGGTCGCCAGCAACTCTACCATCAGTGAGAAGAAAGGCGGCTGGGAGCGGCTCAGGTAGTAGCTGCGGTTGCCGTTAGGAATGTGTCCCCAGGCGTCGATCTCATGCCCGAAGTTCGCCACCATATCGGCAATCTTATCCCAGTGGCCACTCTGCGCCAGCCCCAGCATGGTGAAATAGCTATCCCAGTAATAGACCTCACGAAAACGGCCGCCCGGCACTACGTACGGCTTAGGCAGCGGAAGCAGGGAGTCCCATTTGCCGGCGGTATCGGTGGTGCGCGTCAGCACGGGCCAGAGACCATCGATATGTTCACGCAGACTCTGTCCTGCGGGGGGAACATACTTTTCGCCCGCTTTGGGCAGGGTGAAGTTCATATCCACAAAATGGCGCAGATCGAAGCCGGACTGATTTCGCTGCATACGGTAATCGGCCAGGATCATCAGCGGATCGCTTTTTGGCACCGCGTCGGCAAAGGTCTTCTGGTCGGGGAAGAGCTTGGCGCTCTGTACATCATTAAACAGCGGACCAAACAGGATATCAGGGGATTGCGGCTGCCCGGCAGGGGCATCGTCGGCAAGGCTACAGGCGCTAAAACCAAGCAATATGCCACCCATTGCCAGCCGCAGCGCAGGGCGCAGTTGAGGTGTTATCATGGTGATTCTCCTTAAGTTGCTGAGCAGCGTGTCCGCTGTCATCAATCACCTGAAAACCTTAGACGAATCTGAGACATTTCGCGTGCCGGATACGGCATTTTGCGCAGTTACAGACAATTTACCGCTGCGCAGGGGCCAGTGTAAAAGTGCGCTTTTTTGCCTTTTCACCGGATTAATTCTCGAGCCTGCACTACCTTCATAACCGGGTTAACTTAAAGGGAGTGCTCATGAAATTTCTGTCTCTGTTCGTTCCAGCCATGGTGATGCTTGTCGGCTGCGGGGCGAATAACACGCCGCCGCAAACGCCGATCCCCGGAGAGAAGACTTCTGCGACTCTCAGTACGCTGGAAACGGGTGCGCAAGTCATTCAGTCTCGTCCCCCTATTGACGCCATTAGCGCTTATCTGGATGGTTTCCATTTCTATAGCGGGGATAAAAATGGGCAAATGGAGGCCCATCATTATGTGACGGTACTGAATGACGATGTCATGCAGGCGGTCATTTATGATGGTAATACCCGGGATGCCCGGCTGATGGGGGTGGAGTACATCATCAGCGAACGTCTCTTTAATACCTTACCGCCAGAAGAGAAAAAACTCTGGCACAGCCATCAGTACGAAGTGAAATCAGGGAGTCTGGTGGCACCGGGGCTGCCTGCCGTCGCGGATAAGGCGTTAATGAAAAAAATAGTGAACACCTACGGCAAGACCTGGCACACCTGGCATACCGATCGGGATAAAAACCTGCCGCTGGGTATACCGGCACTGATGATGGGCTTCACGGGAGAAGGGCAACTCGATCCTGGGCTGCTGGCGGATCGCGATCGTCGTCTGAAGATCAATACGCAGGAGATTAAACGTCAGCGCGCTGATATCGTCGCGCACCCGGTGGCGAAGGGGGCCAATGCCTGGCAGCACGGGGAGGTCATACAGCTCCAGCGCGTGAAGGGTAGCGGAGAGCATGGCAAGGGTGATACCGCGCATTTCGGCACGTCTGAACAGCATTCACCTTAAAGATCATAAAGATGGGATCCTGTTAGTGGTAGGCCAGCACGCGTCGTAAAATGGACAAAAATTATACTGGATATTTAAACAGGTATTTGTATACTATTAGAGCAAATTACCCGAGTATTGTATGAGTGAGGGGTGAATCCTATGGTAATTCCTGTTGAAAGTTTCCCGTCCTATGAGCAGCCTGCCACCATCAGCAGCCGTGAAATCGCGAAGGTGATCGGTATGACCCATACCGAGGTGAAGCGCATGGTTAAAAGCCTGGAAACGGCGCAACGTCTTTCGCAGCCGGTGACGGCGAGTGTGTATGAGCGTGAAGGTGAAATGCGGCAGGAGTTTTTGCTGAACAAACGCGACTCCCTGCTGACGGTGTCGCGCATCTCTCCGGCCTTTACCGCCACCATGCTGGATCGCTGGCAGGAGCGAGAGAAAAGCGTCAATCTTCCTGATTTCACTAATCCGGCAGCGGCGGCGCGCGCGTGGGCCGAGCAGTACGAAAAACGCCAGCGTGCGGAGGAGGAACTTGCCCGTTCCGCCCCAAAGGCCGCCTTTTTTGATCAGTTCATTAGCGTGAATACATCGCTGGGCTTTCGTCAGCTTTGTAAAATGCTGAACGCGAAAGAGCCTGCGTTCCGGGCATTTTTACTGGAGCGTAATATCATGCAGCGCGTGGGGGGAACCCTGGTACCGCCGCAGCATCATATTGAGGCGGGCTATTTTACCCTGCACAGCGGCGTGGGTGAAAATCAGCACAGCTGGTCGCAGGCTCGCTTTACGGCGCGCGGCGTGAAATGGGTTGCCGGACTGTGGGCAAAACACCTCTCTTCGCTGTTGATTGAAGTACCGCGCGATGAGCGCAGCGAGGGGGCAACCCCAGGGCAAAACTGGCTATAACCCCCGCGTACATCACCCTTCGTACCCCGGCGCCAGGCCGGGGGCGAGAGGGTCAAATCTCCTCAGGCACCTGGCCTGCCTCGCGCAGCGCCCCCGGCGAATGGCCAACGATACGCTTAAATGCCCGGCTAAAGGCCGCCAGCGAACTGTATCCCAGGCGCAGTGCCACGGTTTCGATGGCCTGATTTTCCTGCCCGATATACTGGATCGCCAGCCGCATCCGAAGCTCGCCCAGATATTTGGCCGGTGTCGTGCCGGTGGCGGAGAGAAAACGCTCAGCAAAGACCGAGCGCGATGTCCCCGCCTCTCTGGCCAGCTCCGCCACGCTCCAGTTTATGCCTGGCTGCTGGTGCATGGCATAAATCGCCCGGCTCAGGCGTGGATCACGCAGCACCTGTACCCAACCCGTGGCTTTGCCGCAGCCGGATTCAACCCAGCCGCGCACAATCAGCGCGGCCACCACGTCCGCCAGACGGGCGAGTATTCCGGCAAAACCCACCTGCTGGGCTGTCGATTCACGTTCCATCGCGGCCAGTAACGGGTGAATTTCAGGCCAGGTGGACATGAGTCGGCTGACCATCATCACCTCCGGCATGGCGCGGATCAGCGGCTGCATCCCCCCCAGTTCGAAATCCATACATCCACTGAAAATAATCACATTCTCACTGTCCGGGCACGGCTCGCAGTGAATATCACATACCGAATTGCAAATCGGCTCGCTGGGGAAGGCCGACACCGGCGTAACGTCGGCATGTTCGTCAGAGAGCAGGGCATGTGAATTACCGTTGGGAATAAACAGCGCATCGCCGCTGTTCAGCGCAAAGGTTGCGCCGCTCTCCATTTTCAGTACCGCCGGACCCCGGCTAATAAAGTGAAACTGCGCCTTTCCAGGCGCATGGCTGAACGCTACGCCGAAGGGGGCGCTGGCTTCGATACGGCGATATTTCACCCCGGAGAGGCGCATTCCGCGCAGCATTTCGCTGATCAAATCAGGGGCATGGAGGGTCATAACGGCAACTCCGGACGATTAATCAATAATTGGAGATTATATGTCATAGATCGTCCGGGGTGAACTTCCTATTATTTGCGACAGATGTCACATTTTAATAACCGGAGAATAACAGATGAATTCATCTATCGCGGCCAGCCAGGCCTTAACCCCTGCCAGACCCGCCTGGCGTGCGGTCTGGTCACTGGGGCTGGGGGTCTTCGGGCTCATTACCGCCGAGTTTTTGCCTGCCAGCCTGCTCACCCCAATGGCGGCAAGCCTGGGCGTTAGCGAGGGCGTGGCAGGGCAGACCGTGACTGCCACTGCGCTGGTGGCGCTGGTGACGGGGTTGCTGATCACTCCGGCGACCAAAAGCATCGATCGGCGCTGGGTGTTAATGTTCTTCTCAATCATGCAGATTGTCTCTAGCTTGCTGGTGGCATTTGCCCCTTCGCTGGAGGTACTGTTGGCAGGCCGTCTGCTGCTGGGCGTGGCGATAGGTGGATTCTGGGCGATGTCTACGGCCACCGCCATGCGCCTGGTACCCCCCGCCGATGTACCAAAAGCGCTGGCGATCATCTTCTCCGGCGTGTCGATTGCCACGGTGGTCGCCGCACCGCTCGGCAGCTATCTTGGCAGCCTGATTGGCTGGCGTAACGTCTTTATCCTCTGTGCGATCCCCAGCGGCCTGGCGCTGCTTTGGCAGCTGTGGGTACTGCCTGCTATGCGTCCGGAAAACAGCGGCAGCCTGCGCACGTTGCTGCATGTACTCCGCCGCCCCGGAATGGTCGGCGGCCTGCTGGCCACCATCCTCATCTTCAGCGGTCATTTTGCCTTCTTCACCTATCTGCGCCCCTTCCTTGAGACCGTTGGCCAGGCGAGCGTCGAGACCATTTCACTGATCCTGCTCGGTTTTGGTATTGCCAACTTTGTGGGGACCTCGATTGCCGGACACCTGCTGGCGCGAAACCTCCGTCTCACGCTGGCTCTGGTGCCGTTTGCCATGGGTATCCTGGCACTGCTGATGGCGGCTTTCGGGCACCTGGCGATGCTGGATGGCCTGCTGGTAGCGCTGTGGGGGTTTGCCTTTGGACTGGTGCCGGTGGGCTGGTCAACCTGGCTTGCCACTACGGTCACGGATGAAGCGGAAAGTGCCGGCGGGTTAATGGTGGCCTCCATTCAACTGGCCATCAGCGCCGGTGCAGCAGGGGGCGGAGCAGTATTTGATCTTAACGGTGCCAGCGGCGTCTTTACCGCCAGCGGCGTGCTGCTGGTCGCTGCGATGGTGATGGTCTTTGCCGGCGTGCGGGTTAAACCGGTAACCGGGCAAGCGGAGTGAGTTCCTTTACCGGCAGCTGCGGTTTTTGATCTCAACTATCATTCTCTACATCACGACCTGCCGGGGGGGCCCTGGTACGGTCTTCGCACGGTGTGGCTGCGCGACAGGGTACGTTATCACCGGCGCAACCAGGAAATTGTGGTAAGGAGGGATAGCGAATGGTTACGCCAGTTCTGGAAACGCCCGTTGGATGTCACTGCCCATCCGGGAGGCGCGGATGAGCAGTCCGCTCGCCTTTCCCATGTACGCGGTTAATCCGGATGACAACCAGGCCTTCTGGCTGGCGGTAAAAACGCAACTGGTGAAGCAGGGGCTGGCCGTCGATCATCTTCAACCCGTCCTGCCCGCCGACCTTCTCCACCACTGGCGCAGCCCCGATCTGCTCCTGAGCCAGAGTTGCGGCTTTCCTTTAATGACCCAACTACCCGATGTGCAGGTAGTGGGAGCATTTCATTACTCGGCGCTGGGATGCGAAGGCGTTCATTACCGCAGCTGGCTGGTGGCCCGCTCAGAGGAGGAGGGCAAAACCCTAGCGGATTTTCGTGGCCGAAGGGTGGTGTGTAACGCCCCCGACTCCTGGTCCGGTTATAACGTGCTGTTGGGCATGATCGCCGGACTCGGCGTTGAAACACATTTTTTCGCTGCGACCCTCTTTAGCGGCAGCCATCGCCAGTCGCTGGTGGCGCTACGCGAAGGGCAGGCGGATATTGCCGCGATCGACTATGTGACCTGGGCGCTATTACAGCGTCATGAGCCGGAGCTGTTGCATGGGTTATCTATTATCGGCCGTAGCCCACTCGCGCCGGGGCTGCCGCTCATCACCCCGGCAGGCACGTCGGATGCGACGCTGTCGGCATTACGCGGCGCACTGGAGGAGGTCGCTCACAGCCCGACGGCGGAAAGGGTGCTGATCAGGGGGTTTAGCGCAATGGCGCGCGAGGCGTGGCAACTACTGTTGACCCGGCGTGATGCCGCCGCCGGGCTCGGGGTCACGCGTCTATCCGAAAAAGAAATTGAGTGCGGTGAAGGCCATCATGCCGACGATGACCGTGGCAAACAGGCTCCGGGTCGCCACCCCGGCCACCGCAGCGACGATGGCCGCCACGAGGGAGAGACTCATGCCGGAGGGGGTAAGCGCCGGTTTACCCAGCAGCTCGGCGGTGATGATCGCCGCCATGATCGCGGCGGGGATGAAGCTTAGCCACTGTTGCACCACCGGGGCGAGCCGGAAACGTGACAGCAGCAGAATCGGTATAGTGCGCATCAGGGCGGTCACCAGGGCAGACGCGACGATCGCCAGCAGAATATTTCGCTCCATATTAGCGCTCTCCTTTGTCGAACAGGCGCAGACCCAGGGTCGATAGGGTCGCGGCCACCGAGGCGGCAATGATAATGACAATGCTGATATCGGTCTGCCCGGAGGTGAAGAGGGTGACGATAACCGCCGCCGAAATGCTGAAGGTCTCCAGAATTTTGCGCTGGCTGGCAAACCACAGCATCAGCACCAGGCCAATAAACATCGACACCAGGCTAAAGCTCAGCCCCTCCATCAATGCCGGTGGCAGCGCGGCGGCGAGCCATGCCCCAACCACGCAGGCCAGGATCCAGTTTAGCCAGGCGGCAACGTTCAGCCCGAACATCCAGGCAAAGCGGACTTTACTTTGCTGGCTGCCATGTTGTACCGCCACGCCGAAGGTTTCGTCCGTTAACAGCAGGCCGCTCACGATCTTTTGTAGGGTAGTGTGTTCGCGAAAAAAGACGCTCATGGCTGAACTCATCAGTAAATAACGCAGGTTGACCAGCAGAACGCTGAACACCACCGAGGCGACCTCTGCCCCCGTCGCCCAGAGGGAGTAAAACAGAAACTGCGCCGACCCGGCGTAAAGCAGGCTGGCCAGCAGTGCGGTTTGTAGGGTGGTGAAACCGGAAAGGGTGCCTATGGCGCCGGCGGCAAAGCCAATGCTCCAGTAGCCCGGAATGGTTGGTAAACAGGCCGATACGCCTGCGCGAAACGCCAAAACGGCATCCCTGTGGAGTGGTTGTGTTTTCATTAACATCGCGCGTCCCGTTTTATCCTCACCGGGTGATTATCTTCAGAAAACGGGGAATGCGCGACAGTAAAATTTATGCCGGGCGTACTGCCCGGCATGACAAACGCTACAGCGGGCGGATCTCTTTCGAGCGCAGCGTAAGGCGAACGGGTACCGATTTGTAAGAAGGGGTGCCGCTCTCTTTATCAAGATAATCCAGCGGCACCAGCACGTTGGCTTCCGGATAATAGGCCCCAACCGAGCCCCGGGCGATGCTGTAGGCGACCACCGTAATATCTTCCAGATGCTGGGCGTGACCCGGCAGCGCGGTTTCGATATCTACCCTGTCGCCATGCTCCAGCCCACGTTCCGTCATGTCCTCTTCGTTCATAAAGAGAATATCGCGGCGGCCAAAGACCCCGCGGTAGCGGTCATCCATGGCATAAATGGTGGTGTTGTACTGGTCATGGCTGCGCAGGGTTATGAGGCGCAGTACACTCTCGCCCACCCCTTTGGCGTTCTCATCAACCCCCTCAAAGACCGAGAACATCGCTTTGCCGCTTGGGGTAGGCCAGAGGCGTTCGGTAGGCGGTAAGGGCATGCGAAAACCGCCCGGCGTGCGGATGCGCTGGTTGTAGTCGGTAAAGCCGGGAATAGTCTGCTCAATACGATCGCGGATCAGATCGTAATCAGCGACCAGCTCCTCCCAGTTGACTTTGCTGTCGGGCAGGGCGGCTCTCGCCATCCCGGCCACAATGGCCGGCTCTGAGAGCAGGTGAGGCGAGGCGGGACGCAGTTTTCCCGACGAGGCATGCACCATCGACATGGAGTCCTCAACCGTTATCGACTGGCGCCCGGTGCGCTGCATATCCAGCTCGGTGCGTCCCAGGCACGGGAAGAGCCAGGTCTCTTTCGCCACCAGCAGATGGGTGCGATTTAGCTTCGTGCCTACGTGAACGCTAAGGTCGAGCTTCTGCAGCGCCGGAAACGCCTGTTCATGGTCGGGCATCGCCACGGCAAAGTTACCGCCCAGGCAGATCAGCGCTTTGGCTTCACCGGCGATCATCGCCTGGGTGGCCATCACCGCATCGTGGCCATGTTTTGTCGGCGGGGTAAAGCCAAACACCTCTTCGATACGGGACAGGAACGCGGCGGTCGGTTTTTCGGTAATGCCCACCGTGCGGTTGCCCTGTACGTTTGAATGGCCACGCAGGGGACAGATGCCCGCGCCGGGCTTCCCAATATTGCCGCGCAGCAGGAGCAGGTCAGCAATCAGGCGCACGTTAGCGGTGCCTTTGTTGTGCTGAGTAACACCCATGCCATAGGTAATGATAGTAGCGTTCGATTTAGCGTAGGCGCGCGCTACCGCGTCCAGATCCTCACGGGTTAACCCGGACTCTTGCTCAATCTCTTCCCAGCCCGTGGCCGCGATATCCGCGGCGAAATCGGCAAATCCCTGGGTATGTGCGTCGATAAACGGCTGGTCGAGGATCCCGCCCTCGCGTACTTCCCTTTCCAGCAGATGTTTGGCGATCCCTTTTAGCGCGGCGGCATCGCCGCCTGCTTTGACCTGAAAGTAGGTTGACGCGATGTCTGTCGAACCCAGGGTTGCCATCTCAACCACGCTTTGCGGATCGGCGAAGCGCTCCAGAGCGCGTTCACGCAGCGGGTTGAAGACGATGATCGGCACGCCGCGGCGCGAGAGTTCATGGAGGGTGCCCATCATCCGAGGGTGGTTAGTCCCGGGGTTATGGCCGATAGAGATAACCAGCTCGGTTTTATCGAAATCTTCCAGCGATACGGTGCCTTTGCCGATGCCGATTGAGCGCGGCAGGCCGGTGCTGGTGGCTTCGTGGCACATATTGGAGCAGTCCGGGAAGTTATTGGTGCCCAGCTCACGGGCAAAAAGCTGCAGTAAAAACGCCGCTTCATTCGACGCCCGGCCAGAGGTATAGAACTCAACGGCGTCGGGGTCGAGTTGACGGAGTTTCTCACCGATTCGCCTGAATGCCTCTTGCCACTCAACCGGGCGGAAGGTGTCGCTGGCTTTGTCATACACCATCGGGTGGGTCAGGCGGCCATAGCCCTCCAGCTCATAATCGCTTTTGGCCCACAGCGAGGAGACGCTGTTGTTGGCAAAAAATTCCGGCGTGACGCGTTTGGTGGTCGCCTCCCAGGTGACGGCTTTTGCGCCGTTTTCACAAAACTGGAAGGTGGATTTGTGTTCTTTATCGGGCCATGCGCAGCCGGGGCAGTCAAAGCCGTCGGGCTGGTTAGTGCGTAACAGCGTAGCAGGGGCTTCCAGGGCATCCATCTGAGTGCGTACGGCGATGGCGGTGGCTTTCAGCGCTCCCCATCCCCCGGCGGGGCCATCGTAATGACGGATGCCGGGAACGGAGCGTCTTTTCTTATTCATTGGAACTCCTGACTGATCTGAAATTGCTACATAAATGTTGCTTATTAGTAATAGCATTTTTAGACGTGGAGAAAAGTAAACATTGGGTCACTGACACCGTACTTTCGTAAGGCCAAGCGGGATCGGGTTGGCATTTTAATATCAGGTGGTTAATAAATACGCAAATAAGGCAAAAATTGGTAGGTATTTAAGCTTGCAGTGCAATTGAATATGATATTAATAATAATTATCATTTGCTTTACGTAATTAAATGTAAAGAAAAATGACATGACACCTCAACAACGTAAGAAGCAAGCATTCTGCGCAGTGGCTATTGCGCTGGCCCTGTACTCTGGTTCAGCGTTAGCAAAAATGTTTAGCGAAAAGGATTTTCACTCCCAGGCGCTGGGGCACGGGGTTTACGAACTGGCCTATGACAACGCCCGGCACACGGTCTATGCCGCCTCTTCCCCCTCTTTTGCGGCCGACAAAACCACCGGCATCCTTTTCGAACTGGCTGCAGACTCTCTGGCGGTGAAAAAGAGCATCGATACCGAACGGCGCATCTTTGCGCTGGCGCTCGATCAGGAGAACCACGTGCTCTGGATGGGCAATGCGCTGGATGGCTCCATCACCGCGCTGGATACCCGCAGCGGCAAGGCGATCAAAATCCTGCAACTGAGTGACGCCAGCGATCCTAAGAAACGGATCCATCCGCGCGAAGCGGTGCTGGATAAGAAGCATCAGCGTCTTTATATCTCCGGCATGGGCGGCAAAGGAAAAGGGCTGCTGTGGGTCGTGGATACGCAAAAACAGGCACTGACGAAAACCCTCGAAGGGATGGATCCGGTTGGGTTTGCGGTGGATGCTGCAGCGGACAAAGTCTATGCCGTAACCGGAAGCGGCGAGCTGGTGACCCTGGATGGCAAGAGTTCAGAGGTGCTTTCGCGCGTGAAGGTGGATCCCAAAGAGACCGACCATTACTTCCTCAATATTGCGCTTAATCCCGCAGCGGGCGTGGGCTATATCGCAGATACCAATACGCGCGATGTGCTGGTGGTCGAGCTGGCGACCGGCAAGCTAAAGCAACGCATCGACACCCCGAACTCCATTGCCGCGCTTTACAACGGCGCGCGCAACGAGGTCTATGTCACCCATCGTAACGATCGCCAGATTAGCGTCATCGTCGCGAAAACCAACGCCGTCAAACACACCATTACAACGGCGGCGATGCCTAACAGCCTGGTGCTCTCTCCCGATGCCAACACGTTGTATGTCAGCGTGAAACAGGATGAGAAGGCGAATAAGGCTGACTACGTTCTCAAGATCGATTTAACCCAACTTTAAGGAATACGTCGTGATAACCAGGACACGCATGGCCGTGGCGATTTCGCTCGCCTTAACCGGCATAACGCCTGCCGCCATCGCCGCCGATAGCGATCCGGCGAACGAAGATCAGCTGGTAGTAACCGCCACCGGTTTCAGCCAGGAGCGCCGCGAAGCACCGGCCACCATCTCGGTGGTCAATGAGAAAGAGTTGAACACCCGCTCGAACCAGAACGTTACCGAGGCACTCCGGGAGATGCCGGGTGTGTTAACGGGCAGCGGCAACGGTAGCCTGGCGACCGGTGACGTGCAGATGCGCGGTATGGACTCGTCCTATACGTCGTATATGGTGAACGGGATCAAGCAGGGGACCCGTGAATCTCGTCCATATGGTCACCACATTGGTACCGAAGCGGCCTTTATGCCGCCGATTGCGGCCATCGAGCGTATAGAGGTCATTCGTGGACCTATGTCTTCGCTGTATGGCTCGGACTCCATCGGTGGGGTGGTCAACGTGATCACCAAAAAAGGCTATAACCTTGATAGCTGGACCGGCGTGCTGGAGGATAACTACTTCCTGCAGGAAAAGAGCGAATACGGTAATACCAACCAGACCAATCTGTTCCTGATGGGGCCCGTTATTCCGGGCAAGCTGGGCGTTAGCCTGGCGGCGGATTATCTGGATCGTCGCGATGATGACAGCCCCGATAAAGAGCGCTTCGTTAAGCACGAGGCGGGCAACCTGGATGCCACCATCTCCATGTCGCCGACCGATACACAGCTCTGGGATCTCAATGCGGTCAAAGGGCATCAGGAGAAAACCCGCCACGGTAACCCCTGGTACTGGGGTTTCGATCGCGATGCAATCTCGCTGTCTCAGCACGCCTGGTACGGTGATATCCTCGAGTCGAAGAACTTTGTCAGCTATGAAAAAGCACGTACTGAGTACCGCGTGCCGTATTTGTCACCGCAATTCGTCAAACAGAATAACTTTGAGGCCAACAGTGCCAACACCTTCACCCTGGGCGATCACAAGCTGACGCTGGGGGCAAACTATACGCGTAATGAGCTGGACGACACCTTCGGCATCGCCGACAAAGAGGTGCCAGGGGTAACGCCGGTAAGCAAGATCAGCCGCGATGGCTGGGCGGTGTTCGCTGAAGATGCATGGATGATTGTGCCAGACTTTACGATGACCACCTCGGCGCGTCTGGATCACGACAGCTACTTCGGCTACCACGTAACGCCGAAACTGTACGGCAACTGGACGCTCGATGAAAACTGGGCAGTAAAAGGCGGCGTCTCTGCGGGCTATAAAAAGCCGGACCTCCGTCAGAACAACTCCGGCTTTACCAGCGTGTATGGCAGCTATCCCTACTCTGAGATTGGTATCGGTAATGACGACCTGAAACCGGAGAAGAGCGTCAACACCGAGGTGGGGGTTTACTGGCAGAAGGATACGCTGGCGCTGGATGCCACTGTCTTCCACACCAAATTCAAAGACAAGATCAGCGATTACACCATCTGTACCGCGACCGCGACGCAGATGTGTGTCTACAACGGTTATGAAGCCGAATCGGTCTCCCAGTACTTTAACGTCAGTGATGCGGAAATTTATGGTCTGGAGCTGAACGGTGACTGGCAGGCCACGCCGACCCTGAAGGCTAACGTAAACTACACCTATACCCACAGCGAGCAGAAGAGCGGCCAGTATAAAGGGGATGCGCTGAACGAATTCCCGACCAGCATGGCCAATATCTCCCTGACCTGGGAAGCGCTGAACGATCTGGAACTCTGGACGAAAGCGAGCTGGCGGAGCAACACGCCGGATATCGGTAAATCCACCTCGACCGAAGCCTATGCTGTAATGGATCTGGGGACGCGGTATCGGGTGAATAAGAACCTGACGTTAATGGCGGGCATCTATAACCTGTTTGATGCGAATCCGCTTCATTCCACCTCTTATAACGAAGCGTCGGTCCTGGAAGGGCGCCGCTACAACCTTGGCGCAAGGGTTGAGTTCTAAGGACAGCTAAAAAAAAATCCACGCCGGGGCGTGGATTTTTTTTTGGGCAGGGGAGAGATTAGACGTTGAACAGGAAATTCATCACGTCGCCATCTTTCACTACGTAATCTTTCCCTTCCGCACGCATCTTACCGGCCTCTTTCGCCCCTTGCTCACCCTTATAGGTGATGAAGTCGTCGAAGGCGATGGTCTGTGCACGAATAAAGCCTTTCTCGAAGTCAGTATGGATTTTACCAGCCGCCTGCGGAGCCGTTGCGCCTACCGGGATGGTCCATGCGCGCACTTCTTTCACGCCAGCGGTGAAGTATGTTTGCAGGTTCAGTAGCTGGTAGCCCGCGCGGATCACGCGGTTCAGACCCGGCTCTTCCAGACCCAGCTCGGCCATAAACTCTTCACGGTCGGCGTCGTCCAGCTCAGCGATGTCGGATTCAACAGCCGCACAAACCGCCACCACAACGGAGCCTTCCGCAGCGGCGATTTCACGTACTTTATCCAGGTAAGGGTTGTTCTCGAAACCGTCTTCATTGACGTTTGCGATATACATGGTTGGCTTCAGAGTCAGGAAGCTCAGATATTTGATCGCCGCTTTGTCTTCGTCGGTCAAGTTTTTCAGCGCACGCAGCATGCCGGCGTTTTCCAGCTGTGGCAGACATTTTTCCAGCGCAGCCTGTTCCGCTTTCGCGTCTTTGTCGCCGCCTTTGGCTTTCTTCTGCACGCGCTGCAGCGCACGTTCACAGGTATCCAGATCCGCCAGCGCCAGTTCGGTGTTGATCACATCGATATCGTCAGCCGGATCCACTTTGTTGTTCACGTGGATAATGTTGTCGTTCTCAAAGCAACGTACAACGTGGCCAATCGCTTCGGTCTCACGGATGTTAGTCAGGAACTGGTTGCCCAGACCTTCACCTTTAGAAGCCCCTTTTACCAGCCCCGCGATATCCACGAACTCCATCGTCGTCGGCAGAATACGCTGTGGCTTAACAATTTCTGCCAGCTGATCCAGGCGTGAGTCAGGCATCGGCACGACACCGGTGTTTGGCTCAATGGTACAGAACGGGAAGTTAGCCGCTTCGATACCCGCTTTCGTGAGCGCATTGAACAGGGTGGATTTGCCAACGTTAGGCAGACCAACGATACCGCATTTGAATCCCATTTCTGAATCACCTTAATATCTTGATATTCAACACGTTAAACATAACGAGTCGAAGAAAAGTAAATAACTACGCCTATTATACACGTAACCCGCAGCGCGCGGGGCAAAAAAGGGGCGTGACGCCGCTTATTGCGCTTTGAAAGCATGCAGACGATTAGTGGCTTTGGTTAAGCCCTCTTTAATCCAGATCTCCGTACAACGCACCGCTTCGTCAACCGCGTCGTCGATCAATTTCTGCTCGGAGGCGGGAGGTTTACCTAACACAAAGCCTACAACTTTGTTTTTATCGCCCGGATGGCCTATCCCGACGCGCAAACGGTGGAAATTCGGGTTATTGCCCAGTTTGCTAATAATGTCTTTTAAGCCGTTATGGCCACCGTGGCCGCCACCGAGTTTAAACTTCGCCACGCCGGGCGGCAGGTCGAGCTCATCATGCGCCACCAGGATTTCGTCCGGGTTGATGCGATAAAAGGTGGCCATCGCCGCCACGGCTTTGCCGCTTAAATTCATAAAGGTGGTCGGCACCAGCAGACGCACATCTGCCCCGGCAAGGTTAATGCGGGAGGTATAGCCGAAGAATTTTGGCTCTTCGCGCAGGGGGGCACGTAACCGCTCAGCCAGCAGGTCGACATACCATGCGCCCGCATTGTGGCGGGTTGCCGCATATTCCGCGCCAGGGTTGGCCAGGCCGACAATCAATTTAATCGTCACGTTTAACTTCCTGAGGGTTCTAAGTCTGGCGCGTAGTGTACTGTCTGCCGCGCCGCTTGACAAAATTCTGCCGCCCGATGTTTTGGAATGGAATAATTTCCCCGCTGAATCATTAGATTTTCAAGTGGCTCAATAGGTTATTTGTAAAGTTTTGTTGACTCAAAGTGCATAAATGTGATCGCTCCCGCAATCAATAAAAGGGGGGCTGTCTATACTTTGCACATCAGGATTAGGGATAGTTAACCCTGCAACCCAAAGTTCCGGAGGTGACACATGAAACGCAGAAACGCTTCGTTACTCGGTAACGTGCTCATGGGGTTGGGATTGATCGTCATGGTAGGGGGCGTCGGTTACTCTATTTTAAACCAGCTTCCGCAATTTAACCTGCCACAATACTTTGCGCATGGCGCGATACTGAGCATCTTCCTGGGCGCCGTTCTCTGGCTCGCAGGAGCCCGCGTCAGCGGCCATGAGCAGGTCTGCGACAAATACTGGTGGGTACGCCACTACGACAAACGTTGTCGCCGCGATCAACATAAGCCCAGTTAATCTGGGATGCCATCATGACGGTTCCTGCGGGAGCCGTTTTTTTTTGCCCCTTGCCTTGACCCTCACGTAACGTCAGGATCCACAGTGTCATCGATGGCGCGAAAAAAGGAGCAGCAATGTTAATTCAGGTTGGGCAGTTGGCAACGCGAGCGGGGATCACCGTCCGGACACTTCACCACTATGAACAAACAGGCTTACTGCTCCCCTCCGCCAGAAGTGCGGCAGGCTACCGACTCTATAACCTGGCGGATGTTCAGCGCCTGCACCGTATTCAGGTGCTGGCTAAAGCCGGGCTGGAGCTTGCTGAGATAAAGGATTGCCTCGATCGGGATACGCACTCTATGGCTGAACTGCTTGATGGGCAAATTGCCTTGCTGGATAAGCAACTACGCAGCATTCATACCCTGCGAGAGCAGCTGGCTGGCCTGCGCTGCAAACTGGCCGCCGGCGGCGAGCCCGATCTGGAGTCCTGGCTACATACGCTGGAGTTAATGAATATGTACGATCGCTGGTTTAGCAAAGAAGAGTTACAGCAGTTGCCGTTTGCCCTACAGGGAGAGGCGCTTGCCGACATCTGGAGCGGGCTGGTTGCCGAGGCGCAGGCGTTGCTGGAAGAGAACGTTGGGGTGGATGATCCGCGCGCGACAGCATTAGCCACCCGCTGGATGACGCAGCTGGAACAAGATACCGCCGGCAAGCCCGAGTTTCTGACCCGGCTGAACGAGATGCACAGCGTGGAGCCGCAGATGCGCGAACAGACCGGTATCAACACCGATATCCTCGATTTTATCACCCGGGCCTTTGCCGAGAGCAAGCTCGCCATCTGGCAGCGCTATCTCACCCCGCAGGAGATGGCCTTTACCCGCGCCCACTACTTTGATCGGATGATGGAGTGGCCCTCGCTGGTGGCGAAACTGCACCAGGCCTGTCGGGAAGGGCTGTCAGCCGCGAGCCCGCAGGCGCAGGCTCTGGCGCAAACGTGGCTCGAACTGTTTCAGTCCTATGCAGGAACCGACCCGGTGACGCAGCAGAAATTTCGCCAGGCGATGGAGCAGGAGCCCCATCTGATGAAAGGGACCTGGATGACGCCTGAAGTGCTTGGCTGGCTACAACAGGCGATTGGCATCATGATGCAGCGCCGCTATTCATAACGTTTCTAACGCTGCGTCGCGGGTCGGATAGAATGACAAGCGGCCAGCAACTGGCTGGATCCCCGCACGCGCCATACTGCGCAGCGGCTGGAACTCCAGGTTACAGATCCGTAATTCACAGCCTTCCGGCAGACGTTGCACAACGCGCTGGAAGGCGTCCAGACCGCCCGCATCCAGTACCGGCACTGCGTCCCACTCCAGCACCACGACGCGTTTATCTACGATTCGGGCCTCCAGGTCATTAAACACCCCCTCTGCCGCTGCGAAGAACAGCGGGCCGATAACCCGCAGCACCAGCACGTCGTCGGGCACAATGACGTTTACCGTGGCAAGTCGCGTCATGCGGGCAATACGGCGCATAAAGAGCAGGGATGCCAGTACGATCCCGACGCTAATCGCTATCACCATGTCGAACAAGACGGTCAGGGACATACAGATGAGCATCACGATGATGTCGTCTTTCGGGGCCCGGCGCAGCAGGTTCACTACCTTGTGCGCCTCGCTCATGTTCCAGGCCACCATCAGCAGCAGGGCAGCCATCGCCGAGAGTGGCAGCCATGAGAGTAACGGTGCCAGCACCAGCAGGGCGAGGATCACCAGCAGGGCGTGGATCACCGCGGAGATGGGCGACGTCGCCCCGGCGCGTACGTTGGCGGCAGAACGGGCAATCGCGGCCGTGGCGGTGATCCCGCCAAAGAACGGCGCAACGATATTCCCCAGCCCCTGGCCTATCAGTTCACTGTTGGCGTTGTGTTTAGTGCCCGTCATGCCGTCCAGCACCACGGCGCACAGGAGTGATTCGATAGCACCCAGCATCGCCATTGAAAACGCGGCGGGAAGCAGGGCTTGCAGGGAATCCCAGCTCAGGGTGAAATCAGAACCCGGCATATCCCAGGGGAGAATCAACTGGGGTAACAGCTGCGGAATACCGTTGCCCTGCGTGCCATCCGCCAGCAGATAGTGGAACTGCGAACCGATGGTGGCCACCTGCCCACCCAACAGGTTCACTACGCCCATGACCCCACAGCCCAGCAGTAGCGCCGGGAGATGCCCCGGTAGGCGAATGCCTAACCGTGGCCACAGAATTAAGGTGCCGAGCGTGACGATGCCAATCGCGGCATCCCCCAGATTGACCGTCGGCAGCGCCATCGCCAGCGCGCCCACCTTTTGCAAGTAATGTTCCGGCACATGCGTTAACTGCAGGCCAAGAAAATCTTTTATCTGCATGGTCCCGATAGTGATCCCGATCCCGGAGGTGAAGCCCAGGGTCACCGGAAGGGGGATGTACTCAATCAACCTGCCGAAGCGCGCCAGGCCAAACAGGATCAGAAATCCGCCTGACATCAGGGTGGCAACCAGCAGGCCGGCAAGACCAAACTGCTGGGAAACCGGATAGAGAATCACGACAAAGGCGGCGGTGGGGCCGGAGACGCTGTAGCGCGATCCGCCGCTCAGGGCGATAACGATCCCCGCCACTGCGGCGGTGTAGAGGCCATACTGCGGCGCCACGCCGCTCCCTATCGCCAGCGCCATCGCCAGCGGGATGGCGATAATGCCGACGGTGATCCCGGCTATCAGGTCACGCGTCAGGCGCGATAGGGTGTACTTCTCTTTCCAGCAAGCGTCGATGAGGGCGCGAAAGGGCAGAACATGAGAGGAAGCGTTTTTCACAATCATCATCCGTGTGCGCATCATCTGTCATATCAATGGCAGGTGAAGGAGGCATTAATCATACAAATGAAACTCACAGACAAAAAAACCCGCCGTAGCGGGTTTTCAGGCTGCGTCCGATTAGTGTTCGAACATAGCCGAGATAGATTCTTCGTTGCTGATACGACGAATCGCTTCGGCCAGCATCCCGGAGAGGGTCAGGGTGCGCACGTTTGGCAGCGCCTTGATCTCATCACTTAACGGGATAGTGTCGCAAACCACAACTTCATCAATAACGGAGTTGCGCAGGTTGTTTACCGCATTACCCGAGAAGATAGGGTGTGTTGCATAAGCGAATACACGCTTAGCACCACGCTCTTTCAGGGCTTCCGCAGCTTTGCACAGGGTGCCGCCGGTATCGATCATGTCATCAACCAGCACGCAGTCGCGGCCAGCAACGTCACCGATGATGTGCATCACCTGAGAGACGTTAGCGCGCGGACGACGCTTGTCGATGATCGCCATGTCGGTGTCGTTCAGCAGTTTGGCAATAGCACGTGCGCGAACCACGCCGCCGATATCCGGAGAAACCACAATAGGATTGTCCAGGTTGAGATGCAGCATATCTTCGAGCAGGATTGGGCTGCCGAATACGTTATCAACCGGAACGTCGAAGAAGCCCTGGATCTGCTCAGCGTGCAGGTCAACCGTCAGAACACGGTCAACGCCTACGCTGGAGAGGAAGTCAGCAACAACTTTAGCGGTAATTGGCACACGCGCGGAGCGGACGCGACGGTCCTGGCGGGCATAGCCAAAGTAAGGGATAACAGCCGTGATACGGCCTGCAGAAGCACGGCGCAGGGCATCGACCATAACAACCAATTCCATCAGGTTGTCGTTCGTTGGAGCACAGGTGGACTGGATGATGAAAATATCACCACCGCGTACATTTTCGTTAATTTGTACGCTGACTTCGCCGTCGCTAAAGCGACCTACAGCGGCGTCGCCGAGAGAAGTGTACAGGCGGTTGGCAATACGTTGTGCTAGTTCCGGGGTGGCGTTACCAGCAAAAAGCTTCATATCAGGCACGAGAAGAACCTCAGGCATGCGTCCAGTGGTGGATAACCTTCGCCAAAAACTGTGCGGGCCAGGCGAACGCTATCCAGGCGGTGTATTAAAGAGCGCGATGCAACGTCTGGAACAGGGTGACGTTGTCACCGAAACTCAGGTTGCGCCAGAATGGCCTGTCGTAGCGGGGAGATGTTCACACCTCGCGCCACAAAACCGTGCAGCCATTCCGGGGCCAGCTCGAGCACCTGACGTGCAGCAGTCTCTGTGTCAAATTCAGCAAAGACACAGGCTCCTGTGCCAGTCAGGCGCGACGGCGCGTATTCTAACAGCCAGGAAAGCGCCGCATCAACCTCGCGAAAACGTTTTCTTGCGATATCCTCGCAATCATTGCTGAATTCACAATTTAATAACGTTTCTATTGACCGCACCGGCGTATTACGTGTTAGCCCCGGATCCTTGAAAATGACTGGCGTCGGAATGCTGACGCCAGGATGGGCCACCAGGTACCACTTTTCCGGCGGATTCACTGGCGTGAGCACTTCGCCCACCCCTTCGGCAAAGGCCGCGTGACCCCGCACAAAGACCGGGACATCGGCGCCAAGAGTCAGGCCCAGTTCGGCCAGCTCATCGTCAGAGAGCCCGCAGCCCCAAAGATGATTCAACACCACCAGCACCGTGGCGGCGTTAGACGACCCGCCGCCCAGTCCACCGCCCATCGGCAGACGCTTCTCAACGCGAATATCCGCGCCGCTTCCGGCGGGCAGGCGACCGGACTGCTGCGCCGCGTTCATCAGAAGGCGCGCCGCACGCACAATCAGGTTGTCTTCGTTTTCCACCCCTTCAACAGGGGTCAGCAAGTTGAGTTGCCCATCCTGGCGCAACGCAATGGAGAGCGTGTCGCCATAATCAACAAACTGGAATAACGTCTGAAGCGTGTGATAACCATCGGCACGCTGTCCTGTAATGTATAAAAACAGGTTCAGTTTTGCAGGAGAGGGCCAGTGGGTCATCATTTGACAATCCAGTTATCCATTTTCAGCTTGATACGCTGGCTGCCCTCGGTCAGCTCCAGGCTGGAGGGTAGCGCCGTTTTACCGCTGCTGTCATAGCCGCCATAAACCACTTTCCAGTTTTTACCATTCTGGCTGTAGTTTACCTGGCTCAGGCGATACTGGTCGTCGAGTTTGTAATCGGTGGCATCGCCCGGCAGACCCAGGATCCACTGACGCAGGCTGCTGATGGGGATCGGCATGCCGGTCAGCTTACCAATCATCTCTTCCGCGTCCGTTCCGCTATATTTCTGCCCTTTATTGTCGGTGATCTGCACGGTACCGGGCTGGGCAAGCAGTTCCATTTCGGTGCTGCCCAGCGGGTTCAGCAGCAGCAGACGATAGCGATCCTGGCCGGTCTGTTGCCAGAAGAAGCGGGCGTAGACTTTCTGCTGATCGGACAGGTAGGCGAAGGCGCCACGGGTCTGGTATTGGTTTAACGAACGCACCTCTTGCTGATGCTGGCGCCACTGAGGCGAATCAGGGCTTTTACCCGGACCTTTTGGCGGAGTAATCGAACATGCAGTAAGCACCAGCGCGGCCAGGGGCAGCAGGCGAATCATTCTGGTCATAATGATGACAAATCCTTGAGATACGTGGCAGTTATAACTGTTAATGCTAGCGTCCCGTCGTGGTAGCGTCTACGTTCAAATTATCTCAAAGCGCGATCTAAGCTATTACTCCGAAAGGGGGCTGTCTCTTTTATTGATCTCGCGCATCCTGTATGATGCGACCTGCTAACCTTATTAACGCTGGTACTACTCCCGCTCACATGACCCTTTTAGCACTCGGTATTAACCACAAAACAGCCCCGGTTTCACTGCGAGAACGCGTTACGTTTTCGCCGGATAATCTCGACCAGGCGCTGGAGAGCCTCCTTGCCCAACCGATGGTGCAGGGCGGCGTGGTGCTGTCGACGTGCAACCGTACCGAGCTGTACCTGAGCGTAGAGGAGCAGGATAACCTGCACGAAGCGCTCATTCGCTGGCTATGTGAATACCATAATCTGAACGAAGATGAGCTGCGAAATAGCCTTTACTGGCACCACGACAACGACGCGGTCAGCCATTTAATGCGCGTCGCCAGCGGCCTGGATTCGCTGGTGCTTGGCGAGCCTCAGATCCTCGGACAGGTTAAAAAAGCCTTTGCGGACTCCCAGAAGGGGCATCTGAAGGCCAGCGAACTGGAGCGCATGTTCCAGAAATCATTCTCTGTCGCCAAGCGAGTGCGAACCGAAACCGACATTGGTGCCAGTGCGGTATCTGTTGCTTTTGCTGCCTGTACTCTGGCGCGTCAAATCTTTGAATCGCTCTCCACGGTCACTGTTTTACTGGTTGGCGCAGGGGAGACCATTGAGCTGGTCGCCCGTCACCTGCGCGAACATAAAGTCAAAAAGATGATCATCGCCAACCGCACCCGCGAACGTGCGCAAGCGCTGGCAGAGGAGGTCGGGGCCGAAGTGGTCTCGTTGAGCGATATCGACGCGCGCCTGCAGGAGGCGGATATTATTATCAGCTCTACCGCCAGCCCGCTGCCCATTATTGGCAAAGGCATGGTGGAGCGCGCCCTAAAATCGCGTCGTAATCAGCCGATGCTGCTGGTGGACATCGCCGTCCCGCGCGATGTCGAACCGGAAGTAGGCAAGCTGGCTAACGCGTATTTATACAGCGTGGACGATCTGCAGAGCATCATTTCGCACAACCTTGCCCAGCGTAAGGCGGCGGCGGTGCAGGCAGAGACTATTGTCGAGCAAGAAACCAGCGAATTTATGGCCTGGCTGCGGGCACAAAGCGCCAGCCAGACTATCCGTGAATACCGTGGCCAGGCTGAACAGGTTCGCAATGAACTGACGGCAAAAGCGATGGCAGCCCTCGAACAGGGCGGCGATCCGCAGGTCATCATGCAGGATCTGGCGTGGAAACTGACGAATCGTCTTATCCATGCACCAACCAAATCACTTCAACAGGCCGCCCGTGACGGGGATGACGAACGCCTGAATATTCTGCGCGACAGCCTCGGGCTGGAATAGCGCCCTCTACCCCCAATTATATAACAAGGTGCACTTACGCCTATGAAGCCCTCTATCGTCGCCAAACTGGAAGCTCTGCACGAGCGTCATGAAGAAGTTCAGGCTCTGCTCGGCGATGCCGCGACCATTGCCGATCAGGAGCGTTTTCGCGCGCTGTCGCGTGAATATGCGCAGCTGAGCGATGTTGCGCGTTGCTTTACCGCCTGGCAGCAGGTTCAGGAAGATATTGAAACGGCGCAGATGATGCTCGACGATCCGGAAATGCGCGAAATGGCGCAGGAAGAGCTGCAGGAGGCCAGGGCCCGTTCCGAAGAGATGGAACAAGAGCTGCAGGTGCTGTTGTTGCCAAAAGATCCGGACGACGAACGCAATGCGTTTGTGGAAGTGCGCGCCGGAACCGGCGGTGATGAAGCGGCGCTTTTTGCCGGCGATCTGTTCCGGATGTACAGCCGTTATGCGGAGTCCCGTCGCTGGCGCGTGGAGATCATGAGCGCCAGCGAGGGCGAACACGGTGGCTATAAAGAGGTGATCGCCAAGATCAGCGGTGACGGTGCTTATGGCCGTCTGAAGTTTGAATCTGGCGGCCATCGCGTGCAGCGCGTGCCGGCGACTGAATCTCAGGGCCGTATCCATACCTCCGCCTGCACCGTGGCGGTGATGCCGGAACTGCCTGAAGCGGAACTGCCGGACATCAACCCGGCCGATCTGCGTATCGATACCTTCCGCTCCTCCGGCGCGGGTGGCCAGCACGTTAACACCACCGATTCTGCAATCCGTATTACCCACCTGCCCACCGGGATCGTGGTGGAGTGTCAGGATGAACGTTCACAGCACAAAAACAAAGCCAAAGCGCTGTCGGTGCTGGGTGCGCGTATCCATGCGGCTGAGGTGGCAAAACGCCAGCAGGCCGAAGCCTCTACCCGCCGTAACCTGCTGGGTAGCGGCGATCGCAGCGATCGTAACCGTACCTACAACTTCCCGCAGGGTCGCGTGACTGACCACCGTATTAACCTCACCATCTATCGTCTGGATGAGACCATGGAAGGCAAGCTCGACGCCCTGATTGAGCCCATCGTGCAGGAGTACCAGGCCGATCAGCTGGCGGCGCTGGCAGAGCAGGATTAATGGATTTTCACCACTGGCTACAGCAGGCTATTGCAGCGCTGGCGGAGAGCGAAAGCCCCCGCCGCGACGCCGAGATCCTGCTGGAGCATGTGACCGGCAAGGCACGCACCTATATTCTCGCGTTCGGTGAAACGCCACTGACGGCTGAACAGCAGGCACAGCTGGATGAACTGCTGGCCCGACGCAAAACCGGCGAGCCGGTGGCGCATCTGGTCGGCGAGCGTGAGTTCTGGTCGCTACCGTTGTATGTCTCTGCGGCCACGCTGATCCCGCGTCCGGATACCGAGTGTCTGGTGGAGCAGGCGCTGGCGCGTCTGCCTGCAACCCCCTGCGAGATTCTCGATCTCGGCACCGGTACCGGTGCCATCGCGTTGGCCCTGGCCAGCGAGCGGCCCGATTGCGCTATCACCGCCGTCGACCTGATGCCCGATGCGGTGGCGCTGGCGCAACGCAATGTGGCCCGCCACGCCTTAAGCAACGTCACCGTCCTTTGCAGTAGCTGGTTCAGTGCGCTGGGCAACCAGACATTCTCAATGATCGTCAGCAATCCGCCCTATATCGATGAGCTCGACCCGCATCTGTCGCAGGGCGATGTGCGCTTTGAGCCGCTGACCGCACTGGTGGCGGCCAATGCGGGGCTGGCCGATCTTGACCACATCATTACCAGAGCGCGTCACCACTTGCAGCCAGACGGCTGGCTGTTACTGGAGCACGGCTGGACGCAGGGCGAAGCGGTACGCGAACTTTTTTGCGCGGCAGGCTATACCTCGGTGGAGACCTGTCGTGACTACGGCGGCAATGAACGCCTGACGCTGGGAAAACGGGCATGAGTTTCAGTCTGTTAATCACCCTGCATATTTCTGCCGTGGTACTCACCATCAGTTTTTTCATCCTGCGGTACTGGTGGCGTTACAGCAATAATGCGCTGATAAACGCCCGCTGGGTACGCGTTGCGCCGCACTGCGTTGATACCGTCCTGTTTCTTTCCGGGGTCGGTTTAATGTGGAAAACGGGCTATCTGCCCTTTACGCAAGAAGGGGGATGGCTGACTGAGAAGCTGTTTGGCGTTATCATCTACATCGTTTTGGGTTTTATTGCGCTGGGGCGACGTCGTCCGCGCAGCCAGCAGGCGGGGTTTATCGCCTTTTTGCTGGGGCTGGTGGTGCTGTACATCATCATTAAACTCGCCACCACAAGAATACCGTTACTGGGGTAAGTATGAAGTCCTTAGCCGATTTCGAATTTAACAAAGTGCCGTTGTGCGATGGAATGGTCCAGATATCCGAGATAATCCGCGATGATTTCAACGCGCAGTATGTCTACGATGAACTGGAACATCTCGCCAGCCTGGCGCGCGAAGAAATTAGCGAAGCACGTCCACAGGAGTGGCAACTGGAAAAGCTGATTTCGCTTTTCTATGGCGAATGGGGATTCGGCGATAAACGTGGCGTTTATCGTCTGTCGGATGCCCTGTGGCTGGACCAGGTTCTGAAACACCGCCAGGGAAGCGCGGTGTCGCTGGGGGCCATTTTCCTGTGGGTGGCCCACCGTCTGGATATTCCACTGGTGCCGGTCATTTTCCCGACGCAGATGATCCTGCGCGGCGAGTGGCTGGACGGCGAAATGTGGTTAATCAATCCCTTTAACGGCGAGACGCTCAACGAGCACACCCTCGACGTCTGGTTAAAGGGGAACATCAGCCCGGTGGCTGAGCTGTTCAATGAAGATCTGGACGAAGCCGACAACGCCGAGGTGATCCGCAAATTGCTGGATACCCTCAAGTCCGCACTGATGGAAGAGCGGCAGATGGAGCTGGCCTTACGGGCCAGTGAAGTGCTGTTACAGTTCAATCCGGAAGACCCTTATGAAATCCGCGATCGTGGCCTGATTTACGTTCAACTGGAGTGCGACCACGTCGCGCTGAACGATCTGAGCTATTTCGTGGAACAGTGCCCGGAAGATCCGATCAGCGAGATGATTCGCGCGCAGATCAACTCCATCGCGCACAAACCGATTACACTGCATTAATCATAATTCCGATTCACCTTTGAATAAGGCAATCCTATGAAACAAAAAGTGGTTAGCATTGGCGACATTAATGTAGCGAACGACCTGCCGTTCGTGCTGTTCGGCGGCATGAACGTTCTGGAGTCTCGTGACCTCGCCATGCGCATCTGCGAACACTACGTGACCGTGACCCAGAAGCTGGGCATCCCGTATGTGTTCAAAGCCTCTTTTGATAAAGCCAACCGCTCCTCTATTCACTCTTACCGCGGCCCGGGCCTGGAAGAGGGGATGAAAATTTTCCAGGAGCTGAAGCAGACTTTCGGCGTGAAGATCATTACCGACGTACACGAATCCGCACAGGCGCAGCCAGTCGCAGACGTGGTTGACGTCATTCAGCTGCCTGCGTTCCTTGCCCGTCAGACCGACCTGGTCGAAGCGATGGCGAAGACCGGCGCCGTAATTAACGTGAAGAAGCCGCAGTTCGTAAGCCCTGGTCAGATGGGGAATATCGTCGATAAGTTCATCGAAGGCGGTAACGACAAGGTTATTCTGTGTGACCGTGGGGCGAACTTCGGTTATGACAACCTGGTTGTCGATATGCTGGGCTTTGGCGTTATGAAGAACGTCTCTAACCAGTCGCCGGTGATCTTTGACGTCACCCACGCGCTGCAGTGCCGCGACCCGTTTGGTGCCGCGTCTGGCGGCCGTCGCGCCCAGGTGACTGAACTGGCGCGCGCCGGGATGGCAACCGGTCTGGCCGGTCTGTTTATCGAAGCGCACCCGGATCCAGCCAACGCGAAATGCGATGGCCCGTCCGCGCTGCCTTTGGATAAGCTGGAGCCATTCCTGAAACAGATCAAAGCGATTGACGATCTGGTCAAGAACTTTGAAGAGCTGGATACCAGCAACTAATAAAAAAAACCCGCCTCGGCGGGTTTTTTTTGGCCTGAAGCCAGACACGCACTCAGGCGAATATTGTCATCAGGTAGGCGGCAAACAGGGCCATATGCGCGGCACCGTTCAGCACGTTGGTACGCCCGGTAGAGAAGGAAATCTGGCACAGCAGCAGCGAGGCGACCATTACGATCATCTCTGGTGCGCCCAGAGCGAACTGCAGCTCATTGCCGGTGATAAAGGCAATCAGGGTCACCACGGGTACCGTCAGGGAGATGGTGGCGAGCACTGAACCGAAGAAGAGGTTCATGGCGCGCTGCACCTGGTTATTCAATACCGCTTTCAGCGCACCCAGCCCTTCCGGGGAGAGTATCAACAGCGCCACCAGGAAGCCAGTGAAGGCCACCGGCGCGTTCAGCTCAGTGAGCAGCGCCTCCAGCGGATTGGCATTCATTTTGGTCACCGCAATCACGGCAATCAGATGCACGATTAGCCAGACGGCATGCCACAGGCTACTGTGGGCGGAAGGCTTACCGTGGTGCGGATCATCGCCGTCATCTTCATGTTCATAGACGAACAGACTCTGGTGCGTTTTGGTCTGAATAAGCAGGAACACGCCATACATGGCCGCCGAGATCAGCGCCACCAGCAGGGCTTGCCCGGTGGTGAAGTTGCCGCCCGGTAACGCCATCGGAAAGACCAGCACAATAATCGCCAGCGGGAAGAGGGCGATCAGATACTGTTTGATACCGAACAGGTTCATATACTGGGTGGCAAATTTGCGCCCACCCAGCAGCAGCGAAAAGCCCACCAGGCCGCCGGTCACAATCATGATGATGGAATAGAGCGTATCGCGCATTAATGTCGGCGCGGCGTCGCCCGTCGCCATCAGCGCGGAAATCAGGCTAACTTCCAGAATAACAACGGAAAGGCTTAAAATGAGCGAGCCGTAAGGTTCGCCGAGACGGTGGGCCAGAACATCCGCATGGCGCACCACGCTGAATGCGCTAGAAAGGATCCCCACCAGCGCCAGGATATTAATGCCGATGACCACTGGCAGTGACTGTGTGCTTCCCCAGAAGTACAGCACAGCCAGTGCCAGCACCGGGAAAATGAGTGACGTCTCCTTGTGGCGGGTCTTAACCGCCTCATGTGTGGTTGTCATGTGTTTCTCCATCAATGCAGGTGCTTGTAATTATAGATAGAAACTGAAGGTCAATAAGTTAACAGAATTCAGTCAATTTCTGATGATGCTTTACTTGATTTTACGGTTTTTAAGATATTTAGGGCAAAGAAGCTATTATTCAGCATCTTTTCTAAATAAATAATGAATAACAATTAATTATAAATCGTTTTCTAACAGTTACTTTCTTTTTCTGGCGCCATTTGGCGTTGTCTACCACACTTAATAAGTTCAGAAAAAGAGAGGTTCACAATGCCCTATAAATCAAAAAGCGATTTACCCGATAGCGTTCAGCATGTGCTTCCTGCCCATGCGCAGGAGATCTATAAAGAGGCCTTCAATAGCGCCTGGGATCAATATAAAGATAAGGATGATCGCCGGGGTGATGACAGCCGGGAGGAGACGGCGCATAAGGTCGCCTGGGCCGCCGTTAAGCAGGATTATGAGAAGGGAGAGGACGATAAGTGGCATAAAAAGCGCTAAACGCGCGTCAGGCGTGAGCGCTATCACACCCCAACACTGCAAACTTTGACGAATAAGGCGATTAATCTAGCGCCGGGTTGCAAGCGGCGAGGGAATTGCATATCGTCACTGGAACTGCTTTCTAAATGAGCAGTAAAAAGACCTGGATGGTTCAAAAAAAGTTGTCGCAAGGAGGCATGCAGTGGCGGAGGTGCAATGTGTTAACGCGAGATTTCTTAATGAAGGCCGATTGCAAAACGGCCTTCGGTGCGATTGAAGAGTCGCTTCTCTGGTCGGCTGAACAGCGTGCGGCGTCGCTTGCGGCCACGCTGGCCTGCCGTCCGGACGCGGGTCCGGTCTGGATCTTCGGCTATGGTTCGTTAATGTGGAACCCGGCGCTGGAATTTGTCGAGTCGGCCACCGGTACGCTACCGGGCTGGCACCGTGCGTTCTGTCTGCGCCTGACGGCAGGACGCGGCAGCGCCTGTCAGCCGGGACGCATGCTTGCACTGAAAGAGGGCGGACGCACCACGGGGGTGGCCTACCGTCTACCCGATACCGCTCTTGAAGAGGAGCTGGCGCTGCTGTGGAAACGCGAGATGATCACCGGCTGCTATATGCCGAGCTGGTGCAAACTGGAACTCGACGATGGTCGTACCGTTAACGCGCTGGTGTTCATTATGGATCCGCGGCATCCTCTGTATGAATCTGATACCCGCACGCAGGTTATCGCCCCGTTGATCGCTGCCGCCAGCGGGCCGCTGGGCACGAACGCACAATATCTCTTCTCACTCGACCAGGAGCTGACGCGTCTGGGAATGCAGGATGAGTGTCTGAATGAGCTGGTAATGAAGGTGCGAGCATTACTGGATTGTACCCCGCCGGAGAGCCATCTGCGGCCTGGCTACGCCTGAAAAAACGCCCGGGAAGCCGGGCGTTTTCGTTTTAAGCAGCCACAAAACTAATCGAATGCTCCAGCGACTGGCTATGGCTATCGATTAACACCTCCCAGGTGCCGGTATAGGGCACCGTCAGCCAGGCATTATCCCGGTTTTGTACGCTGAGTATATCTGCCTGCGTTTTCTGCGGCGCCTTGCTGTTCATCAGATGGATATGACAACGCTCTGAGCAGCGCACCACCACCGTATCCCCACCAAAGAGTTTTAAACTTGTTTTTACCAGTGCCATTTTTTACCCCGTTATGCGAAAAAACGCGCTCCCTGCGGTTAATCCTGAGCGTGATGTTGTTCACAATCCACTCGCTGCATAACACCAAAGGGGTGGGGTTGGAGTGCTGATTTTGATCAAAAAAAAGAATAAGCCTTAAACAAAAATGACAATCTTTCTGAAAGGGCTTCACTGACGCGCATTTTCACGGTGAATGCGCGTCAGATTAAGATTAAATGCGGAAATGCCCAGCCGTCTCAGCCAGTTCGCCCGCCTGGCCCTGCAGTGCGCTGGCGGCAGCGGCAGATTGTACAACCAGCTCGGCGTTCTGCTGCACCATCCGGTCAAGATGATTCACCGCGTGGTTAATCTCCTGAATCCCTTTCATCTGCTCGTGAGTGGCGACGGTGATCTGGTGCATGATGCCGGACACACTGCCGATACTGGCCACGATCTCCTGCATGCTCTCACCCGCCAGGTGCACATAACGCGAGCCGGTAGCCACACTCTGGGTGGTTGAGTCGATCAGGGATTTGATCTCTTTCGCCGCCTGGGCGCTGCGGCTGGCCAGATTACGCACTTCGCCCGCCACCACAGCAAACCCACGCCCTTGCTCACCGGCGCGCGCCGCTTCCACCGAGGCATTCAGCGCCAGAATATTGGTCTGGAAGGCAATACCGTCAATGACGCTGGTGATATCCCCAATTTTGGCCGAGGCGCTCTCAATAGACTGCATGGTGGTGATCGCCTGAGACACCACATTGCCACCGCGCGAGGCGGCTTCGGTGGCGCGGGAGGCCTGATCGTTTGCTTGTACCGCCGACTCCGTCGACTGCGCCACCGAGGCGGTGATCTGCTCGACAGCGCTGGCGGTTTCACGCAGGCTTGAAGCCGCCTGCTCGGTGCGACCAGAAAGGTCATGGTTCCCGGCGGCAATCTCCTGGGCGGCGGTTTTCACCGACGCGCTGGCGTCGCGCAGCTGGGCCATCACCACCGACAGCTTGTCGCTAAAGGCGTTAAAGGCGTGGGCAATCTCGGCCACTTCGTCCTGGCCTTGCTCTGGCAGGCGCTGGGAGAGATCGTTGGTGCCGTTGGCGATGGCGTGCATGGCGTCGCGAATTTCCGACAGGCGTTTAAGCAGGCGGGCAATGGTGACGTGCACTACCGCGCCGGCGAGCAGGATCAAAATCACCAGCGACAGGGCGGAGGCTTTCAGCATCGAGCGCATACCGCTGGTGGCATCGTGCTGATCCAAAGCCACCACCAGCATCCACTGGGTACCCGGGATCGGCGTGGCGGCAAAGTTCTTCTCGGCACCTTTCAGCAGGCCGGTAGAGGTGTCCCCTTTTTTCAGGGCATTGAGGTCGGCACCGCTGATGGCTTCTGCAAAGGGTTTCAGCGTCAGAGCCGGATCGCTGGCGGCAATGACGCTGCCATCGCTGTTGACCAGCAGGCCGCTGCTGGCCGGCGTGGGATGGATCTCGCGCACGTTCGCCACCACGCTGTCCATCACCACATCCCCCGCCACGACGGCTTTCAGCGTCCCGTTCTCTTTAACCGGTACTGCGAAGGTGACCACCAGTTTACCGGTGCCGGCATCCACGTAGGGGGCCGTTACCGCCGGTGCGTCGGCATTCAGCACCTGCTGATACCACGGGCGTACGGTGGGGTCGTAATCGGCGGGCACGCCGGTCGGGTCAGAAAATTTCGCGGTTTTCGTCGCATAGCCCACATAGACGTTACTAAAACCCGCTGCCTGCGCCAGCTGTTTGAAGACCGGTACTGGATCTTCGGTCAGGGCCACGTTTTGCAAGGAGGTAATCGCGGTCATTTTGGTCGCAACCCAGTCGCCAATGGCGAGGCTATGGCTAGAGCCGCTGCTGGCGAGCATATCGCGCTGTGTTTGCAGGTTATCCAGGCGGGTGACCTGGTAGTTGATTACGGTGTTAAGAAGTAACGCGACGAACAGACACCCGACTGCCGCCGCGATAATGCGTGCGCGAATTGACCTGAACATAAATGAAATACCTGCTGAGTGATTGTAAAGAGCCTATCGGCAACCCAGAGGCAAACTTGATGCTGCAACCGCGTCCATAAGAAAAATATATCTACGGAAGGTTATTATTAGAAAGTTAATACTTTATCGGCGGACAGAGTCCACTGCGCCAACTCAACCAGCGTCCCGATCTCCACGCCGTCAATCAGCGGTAACGCCGTGATGCCACGCCCATCGGTGCAAGTTTTGCAGAGTTTAACCGGCACATTTTGCGCCGTCAGGATCTCCAGCATTTGCTGAATGTTATACCCCTCCGCAGGCTTCTGGCCGCGCAGACCTGCCGTGACCGCATCAGACATTAAAAACAGCTTCAGCTCCGGCGCGTTGTCCTGTTCACGCAGGGCAATGGCCAGACGCAGGCTGTTGAACAGGGATTCACTTCCGTAGGCCGCCCCGTTGGCGATAATCACAATCTTCTGCATAATTTCTCCTGTTAAATGATAAGGCACGGTTATTGCTTACTGATCCTGATACCAACGACCCGGGAGAGTAAGCATGATGAAAAGAACGGGCAGTCCACCCGGCGCCACCGAATGGTTACAGCACGCAAAATTGATGCGTAAACAGCAGCTCTGCAAACTGGCACAGCTGGGTACGCTGGTCAGCCGCATTAGCCATCTGGCGCATATGCTCCAGTGCGAACGCGGCGCCTCGAATATCTGGCTCTGTTCACAGGGTGCGCTGTATGCCCCGGAGTGTAAAGCCAGCCGCGCGCTGGTGGATGAACAGCTGCTCGCTTTACAACAGGCGCTGGGCTCACCGCTGATGGCCAGCGCCGCGCTCTGTGAGCGCGTGGCCCATGCCCTGCATCATCTTGAACAGTTGCCCACGCTGCGCGAACAGATTATGGCCCGCACCCTGGCGGCTGACCGCGCCATGGAGCACTATAGCCGCACGCTGCGCTACCTGCTCAGTATCGTGCCGCAACTCAATGATAGCATTGACGATCCGCAAATCGCGGGCCGTTTTGTTGCCCTTTATAGTCTGATGCAGGGCAAAGAGCTGGTCGGGCAGGAGCGGGCGCTGGGGGCCATCGGCTTTACGCAGGGCTTCTTCAGCGACGAGATGCGCCAGACGCTGGTGGACCGCATCGACGGTCAGCAGGCCTGTTTTGACGTTTTTCTCTCACTTACCCCTCAGCAGTTGCAGGAGCATTTCACCTTAAGCACCCCCGGCGCGGAGGCGGAACAGCTGCGTCGTCTGGCCTGCACCCGACAGCCTGCTGCGGACAACGGCGTGCTGGCGCTGCACTGGTTTTCACTGCTGACCGAGCGGCTGGAACACCTGCGCAGCCAGGAAGAGCTGCTCATTGCCGATCTGATGATTGCCGTCGATCGGCTGATTACCCTCGCCGACGACTACCCGCCGGAAGCTGCGGCGGTCAATGAGCCCCTCGGCCACTATCCTGTTCAGCCACTCTTACCGCTGGTTCGCCAGCAGGCGCGCGAGATAGAGCAGCTATCGCAGCAGCTGGCATCGATGCGCGACACCCTGGAGGAGCGCAAGATCATCGATAAAGCCAAAAGCGTGCTGATGACTCATCAGCAGATGAGCGAAGATCAGGCCTGGTGTCAGCTGCGTAAGATGGCGATGGACAAGAACCAGCGCATGGTGGATATCGCCCGTGCGCTGCTCACCGTGAAAGCACTCTGGCAGGTAACACCAAAGGAGTAGTTGCACGGTCTGTGGGCATTTGCTGCATGGTTGGGGTGCGTTTTGCTTCCGCCTGGCGTGAAAAAGCCCGGAAATGAAGCCGTTAAAAGCTGGCATCACCTTTGCATTAACTCATTAACCATTTTTCGACGACGCGCCAACGGCGGCGCGTCAGTCTTCGGGATAAAGGCGTCCTGCAGTGCTTCGGCACTGTCGGACGCTTTTTTTTTGGCTTTTTTTCAGGAGTGGGCATGGTGGAGTGGACGAGACGGCGATTTTTACAGGCCAGCGCGCTGGCAGGCGGGGCAATGATGTTACCCGGCATCATGCAGGCGGCCTGGGCTGCAGGCTCAGATAAGCCAGAACTGGAAACCGTACGCGTCGGATTTATTCCGCTGACGGACTGCGCCCCGGTGGCTATCGCGGCCCTCAAAGGGTTCGATAAAAAATATGGGATCACCATCGTGCCCACCAAAGAGGCGAGCTGGGCGGCGGTGCGAGACAAGCTGGTCGCCGGCGAGCTGGACGCGGCCCACATTCTCTATGGCCTGCTGTATGGCCTGGAGCTGGGGATTGCCGGTAAGGCCACGCCGATGGCGAACCTGATGACCCTGAACCAGAACGGCCAGGCTATTACCCTGTCGATGGATCTGGCGGAGCAGGGGATACGGGATGCCGAAGGGCTGCACAAGCAGGTCTCTCAGCAGGCGCCGGGAACCTACACCTTCGCCCATACCTTTCCCACCGGCACGCATGCCATGTGGCTCTACTACTGGCTGGCAAGCGCGGGAATTAACCCCTTTGACGACGTGCGCACCGTGGTGGTGCCGCCGCCGCAGATGGTGATGAACATGCGCATCGGCAACATGGTGGGCTTTTGCGTCGGCGAGCCGTGGAACGCCCGCGCCATCAACGACCGAATTGGTTTTACCGCCGCCACCAGCCAGGCGATCTGGCCAGATCACCCTGAAAAAATTCTTGGTACCCGCAGCGCATGGGTAGCGCAGCACCCCAATACCGCCCGGGCGCTGGTCTGTGCCGTAATGGAGGCGCAACGCTGGATCGACGCCTCGCCGGAGAATAAACGCGAAACCGCGCAAATTCTTGCCCGCCGGGCCTGGCTCAATACGAAAGAGCAGTATCTCACGGGCCGAATGTTGGGGGCGTACGACAACGGCCTTGGCGACCGCTGGCAGGACAGTCACCCGATCCGCTTTTTTGACGAGGGGGCAGTCAGCTATCCCTGGCACTCCGATGGCATGTGGTTTTTGACCCAGTTCCGCCGTTGGGGGTTGTTGAAAAGCGACCCGGACTATGCCGCTCTCGCCAGCCGCATCAATCGCACTGATATCTGGCAGGAGGCCGCCACGGCAGTCGGCGGGATCACCGCACCCACTTCACCCATGCGCAGCAGCACCCTGATGGACGGCACCGTCTGGAACGGAACCGATCCGAAAGCCTATGCCCGCAATTTTGCCATTCACCGTACGGAGGCCTGATATGAAACATCTGCAAAACACCAAAGCGGCGGTGGAGACGCCCGTCACCGGGGAAGTCATTACGCTGCCGCCGGTTCAGGTGCGTCGGCGCGCCCCGGCATTTGCCCGCCAAATGAACGATTTTTTACAACAGCTTATCCCGGCCGTACTGGGTCTTGGGTTACTGGTGCTCTGCTGGCAGCTGGCCGCCATCAACAGTAAAGGTTTCCCTACGCCGCTCAGCACTCTGGAGTCGGCGCGAACCCTGTTTGCAGATCCGTTCTATCGTGACGGGCCAAACGACATGGGTATCGGCTGGAATGTGCTGGCCTCGCTGCAGCGCGTGGCGGTGGGTTTCGGCCTCGCCGCGCTGGTGGGGATCCCTCTTGGCTTCCTGATTGGCCGTTTTGTCTTCTTCTCACGCATGTTCACCCCGCTTGTCGCACTGCTGCGGCCGGTCAGTCCGCTGGCCTGGCTGCCGATTGGTCTGCTGCTATTCCAGAAAGCCGAACCGGCCTCCAGCTGGACCATTTTTATCTGCTCTATCTGGCCGATGGTGATCAACACCGCCGAGGGGGTACGCCGCATACCGGAGGACTACCTCAACGTGGCGCGGGTGCTGCAACTCTCCGAGTGGACCGTGATGCGCCGGATTCTCTTCCCCGCCGTATTGCCTGCGGTACTCACCGGGGTGCGCCTCTCAATTGGTATTGCCTGGCTGGTGATTGTCGCCGCCGAGATGCTAACCGGCGGACTGGGTATCGGCTTCTGGATCTGGAACGAGTGGAACAACCTCAACGTTGAAAACATTCTCATCGCCATCGTCATTATCGGCGTGGTCGGGTTACTGCTGGAGCAGGGGCTGATGCTCATCGCCCGCCGCTTCAGCTGGCAGGATAAATAAGGAGCGCACATGAAACCATTAATTCAGGTCCAGGCCGTTAGCCAGCGTTTTTCCACCGCCAGCGGCGAGTTTCTGGCGCTGCAGAATGTCTCGTTCGATATCCAAGAAGGGGAAACCGTCAGTCTGATTGGCCACTCCGGCTGCGGGAAATCGACCCTGCTAAATCTGATTGCCGGGATTACGTTGCCCACCGAAGGGGGACTGATTTGCGATAACCGCGAAATTGCCGGGCCGGGACCGGAGCGGGCGGTGGTCTTCCAGAATCACTCCCTGCTGCCGTGGCTCACCTGCTTCGACAACGTGGCGCTGGCGGTGGATCAGGTCTTTCGCCGCACCATGAGCAAGGCTGAGCGTAAAGAGTGGATTGAGCACAATCTCGACCGCGTGCAGATGGGGCACGCCCTGCACAAGCGCCCGGGGGAGATCTCGGGCGGCATGAAGCAGCGTGTCGGCATCGCCCGGGCGCTGGCCATGAAGCCAAAAGTTCTGCTAATGGATGAGCCGTTCGGCGCGCTTGATGCCCTGACCCGTGCCCATCTGCAGGACTCCGTGATGAACATCCAGCAGGCGCTTAATACCACCATTGTGTTGATTACTCACGACGTCGACGAGGCGGTGCTGCTCTCGGACCGGGTGCTGATGATGACCAACGGCCCGGCGGCGACGGTGGGGGAGATCCTGCGCGTCGACCTGCCGCGCCCGCGCAACCGGGTGCAGCTGGCGGACGATAGCCGGTATCACCACATGCGTCAGCAGATCCTGCACTTCCTCTATGAAAAACAGCCGAAAGCGGCCTGAGGAGTCTCTATGCGACTGGTCATCATCGGCAACGGCATGGCGGCAACGCGACTGATTGAGGCACTGACAGCTCGTGCTCCAGGTCGCTTTACTATCACCGCGATCGGCGATGAGCCGTGTCACGCCTATAACCGCATTCAGCTTTCACCGGTACTGGGGGGCGAGAAGGCGTTTGCCGACATCGGTTATCACGATGACGACTGGTATCAACAGCGCGGGGTCGAGGTCATCAACGGCGAGCAGGCGGTGCGGGTCGATATCGCGGCCCGTTTACTTCATACCGATGCGCGTAGCCTGGCGTGGGATGAACTTGTATTCGCCACCGGCTCGCAGCCTATCGTGCCGCCGATCCCGGGCAGTCACCAGCCGCATGTTTTTACCTTTCGTACCCAGGCCGATGTTGAAGCCATTCTCTCGACCCCTGGCCCTGCGGTGGTGCTGGGCGGCGGGGTGCTCGGCGTTGAAGCCGCTGCGGCGTTGAAACGAATATGTGACAACGTCACTTTGGTGCATCGCGGCCCCTGGCTGATGGATCAGCAGCTGGATCAGCAGGCCGGAGCCTTGCTGGAAGAGGCCCTGTGCGAGCGCGGTATTCACAGCGAGCTGGAGTGCGCCATCCGCGAGATACACCCCCAGCACGTCACGCTCAGCACCGGGCGAGAACTCAGTGCCACCCGCGTGCTACTGGCGACGGGAGTGAAACCCCGCATCGCGCTGGCCCAGGAGAGCGGGGTCCCGTGCGGGCGCGGCATCCTGGTGAACCAGCAGATGCAGAGCGCCATTGAGGGCGTTAGCGCCATTGGCGAATGTTGCGAACTGGACGGCCAGACCTGGGGAGTGGTCGCCCCTTGTCTGGCGCAGGCGGAGGTGCTGGGGGCGCGGCTGGCAGGGGAAGATTGCGCACCCTTTGCCGCCTCTGAAAGCGGAATGCGCCTGAAGGTGACAGGGATTGAGCTCTTCAGCGCCGGTCAGGTCGCGGCCGGAGAGGGGGATGCCCTCTGGACCAGCTGGGATCCCCTGACCCGGCACTATCGTCGATTACTGATTCGCGACGGCAGGCTTGCGGGCGTGCTGTTGCTGGGAGAGTGCCGCAGCGCGGCAACCTTCACGGACTTACTGGCTCAGTCAGAACCCGCCCAGGCGGACTGGCTGTTCGATCGATTCACAACGCAGCCGCAGGTTGCAGGACAGAACGCTATGACAAAACCAACGTTGGTGGTGGTGGGGCACGGTATGGTCGGTCACCATTTTCTGGAAGAGTGCGTAAAACACAATCTGCATCAGCAATACCAGATTGTAGTCTTTGGCGAGGAGCGATACGCCGCCTATGACCGCGTCCATCTTTCTAACTATTTTGCCGGGCGCAGCGCCGACTCCCTGTCGATGGTCGAGGGGGATTTCTTTGCCGCACATGGGATCGAGCTGCGCCTTTCCCGGCAGGTGGTGGCGATCGATCGCGATGCGCGCGTCGTGCGGTCTGCCTCGGGGCATGAAACCCACTGGGACAAGCTGGTCCTGGCGACCGGCTCTTATCCCTTTGTGCCGCCGGTGCCGGGGCATGATCTGCCGGGCTGCTTTGTCTACCGTACCCTCGACGATCTGGACCAGATCGCCGCGCAGGCCAAAAATTCGCGTACCGGGGTGGTCATTGGCGGCGGGCTGCTGGGGCTCGAAGCCGCCAACGCCCTGAAACAGCTTGGGCTGGAAACGCATGTGGTGGAGTTTGCCCCCAATCTGATGGCCGTGCAGCTCGACAACGACGGGGCAGCTATGCTGCGACGCAAAATCGAAGCCCTCGGGGTAGGGGTACACACCAGCAAAGCGACCACCGAAATTGCCATGACGCAGGCCGGTCTGGTGCTGCGCTTTGCCGACGGCGGCGAGCTGGCGACCAATATGGTGGTCTTCTCGGCGGGGATCCGCCCCCAGGACGCCCTGGCCCGGGCGAGCGGGCTTCAGCTCGGCGAACGCGGCGGAATTTGCATTGATAACCAGTGCCGCACGCCGGATAAGGATATCTATGCGATTGGTGAATGCGCCCTGTGGGAGGGCAAGATCTACGGGCTGGTCGCCCCGGGTTATCAGATGGCCCGCGTGGCCGCCGCCAACCTTGCCGGTGAAGAGAGCGGTTTTACCGGGGCGGATATGAGCACCAAGCTCAAGCTGCTGGGGGTGGATGTCGCCTCGTTTGGCGATGCACACGGTCGCACGCCGGGCGCTCTGTGCTATCAGTGGACGCACGGCCCGCAGCAAATCTATAAAAAAATCGTGGTCAGCGCCGACAACAAAACCCTGCTGGGGGGCGTGCTGGTAGGCGATGCAGCAGAGTATGCCACCCTGGTGCAGATGATGCTCACCGGCATCGCGCTGCCGAAAGATCCCGAGACCCTGATCCTGCCCGCCAGCGCCGGGAACGCGCCGAAAGCCCTCGGCGTGGCGGCCCTGCCGGAGAGCGCGCAAATCTGTTCCTGTCATAACGTCAGCAAAGGGGATATCTGCCAGGCGGTCAGCAGCGGCGCGGGCGATATGGGGGCCATCAAGCAGTGCACCAAAGCGGCCACCGGCTGCGGCGGCTGCAGCTCGCTGGTGAAGCAGGTGATGGAGTACCAACTGGCGGCCCAGGGTGTGGAGGTGAAAAAAGATATTTGTGAACACTTCCCCTACTCACGCCAGGAGATCTACCACCTGGTTCGCGTCAATCGCATTCATACCTTTGATCAGCTGATTAGCCGCTACGGCAGGGGACACGGGTGTGAAATCTGTAAACCGCTGGTAGGATCGGTGCTGGCCTCGTGCTGGAACGAATACCTGCTGAAGCCGGCGCATCTGCCCCTGCAGGACACCAACGATCGCTACTTCGCCAATATTCAGAAAGATGGCACCTACTCGGTGGTGCCGCGGATGGCCGCCGGAGAGGTGACGGCGGACGGAATGATCGCCATCGGACAGATCGCCAAACGTTATCAACTCTACAGCAAAATTACCGGTGGGCAGCGTATCGATCTCTTTGGTGCCCGGCTGGATCAGTTGCCGGACATCTGGCGCGAACTGGTTGCGGCGGGCTTCGAAACCGGGCATGCCTACGGTAAATCGCTACGCACCGTCAAATCCTGCGTGGGGTCGACCTGGTGCCGTTACGGGGTGCAGAACTCCACCGGCCTCGCCGTCACCCTGGAGAATCGCTACAAAGGTTTGCGTGCTCCGCACAAAATCAAAATGGCCGTCTCCGGCTGTACGCGCGAGTGCGCTGAAGCCCAGAGCAAAGACGTAGGGGTGATTGCCACCGATAAGGGCTGGAATCTCTATCTGTGCGGTAACGGCGGCATGAAGCCGCGCCATGCCGATCTCTTCGCCAGCGATCTTGACGACGCGCCCCTGATCCGTCTGGTGGATCGCTTCCTGATGTTCTATATCCGCACCGCCGATCGTCTGCAGCGCACCAGTACCTGGATGGATAACCTTGAAGGAGGGCTGGAATATCTCCGGGAGGTGATCATTGAAGACAGCCTCGGTATTGCCGCGGAGCTGGAGCAAGAGATGGCGCGCGTGGTGGATACCTACCAGTGCGAATGGCAAACCACACTTGCCGATCCTCACCGTCTGGCGCTGTTCCGCAGTCAGGTTAACGAGGCGGCACCGGTTCAGCACAAACGCTGGCAGGCGATCTGCGGGATTGACGAGATCCCCGAGCAGGCCGGGATTGGCGCCCGACTGGGTGAAAAACAGATTGCGCTGTTCCGCTTTGGCAAAGCGGTCTATGCGCTGGACGATCTGGAGCCGGGCAGCAGCGCGAATGTGCTGTCGCGCGGTATTCTGGGCGACGCGGGCGGCGAGCCGGTGGTGATTTCGCCACTCTATAAAACCCGCATTCGCCTGCGCGATGGCCGCCAGTGTGATACCGGGGAGCAGGCCGTACGCGCCTGGCCGGTTAAAATCGAAGGCAATCAGGTGTGGGTCAGCAGCGAAGCGCTGCTCATGCGCGCGGAGGCCTCATGAGTGAAACCCGAACCACCTGTCCCTACTGCGGCGTAGGCTGTGGCGTAGTGGCCCGCGTTGAGGCGGGTTCCGTCACCGTGCGGGGTGATGAGCAGCACCCGGCCAACTTTGGGCGGCTGTGCGTCAAAGGTTCTGCGCTCGGGGAGACCACGGGATTAGCAGGCCGGTTATTGCAACCGGAGCTAAATAACCAGCCGGTGAGCTGGCCCCGGGCGCTGGATGCGGCGGGTCAGCGGCTGCGTGAAATTATTGACCGCTTCGGCCCGCAGGCGGTGGCGTTTTATGCCTCGGGCCAGCTGTTGACGGAAGACTACTACGCTGCCAACAAGCTCATGAAGGGATTCATCGGCGCCGCCAACATCGACACCAACTCACGGCTCTGCATGTCGTCAGCGGTGGTGGGCTACAAGCGTGCCTTTGGGGAAGATATGGTGCCGTGCAGTTATCAGGACATCGAAAACAGCGATCTGGTGGTGCTGGCAGGCTCGAACGCCGCCTGGACCCATCCGGTGCTCTATCAACGTCTGGTGCAGGCGCGCGCGGCGAATCCGGCGATGAAGGTGGTGGTTATCGATCCCCGCCGTACCGCCACCTGCGATATCGCCGACCTGCATATTAAACTGGCGCCGGGCAGCGACGCGGGCCTTTTTGTCGGCTTGCTCAATGCGCTTGGCGCGGGCGATAGCGAGGCCCAACAGCGGGCGCGCGACTGGCCTGTGAGCCGGGTGGCGACCTTCTGCGAACTGCCCACCAGGGTCGTGGAGACCTTCTATCAGTGGTTTATCGCCGCCCCGCGGGCCATTACGCTCTACACCATGGGCATTAACCAGTCCGCCAGCGGCAGCGACAAATGCAATGCCATCATCAACGTCCATATCGCCAGCGGCAAAATCGATCTCGAAGGGTGCGGCCCCTTTTCGCTGACCGGGCAGCCAAATGCGATGGGAGGCCGCGAGGTGGGCGGGCTGGCCAATCAGCTGGCGGCACACATGAATTTTGAGCCGGACGATCTTAGCCGGGTGGCCCGTTTCTGGGATACAGAGCGGCTGGCGCAAACGCCGGGGTTGATGGCGGTAGAGTTGTTTGATGCCATCGCCCGGGGCGAGGTGAAGGCGGTCTGGATCATGGGCACCAATCCGGCGGTGTCGCTGCCCGATAGCCACACGGTGTGCCTGGCGCTGGCTGCCTGTCCGCTGGTGATCGTCTCTGAGGTGATGCGCGACACCGACACCAGCCGTTTCGCCCATGTGCGTTTTCCGGCGCTGGGCTGGGGCGAAAAGGAGGGCACCGTCACCAACTCCGAGCGGCGTATCTCGCGCCAGCGGGCGTTTTTGCCCGCCCCAGGCGAGGCGAAACCCGACTGGTGGATTATCGCCCGTATCGCAGAGCAGCTTGGGCACGGCGCGGCCTTTAGCTGGCAACATCCCCATGAAATCTTCTGTGAACATGCCGCGCTCACGGCATTCGAAAACCCGGGCACGCGGGCGCTGAATCTGGGAGCGCTGGCAAAACTGAGCCGGGAGCAGTGGGATACGCTCACCCCCTGGCAGTGGCCGCTGGACAGGGCGCGCCTGCAACGAGCCCAGTTGGTGGCGGTTACGCCGCAGCGGCACGGCGCCACGCCAGACGCGCTGTACCCCTTCATTCTTAACAGCGGGCGGGTGCGCGATCAGTGGCATACCATGACCCGCACCGGTTACGTAGCCAGATTAATGCAGCACTGCGACGAACCGACGGTGGAGGTAAGCGTCAGCGATGCCGCACGCCTGGGACTGCACAACGATCGGCTGGCCCGCATCAGCTCCCCTCGCGGGGTGATGGTGGCCCGGATCCGCGTCAGCACGACCCAGCGCGACGGCGAGCTCTTCGCCCCCATGCACTGGAACAGCGTCTTTGCCCGTCAGGGAAAGATCAACGCGCTGGTGGAGGGGCGGCGCGATCCGCTCTCCGGTCAGCCAGAGTGCAAACAGACTGCGGTTCGGGTCATGCCCTGGCAGCCCGGCTGGCAGGGGGAGCTCTACAGCCGCGAGGCGCCAGAACTGCCCGGTTATGTCACCTGGTGGCGTAAAGCGGCAACCGGTGTGCAGCGGTTTACCCTGGCCGCGGACCGACCGCTGCTGGAGGAGTTAATGAATCACTGCAGCGCTCGCGGCTGGCAACTGCAGGTGGCTCAGAGCGGGACGCAGAGTAACCTGCTGGCCTGGCACAATGGCGCGCTGATGCTGGGGTTCTGGAGCGGCACCGAACGGCCCGAACTGGCGCATCAGGCCATTAGCGAAGCCTTTGACCAGCCGCCCCGGACGCTGGATGCCCGGCATGCTCTGCTCAGCGGACAGGGGGCGAACGAGCGTCCCGCGCAGGGGCGCATCGTCTGCAGCTGTTTTAGCGTCGGGGAGGAGGCGATCCGTCAGGCGATTGCCGGGGGATGTGAGTCGGCAGTTGCCCTGGGCGCCGCACTGCGCTGTGGCACCAACTGCGGCTCCTGCATTCCGGAGCTAAAAGGGCTGCTGGCGCAGTGTCAGGTTATTCCTGAAAATTCCCCTTAAGGCTGCAAAAGGCGTCACAAAACGTTAAGGTATGGGGGTGTTTTTGATTTTCACAGGGCCCCCTTTACGACATTAATGGCTGTGTTACCTCGCGTCAGAATCCTGATCCCGATCCTTCTTTCCCTCGCTGGAAGCGTTACTGCTGCGCCTAACACCTTCGTTGAACAGGCACAAAATCCTTTCGATAACAATAACGATGGCTTACCCGATCTCGGCCTCGCCCGTCCTACCGGTGAGGGCGAGAAACATCTGGCGGAGATGGCAAAAGCCTTTGGTGAAGCCAGCATGACCGATAACGGCCTGACAACCGAGGAGCAGGCCCGGCTGTTTGCCTTCGGCCAGGTGCGGGATGTGGTGAGCGAGCAGGTCAATCAGCAAATCGAATCCTGGCTTCAGCCCTGGGGCAACGCCAGCGTTGATCTGCTGGTAGATCAGGAGGGGAATTTCACCGGCAGCCACGGTAGCTGGTTTATTCCCTGGCAGGATAACAACCGTTTCCTGAGCTATAGCCAGATGGGTTTAACCCAGCAGGAGGACGGGCTGGTCGGTAATGCGGGGGTGGGGCAGCGTTGGATTGCCGGCAACTGGCTGGTGGGCTACAACACCTTCTATGACAACCTGCTGGATGAAAACCTGCAGCGTGCGGGCGTGGGGGCCGAGGCGTGGGGTGAATATTTGCGGCTTTCAGCCAACTACTATCATCCGCTGGCCAGCTGGCGCAACGCCACTGCGCTGGAGGAGCAGCGGATGGCACGGGGGTACGACGTGACCGCCAGAGCCTGGCTGCCGTTCTACCATCACCTCAATACCAGCGTCAGCTTCGAACAATATTTTGGCGATAACGTCGATCTGTTTCACAGCGGTACCGGCTACCATAATCCGCTGGCGGTGAACCTGGGGCTGGATTACACCCCCATCCCGCTGTTGACCTTTACCGCAGCCCATAAACAGGGCGAGAGCGGTGTCAGTCAGAACAACCTTGGGCTGAAGGTAAATTATCGCTTTGGCGTACCGCTAAAAAAACAGCTCTCGGCCAGCGAAGTCGCCGCGAGCCGATCGCTACGCGGCAGTCGCTACGATCCGGTTGAGCGCCAGAACCTGCCGGTGATGGAGTTTCGCCAGCGTAAGACGCTCTCCGTTTGGCTGGCTACACCCCCCTGGGATCTGAAACCGGGGGAGACGGTGATGCTCAAATTGCAAATCCGCAGTGCTCACGGCGTGCGTCAATTGCACTGGCAGGGAGATGCTCAGGCGCTGAGTCTGACCTCGCCGGCTAACGCGAATGACAGCGATGGCTGGAGCATCATTATGCCCGCCTGGGATGATAGCGAAGGGGCGAGTAACCGCTGGCGGTTGTCAGTGGTGGTGGAAGATGAAAAAGGGCAGCGTGTCTCCTCCAATGAGATCACGCTCGCGCTGACGGAACCGCTGCTGGCGGCGCCTGCAGATGACCCGCGCTGGAACTTGCTGCCGGAAGAGTGATTAGAAAATACGCTCCTGATGGACCCATACCGCCGCTTCAACGCGGGATTTCAGCTTCATCTTTTTCAGCATATGTTTTACATGCACTTTTACCGTGCTTTCGGTGATATCCAGACGACGAGCAATCATTTTGTTCGGCAACCCCTGGGCAATCAGCTTCAGGATATCGCGCTCACGTGGAGTCAACTGGCTGACATCACGATCCGAGGTGGCGCGGTTGGCGCGCAGGCTGGCGGCCAGCACCGGGGTGAGAGCCTCGCTTAGAACCATTTCACCGGCGGCGGCTTGCTGCAGCGCTTTGAGCAGATCTTCCGGCTCCATATCTTTCAGCAGATAACCATCCGCACCACGCTTGAGCGCGGTAACGACATCTTCTTCATGATTGGAGACGCTAAAGACCACCACGCGGCCTGAGAGCGAGCGTTCACGCAGCTTATCCAGCGTCTCCAGACCGTTCATCCCCGGCATGTTGAGATCGAGCAAGATCAGATCCGGGTCGAGGGCATCGGCAAGTTCAATACCCTGCTCGCCATTGCTGGCCTCACCGACCACCGTAATGTCCTGCGCCATGCTGATCAGTTGTTTCACGCCGGTGCGCAGCATCGGATGATCGTCGATTAACAGGATTGTGGCTGGCTCCTGGTTAGTCATCATGTTCTCCTTGAGAAGATAAATGGGGCTTTTCGGGAATAAAGGTCACCACCACTTCGGTACCGCCGGTGTCGACCCGACGTACCTGGCAATCCCCGCGCAGACTCTGCGCACGGTCTCGCATAATGATTAAACCGTAGTGGTTACTTCTTTCGGCATTTTCCGGCAGGCCGCAGCCGTTGTCGCGGACCCGGAGTCGAACCTGATTTTCATGTTGACTCACGGTCAGCGTCACCGCCGTGGCACCGGAATGTTTCAACGCATTGCTTAACGCTTCCCGGGCAATTTGCAGCAGATGGATCGCCTGATGGGAGGGGACAAAGCGCGGCGGCAACTGGTAATCGAGCTGCACCGGGAAACCGAGTCGGGCACTATACTCCTGGCAGCTGGCCTCCAGCGCCGGGCGCAGGCCTGGCTCAGTCAGCTGCAGGCGGAAGGTAGTGAGCAGCTCGCGAAGCTGTACCCAGGAGGTATTCAGTTCGTTGCGGATCTGGCTCAACAGCTGTTTGCTGCTCTCAGGCAGCCCCTCGTCCTGCATCTGCAGGCAGCTAACCTGCATCTTCATACAGGAGAGCGACTGGGCAATAGAGTCGTGCAGTTCGCGCGCAATGGTAGCGCGCTCTTCCATTACGATAAGCTGCTGCTGTTTTTCCTGATGTCGGTCGAGGGCCAGCGTAGCCGTCAGCTGCTCGACCAGCGTATCCACCAGTTGTTGCTGATCGTGGCTGAGATGGCGGCCAGCGGGCAGCGTCGCCAGTAAGATCCCGTACTGATAGAGGTTATCGGCCAGCCGCCACTTAAGCGGGGTGCCGCTGGTGGTCAGGGGAGGGAGATGTCGCGGGCAGAGATGACAGCCGATTTCATCGCAACTCATGTCCGACTGGCAGGTAAACTCCTGATGATTCTCTTCATCCTCAACGTCGTAGACGCGCAGTTCGATATCATGCAGCAAAGTCAGATTCTGTAACCCATTCAGTACCGGCGACAGACGTTCGCACAGCGGTACCCGGGAGTGCAGGCGGCGATTGGCCTGCCAGAGGAAAGAGAGGATCTCATTTTTTTGTTCAAGACCGGCGGTCTTTTCGCGTACCCGCTGTTCGAGCACCGCATAGCTCTCTGCCAGTTCAGCAGACATGGTATTCAGGGCATCGCCCAGCATCGCCATCTCGTTACGACCGCTAATATTCGCGCGACGAGTAAAGTCGCGCTCGGTGACGGCGCGCGCCATGGCCAGCAATTGCCGCCAGGGGTGCAGCAACTTTGCACGCAGCCAGATGATGGTAAAGACCAGCAGCAAACACATAAATACCGTCATCAGCCGGTGCAGGAATACCACCCGCTCAATGCGTTTTTCCGTACTCAGATCGATGGCGGTGACCAGAGCGTCGATGCGCCCGACAAAGGTCGCGACATCCCCGGCCACGCTGTCTGCGCTTTGCGCCTGCTTAAGTCCCGGTGCCAGTTGGCCGTGCCAGTAACCCTGCAGCGCCTGCAGCTGGGCTTGTTGCCCGTCGCGTTGTGCCGCTCTTTGCAGGTCTTTGCTGAAGGCCGTTTTCTCCATCTCGTCGAGTAGCGGTTGATCTTTCTCTTCGAGCGGTACGGCCGCCAGTAGCCGGTAGCTCTGCATCCGCAACGATCCGGCTTTGTTTATCGCATGCGCACTACCTTGCACGCCCTGTACCAGCCAGCCAGAGATCGCCATGCCGGTCACCCCTATAGCGGTAGACAGCAACACAATCAGCACCAGTTGATTAACCAGGGTGAGCGGCGAAAAACAGCGTTTAAACATAGGGCGGTGTGGCTCCTGACAATGCCTGGACTCGGAGGAGCCTTATTCTCGGGCATACCCTGGAGTATACCCATACCTCTAAAGGATTACCCACAAATTGCCATAGGTATGATGAATGGGAGGAGGCGCGAGGGCGGTATGAGCAGTAGCGTGAAAAACCACACCTTTTTAAGCGTTAAATACTACTCACTTCGAGTGATGTGGAAATTTTTAACAAATTTTCGCCCACTTTTCCTTTGATTTGCATCAACTTACCGCCAGCTTAAAACCCTAATGTTTGCAGCATCTTTTGATAATCAGAGGTGTCTATGAGTCACTCATCTGCCCCAGAGCGGGCAACAGGGGCTGTTATTACAGAATGGCGTCCGGAAGATCCGGCATTCTGGCAACAGCGCGGTCAACGTGTTGCAAGTCGTAATTTATGGATTTCCGTGCCTTGTCTGCTGCTGGCGTTCTGCGTCTGGATGCTGTTCAGTGCGGTAGCGGTTAACTTACCCAAAGTGGGTTTTAATTTTACCACCGATCAGCTCTTTATGTTGACGGCCTTACCATCATTGTCCGGGGCGCTGCTGCGCGTTCCTTATGCCTTTATGGTGCCCGTGTTTGGTGGCCGCCGCTGGACGGCGTTCAGTACCGGCATCATGATCATTCCTTGCGTGTGGCTGGGTTTTGCAGTGCAGGACACCTCTACGCCGTTTAGCGTCTTCGTCATCATCTCTCTGCTGTGCGGCTTTGCCGGCGCAAACTTCGCGTCCAGTATGGCGAATATCAGCTTCTTCTTCCCGAAAGCGAAGCAGGGGGGTGCGCTGGGCATTAACGGTGGACTGGGGAACATGGGGGTGAGCGTGATGCAGCTGCTTGCTCCGCTGGCTATTTCCATGTCCATCTTCGCTGTCTTCGGTGGAACCGGGGTTGAGCAACCGGATGGTTCCTCTCTGTACCTCGAAAATGCTGCCTGGATCTGGGTACCCTTCCTCGTGGTCTTTACTCTGGCGGCGTGGTTCTTTATGAACGATCTGTCAGCATCGAAGGCCTCTCTTAGCGAGCAGTTGCCGGTGCTGAAGCGCGCGCACCTGTGGGTGATGGCATTACTGTATCTGGCGACCTTCGGCTCCTTTATCGGTTTCTCTGCGGGTTTTGCCATGCTGTCAAAAACGCAGTTCCCGGAAGTCCAGATCCTGCACTTCGCCTTCTTTGGTCCGTTCATTGGTGCGCTGGCACGTTCTCTGGGCGGTATGGTATCTGACCGACTGGGCGGCACCCGCGTAACGCTGGTGAACTTTGTGGTGATGGCCATCTTCTGTGCGCTGCTGTTCATGACGCTGCCATCGCACGGGGAAGGGGGAAGCTTTATCGCCTTCTTCGGGGTATTTATGGTGCTGTTCCTGACCGCCGGGCTGGGAAGCGCTTCAACGTTCCAGATGATCTCAGTTATTTTCCGTAAGCTGACCATGGATCGCGTCAAAGCCCAGGGCGGCACTGAAGAGCAGGCGATGCGTGAAGCGGGTACCGACACCGCCGCGGCGCTGGGCTTTATCTCGGCGATTGGCGCGATTGGCGGCTTCTTTATCCCTAAAGCCTTTGGTATCTCCCTTGAGCTGACCGGCTCACCGGCCGGTGCCATGAAAATCTTCCTCGTTTTCTATATCGTCTGCGTCCTGGTGACCTGGCTGGTATATGGCCGTAATTCCAATAAAAATAAGTAATATTTGATTATCCGTTTGCGCGGCTCGATGCCGCGCTTTTTTTTAGCCGTAATTAGTTACAACATACTTAACGGTGTGGGCAGTCGGGTAGCCCATGCAGCAGTGTGATCGCCATCGTCTGACAGGGCTACCTACCCCTTAATACCTCCGGGCAGAAATGACCCCTTACATATTGTACGATAAATAAATAATATCCTTTAAAAACAGAGAATTAATCGATTTATTTTTATACCGCTTTGGTGGTATGGCTTCGTTTGTCCTTTGCTCCAGACCCCCTTCGCCTTGATCGTTATCAATTCTCACCATCTTTCATAGCGTTACCTTCGCGGCAAATCAGCAATGTCGATTTAGAGAGCCACAGGCTCCACACAGGAGATACCCGATGAGCAAATTTTTGGACCGGTTTCGCTACTTCAAACAGAAGGGCGAAACTTTTGCCGATGGGCACGGCCAGGTTCTGGAGACCAACCGGGACTGGGAAGACGGTTACCGTCAACGCTGGCAGCATGACAAAGTTGTGCGTTCTACCCACGGCGTAAACTGCACTGGCTCATGTAGCTGGAAAATTTTCGTTAAAAATGGTCTGGTGACGTGGGAAGTCCAGCAAACCGATTACCCGCGCACCCGCCCGGACCTGCCAAACCACGAGCCGCGCGGCTGCCCGCGTGGTGCCAGCTACTCCTGGTACCTCTACAGCGCTAACCGTCTGAAATACCCGCTGATGCGTAAACGCCTGATGAAAATGTGGCGTGAGGCGAAGGTTCAGCACAGCGATCCGGTTGATGCCTGGGCCTCTATTATTGAAGACGCTGACAAAGCGAAAAGCTTTAAACAGGCGCGTGGTCGCGGCGGGTTTGTTCGCTCTTCCTGGCAAGAGGTGAACGAGCTGATTGCCGCGTCTAACGTCTACACCGTGAAAACGTACGGTCCGGACCGCGTGGCTGGCTTCTCGCCGATCCCGGCGATGTCGATGGTCTCTTACGCCTCCGGCGCCCGCTACCTCTCCCTGATTGGCGGCACCTGCCTCAGCTTCTATGACTGGTACTGCGATTTACCGCCAGCGTCTCCGCAGACCTGGGGTGAGCAGACCGACGTGCCTGAATCGGCTGACTGGTATAACTCCAGCTACATCCTGGCATGGGGTTCTAACGTACCGCAGACCCGTACTCCGGATGCCCATTTCTTTACTGAAGTGCGTTACAAAGGCACCAAAACCGTTGCCATCACGCCGGACTACGCAGAAATCGCCAAACTGTGCGACCTGTGGCTGGCACCGAAGCAGGGTACCGATGCCGCGATGGCGCTGGCGATGGGCCACGTCATGCTGCGTGAGTTCCACCTCGATAAACCGAGCCAGTATTTCACCGACTACGTGCGTCGTTACACCGATTTCCCGATGCTGGTGATGCTTGAAGAGCGCGATGGCTACTATGCGGCAGGCCGCATGCTGCGCGCCGCCGATCTGGTAGATGCGCTTGGTCAGGAAAATAACCCGGAGTGGAAAACCGTTGCCTGTAACAGCAATGGTGAGCTGGTTGCACCTAACGGCTCTATCGGTTTCCGCTGGGGTGAGAAGGGTAAATGGAACCTGGAGCAGCGCGACGGCACCTCCGGCGAAGAAACCGAGCTGCGTCTCAGCATGCTGGGCAGCCAGGATGAGATCGCTGACGTTGGCTTCCCGTACTTTGGCGGCGACGGCACCGAACATTTCAATAAGGTTGAGCTGAACAACGTCCTGATGCACAAACTGCCGGTAAAACGCCTGCAGCTGGCAGATGGTTCAACTGCCCTGGTGACCACCGTTTACGACCTGACCATGGCCAACTATGGCCTGGAGCGCGGTCTGAACGATGAAAACTGCGCCACCGGCTATGAAGAAGTGAAAGCCTATACCCCGGCCTGGGCTGAACAGATCACCGGCGTACCAGCCGCGCAGATCACCCGCATTGCCCGCGAATTTGCGGAGAACGCCGATAAAACGCACGGCCGTTCAATGATTATCGTCGGTGCGGGTCTGAACCACTGGTACCACCTCGATATGAACTATCGCGGTCTGATCAACATGCTGGTCTTCTGTGGCTGTGTCGGTCAGAGCGGCGGCGGCTGGGCACACTATGTTGGCCAGGAAAAACTGCGTCCGCAGACCGGCTGGCAGCCGCTGGCGTTTGCCCTCGACTGGCAGCGTCCGGCTCGTCATATGAACAGCACCTCCTATTTCTATAACCACTCCAGCCAGTGGCGTTACGAGACGGTCACCGCGCAGGAACTGCTGTCGCCAACGGCGGATAAATCCCGCTACAGCGGCCACCTGATCGACTTCAACGTGCGCGCTGAGCGTATGGGCTGGCTGCCGTCTGCGCCACAGCTGGGTACCAACCCGCTGCGTATCGCAGACGAGGCGAAGAAAGCGGGTATGTCACCGGTGGATTACACCGTCAAATCCCTGAAAGAGGGCGCTATCCGCTTTGCGGCGGAGCAACCTGAAAACGGTAAAAACCACCCGCGTAACCTGTTTATCTGGCGCTCTAACCTGCTGGGCTCTTCCGGTAAAGGTCACGAGTTCATGCTGAAATATCTGCTCGGTACCGACCACGGTATCCAGGGCAAAGATCTCGGCAAGCAGGGCGGCGTGAAGCCTGAAGAGGTTGAATGGAAAGATAACGGTCTGGACGGCAAGCTGGATCTGGTGGTGACTCTGGACTTCCGTCTGTCGAGCACCTGCCTGTACTCCGATATCGTTCTGCCAACCGCGACCTGGTACGAAAAAGACGACATGAATACTTCGGATATGCATCCGTTTATTCATCCGCTGTCTGCCGCCGTTGACCCGGCATGGGAATCGAAAAGCGACTGGGAAATCTACAAAGGCATCGCGAAGAAATTCTCCGAAGTGTGCGTGGGTCATCTGGGTAAAGAGACCGACGTGGTTACGCTGCCAATCCAGCATGACTCTGCTGCCGAACTGGCGCAGCCGCTGGACGTGAAGGACTGGAAAAAAGGCGAGTGTGACCTGATCCCGGGCGTCACCGCGCCGCACATCATTCCGGTGGAACGTGACTACCCGGCAACTTACGAGCGCTTTACCTCTATCGGCCCGCTGATGGAGAAAATCGGTAACGGCGGGAAAGGGATTGCCTGGAATACCCAGAGTGAAATGGACCTGCTGCGTAAGCTCAATTACACCAAAGCAGAGGGCCCGGCCAAAGGCCAGCCAATGCTCAACACCGCGATCGATGCCGCAGAGATGATCCTGACGCTGGCACCGGAAACGAACGGTCAGGTGGCAGTGAAGGCCTGGGCTGCGCTCAGCGAGTTCACCGGTCGTGACCACACTCACCTGGCGCTGAATAAAGAAGACGAGAAAATCCGCTTCCGCGATATTCAGGCCCAGCCGCGTAAAATCATCTCCAGCCCGACCTGGTCAGGCCTGGAAGATGAGCATGTTTCTTACAACGCGGGTTACACCAACGTTCACGAGCTGATCCCATGGCGCACCCTGACCGGACGTCAGTCCCTCTATCAGGATCACCAGTGGATGCGCGACTTCGGTGAAAGCCTGCTGGTTTACCGTCCACCAATCGACACCCGTTCGGTAAAAGCGGTGATGGGTGAGAAGTCCAACGGCAACCCTGAGAAAGCGCTTAACTTCCTGACGCCGCACCAGAAATGGGGTATCCACTCCACCTACAGCGACAACCTGCTGATGCTGACGCTGGGTCGTGGTGGGCCAATTGTCTGGATGAGCGAGGCGGATGCGAAGGATCTGGGCATTAAAGATAACGACTGGATCGAAGTGTTCAACAGCAACGGTTCATTAACCGCCCGTGCGGTAGTGAGCCAGCGTGTACCGGCAGGTATGACCATGATGTACCACGCGCAGGAACGTATCGTGAACATTCCTGGCTCAGAAATTACCGAGCAGCGCGGCGGTATCCATAACTCCGTCACCCGTATTACGCCGAAGCCAACCCACATGATCGGCGGCTATGCGCAGCTGGCCTACGGCTTTAACTACTACGGCACGGTAGGGTCTAACCGCGATGAGTTCGTGGTGGTTCGTAAGATGAAGAATATTAACTGGTTAGATGGCGAAGGTAATGACCAGGTACAGGAGAGCGTAAAATGAAAATTCGTTCACAAGTCGGCATGGTGCTGAATCTGGATAAATGCATCGGCTGTCATACCTGCTCAGTCACCTGTAAAAACGTCTGGACCAGCCGTGAAGGTACGGAATATGCCTGGTTTAACAACGTTGAAACCAAGCCGGGCACCGGGTTCCCGACCAACTGGGAAGACCAGGAAAAATATAAGGGCGGCTGGATCCGCAAAATCAACGGCAAAATTCAGCCGCGCATGGGTAACCGTGCCATGCTGCTGGGTAAAATCTTCGCAAACCCGCATCTGCCGGGCATCGACGATTACTACGAGCCGTTTGATTTTGACTATCAGAACCTGCATAACGCCGCAGAAGGTAAGCACCAGCCGATTGCGCGCCCTCGCTCCCTGATCACCGGACAGCGCATGAATAAGATCGAGAAAGGCCCGAACTGGGAAGACGATCTGGGCGGTGAGTTCGAGAAGCTGTCGAAAGACAAAAACTTCGAGAACATGCAGAAGGCGATGTACGGCGAGTTTGAAAACACCTTCATGATGTACCTGCCGCGTCTGTGCGAACACTGCCTGAACCCGGCATGTGTGGCGACCTGTCCGAGCGGTGCTATCTACAAGCGTGAAGAGGACGGCATCGTACTGATTGACCAGGACAAGTGCCGCGGCTGGCGTATGTGTATCACCGGTTGCCCGTACAAGAAAATCTACTTCAACTGGAAGAGCGGTAAATCCGAGAAGTGCATCTTCTGCTATCCGCGTATCGAAGCCGGTATGCCGACGGTCTGCTCCGAAAGCTGCGTGGGCCGTATCCGTTACCTCGGCGTGCTGCTGTACGACGCGGACGCGATTGAAACCGCAGCCAGCACCGAAAACGAAAAAGATCTGTATCAGCGCCAGCTGGATGTGTTCCTCGATCCGAACGATCCGAAAGTGATTGCGCAGGCGCTGAAAGATGGCGTACCGCAGAGCGTGATCGACGCGGCGCAGCAATCGCCGGTGTACAAAATGGCGATGGACTGGAAGCTGGCGCTGCCGCTGCATCCGGAATACCGCACGTTGCCGATGGTCTGGTATGTGCCGCCTCTGTCTCCGATTCAGTCTGCGGCTGACGCAGGTGAACTGGGCAGCAATGGCATTCTGCCGGACGTAGAAAGCCTGCGTATCCCGGTTCAGTATCTGGCGAACCTGCTCACCGCAGGGGATACCCAGCCGGTCCTGCTGGCGCTGAAACGTATGCTGGCAATGCGTCACTTCAAGCGTACTGAAACCGTGGACGGTGTGATTGATACCCGTGCCCTGGAAGAGGTAGGTCTGACGGAAGCGCAGGCGCAGGAGATGTACCGCTATCTGGCGATTGCGAACTACGAAGACCGTTTCGTGGTGCCGAGCAGCCACCGTGAGCAGGCGCGCGAAGCCTTCCCGGAAAAAAGCGGATGTGGTTTTACCTTTGGTGATGGTTGCCACGGGTCTGACACCAAATTCAACCTGTTTAACAGCCGCCGCATCGATGCCATGGATGTGACCAGCAAAACGGAGCCGCACCAATGATTGAACTCGTCATTGTTTCGCGTCTGCTCGAGTACCCGGATGCTGCGCTTGCGCAGCATCAACAGGAACTCTTCGATGCACTCGCGTCATCTGAAAACCTGGATAAAGCCGATGCCCAGAAGCTGGGCGTGTTCCTGCGCGATCTGCTTGCGCGCGATCTGCTTGATGCGCAGGCAGACTACAGCCAGCTGTTCGACCGTGGCCGCGCAACCTCGCTGCTGCTGTTCGAACACGTACACGGTGAATCCCGCGACCGCGGTCAGGCGATGGTGGATCTGATGGCGCAGTATGAGCAGCATGGCCTGCAGCTCGACAGCCGTGAGCTGCCGGATCATCTGCCGCTCTATCTGGAGTATCTGGCGCAGCTGCCGAAAGAAGAGGCGCTGGGCGGTTTGCAGGATATCGCGCCGATTCTGGCATTGCTGAACGCGCGTCTGCAACAGCGTGAAAGTGCGTATGCCGTTCTGTTCGAACTGCTGGTGAAACTGGCAAAAGCGGCAATCGACAGTGAAAAAGTGGCGGAAAAAATCGCGGACGAAGCCCGCGATGATACCCCACAGGCGCTGGATGCCGTCTGGGAAGAGGAGCAGGTGAAATTCTTTGCTGACCAGAGTTGCGGCGAGTCTGAAATCTCGGCTCACCAGCGTCGTTTTGCCGGAGCCGTTGCCCCGCAATATTTGAATATCTCTAACGGAGGACAGCAATAATGCACTTCCTGAATATGTTCTTCTTTGACATCTACCCGTACATTGCGGGCACCGTATTCCTGGTGGGAAGCTGGCTGCGTTATGACTATGGCCAGTATAGCTGGCGTGCGGCCTCCAGCCAGATGCTGGACCGCAAGGGGATGAACCTGGCCTCTAACCTGTTCCACATCGGGATCCTGGGGATTTTCGCCGGTCACTTCCTGGGGATGCTAACGCCGCACTGGATGTATGAAGCCTGGTTGCCGATCGAAGTGAAACAGAAAATGGCGATGCTGGCAGGCGGCGCCTGCGGGGTGATGACCCTGGTGGGGGGCTTATTACTGCTGAAACGCCGTCTGTTTAGCCCACGCGTGCGTGCGACGACTACCGGCGCGGATATTCTGATCCTTACCCTGCTGATGGTGCAGTGTGCGCTCGGCCTGCTGACCATTCCGTTCTCTGCGCAGCATATGGACGGCAGTGAGATGATGAAGCTCGTGGGTTGGGCCCAATCCGTGGTGACCTTCCACGGCGGGGCCTCTGAGCATCTGGACGGCGTGGCCTTTGTCTTCCGCGTGCACCTGGTGCTGGGGATGACGCTGTTTGTGCTGTTCCCGTTCTCACGTTTGGTGCACATCTGGAGCGCGCCGGTAGAGTACCTGACGCGCAGATACCAGCTGGTACGTGCCCGTCGCTAATCCACCGTTTTGATATCAACCCCGCACTCGCGGGGTTTTTTTTCGCCCCAGCCCAGATTGTTACCCGCCGCCGCAAACAGTATCAGTGCGCCGCCCGCCAGCTGTGTCAGATTCAGTGAGTGACCAAACACCAGGTTATCGACCAGGATAGCCACTACCGGATAGATAAAAGAGAGTGAGCCGGTGATGGGCGTTGGTAGTTTCTGAATCGCGCTGTAGAGCAACTGGTACATGATGCCGGTATGGACGATCCCAAGGGTGAGCAAAATGGGCCACGGGAAATCGCCCGAAAACGTAGGCATATGCGTCATCGGCAACAGCATCACCACGCCCACCAGTACCTGAATAAAGGCAATATGTTGCGGCGTGACGGAGGAGAGCTTACGGGTAATGATTGCTGTAAGCGCATAGAAAAAAGCCGCGCCGAGCGCCAGCCCGATGCCCGTAAGCCATTCTGCGTTATGGCCACCGGTAAGTTCACTGGAGAGCAAAATCACCACGCCCGTAAAAGCGAGCAGCAGCCACCCCCATTTCACCAGACTGACGCGTTCTCCTAAAAACATCCCCATCATCACCAGCATGAAAGGCTGAGTGTTATAGACCACGGTCGACAGGCCTATCGAGATGCGCGTATAGGCCGCGAAAAGAAGTAACCAGTTCACCACCAGGGCGATCCCGCCGATAACTGCCAGCGCCAGTGCAGCGCGGGTGAGGGTGCTGAACGGTTTATTGCCGATCCGAATAAAAGCCAGCAGCGTCACGGCGCCGATCGCGCAGCGCCAGAAAACGACGTCCGTCACCGGCAGACCAGAAAGAAGAACAAACGCGCCAATTGAGCCTGAAATGAGCATCGCCAGACCCATCTGCCAGACGCCTTTATGAATATCTTGCATCGCACACCTCCTGATTGAGGCTCTATTGTCGAAAAAGTCTGATATGTTTTACAGAGAGGAAATAAGGCGAAATGGGTTAAATGCTTTTTTAAATAAGGTGAAACTTATGGAAAGCCTGCTTGATGAAATCGATCGGCAAATACTGGCCTGTCTGGTTGAAGATGCGCGCATGTCGTTAAAGGTGCTTAGCAGCCGGGTTGGACTGACATCGCCCAGCACGGCCGAACGTCTGAAGCGGCTCGAAGAGCGTGGCGTGATTCAGGGTTATGGCGCACGCGTGGATCTCGCGGCGTTGGGGTATACCTTGCAGGCGCTGGTGCGCGTGCGTCCATTGCCAGGGTTACTGCACAAGGTTGATAAATATATTCAGGCCATGCCTGAGTGCATTGAAAGCGATAAGGTCACGGGGGAGGATTGCTTTGTGATCAGGCTGGTGGTGCGCTCTATCGGTCAACTGGATACGCTGCTGGACGGTCTGGCTGAACATGCCCAGTGCAACACGTCAATTGTGAAGAGTTCGCCGGTAAAACGCCGGTTGCCGCCGATGTAACTGCAGCTGCTAATGGTGCATCAGTGAATTGAGAGAGTGTTTGTAGCGACAGGAAAGTGATGGTGGTGGGGGAAGGATTCGAACCTTCGAAGTCGATGACGGCAGATTTACAGTCTGCTCCCTTTGGCCGCTCGGGAACCCCACCAGGGGTAATACTATTTTGAGGTGCTGCGTGAAGATGGTGGTGGGGGAAGGATTATTCGTCGCTTCGCTCCTCACCCTTCGGGCCGTTGCTTTTTGCAACGTTCTCTCGCTTTCGCGAGAGTCGAACCTTAGTCGAAGGTTCTCACCCTTCCCGATAAGCGCAAACTTTACGTTAACTCACCGGTGTTACCACATTGCTGTGGTGAATAATGGTGGTGGGGGAAGGATTCGAACCTTCGAAGTCGATGACGGCAGATTTACAGTCTGCTCCCTTTGGCCGCTCGGGAACCCCACCACGGGGTAATGCTAATACTGGCCTGCTTCCTGTTGGAAGCGGGGCGCATCATATCAAATGAGACGCCCCTGTAAAGCATTCCTTTAGGTAAATGACGTTGTTTGCCTGCTTTTTATCCGTAAAGGTGCAAAGCTAATCAATTCATTTCCCAAAGGATTAAAGAATAATTGTTCTGTTCCCGTAGACGAACACACGCTGCGCCAGCACCTGATACAACGCGCGGCTTAAGACGTTTTTCTCAACATCGCGTCCGGCACGCATCATATCCTCTGCGGTATAGGTATGATTCACATGAATCACGTCCTGCATGATGATAGGACCCTCATCCAGGTTATCGTTCACGTAGTGTGCAGTGGCGCCAATGATTTTAACCCCACGCTCATAGGCCTGATGATAAGGGCGCGCGCCGATAAAGGCAGGCAGGAACGAGTGGTGAATATTGATAATCTTGTTCGGGAAACGCGCCACGAAAGAGGGGGTTAATACGCGCATATATTTCGCCAGAACCACGTAATCCGGGTTATAGGCATCAATGGCATCTGCCATTAACGCATCATGCTCTTCGCGGGTATGCCCCTCGTGGCTGACCAACTGGAAAGGAATATCAAAACGTTCAACCAGCGTGCGCAGGGTATCATGGTTGCCAATTACCGCAGCGATCTCCACATCCAGCCCGCCGTAGTTCGCTTTCATCAGCAGATCACCCAGACAATGCGCCTCTTTAGTGACCAGAATGACAATGCGACGACGACCCGCTGGGGTTAACTCGCGAACTGAACCTTCCGGCAACGCACCATCCAGATCTGCCAGCAGCGTGGCGTCGTTAAAAATCCCTTCCAGCTCGGTACGCATAAAGAAACGGCCGGTGCGATGATCAACAAACTCATTATTTTGCACAATATTCAGTTCGTGCTTGTAACAAATGTTGGTAATGCGGGCGATGAGACCTTTCTGGTCAGGACAAATAGTGCGCAAGACTTTGCGTTGAATTGATTGCATTGCCGGTAAATCCTGTTGATTGTTGGCTTGTTATAGGTGGCCAGGGACTACTGCCCGCAGCACTTTTTAAATTTTTTACCTGATCCGCAGGGGCAGGGGTCATTACGGCCAAACTGCGGACGAGTACCATCAATATAGTACCACTGTCCCCCTTCCTTTAAGAAACGGGAACGCTCGATAATCGCTCCGGCTTTTCCCTGCTCGGAAAATCGGGCGACAAAGCTGACAAAACCTTCGTTTTCGTCATGGCCTGTGGCCGTGTCAAAAAGGGTGAGGCCGCGCCATTCGGTATGAGCAAAACCGGCTTCAATCTCCTGGCGAAAAGTCTCAGCCTGACAGGATGGATGCCAGGTTTTTATCAGATAGTTTGCGTCACGGCTCACAAAAGCACTGTAACGTGAACGCATAAGGTGTGACGGATCAGGAGCAACCTGTTCACCAGAAAGATATCGCTGGCAACATAGGCTATACTCGAGAGCGCTACCACAGGGACAGAGTTGAGACACCATTCTCTTCCTGAAAGCTAAAATAACGGCGAAAACGCCAGGGTGGCACTATGTTAACTGAGCGGTTGCAATGACGCCATTGTCAGGAGTCCAGGGGACGCTAAACGGTAAGAATGAGAAAGGTTAAAATTGGACTGGCTTTAGGGTCGGGTGCGGCCCGGGGCTGGTCGCATATAGGTGTGATCAATGCCTTACAACGTCTTGGTATCGAAATTGATATAGTTGCAGGCTGTTCGATTGGTTCTCTGGTGGGTGCTGCGTACTCCTGTGGCAAATTACCCGAGCTGGAAACCTGGGTACGTTCTTTCAGTTACTGGGACGTGCTGCGCCTGATGGATCTCTCCTGGCAGCGTGGCGGGTTACTGCGCGGTGAACGTGTCTTCAACCACTACCGTCAGGTTATGCCGCTGAGCGACTTTGCCGATTGCCAACGGCCCTTCGGCGCCGTTGCCACCAACCTTAGCACCGGCCGGGAACTCTGGTTCACCGAAGGGGATATCCACCTTGCCGTGCGCGCCTCCTGCAGTATGCCGGGCTTAATGGCACCGGTCCCGCACAATGGTTACTGGCTGGTGGATGGCGGTGTCGTTAACCCCATTCCTATCTCCCTGACGCGCGCCATGGGCGCGGATATCGTTATTGCAGTTGATCTCCAGCATGATGCCCATCTTATGCAGCAAGACCTTATGCCAGTAAACACGCATTCTGATGAAACCAGTAGCGAGGAGCGAGTATGGCATGAACGCCTTCGTGAACGGTTAGGACGCTTTACAGCGCGTAAATTGGTTGCGGCACCTACGGCAATGGAAATTATGACGACCTCCATCCAGGTGCTAGAAAATCGCCTAAAACGCAACCGCATGGCGGGCGATCCACCTGATATTCTGATTCAACCTTTTTGTCCGCAAATCTCGACGCTCGATTTTCATCGGGCAGAAGCAGCCATTACGGCAGGCGTGCAAGCTGTCGAAAAGAAAATGGATGAATTGATACCTTTGGTGCGCACGACACACTGAGCGCCCCTTTTTTTGATTACTTCAGCAAAATCTGACAGGCGATAGTACCGATAGCGTGCCACTATTGATCTACTGTCAGCCCGGGGAGAAAACATGACGCAACCATTGGCCGGAAAACATATCCTGATTGTCGAAGACGAGCCCGTTTTCCGTTCACTGCTTGACTCCTGGCTCTCATCGTTAGGTGCAACAACTGCACTGGCCGGTGATGGTATCGACGCACTGGAAATTATGATGGGCATGAAGCCCGATCTGATGATCTGCGATCTCGCCATGCCGCGTATGAATGGCCTGGCGCTCGTCGAGCACCTCCGCAATGAAGGCGATCAGACGCCCGTGCTGGTGATTTCAGCCACCGAGAACATGGCTGACATCGCGAAAGCGCTTCGTCTGGGCGTGCAGGACGTACTGCTCAAACCAGTAAAAGATCTCAATCGTCTGCGGGAAACCGTCTTCGCCTGCCTTTATCCCAATATGTTCAATTCACGTGTGGAAGAGGAAGAACGTCTCTTCCAGGACTGGGATGCACTGGTCAATAACCCCCATGCGGCAGCGAAATTACTGAAAGAGTTACAGCCTCCGGTTCAGCAGACCATCGCCGAGTGCAAAGTTAATTATCGCCAACTGGTTGCTGCCGACAAGCCGGGACTGGTGCTGGATATTGCACCGTTATCGGATAACGATCTGGCATTTTATTGTCTGGATGTTACCCGCGCAGGGGATAATGGCGTCCTGGCCGCTTTATTGTTGCGCGCATTGTTTAACGGTTTATTGCAAGAACAGCTTTCTCATCAGCGGCAGCGGCTCCCCGAGTTGGGCAGCTTGCTTAAACAGGTTAATCAGCTGCTGCGTCAGGCAAATTTACCGGGACAATTCCCGTTGCTGGTGGGTTATTACCATAGCGGTTTAAAAAATTTGATTTTGGTCTCCGCTGGGCTTAATGCCACGCTTAATACTGGAGAACATCATATTCAGGTCAGTAACGGCGTCCCTTTAGGTACTTTAGGAAATACCTATCTAAACCAAATAAGTCACCGCTGCGCATCCTGGCAGTGTCAAATTTGGGGGGCAGGTGGCCGTTTACGCTTAATGTTGTCTACGGAATAAGCATTTGTAATATATCTCCACAGATAGCTTTACCGTCGTTTCAAGGGCAGTGCTACTATCACTGCCAGTTTCATTCGTATTTATCCTAATTAATCGGTAGCGCGTCCTTTTCAGACCCGGACTGGTAACTGAGACTGATATACTAAACGCGTTATTTATGCAGATAAGTTCAAAACTTGAACAGTTCAGGAGAGTTTCAATGGCTGCCCTAAATTCGAAAGTCACAAAGGCCGTTATCCCGGTTGCTGGGTTAGGAACCCGTATGCTGCCGGCAACGAAGGCAATTCCAAAAGAGATGCTGCCACTCGTTGATAAGCCATTAATCCAGTATGTGGTCAATGAATGTATTGCCGCTGGCATTACTGAAATTGTGCTGGTAACGCATTCATCCAAAAACTCTATCGAAAACCATTTCGATACCAGTTTTGAACTTGAAGCCATGCTGGAAAAACGTGTTAAGCGCCAGCTGCTGGAAGAAGTTCAGTCTATTTGCCCGCCTCACGTCACTATTATGCAGGTGCGTCAGGGTCTGGCAAAAGGTCTGGGTCATGCCGTACTGTGTGCACACCCGGTTGTAGGTAATGAACCTGTCGCGGTTATTCTGCCAGACGTTATCCTTGATGAATTTGAATCCGATCTTTCTCAGGATAACCTGGCTGAAATGATCAAACGTTTCGACGATACCGGCAGCAGCCAGATTATGGTTGAGCCTGTCGAAGACGTAACCGCATACGGCGTTGTAGACTGCAAAGGCATTACGCTGCAGCCAGGCGAGAGCGTACCTATGGTAGGCGTTGTAGAGAAGCCTAAAGCCGACGTAGCGCCGTCTAATCTGGCGGTGGTAGGGCGTTATGTCCTGAGTGCGGAAATCTGGCCGCTGCTGGCTAAAACCCCTCCAGGCGCCGGTGATGAAATTCAGCTGACCGACGGTATCGATATGCTGATCGAGAAAGAGACCGTTGAAGCTTACCATATGAAAGGTAAGAGCCATGACTGCGGTAATAAACTCGGTTACATGCAGGCGTTTGTAGAATATGGGATTCGTCACCAGTCACTGGGTGAAGAATTCAAGGGTTGGTTGAAAGAGACGCTGGGTATTAAAAACTAAGCTCGCTTTATCCACTCTGAAACCGGTGCCAGTCATGGCTCCGGTTTTTTTATGCCCACCAGGATGAGTCTTAATAAGACAATCTGTAACCTGATGTCTCTGTCAATAAAACAGGGGCATAAAAAAATCCCGCCTTAAGCGGGATTTTTTATAAAGCGTTCTGGATTATTCCTTGATCAGGAAGTCGTCCAGCTGTTTGCCTTGTTCATCCATGGCTTTCTTGATAACAGCTGGGGTACGGCCCTGGCCAGTCCAGGTTTTAGATTCGCCGTTCTCATCGATGTAGCTATATTTAGCCGGACGAGCTGCACGTTTAGCCTTGGTGCCAGATTTAGCCGCAGCCATGCTGTTCAGTAATTCGTTAGGATCAATACCATCAGCAATCAGCATTTCGCGATATTGTTGCAGTTTACGAGTACGCTCTTCGATTTCTGCAGCAGCAGCATTTTCTTCTTCACGACGCTCATTAACTACGACTTCTAATTTTTCCAGCATTTCTTCAAGCGTTTCAAGTGTGCATTCTCTTGACTGCGCGCGAAGAGTACGGATGTTGTTCAGAATTTTAAGTGCTTCGCTCATTGTAGTAATCTCAAACTTATATTGTGGGGTTTGTTGAGGTAATAATAGAGGCATAAATTGATATGTGCAATAGGGCAGAATGTAAGGAATTCAAAAAATAGCCAATATCTGACGATATTATTAAATACGCTAACTTAAATTTACTCAGTTGAAAGCGACGTTAGTTATCAAAAGATGCGGATTTAACCTGACGGTAATCGCTTTCTTTTGTGACGGTTCCCACAGCATTATAGTTTCCAGGGATAAATATCAACCATTTGTATTAGCGCGTTATAGACAGTAATCCTTAGGAATTCTTAATTAATTTCGGATTTTTTCTGCATTACATTAAGCAATAAATAACTGCATTTTCCAGAACTTACAGTGGTTCTTGTTACATGCCATTCGCTTTATTTTAGATTTTAATAGCAACTCCATCGCGGCGCGGCTATGCCGCCTGTTGCAAGGCCAGACGGATGCCCCGACAAAATATGGTACAATGCCGCATCGGGAATAATACACATTCATTAGGGTTTTACGGCCAATGGCACAACTGTATTTTTACTATTCAGCAATGAACGCCGGTAAGTCGACGGCGCTGCTGCAATCCTCCTACAATTACCAGGAACGCGGGATGCGGACTGTCGTCTATACCGCTGAGATTGACGATCGCTTTGGCAGCGGTAAAGTCAGTTCACGAATTGGACTCTCTTCTCCCGCCCGGCTTTATAACCCGCAGACCTGCCTGCTGGAGGATATCCGCGCCGAACATGCGCGTCAGCCCATCCACTGCGTGCTGGTCGATGAGAGCCAATTTTTAACCCGTCAGCAGGTTCATGAACTTTCAGAAGTGGTCGATGAACTGGATATTCCCGTGCTCTGTTATGGCCTGCGTACGGATTTTCGTGGGGAGTTGTTTATTGGCAGCCAGTATTTGTTGGCATGGTCAGATAAACTGGTGGAATTGAAAACCATCTGTTTCTGCGGACGTAAGGCGAGCATGGTGCTGCGTCTGGATCAGCATGGTAAACCTTATGCAGAAGGGGAGCAGGTGGTAATAGGGGGGAACGAACGTTACGTATCGGTCTGCCGCAAGCATTATAAGGATGCGCTGGTAGTAGGCTCCCTGACCGCAATACAAGAAGCCTACCGCCGTTAATACTTAATCAATTCTCAGTTAACCCCATATATAAAAAAACCCGCCAGAAGGCGGGTTTTTTGTTGGGCCGTTAATTAAGCGCTTTTCTTCGCTTTCTTATCGGCCTTGACTGGCATTTCAACTTTAGGCGCAGCAGTTTCACCTTCGGTGTATTCGCGGCCATAGTAAGTATCCAGCAGAATCTGTTTCAGCTCAGCGATCAGCGGGTAACGCGGGTTAGCGCCAGTACACTGGTCATCGAAAGCATCTTCAGACAGTTTATCCACGTGAGCCAGGAAGTCAGCTTCCTGAACACCGGCTTCGCGGATAGATTTAGGGATACCCAGCTCAGCTTTGATGCTGTCGAGCCATGCCAGCAGTTTCTCGATCTTCGCGGCAGTGCGGTCGCCCGGTGCGCTCAGACCCAGATGGTCTGCAATTTCAGCGTAACGACGACGCGCTTGTGGGCGGTCGTACTGGCTGAATGCAGTCTGCTTGGTTGGGTTGTCATTGGCGTTATAGCGGATAACGTTGCCAATCAGCAGGGCGTTCGCCAGACCGTGAGGAATGTGGAACTGAGAGCCCAGTTTGTGCGCCATAGAGTGGCAAACACCCAGGAAGGCGTTAGCAAACGCGATACCGGCGATGGTTGCTGCACTGTGGACACGCTCGCGCGCTACCGGGTTTTTAGACCCTTCGTTATACGAGGCTGGCAGGTTCTCTTTCAGCAGTTTCAGAGCCTGCAAGGCCTGACCGTCGGAGAACTCGGAAGCCAGTACGGAGACGTATGCTTCCAGAGCGTGAGTGACCGCATCCAGACCGCCGAATGCGCAGAGCGATTTCGGCATGTCCATCACCAGGTTGGCGTCAACAATTGCCATATCCGGAGTCAGGGCATAGTCAGCCAGTGGGTATTTTTGACCAGTTGCATCGTCGGTAACAACCGCAAACGGAGTCACTTCTGAACCGGTACCGGACGTGGTGGTTACCGCGATCATTTTCGCTTTCACGCCCATTTTCGGGAACTTGTAGATACGTTTACGGATATCCATAAAGCGCAGCGCCAGTTCTTCAAAGTGGGTTTCAGGATGCTCGTACATCACCCACATGATTTTTGCTGCGTCCATCGGGGAACCGCCGCCCAGCGCGATAATCACGTCTGGTTTGAAGGAGTTGGCCAGTTCAGCACCTTTACGAACCACGCTCAGCGTTGGATCCGCTTCAACTTCGAAGAACACTTCCGTTTCAACGCCGGACGCTTTCAGTACCGAGGTAATCTGGTCTGCATAGCCGTTGTTGAACAGGAAACGGTCAGTCACGATGAGCGCACGTTTGTGGCCATCAGTAATCACTTCATCCAGCGCGATTGGCAGTGAGCCACGACGGAAGTAGATAGATTTCGGAAGTTTATGCCACAACATGTTCTCAGCTCGCTTAGCAACGGTTTTCTTGTTGATCAGGTGCTTAGGACCAACGTTTTCAGAGATGGAGTTACCACCCCAGGAACCACAACCCAGAGTCAGGGAAGGCGCGAGTTTGAAGTTATACAGGTCACCGATACCACCCTGAGAAGCTGGGGTGTTGATCAGGATACGTGCGGTTTTCATCTTCTGACCGAAGTGAGCAACACGTTCTGGCTGGTTATCCTGGTCGGTGTACAGGCAAGAGGTATGACCGATACCGCCCATTGCCACCAGTTTCTCTGCTTTTTCTACCGCGTCGTCGAAATCTTTTGCGCGGTACATGGCAAGAGTAGGGGAAAGTTTTTCGTGCGCAAATGGCTCGCTTTCATCAACAACCGTGACTTCACCAATCAAAATCTTGGTAGAAGCAGGAACGGTAAAGCCTGCCAGTTCAGCAATTTTATACGCTGGCTGACCTACGATAGCCGCATTCAGCGCGCCATTTTTCAGAATGATGTCCTGAACGGCTTTCAGCTCTTTACCCTGCAGCATGTAGCCGCCGTGGCTGGCAAAACGTTCGCGAACGGCATCGTATACTGAATCAACAACAACCACAGACTGTTCAGACGCACAGATAACACCGTTATCGAAGGTTTTAGACATCAGTACAGATGCCACAGCACGTTTGATATCCGCTGTTTCGTCGATAACGACCGGGGTATTACCAGCACCTACACCGATGGCAGGTTTACCAGAGCTGTAAGCGGCTTTAACCATACCTGGACCACCGGTCGCGAGGATCAGGTTAATGTCCGGGTGGTGCATCAGCGCGTTGGACAGTTCAACAGAAGGCTGATCGATCCATCCGATTAAATCTTTCGGTGCACCCGCTGCGATAGCGGCCTGCAGTACGATATCTGCAGCTTTATTGGTCGCATCTTTAGCACGCGGATGTGGAGAGAAGATAATTGCGTTACGGGTCTTCAGGCTGATGAGCGATTTGAAGATAGCGGTAGAGGTTGGGTTGGTGGTTGGAACGATACCGCAAATGATGCCGATAGGTTCTGCGATAGTGATAGTGCCGAAGGTATCATCTTCAGACAGCACCCCGCAGGTTTTCTCATCTTTATAGGCGTTGTAGATATACTCTGAAGCGAAGTGGTTTTTAATCACTTTATCTTCAACGATACCCATACCGGATTCGGCAACGGCCATTTTAGCGAGAGGGATTCGAGCATCTGCAGCAGCCAGAGCGGCGGCGCGGAAGATTTTATCAACCTGTTCTTGGGTGAAATTGGCATATTCACGCTGGGCTTTTTTTACGCGCTCTACAAGTGCGTTAAGTTCAGCGACATTAGTAACAGCCATAATGCTCTCCTGATAAAGTTAAACTCTTTTAGTAAATCAGCTGCTCGACACGACAAACAGTATAGACAGTGCGCAAGTGACTTGCTTAACTCACATTGAAATCAATGGTTTATCTTGTTTATGCAACCACTGACTTACTAAAAGAGCCTCCTTTCAACACCTTATTGAGTAGTATTGAAACTCCCTGGTGGCGTAATCAAGATTACTCACTTCTGAGTACGAAAATCATGATCCAAATCAATTTATCCATAAGCTGATACCTTTCAGCAGGGGCATTTCGTGTGATTTCATCAGGTGTTAATGAGTTCTGTAAATTATTGAACCATAATAACTCATTCAGTATACAAATATTTTACATTCCCAAATGCAGGGATTAAGCAATATTGTGATGAAGTCTGGGTCTAAAAAGCGTATCTTCAGCGCGGTTATTATTCCCACCCTTATTTATCAGGCACGCGTTTTACCGGAGCTAACAGTGGATCTATCGCTCTTTGATTTCCAAACCTATTTTAAATTTTTTATTGGTCTTTTCGCGTTAGTTAACCCGGTCGGTATCATTCCCGTGTTTATCAGCATGACCAGCTACCAGTCGGCCGTGGCGAGGAACAAAACTAACCTCACCGCAAACTTGTCGGTGGCGATCATCCTGCTGACCTCGCTCTATCTTGGCGATTCCATATTGCAGATTTTCGGCATCTCCATCGATTCGTTCAGGATCGCCGGGGGGATTCTGGTGGTTACCATTGCGATGTCGATGATCAGCGGCAAGCTCGGGGAAGATAAGCAGAACAAACAAGAGAAATCAGAAACCGCAATACGCGAAAGTATTGGCGTGGTGCCGCTGGCGCTGCCCTTAATGGCGGGGCCTGGGGCAATCAGTTCAACGATAGTCTGGGGAACCCGATACCATAACTGGATGCACTTAATCGGCTTTTCCCTCGCCATTGCGCTGTTTGCGTTATGTTGTTGGGGCGTCTTCCGCATGGCACCCTGGCTGGTTCGTCTGCTGGGCCAGACCGGTATTAACGTGATCACCCGTATAATGGGGTTATTGTTAATGGCTCTGGGTATTGAATTTATTGTCACCGGAATTAAGTCGATATTCCCAGGACTCTTGTCATAACTATTTCATACGAAAGAGCGGAGCAAATGGCTTCGCTTTTTTTCATCATTATTAGTAAATCCTATAATAAAAGTTGAAAATTTCATGAAAGATAAGAACTTCCACTCATCATTTTGTTCCCTTAACTTTCAATAGTTTGGCTATACATCCTCACTTCTGAAGCTCACATTGCACGCAACCAGCCTGTTATTTTACTCACACCATACTCTGGGGCTTGCTGAGGGATTAATGAAATGATATTAGTAATTTGATGATTCATGTAGATGAATGTGCTAAAAAATAGACAGTTGTTAATTTTTTGTACAGATTGCCTCTCACCTCTGGATTCGTAACGATCGGGGTGCATCATCATTCTTTATCCCATTGAAAGTTGGCATTATTTGTCTGGTTTCGATGCGCGGCAGGGTAGCCCACAAAGCGTCATTATCTTTCGTAAAAGAGAATTGCTTAACAAATTTGCAAAATGTATTGGCACCGGTTACAGCCATTTGGTACTTTCCGGCCTTATAATTTCAGCAGATATCACGAAGATGAGAATCATTTGTATTTGAGGTTTTCGTTTTCACAAAAAAATACATCTCTCTGACAGGAGAGGGGTGTGAAAAATCGACATAAGGTGGTCGAACGAACCACCGGTAATAGTAAAGTCGGTGATAGCAGGCAGTAAAAACACCTGACAGCCACATAAACTCCTGGGTTGTCAGGAAACCCCAACAGGGGAATTAAACAGGCTGGTAAAAACCAGTAATTATAATGAGTGGAGTACCAACACAATGTCCATCATCACAAAAAAAAGTCTGGTAGCGGCGGGAATTTTGACTGCGCTAATCGCAGGCAACGTTGCAATGGCTGCAGACGTTCCTGCTGGAGTTCAACTGGCGGAAAAACAGACGCTGGTGCGTAACAACGGTGCCGAGGTTCAGTCTTTGGATCCGCACAAAATTGAAGGTGTACCTGAGTCCAACGTTAACCGCGATCTCTTCGAAGGTCTGCTGGTCTCTGATGTAAACGGCCACCCGGTAGCGGGTGTGGCTGAAAAATGGGAAAATAAAGACGGTAAAGTCTGGACCTTCCATCTGCGTAAAGATGCGAAATGGTCAGATGGCTCTCCTGTTACCGCACACGATTTCGTCTATAGCTGGCAGCGCCTGGCAGATCCAAACACTGCCTCTCCGTATGCGAGCTATCTGCAGTACGGTCATATTGCCAACATTGATGACATCATCACTGGCAAAAAACCGGTCACCGATCTGGGCGTTAAGGCGCTTGATGATAATACTTTCGAAGTGACCCTGAGCGAGCCGGTTCCGTACTTCTACAAACTTCTGGTTCACCCGTCCGTCTCCCCGGTTCCAAAAGCTGCGGTTGAGAAATTTGGTGATAAGTGGACTCAGCCAGCAAATATCGTGACCAACGGCGCCTATAAGCTGAAAGACTGGGTTGTTAACGAACGTATCGACCTGGTGCGTAACACTAACTACTGGGATAACGCCAAGACCGTTATTAACCAGGTAACTTACCTGCCAATCTCTTCAGAAGTGACTGACGTTAACCGCTATCGCAGCGGTGAAATAGACATGACCTATAACAACATGCCGATCGAACTGTTCCAGAAACTGAAGAAAGAGATCCCGGCTGAAGTCCATGTTGACCCGTATCTGTGTACTTACTATTACGAAATCAACAACCAGAAAGCGCCGTTCAATGACGTTCGTGTTCGTACCGCACTGAAACTGGCGCTGGATCGCGACATCATCGTTAACAAGGTGAAAAACCAGGGCGATCTGCCGGCATACAGCTACACCCCTCCGTATACTGATGGCGCGAAACTGACTCAGCCTGAGTGGTTTGGCTGGTCTCAGGAAAAACGTAACGAAGAAGCGAAGAAACTGCTGGCCGAAGCGGGCTTTACCGCTGACAAGCCGTTGTCCTTCAGCCTGCTGTACAACACTTCTGACCTGCACAAGAAACTGGCTATCGCCGTCTCTTCCATCTGGAAAAAGAACCTGGGTGCGAACGTGAAGCTGGAAAACCAGGAGTGGAAAACCTTCCTGGATAGCCGCCATCAGGGCACCTTCGATGTGGCGCGTGCTGGCTGGTGTGCAGACTACAACGAACCGACTTCCTTCCTGAACACAATGCTGAGCGACAGCTCGAACAACACGGCGCACTATAAGAGCCCAGCGTTCGACAAGCTGATTGGCGATACGCTGAAAGCGACTGACGAAGCCCAGCGTTCCGAGCTCTACTCCAAAGCTGAACAGCAACTGGATAAAGACTCCGCGATTGTGCCGGTCTACTACTACGTGAACGCCCGTCTGGTGAAACCGTGGGTAGGTGGATATACCGGTAAAGACCCGATGGATAATATCTACGTTAAAAACTTGTATATTATCAAGCATTAATGGCAATAAGTGGGGCGGGCAACGCTCGCCCCACTGTGTCTAATCATCGTGACACTATATAGGCACACGCCAGAAGGTACGGGCAATGTTGAAATTTATCCTACGTCGCTGTCTTGAAGCGATTCCAACACTATTTATTCTTATTACGATCTCCTTCTTTATGATGCGTCTCGCGCCGGGGAGTCCATTTACCGGTGAACGTACATTACCTCCAGAGGTAATGGCCAATATCGAGGCGAAATATCATTTAAACGATCCGATCTCCACCCAGTACTTCAATTATTTGAAGCAGCTGGCGCACGGCGATTTTGGACCGTCATTTAAATATAAAGACTATTCCGTAAACGATCTGGTGGCCTCGAGCTTCCCCGTTTCGGCTAAATTAGGCGCTGCAGCATTCTTGCTGGCTCTGGTTCTCGGCGTCACTGCCGGCGTCATCGCCGCGCTTAAACAAAACTCAAAATGGGATTATGCAGTAATGGGGGTGGCAATGACCGGGGTCGTCATACCGAGCTTTGTCGTGGCGCCGTTACTGGTCATGATATTCGCTATCACGCTGAAATGGCTGCCCGGCGGCGGCTGGAACGGCGGGGCACTGAAATTCATGATTTTGCCAATGGTGGCGTTGTCACTAGCTTATATCGCCAGTATTGCGCGTATCACCCGTGGTTCAATGATTGAAGTTCTGCACTCTAACTTCATCCGTACTGCGCGTGCGAAAGGGCTGCCAATGCGTCGGATCATTTTCCGTCACGCTTTGAAACCTGCGCTGTTGCCCGTGCTCTCCTACTTAGGTCCGGCATTTGTCGGCATTATTACCGGCTCAATGGTTATCGAAACCATTTATGGTCTGCCGGGTATCGGCCAGCTGTTTGTTAACGGTGCGCTTAACCGTGACTACTCGCTGGTGCTGAGCCTGACCATTCTCGTCGGTGCGCTGACTATTCTCTTTAACGCGATCGTCGATGTGCTCTATGCCGTTATCGATCCGAAAATTCGCTACTGATCCTGGAGCTCGCGATGATGTTAAGTAAGAAAAATAGCGAGGCGCTGGAAAACTTCAGTGAAAAGCTGGAAGTAGAAGGACGCAGCCTGTGGCAGGATGCTCGCCGTCGCTTTATGCACAACCGCGCGGCGGTTGCCAGTCTGATTGTGCTGGTGCTCATTGCCCTGTTCGTCACGCTGGCGCCGATGCTGTCGCAATTCACCTATTTCGATACCGACTGGGGCATGATGTCCAGCGCCCCTGATGCGGAATCGGGCCACTATTTTGGTACCGACTCCTCCGGACGAGATTTGCTGGTGCGCGTAGCCATCGGGGGGCGTATCTCGCTGATGGTGGGTATTGCCGCAGCCTTCGTCGCGGTGATCCTCGGTACCCTGTACGGTTCACTTTCTGGCTATCTTGGCGGAAAAGTGGACTCGGTAATGATGCGTCTGCTGGAAATTCTTAACTCCTTCCCGTTTATGTTCTTCGTGATCCTGCTGGTGACCTTCTTTGGTCAGAACATCCTGCTGATCTTCGTGGCGATCGGGATGGTGTCATGGCTGGACATGGCGCGTATTGTGCGTGGTCAGACCCTGAGCCTGAAGCGTAAAGAGTTCATCGAAGCGGCCCAGGTTGGCGGTGTTTCTACCGGCAACATCGTGGTGCGCCACATTGTGCCGAACGTGCTCGGCGTGGTGGTGGTGTACGCCTCGCTGCTGGTGCCAAGCATGATTCTGTTCGAATCTTTCCTGAGCTTCCTCGGCCTGGGTACCCAGGAGCCGCTTAGCAGCTGGGGCGCGTTGCTTAGCGATGGCGCCAACTCCATGGAGGTTTCACCGTGGCTGCTGCTGTTCCCGGCTGGTTTCCTGGTCGTGACGCTGTTTTGTTTCAACTTTATCGGCGATGGCCTGCGTGATGCCCTCGATCCGAAAGACCGCTAAGGAGCGCCGTGATGACAATTATTGAAACGGCATCTGCCCCCATTGCACAGCAGCAGGATAACGCGCTGCTGGACGTCAAAGATCTGCGCGTCACCTTCAAAACGCCTGATGGCGATGTGACTGCGGTAAACGATCTCAATTTCAGCCTGCGCGCCGGTGAGACGCTGGGCATCGTAGGTGAGTCGGGTTCCGGTAAGTCCCAGACGGCATTTGCGCTGATGGGCCTGTTGGCGGCGAACGGCGTTATTGGCGGTTCTGCTAAATTCAACGGCCGGGAGATCCTGAATTTGCCTGAGCAGGAGCTGAACAAGCTCCGTGCCGAGCAGATTTCGATGATTTTCCAGGATCCGATGACCTCCCTGAACCCTTACATGCGTGTGGGCGAGCAGCTGATGGAAGTCCTGATGCTGCACAAAGGGATGGGCAAAGCCGAAGCGTTTGAAGAGTCCGTCAAAATGCTTGATGCGGTGAAAATGCCCGAAGCACGTAAGCGTATGCGCATGTTCCCGCACGAGTTCTCTGGCGGGATGCGTCAGCGTGTGATGATCGCTATGGCACTTCTCTGCCGGCCTAAGCTGCTGATTGCCGATGAACCGACAACGGCCCTGGACGTGACCGTGCAGGCGCAGATCATGACCCTGTTGAATGAACTGAAGCGTGAGTTCAATACCGCGATCATTATGATCACCCACGACCTGGGGGTTGTGGCAGGTATTTGCGATAAGGTGCTGGTGATGTATGCCGGCCGTACCATGGAGTATGGCAAAGCGCGCGATGTCTTCTATCAACCCGCGCACCCTTACTCTATCGGTCTGTTGAATGCTGTACCACGTCTCGATGCAGAGGGTGAATCTCTGTTAACCATCCCGGGCAACCCGCCAAACCTGCTGCGCTTGCCGAAAGGGTGTCCGTTCCAGCCGCGCTGCCCGCATGCGATGGAGATCTGTAACAGCGCTCCACCGCTGGTGGAATTTGCACCAGGCCGCCTACGCGCCTGCTTTAAGCCGTACGAGGAGCTGGTATGAACGCTATCGACGAAAAAAGAAACGTATTGCTCGAAATCGCCGATCTGAAGGTGCATTTCGACATCAAGGATGGCAAGCAGTGGTTCTGGCAGCCACCAAAAACGCTGAAAGCGGTAGATGGCGTCACGCTGCGTCTGTATGAAGGCGAAACCCTGGGCGTGGTAGGGGAGTCGGGCTGCGGTAAATCGACGTTCGCCCGTGCCATCATTGGCCTGGTGAAAGCTACCGACGGCAAGGTTGCCTGGCTGGGTAAAGATCTGCTGGGAATGAAGCCGGAAGAGTGGCGCAATGTGCGCAGCGATATCCAGATGATTTTCCAGGATCCGCTGGCCTCGCTGAACCCGCGTATGACCATCGGCGAAATCATCGCTGAGCCGCTGCGTACTTATCATCCAAAAATGCCGCGCACCGAAGTGCGTGACCGCGTAAAAGCGATGATGATGAAAGTAGGGCTACTGCCAAACCTGATCAACCGCTACCCGCATGAGTTTTCTGGCGGCCAGTGTCAGCGTATCGGGATTGCCCGTGCGCTGATCCTTGAGCCGAAGCTGATTATCTGTGATGAACCGGTGTCGGCGCTGGACGTCTCTATTCAGGCGCAGGTGGTTAACCTGCTGCAAAAACTGCAGCGCGAGATGGGGCTGTCGTTGATCTTCATTGCCCACGACCTGGCGGTGGTGAAGCACATCTCTGACCGCGTTCTGGTGATGTATTTAGGCCACGCCGTTGAGCTGGGCACCTACGATGAGGTGTACCACAATCCGCTGCACCCTTACACCAAAGCGCTGATGTCGGCGGTGCCGGTACCCGATCCGGATCTGGAGAAGAACAAAAGTATTCAGTTGCTGGAAGGTGAACTGCCATCCCCGATTAATCCGCCGTCTGGCTGCGTGTTCCGTACGCGCTGTCCGATAGCGGGGCCGGAGTGTGCTAAAACGCGCCCGGTGCTGGAAGGGAGCTTCCGCCACGCGGTCTCTTGTCTGAAGGTTGACCCGCTCTAAGCGAACACCATCAATAAAAAAGGCTGCTATCGCAGCCTTTTTCTTTTATTCGCGCCAGAGAATGTGGCAAAGCTTATGGTCTTTTTCCCGACACAGCAGAACGCGGGCAAAAATATCGTTAATTTCGCCGCCGTCTTCGTCCGCCAGGCCAATCACCACTTCGGCGAAGAAGTCCGGGTTGAGGTCGTAATCGACATGCTCGGCCCAGTCTTCTGACGGATCAAACAGCTCTGCGCCGCCGCGCTCTTCGAACTGCAGATTGAAAAGAATAACGTCTGCGGGATCGAGGTTATCAACCGCCAGTTCGAGAAAAATATCGTAAGCCTGCTCGAGCGTTTCGTCTTCGGTCAGGCGATTGTTCAGATCCATTTCCATGATGACTACCTGTTTAACATCGTTGGGCACGTTTTACAGCAACGGACTAAAGAAGTAAAACAGTCGTTCGGCAATTCGCTGCCACAGCGGACGTTTCATCCACAGGCGCGCATCCAGCAGGCGAGAGCGGGAGATGTAGTCGTCCTGGACAGCCGCCAGATCGCCGCCAAATCCGGCGTCATCGATGACCAGCGTGATTTCAAAATTGAGCCACAGACTGCGCATATCGAGGTTCACCGTCCCCACCAGGCTCAGTTCGCCATCGACCAGGACGCTCTTGGTATGCAGTAAGCCGCCTTCAAACTGATAGATTTTCACCCCGGCGGCCAGCAGTTCGCTGAAGAAGGCGCGGCTGGCCCAGCCCACCAGAACCGAATCGTTTCTCCGCGGCAGAATAATGCTCACATCAACCCCGCGCTGCGCTGCGGTACAGATGGCATGCAGCAGGTCGTCGCTCGGCACGAAGTAGGGCGTCGTCATAATCAGGTACTCACGCGCCGAGTAGGCGGCGGTAAGCAGGGCCTGATGAATCAGATCTTCCGGGAAGCCGGGGCCGGAGGCGATGGTGTGAATGGTGTGCCCGCTGGCCTCTTCGAACGGCATGATATTGCCATCTGGCGGCGGGGGCAGAATACGTTTACCGGTTTCGATTTCCCAGTCACAAGAGTAGACAATCCCCATGGCCGTGGAGACGGGGCCTTCCATACGCGCCATCAAATCAACCCACTGGCCGACACCCGCGTCCTGTTTAAAGAAGCGGGGATCAACCATATTCATGCTGCCGGTATAGGCGATGTAATTATCGATCAGCACCATTTTTCGATGCTGGCGAAGGTCCATGCGGCGTAAGAACACACGTAGCAGGTTAACTTTCAACGCCTCCACAACTTCGATGCCGGCATTGCGCATCATCGCAGCCCAGGGGCTACGGAAGAAGGCGACGCTGCCTGCGGAGTCGAGCATCAGGCGGCAGTGGATGCCTCGACGGGCCGCGGCCATCAGCGACTCCGCCACCTGGTCGGCCATACCGCCGGGTTGCCAGATATAGAAGACCATTTCGATGTTGTGCCGGGCGAGCTGAATGTCTCTGATTAGCGCGTTCATGACATCGTCGGAAGAGGTTAGCAGCTGCAGCTGATTGCCCTTGACGCCGGCGATCCCCTGGCGACGTTCGCACAATTTAAACAGGGACGACGCCACGTCACTGTTGGTTTCGGCAAAGATATGATTGCAGGCTTTAAGGTCGTTCAGCCATTTTGCCGTCGAGGGCCACATGGCACGGGCACGCTCGGCGCGACGCTTCCCCAGGTGCAGCTCCCCGACGGAGAGATAAGCGATAATCCCCACCAGAGGCAGAATATAGATAATCAACAGCCAGGCCATCGCGGACGGCACGGCGCGGCGCTTCATCAGTATGCGCAGCGTTACCCCGGCTATCACCAGCCAGTATCCCAGAATGACCAGCCAACTCACCACGGTGTAGAAGGTCGTCATAAAAAAAATCCTTTTGAAAGCGTATTGTTATGAGTTTACGCATCAGGATTTTTCTGGCAAATAAAAACGGCAGATAAAAGCGCTGGTTTGCGTCTGGTAAGGGTCTATAATGGCGCCTCTGTTAAGGCAAGAGTTGTAAACATGAAGCGCAGTAAAACTGAAGTAGGGCGCTGGCGCATGTTGCGACAAAGCAGCCGCCGCAAGTCGCGGTGGCTGGAAGCACAATCCCGCCGCAATATGCGTATCCACGCCATCAGGAAATGCAGTGTGAACCGCCAACGAAATTCGTTGTTGTTCGCCGTTCAGATTCAGTGAACGATACCAGGGCACCCTCTGCGGTGCCCGATGTTCTCTTCATCCTTTAAGTTTTCCCACCGTTTCGCTTAATCGGGTTAATTTCCTTGCCCGCTGCTGTATGATATAGCCCCCGTATCGCAGATATAACAACAATGAATCCATTTCTCTGGGTAATTATTGCGTTATTTATCGTGGATGCGTTGAGGGAATATACACAACAGCCATCTTTACCGGCCTTTATTGACTATATTTTGACCCTCTCGGCGCATTGCATGACGATATAAGCGCGTTGTTAAAAAACGTCTCTTCGTCAGTCAGGTGTCACCCGGAGATAGCCGGGTTATGCAATTTCAACAGGAGTGAAAGGTGTTTGCTGAATTTGGTGTGGTGAATTTTTGGACTTATGTCGTCGGTGCGATTTTTATCGTACTGGTGCCCGGGCCTAATACGCTGTTTGTGTTGAAAACCGGAATTGGGCACGGTGTGAAGAAGGGATACCTTGCGGCAAGTGGCGTTTTTATTGGTGATGCGGTACTGATGTTCCTCGCCTGGGCGGGCGTGGCAGCCTTGATTCAGACGACCCCGGTTCTCTTTAACGTGGTTCGCTATCTGGGCGCTTTTTATTTATTGTGGCTCGGTGGAAAAATCCTCTGGTCAGTTATTACGCATAAGCAGCAGGGCGAATCCGGCGGCGCGGAGCCGGCAAAAATGATCATGAAACGCTCGCTGGTGTTGAGTATGACCAACCCGAAAGCGATTCTGTTTTATGTCTCCTTCTTTGTGCAGTTTATTGATGTCAACGCCAAACATACCGGCGTCTCTTTTATGATTCTGGCACTGACGCTGGAGCTGATTAGCTTTATTTATATGAGCTTTTTGATCTTCTCAGGGGCATTTGTCACCCGTTATCTGAAAACCAAAAAGAAACTGGCCAAACTGGGCAACGGTTTAATCGGGCTGTTGTTTGTAGGTTTTGCCGCCAGGCTGGCATCGCTGCAGTGATTCAAGGCTCCCTCGGGAGCCTTGACTACTTTTAGAAGACTTTCTTGTAAGGCGTTACCGCGACCTTTTGATACACTCCTGCCGCAACGTAGGGATCCGCCTCCGCCCAGGCTTTGGCGGCCTCCAGCGACTCGAATTCCGCAATGACCGTTGAACCCGTAAATCCTGCAGCGCCCGGATCGTTACTATCAACAGCCGGCAGTGGACCCGCAGTCAGCAATCTGCCCTCATCGTGCAGCAGTTGCAAACGGGCCAGATGGGCAGGGCGGACGGAAAGACGTTTTTCCAGGGAATCAGCAATATCTTCAGCGTAAATCACGTAAAGCACGGTGGAGCTCCTGAAGCGATAAAAGAGTTAATTACGTTAAGTGAAACGTCATATGACTGCAATGTAAAGATATAGACAATGTTAAAACCGTAACAAACGCGTGCCTTTTTTCAGCGTCAGTGGGCTTAAATCGCCTGAAGATGAACTGGCTTATTGAATATGATTGCTATTTGCATTTAAAATCGAGGTCTGGTTTTTTAACTGAAACGATTATGACTTCAATGACCCTTGATTTACCTCGCCGCTTTCCCTGGCCGACATTGCTGTCAGTCGGTATTCACGGAGCCGTCGTGGCGGGTCTGCTATACACATCGGTACATCAGGTTATTGAAATGCCAGCGCCTGCGCAGCCTATTTCCGTGACCATGGTTACGCCTGCAGAGCTGGAGCCTGTCCAGGTTGCGCCCCCGCCACCGGAACCTGTTGTTGAGCCAGAACCCGAACCGGAACCCATTCCGGAGCCACCTAAAGAAGCACCGGTGGTGATCCATAAACCCGAGCCGAAGCCTAAACCCAAGCCGAAGCCAAAGCCGAAACCGGTGAAGAAGGTCGAAGAGCGTCCGAAACGTGAAGAACGTCCGGTTGAGCCACGTACCGCGCCGTTGCAGAATACGGCCCCATCGCGTCCGTTAGTCAGTAACACGCCGAGCACCGCGAAGCCGGTAGTGACTGCGCCTTCAGGGCCGCGCGCTTTGAGCCGTAATCAGCCGCAATATCCGGCACGCGCACAGGCGTTGCGTATTGAAGGCCGCGTTCGCGTGAAATTCGACGTTACGCCTGACGGGCGTGTTGAAAATGTGCAGGTGCTTTCCGCCCAGCCATCAAATATGTTCGAGCGCGAAGTGAAAAACGCGATGCGCAAATGGCGTTACGAAGCGGGCAAACCGGGCAGCGGTTTAATTGTCAATATTGTCTTCCGCCTGAACGGCGGTGCGACGATGGAATAAAAAAAGCCTCCTTACGGAGGCTTTTTTTTGTCTGTTCGTTAGATCTTCGGCAAAGGACGCGGTTTCCCGTCGTTGTCTACGGCCACATAAATAAACAGCGCCTCGGTCGCTTTATAACGCTGACCAATCGGCTCGGAAGAGACTTTCTTCACCCACACTTCAATATTGATCGAAACTGAGGTATTACCCCGCTTCACGCAGCGCGCGTAACAGCACACCACGTCACCGACGGCGACCGGGCGCAGAAAGGTCATGCCGTCGACTCTGACCGTCACCACGCGGCCATGGGCAATCTCTTTCGCGAGAATTGCACCACCCATATCCATCTGCGACATCAGCCAGCCGCCAAAAATATCGCCATTCGCATTGGTATCTGCGGGCATGGCGAGTGTGCGTAAAACCAGTTCGCCCTGTGGGGCGTTCGTTGTTGTCATTATGTACTCTACTCATTACGGAGGACTTCAGGCGGGATGCTACTATGATTTCCGGCAGAGGAGAATAGAAGAAAACGCCCGCGATGCGGGCGCTCAAAAGTTAGAAGGACATGGTCACGCCTGCAAAATAAGCGCGTCCTGGTTCGTTGTAGGTAGAGGCGCCGTCGTTCTCACGGTAAATCTGCTTATCGAAGAGATTATTGATTCCTGCATTCAGGCGCAGGTTTTTCGTCAGCTGATAATTACCGCTAATGCCAACAATAGAATAAGCACCGATCTCTTTATTCGACATGGCATTCGCTTCGTTGCGGATCTCCGCATTGTCGCGCGGTTTTTGGCGCCCATACTGGGTCCAGCTCACGTTAGCCGTTAGCTTACTGTTCACCTGCCAGTCGATCATGGAGTTGATTGTATATTTCGGGATAATCGACAGCGGGTTGCCGGTCTTTTTATCCTCAGATTTAATCATATAGGTTGCATTGGTACGCCAGCTCAGCGTATCGGCGATGAGCGGCACCAGCAAGTTGCCCTCCACCCCTTCAACTACCGCCTTGCCGCCGTTTTGCCATTGAAGAATGTTATTGCCGTTCGAGGCATGACCCAACACCTCAGTTCCCGATACGATTTTATTTTTATAATCATTTCGGAACCAGGTTATCCCGACATCATAGCCGTTGTGGTTAAACTCGAGACCCATCTCTTTATTGATGCTGATCTCCGGGTCCAGGTCAGGGTTGCCCAGCAGGTAGCAGCTGCCGGAAGTGACGTTCACCGGGCAACCATTACCGCGCGTTGAGAGCAGATACCCCTCGCTGGACTGATACAGGTTCGGCGCTTTGAAGACCCTCGCAATACCTGCTTTCAGTTTTAACATGTCGCCCAGCTCCTGCTGCATGTTCAGGCTTGGGCTCCAGTTGCTGCCAAACTCGTTGTGGTAATCGAAACGCAAGCCGGGGATCAGGTTGGTGCCAGGACGGGCTTCGATGTTGTCTTCAAGGTAGAGTCCTGTAAGGTCCGCACTGTTTTTACTGCTGCGGCCTGAGGCATCACCTGTAACGCCGCCAGTCACCACGCCCGCATTGTTGGTGGCCTGCATGGAGGCCGGATCATTCAGCTCATCACGGTTCCACTCCGCACCCAGCGTCAGGGTCTGGTCTACCAGCCAGTACAGTGGCACGTTCAGCTCGCCGCTCGCGCGGTAAGACTCCAGACGGCTGGTGTTGTACTCATCGCTGTTGATCATCCCCTCAACTTTGCCGGTGGAACCTTCTCCCAGACGGGTATTATTGGTTTTTTCATAATTCAACGCGAGCTTCGACTGGCCCCAGACCCAGATGCCGTTATGGGTTAATCCCCAGCTTTGCCGATACATCCGGTTGGTTTCATCCCCATAGAGCGAATCAACCAGCCCGCCGGGACTAACATTACTGTTGCTGTACTGCGTATCGCCAGCGTAAATATTCCCCTGGCGGCTGTAACTATAATCAAAATCGATGATCTGCTGTGGGGTAACTTTCCACGAGAGCAGGGCGTTAATGTCTTTGTTACGCACCCCTTCACGCCCCGCGGCGTAAGAGCCATTCTGCGCGGTATTGATGTCCGCGGCGTCAGCATCGGTCTTGTTGATGTTGCCATACAGGCGCATGGTCAGGGCATCGCCCGCCAGTGGGCCGCTAAGATTGAAGTTGGCCCTTTTGGTCGCCCCTTCTTTGTCGTTTTCGGGCTGGTTAGTGAAGAGAGACAGCGAGCCGTGCCAGTCATTAGTGGGTCGTTTAGTGATGATGTTAACCACACCCCCTGCGGCACCAGAACCATACCGCGCCGCGGCAGGGCCACGCAGCACCTCGATGCGTTCCACCATTTCTGCGGGCACCCAGTTAGTATCGCCACGGGTATCGCGCTCACCGCGCCAGCTATAGCGTACCGCGTTGCGGGAGGTGACAGGGACGCCATCAATCAGGATCAGGGTATTTTCTGGGCCCATCCCGCGAATATCGATCTGGCGGTTGTTACCACGACTGCCGCTGGCACTGTTACCGGTTAGATTAACGCCAGGCATCTTACGGATAATTTCAGAGAGATCGTTTACCGGTGGTTCTTTGGCGATATCGTCTGCAGTAATGATTGATACACCTGGTTGCTGCTTAAGCGCTTCTTCTGCAGTCGCCTGCACGACCAGAGTTTCACCATCGTTAATGATGTCGTCGGCTGCCTGAGCGTAGTGACTTAATGCTGCGGTAATGGCTAATGCCAGAGGGGCAAAGACGGGAATTGTTTTTATCTTCATCAACACATGTCCATTTGTTAAAAATGCGATGAAGAATAATAATGACAATCATTCTCATTACAAGTCGTGAGGGCAATCTTCATAATTTCCTCAAGATTCAGCCATTTTTGAACTAAACCAGGGAGTAACAAGGAGATTTGTGACAGGGGGGAAAGGCCGGGCTGGTGGACAGCCCGGTACAGAAATTACTGTTTTTCGTCTTGCGGCATATGGCGATAAATATAGACACCGCTCAACAGCGTAAAAATCAGCGTCAGCGCGGTAAGACCAAAGACTTTGAAGTTCACCCAGATATTTTGCGGCAACCAGAAAGCGATATAGATATTCGCCAGCCCACAAAGAATAAAGAACACCGCCCAGGCGATATTCAGGCGTGACCAGACCTCCTGCGGCAGCGCCAGTTCTTTACCCAGCATGCGCTGGATCAGCGGCTTCTTCATGACAAACTGGCTAACCAGCAGTGCGCCAGCGAACAGACCGTAAATGACCGTCACCTTCCATTTAATAAACTCGTCGTTATGGAAGAAGACCGTCAGACCACCAAACACGGCGACCAGGATGAAAGTGATGAGTGCCATCTTCTCTACTTTGCGATAGCGCACCCAACTGTAGATAAGCACAACAGCGGTAGCAACAATCAACGCCGTGGTAGCGGCATAGATGTCGTAGAGCTTATAGAACGCAAAAAAGACAATCAGCGGTAAAAAATCAAGAAACTGCTTCATTCTTCGATTCCATTATCTGCGACAGCCTGAGCATGACCCAGGCCGTCAGGGAGGTTACTGGCGAATCAGCGTGTACAGACGGAACAGGTATACCAGCAAAATCGCGGAGATCAGGTTGCTCAGCGTGTTGGCAACAACGGCGCCCACATTAGGTGTTAATACAGCAAAATTGGGGGCAAACAGCAGAAGGGCGGTTTTAGCCAGCAGCCAGCCGATCACGGCGGGCGCCACCAGACGCATATTCGCCCAGGCCAGACGCACACTGCTGCGCATGGCGACAAAGATGCCCATCTTATCCTGTACCACCATGACCGGCGCAAAGGCCAGAACAATGGCCAGCAGCACGCCAGGCACCACGACCAGCATAATACCCATCTGCACCAGCAGGGTCGTTAAGAAGATGAGGATAAAGAGTTTTGGCAACACCGGAGCACTGGCCCCGATAGCGCGCAGAGCACTCACCCGCTGACCAGCAGTGACCAACTGAATCATCAGCAGCACGCCACCGGCCATAATGGCATTACCAATCAGACCAGAGAAGGTAGAGGCCGCCGACGCGCGCAGTAAAATCTGCTGCTGCTCGGGCGTCATATTCTGTACAAGCTCAAACAACCCAACGCTACCGGCCAGATTGTCACCCTGACTCAGGCTGGCAATCTGCTCCTCACTCGGCGAAAAAGCATGACCCAGTACCACCGTGATAAATGCGCATAACAAGGCAATCAGTAAAAAAGTAATGAACTGATTGCGGAAAAAATTCCCCGTGTCACGGTAGACAGACTTCGCCGTGATAGACATGCACTCTCCTTGAGTATTGCAGGTATTAATTAGCGGGCAATTGTACCCTGGATAACTCTGCGGTGGCAGCATCAAGGCTTGTATGGAAAAGCATATCTTTGTAAAGCATCAGTAATCCATGACAGGTTTTTACCCCTCAAGACGCGCACATTTTTGAATTTGGCACCTATCGGCAAAATTGATCTGCTTACCAATACTCTTTTTAACGAACCACAGGAAAAATTAACGTAGATCAATGAATGTTAAATTACTGAAATGAATGTGATCTGAGTAAGATCACTTCGTAATTATTTGTAGGTATATTCCCCCTCGCAGTTAAAACCATAACGAGGGAGTGGATATGAAAAAGGCAGTGGTTGCAGCACTTATCTTAGGCAGTCTGTCAGGCGGCGCTTATGCCCATGAGGCAGGGGAATTCTTCTTCCGGGCGGGCTCCGCCACGGTTCGCCCAACGGAAGGCTCTGACAACGTGCTGGGAATGGGCGGCTTCAACGTCAATAACAATACGCAACTGGGTATGACCTTAACCTGGATGGCCACCGACAATGTCGGGGTTGAGCTTCTGGCCGCCACCCCGTTCCGTCATAAAGTGGGGCTTGGGCCAACGGGCGATATCGCCACGGTTCACCATCTTCCGCCAACACTGATGGCCCAGTGGTATTTTGGCGACGCAGGTAGCAAGGTTCGCCCGTATATCGGCGCCGGGGTGAACTACACCACCTTCTTTGACGAAAAGTTTAATGACAAAGGGAAAGAGGCCGGTCTGTCGGATCTGAGCCTGAAAGACTCCTGGGGTATGGCGGGACAGGCGGGGGTGGATTACCTCATCAACCGCGACTGGCTGATCAACATGTCCGTCTGGTACATGGATATCGACACTGAGGTGAAATTCAAGGCGGGCGGCGAGCAACAAAATATCAGTACCCGTCTGGATCCGTGGGTGTTTATGTTCTCAGCGGGTTATCGCTTCTAAGAGAAAAGGGTGGCGCAAGGCCACCCTCACTTTACTTCTGTATTAAATAGCGAATGGTCGGCCCGTCCTGCTGAATATCCAGCACGGTATAGCCATGGTTTTTAGCGTCCAGCGGAATATTATTGATCGACTGCGGACAGTCGCTCACTACCTCCAGGATCTCGCCTTTCTTCAGCTGTGGCATGGCCTCCAGCGTGGCCACGGCGGGATACGGACAGGGCTCACCCACCATGTCCAGGCGATAATCAGGAATGAACTGTTTCATGCGGTCTCCTTACAGGTTGCTGTTTGGCGGGACGTGCGGCGAAAGAAGCGTTTCTCCTGGGCCAGCACCAGTAAAAAGGCGGCCAGCAACATCACATAGGTTGCCAGTAATCCCCCCAGCGGACCGAAGGTATTCAGCAGATTGACTTTATCCCAGTTTGTCGCGAGCGCAGGGGAGAGATCATCCCAGTAGTAGGCCAGCAACGTTGAGCCGATAACATTACCCAGCCCCACCCACCAGTAGTGAACCTGGCCTTCAACGGCACGATACATCCAGCCGGTTTCACAGCCGCCGGCCAGCACGATGCCAAAACCAAACAGCAAACCGCCAATCACGGCGTTCGGGCCTGCCCACATGATTTTCGGTTCGACGCCAAGTTGTACGTAGCTAAAGATGCCGATAGCACTCACTGCCATCCCGGCAATAATGGCTTTCGCCATCATGGTCCGTCCGGTGATCCACATGTCACGGAAGGCGGAGGTAAAGCAGATTTGCGCGCGTTCAATTAACAACCCAAAGCCAACGCCGAAGAGCATCGCCAGCCCTAATTTGGGTTGATTAAGTGCCGTGCACAGCGCCCAGGCCAGCATGCCGAAGAAGACCAGCATCCCCATGCGGAAGCGGCGTCGAGCCTTCTTCGGTTTCTGCGTCAGGGGCGAGGCTGCGCTCACTTTTTGAATTTTGATCGGGATACGGAACATCGGTAATAGCGTGAAGCGCGCGCCGAAGTACGAGCCGACAGCGGTGGCAAGGGCGAAGAACCATGCGTGCAGCGAAAACTGTGGAATGCCGGTGAAAAAGGCCGCCAGGTTACACCCCATCGCCAGACGGGCCCCAAAACCGGCAATAATTCCCCCGACGACGGCCTGCGCAATGCGAATCCGGTTTTGCGGCATACGCAGCTTCACGTTATTGGCCCACAGTGCGGCGGCAAAGCAGCCGCCAAACATCCCGATAATCATCATGCCGTCGATGCGGGTCAGAGGCGAACCCTCAAGATGGATCAGTTTGAAATATCCCCACTCTTCGGTATGAACCCCCGCCAGCTGGAGCAACTGCCCGCCCCAGCGGGTGAATTCACCCGTCACGGCCCAGAAGGTGCCGGTGATGCCGAAATAATAGGTAGAGAGAATGCCCGCTGCGATAACCGCAGGGACAGGTGACCAGAACTTAATAAGATAAGCCTGTTTGAAGTCATGCCATGACATGGATAAACCTCTGAACTCAGAAGGATTAGGGGCGTTAGCCGTAAAAGAAGAGGGGATGATACGCCGGGAATGGCGTTTGAAAAGAGAAAAAAGCCGTAAAGCTCGACGGGATCAATTTATGCGAAACGCCGCCTGAAAATTTCAGACGGCGAAGAGGTTATCAGCCACGTGTTGCCGCTTTCATGCTGCTAACAAAGGTTTTCAGCTCGCGGAGCATCTGGTCAGGGCTGTTGAGGTTGTTCTCGATGATTTTAACAATCGCCGAGCCGGAGATTGCCCCTGCGGCCTTCGCCTCGATGGCCGCTTTAACCTGGTCCGGTGAAGAGATGCCAAAGCCCTGCAGCGGCGGTGCCGCATTATATTCGGCCAGTTTTGCGACCAGGTGATGCAGAGGGAGCGCGGCTTTATTCTCTGCGCCGGTTACCCCCGCACGAGAGAGCAGATAGGTATAGCCGCGGCCATAAGAGGCAATCTGGCGCAGCAGTTCGTCGTCGGCATTAGGCGGGCAGATAAAAATCGGCGCCACGTTATGACGCATCGCCGCCTGACGGAACGGCGCAGACTCCTCCACCGGCACGTCTGCCACCAGTACCGAGTCCACACCCACGCGAGCGCATTCGGCATAAAACGCGTCAATCCCGCGACTAAAGACCAGGTTGGCATACATCAGCAGGCCAATTGGAATGGTCGGGTATTTCTGACGAACGGTGGCCAATATTTCAAAACACTGGGTCGGGGTGACACCGGCGGCAAAGGCGCGCAGAGTTGCGTTCTGGATGGTCGGGCCATCAGCCAGCGGATCGGAGAAGGGGATCCCCAGCTCCAGCGCATCGGCACCGGCCTCAATCAGCGTGTCGATAATTTTTAAAGAGTGGTCAGGCGACGGATCGCCCAGGGTCACAAAGGGAACAAATGCGCCTTCCTTGCGTGCTTTGAGCTCAGCAAATACGTTATCGTAACGTTCCATCACATTTCCCCTCGTGCTTTCAAAATATCGTGAACGGTGAAGATATCTTTATCACCGCGACCGGAAAGGTTAACCACCAGCAGCTGCTCTTTTTCCGGGTTTTCCTTAATCATTTTCAGGGCATGGGCCAGCGCGTGCGAGGACTCCAGTGCCGGGATAATACCTTCGCTGCGACAGAGCGTTTTGAAAGCTTCCAGCGCTTCGTCATCGGTAATAGAGACGTAATCCGCACGACCGGTACTGTTCAGGAACGCGTGCTGCGGCCCCACGGACGGGAAATCCAGCCCGGCAGAGATTGAATAGGACTCTTCGATCTGCCCCTCCTCAGTCTGCATCATCGGCGCCTTCATACCGAAATAAATCCCCACGCGGCCATGCTTCAGCGGCGCACCGTGCTCGCCGGTTTCAATACCGTGCCCGGCCGGTTCAACGCCAATCAGTCCGACGCTGGTTTCATCAATAAAGTCGGCGAACATGCCGATGGCGTTAGATCCACCGCCAACGCAGGCGATGACCGCATCCGGCAAACGCCCCTCTTTTTCGAGGATCTGCGCTTTGGTCTCTTCGCCAATCATGCGCTGGAATTCGCGCACAATGGTCGGGAACGGGTGAGGGCCCGCCGCCGTGCCCAGCATGTAGTGGGCGGTGTCGTAGCTGCCAGACCAGTCGCGCAGCGCTTCGTTACAGGCATCTTTCAGGGTTGCGGAGCCGCTATGTACCGGAATCACCTCCGCACCCATTAAACGCATCCGGAAGACGTTCGGTGACTGGCGCTCCACATCTTTAGCCCCCATATAGATGCGGCATTTCAGGCCGAGCAGGGCGCTGGCAAGGGCAGAGGCAACGCCGTGCTGACCGGCACCGGTTTCAGCGATAATCTCGGTTTTGCCCATCCGTTTTGCCAGCAGCGCCTGTCCCAGCACCTGGTTGGTTTTGTGCGCGCCGCCGTGGAGCAGATCTTCACGCTTCAGGTAGAGGGTCGTCTTCGTCCCTTCCGTCAGGTTGCGGCATTTGGTCAGCGCGGTCGGGCGTCCGGCGTAGTTTTTCAGCAGGTCGGTAAATTCGGCCTGAAACGCAGGATCTTTTTGCGCGCTGACAAAGGCTTCTTCCAGCTGGCGCAGCGCGGGCATCAGGATCTGTGGCACATACATGCCACCGAACTCACCAAAATAGGGGTTAAGTAATGTTGTCATCTTCTCTTCCTTAATATGCACGCAGCGTTTTAAACACCGAAGCCAGTTTGCTGGCATCTTTAATGCCTGGCTGCGATTCGACGCCTGAATTGAAATCGAGTCCTGCACAGCCCGCTTTAGCGGCCTCTACACAGTTATCCGGACCTAAACCCCCCGCGAGAAGAACATTGTCGAGCTTCTCGCCGGTTAGCAGTGACCAGTCGAAACGTTGCCCGGTACCGCCCTGGCCGTTATCCAGCACATATTTAGTCACGTGTTGCAGGTTGCGTACGGGCAGAACATCACCCACGCTCAGCGCTTTCCAGATGTCGACCTGTTCGGGCAGCGATTCACGCAGCGCGTCTATATAAGCTTGATCTTCACTGCCGTGCAGTTGAACGGCGGTCAGGTTCAGCGCTCTGGCTGTTGCGGCAACGTCGGCAATAGCGGCATCGCGGAATACGCCAACATAGCGCAGCGGCGCGGCGGCCATAACGTCACGGGCGCGCGCGATATCTACCGCCCGCGGGGAGGAGGCGACGAAAATGAGCCCGCCATAGATCGCGCCAGCAGCATGCGCCGCAGCGGCATCTTCCGGGCGCGTCAGTCCGCAAACCTTATTCTCACCTAGCAGCACCCGGCGCACGGCGGCGCTCAGGTCGGCCTGCTCCATCATGGCGGAGCCAATCAGAAAACCGTTGGCAAAGTGGCTCAGCTCACGCACCTGGGCATAGGTATTGATCCCCGATTCGCTGATGACCGTTACCCCGGCACCCAGGCGCGGCGCGAGCTGGCGAGTACGGTTGAGGTCGATGGAGAGATCGCGCAAATCGCGATTATTAATCCCCACCACTTTGGCCTCCAGCGCAATGGCGCGCTCCAGCTCCTCTTCATTACTCACTTCCGTCAGCACGCCCATGTTAAGGCTGTGGGCGACGGCCGCCAGTTGACGATACTGCTCGTCATCCAGCACCGAGAGCATTAACAGGCAGGCGTCGGCCTGATAGAAACGCGCCAGCCAGATCTGATAAGGATCGATGATAAAGTCTTTGCACAAAATTGGCTGCGGCGCGATACCGCTGACGACAGGCAGAAAATCAAAGCTGCCCTGGAAATACTTCTCATCCGTCAGAACAGAAATCGCCGACGCATGGTATTTATAAATTCCGGCGATGGTGGCCGGGTCGAAGTTGTCGCGGATCACCCCTTTGGACGGAGAGGCTTTTTTGCACTCCAGGATAAATGCCGTCCGTGCGCCCTGCAGGGCTTCGTAGAATCGACGGCTGCTGGGGACCACCTCGTTCTGAAAGCTGGCGAGCGGCTGCTGCGCCTTACGGGCTTCTACCCAGATAGCCTTATCGGCCACGATTTTCGCTAAAACGGTCTGCATGAATTACCCTCTTGCCGCAAGTGCGGTCACACGGTCGTATGCTGCGCCAGAGCGCAACACGTCGATAACTTTTTGCGCATTCGCCTTAAGATCCTCCTCGCCGTGCAGACGCATCAGCATGGCGACATTGGCGGCGACGGCAGCCTCATGAGCGGCTTCACCTTTACCTTGTAACAGGCGGGTGAGAATGTCACGGTTTTCTTCCGGGGTACCGCCTGCCAGCGCCTCCTGATGGTAAGGCGTTAAGCCAAAATCGCTCGCCTCAAGCTGATAGCTCTTAATTTCGCCATCATTCAGTTCTGCCACCAGGGTAGGGGCATGCAGTGACACCTCGTCCATGCCGCCGCTGTGAACCACGGCTGCACGCTGATATCCCAGCATGCGCAGTGTTTCAGCTATGGGTAGTACCAGTTCAGGGCTGTAAACGCCAATCAGCGCCAGCGGAGGGTGTGCCGGGTTAATCAGCGGCCCCAGCACGTTAAACAGGGTACGGGTCTTCAGCTGCTGACGCACCGGCATAGCATGGCGGAAACCGGTGTGGTACTTCGGCGCGAACAGGAAGCAGACCCCCAGTTCGTCCAGCGCAGCGCGAGACTTTTCAGCATTCATGTCGAGGTTAATGCCAAATGCGGCCAGCAGATCGGATGAGCCGGAACGGCTGGAGACGCTACGGTTGCCGTGTTTAGCCACCTTGATACCACAGGCGGCAGCCACAAAGGCGCTGGCGGTGGAGATATTGATGCTGTTACTGCCGTCGCCGCCGGTACCCACGATATCGGCAAAGCGATAATCCGGACGCGGGAACGGCGCAGCGTTTTCCAGCAGGGCGGTTGCTGCGCCAGCGATCTCCTGCGGGCTTTCACCACGGACTTTCATGCTCACCAGGGCGGCTGCCAGTTGCTCGGGTTTCAGCTCACCGCGTACCACGGCGGAGAACAGCTGGTGGCTCTCTTGTTGGCTCAGGGTCTGCGCCTGGTACAGTTTTTCCAGAACAGGTTGCAGGGTATTCGTCTGCTCCAGTTTTTGCAGCGCCCAGTTCAGCGTCTGCTCCAGCAGGCGAGCCCCCTGTGAGGTCAGAATGGATTCCGGGTGAAACTGCAGGCCGCAGACGCGGTCGGCGTCATGACGAACAGCCATCACCATTCCCTCGAAATGGGCGTTGATGGTCAGCCCCGCCGGAATGTTGCTGCCCACCAGCGAGTGGTAACGCGCGACCGGCAGCGGGTTCATCAGCCCGGCAAACATCGCCTGGCCGTCGTGTTCAATACTGGATGCCTTGCCGTGCAGAATTTCGCCCGCCTGGCCGACGTAGCCGCCGTAGGCTTCCACAATCGCCTGATGGCCGAGGCAGATACCGATAATCGGCAGTTTACCGCGCATACGGGTCAGCAGTTCTGGCATACAGCCTGCTTCGCTTGGCGCACCCGGGCCCGGAGAGAGCATCAGCACCGGGTTCTGCATGGTGGCCAGGCGCTCAATTAAGGTCTGAGCCGGGACGTGATTACGGTAGATCACCACATTGTGGCCGTTGGCACGCAGCTGATCCGCCAGGTTGTAAGTAAAGGAGTCGATATTATCGAGCAGCAGAATGTCAGCCATCAGAAAATCTCCTGTGCGTGATGTGCGGTGGCAATCGCTCGCAGTACGGCGCGGGCTTTATTGCGGGTTTCGTCGGCTTCAGACTGCGGTACGGAATCAAGAACGATGCCAGCGCCAGCCTGAACGGTAGCGATACCATCTTCAACGTAAGCGGAGCGGATGACGATGCAGGTATCCAGATCGCCATGGGCCGTGAAGTAACCTACCGCGCCGCCATAGCTACCGCGGCGGCGTCCCTCTGCCTGAGCGATAAGCTGCATGGCGCGGACTTTTGGCGCGCCGCTCAGGGTGCCCATGTTCATGCAGGCCCGATAGGCGTGCAGCACGTCCAGATCGCTCCGCAACTCGCCGACCACGCGGGAGACCAGGTGCATCACGAAAGAGTAACGGTCGACCTTGGTCAAATCCGCAACGTAGCGACTGCCCGGCGTGCAGATACGCGCCAGGTCGTTACGCGCCAGATCGACCAGCATCAAATGTTCAGACATCTCTTTTTGATCGGTACGCATCTCCAGCTCAATACGGCTGTCCAGGTCGCGATCAAGCGTGCCGTCTGCACGACGACCCCGCGGACGAGTCCCGGCGATTGGATAGATTTCAATCTGACGGCTAGTGGCGTCATATTTCAGGGAGCTTTCCGGCGAGGCGCCGAACAATGTGAAGTCGTTGTCCTGCATGAAGAACATGTACGGGCTCGGGTTGCTCTTCTTCAGCACATCATAGGCTGCCAGCGGAGAAGGGCACGGCAGCGAGAAGCGACGGGATGGCACCACCTGGAAAATTTCGCCTGCGCGGATCGCTTTCTGCATCTGGCGTACGACCACGCCAAATTCGTCGTCGGTCTGACTGTATTCGCAGCGCATCTGCTCAACGCGTTGCACCGGCAGAGAAGCAGGCTCTTCCGTCATCTGCTGCTGTAACTGGGCGATACGTTGCTCGAGGCGCTCTTTTTCGGCCGTCAGGGGAGTAAAAAGGCTGGCCTGAATACGGGTGCTTTTCTTCTGGTGGTCGATCACCAGTAAGGTTTCTGCCAGGTAGAAGCAGTAATCCGGGCAGCGATTTCCCTGTTCAACGTCAGGCAGATTTTCAAAACCGGCGACCAGGTCATAGGCAAACAGCCCGCCAAAGAACATCGCTTCACGCTCGTCTTCCGGCACATTGACCAGGTTTTGCAACAGGCGGAAGGCATCAAAGACCGATAATGAGCAGAGGCGGGCATCTTCATCCAGCAGCTGGCTTACCGGCGGGAAGTGCAGAACGCGGGCGTCCGGGCGTTGTTCATTTTCAATGCCAGCGGGCAGGACGCTATCCAGTAAAGGTAACAATGCCGCGCCGTTAGCCGATAACGCCTGAATAGTGACAACGTCACCCATGGCGGTGATCCGCAGAGCGCTGTCTACCAGCAGCAAACTCTTTAGATCATCTTTGCTGTCGATATCCGCGGATTCCAGCAGCAGGGTGGCCGCGCGGGCGCCGCAGAGCTGCTGAAACAGGGCCGTTGGGTTATGGCGATAGGCTGCGTCCCGGGTAAGCAGTTCAAGGGTTGATTTGGCTGTTTGCATTAGTGTGTTCTCATATTCTGTTCAATAAAAAGCCCGCTCTGTGGCGGGCCTGGTATCTGTATGCGCGACGCAAACGTCTGACACTGCCCGTAAATTCAGGAAGTGCGCCACCAACCATGCTGAGAGAAAGAGAGGGTCATTTGCAGATACCTTAAAAAGTGAACTTGCGTACTAGTTAACTAGTTCGATGGTTGAATGTCAACCCCCGATTTCAGTTATTCACGGCATACCGTTATCATAGTGAGCGCAAAGAGATGAAAATAGTGACGGGAGCCGCTTTGAGCGACACGAATTACGCAGTGATCTACGATTTACATAGCCACACAAAGGCCTCAGACGGCCTGCTTACGCCCGAAGAGTTAGTTCATCGCGCCCATGAGATGCGCGTGGGCACCCTGGCAATAACCGATCACGATACCACCGAGGCGATCCCGGCAGCACGGGCGGAAATTACCCGCAGCCAACTGCCGTTAACCTTAATCTCAGGCGTGGAGATCTCCACTCTCTGGGAAAATCATGAGATTCACATTGTTGGTCTGAATATCGACATTGAGAACCCGCTGATGTGCGAATTTCTGGACGAGCAAAAAAACCGCCGTAACCAGCGGGCTGCGTTGATTGCCGAACGCCTGGAAAAAGCACATACCCCAGGCGCCCTGGAAGGGGCGCTTCGGCTGGCGGGAGGCGGGGCAGTAACCCGGGGGCACTTCGCCCGTTTTCTGGTGGAAGCGGGGAAGGCCAATAACATCGCTGATGTTTTCAAAAAATACCTGGCGCGGGGGAAAACCGGATACGTTCCTCCTCAGTGGTGTACAATAGAACAAGCTATTGATGTCATTCATCATTCTGGCGGTAAGGCGGTACTGGCCCATCCGGCACGGTATAACCTCTCCGCCAAGTGGCTGAAAAGGCTGCTGGCCTGGTTCGCGGAACAGGGCGGCGATGCGATGGAAGTCGCGCAGTGCCAGCAAGCCCCCAATGAGCGTACACAACTTGCAACTTATGCCCGACAGTTCGGTTTACTGGCCTCGCAAGGCTCCGATTTTCATCAGCCTTGTCCGTGGATAGAGCTGGGCCGCAAGCTGTGGTTACCCGCGGGCGTCGAGCCGGTGTGGCAGCTCTGGGAACAGCCCGAGCCAAATAAAGAGAGGGAAGTATGAGTCAATTTTTCTATATCCATCCGGATAACCCGCAGGCGCGGTTGATTAACCAGGCGGTGGAGATTGTGCGTAAGGGCGGCGTTATCGTCTATCCCACGGACTCCGGTTACGCGCTGGGCTGCAAGATCGAAGACAAAGGGGCGATGGAGCGTATTTGCCGCATTCGCCAGCTGCCGGACGGGCACAATTTTACCCTGATGTGTCGCGATCTCTCGGAGCTCTCCACCTACTCCTATGTGGACAACGTGGCGTTTCGCCTGATTAAAAATAACACCCCGGGCAACTACACCTTTATCCTGAAAGGGACTAAAGAGGTACCCCGTCGTCTTCTGCAAGAGAAGCGTAAAACAATCGGTATGCGTGTGCCGTCGAACCCCATTGCACAGGCGTTGCTTGAAACACTGGGCGAGCCGATGCTCTCGACATCCCTGATGCTACCGGGCAGCGAATTTACCGAGTCAGACCCGGAAGAGATCAAAGACCGTCTGGAGAAAGTGGTGGATTTGATTATTCACGGCGGTTACCTGGGTCAACAGCCGACAACGGTGATCGATTTAACCAACGAAGGGCCAACTGTTATCCGTGAAGGTGTGGGTGACGTTAAGCCTTTCTTGTAAGGATGTAAGCCGCTATACTACGCGGCCATCATTATTGCGGTGTTATCCCGCTATAATGAATCCTGTTCGACGCCTGTGAAGGCGTACAAGATAAAATTAATATCATTACAAATCAATGTATTGCCTTGTTAGCATAAAGGGCAATCATCGTTTTGTATGACAGCTTTAATTACACTCAGAATCCCATTTTTTATGCACACCGTTTTCCCCTTGGTCCATTCAGATTTAACTTGAATGGAGATATACATAGACTCGGGCATATACCGGTATCTGTGCTTAATATCATTATTGTCTCAAAGCTCAATTGAGAACAATTCTCAATTGAGGGGTTTTATGATAAAATATCATTCTTGATAACTTGACTCAAAGAGAGTGAATATTGCTTACAGGGTCCATTTTGCCTTCGTTTACCCCCCCGTTAAGGGATGATTATAATCGGATGGCTATTATCCTGAAGTCAGCAGGATTAACACTGACAACTTCACGTATAAATATTTCGCACCACCTTACTCAAACGTCTATTCCTAGCTCGGCTTTAGAACTTTCAAAGCTCCTGAACATCCCGCTTTCAACAACACACCGTAATCTTTCATCATTGGCCTATGCTGGTTTAGCCAATAACATCATTGACCGCTCAGGGATATCTCGTTGGTTTTGGTTAGTCGCGGGAAAGGTCAATTTTTGTCCATGCTGCAATCAGGAATTCACGACCTACAGTTAGAAACTCTTGCCGAACACAAAAGGTAGTGGTAATCTGATAGAGAAGCTGGTTTTTACCAGAAACTTTTCTAAGTGAAAATTTTCAATCATGCCTGTATTCCAATGCCAGAAGTGGTGTGGGTCTGCTGGGCTTTTTGCGTTTCAGTTTTCTACTGGTTTTTATTAATACCTATACCCTACATGAGGAACTATCTAACACTACTGAAGGAGGCGTATGCAGCAATCTATCTTATCTGTACAACAATCAACTAATTTACTGACATCTCACCGTGACAATGGTCATTACACCTTGATCCATTCCTCAACCTATCTCCACGATGGTTTGACCTATAAGCTTAACCATAATCCGTTAAGTAAGCGTAGCAGTCCAATACGAAAAGAAATTATCGACAGATTTATTGACCAGCTTCGCGCTATGTTGTCGCACTATAACGAACTGTATGGATTCCGCTTTGATTTGTCTGTCCCTGAAGGGATGTCTGTTGATGAAAGCAACAAACTGGTAAGTGAATTGTTTACTCGTCTGCGAGGTGAGTTCACCGCAAAAGCCTGGAACAATCAGCCTATCAAAAAATTCGCTTATGGCTGGGTTAGGGAGAAAGAAAGGGCTAAACAAGTTCATTACCACTGCTGGATAGCTTTACCATATTTCCAGGTAAACACTGCTGGTTTTGAAGACAAAGGGATTATTGGAAGGGTAAGCCGTATCTGGTCAGAACTCACGAATGGAGTTTCTCGGGTCCATCTTCCCGAGGATGGATACAGAATCAAAAGAGGTGATCACGATTCACTTACTAGGATGGTCAAACGGATTTCATATCTTGCCAAGAATCGCGGGAAGTATTCTAACGGTAAAGGGCAGCAAACATTCTCTGCGTCGAGGGTAAAATTCAAGACGGCTAATACGCTGCATTAGAATCCTTCGTAGGAAGCCCTGTATCGAACTTTATTTAGCAAGTAGTCCAGCGCATCATCTACATGCAAAAAACCTCTCAGGGAGCGATACAGGCTGTTTAGCCGGGTTCTTTATTCCTTCTTTCAGCTCAGCATTTAAATTACTGAGCATTATTCTCATTTTTGTGCAGTGAATGACCATAGGGCTACTGCTTTCATCGGCATAGCCCTTTTTGCATTTCTCAGTTTTAAACCGAATTTAAAATGAGCTCATGCAACATTCTCAAAAAAACTAAAATGGCAATGATTACATCGTTGCAATGTCGATGCCTAAGATTGACCTAACATTATCATCATATTTAAGACAACTTGAACGGGCCAGCAATCGCTGAACATTCCTATCATAAAACCCACCCTCTGGAGAAGATATCATCATATTTTTAAGGACCAATGACTTGTTATCTGCATTTAGCTGTTTGATTAAGGCATTGATGTTAGTGGTTAGGAGCTGTATATGTGCTGTTGTACGATTATTTCTCAAAATGGTTTGGTCAACTTCTTTAAGCAGGTTTCTTGCCTTGGAGAATGGTCCTTGGGACTTCGTGAACGTGTCCTCAAACTGAAGGTCAAGAGGTACAATATTAAAGGCATCAAGTGCTTTACCCCATGGGAAAGAAGATATTCCTTGATCGCGGTGTTGTGCAGAATATAACTGTTTCCATCTGGAAATACTATCGGTCACAATAACTGAGCCTGTTACTTGGGCTATAAATAAAGCCATTTCATAATTAGGCCCATTCCGCGACATCATTAATTGCCCGCCACTACCTACTGATGTTTTTTGTAATAGTGTCAGAGGTGAAGACTCTGCATTTAGTTCAGATGTAGTAATTATATCACTTGCTGACACTTCATTTAAACCAAACTGACTTACAAGGAAATTAACTCTCATGTCCCTAGGCATTAATGCCGTTGAATTTAGTAAGTCCTCAGTCGATAAGATGAAGTGTCGTTGTAAATCTTGTTTGTGTATAGGTTCCTTTCTTTGACCTCTCTCCCTAGCCATGTCTAACATTGCTCGCATGAGTCCAGTATCAAATTCGACCGGTTCAGGAATGATGTTTATCAAACCAAGTCCAATAAATGGTTCCATCTGAAGGAAAAATAAAAAATCCTTGAGTGATTGATACTTATATTGTGATGGGGATTTGATGGGGCTGAATTCTGGATTGGTAATGTTAGGGTTACATATGGGAGTCTCAATCAAAAATTCATCAAATAATGATGCCATTGGTACAGCATTTTCAGTTATGGTACGGACATCTACAGGCCCTGAATACAGCGCTCGTAGTTTTCCATCCGATTTTGGCAATAAATTATATATGTCTGTATCAACAGGCCATAGTATTGAATAGAATTCATATATCTTTGTTATATGATCTTCGGTAATTTCTTTTCTGACGTCTAGCCACGTTTTACCATTATTTAAACCTAAAACATCTTTAATACAATTACAAAATGCGAGATTTCTTTCTCTTATGCTTACTACATCCCACGATGTACGTAAGTTCTCAGCAAGATTGAGGCAGCAGTGTTTGTATTTTCTGCCGCTGCCACATCCGCAAGCGGAGTTACGGCCAATCTGAACTTTACTTGTCGTTTTCTGGAGGAACTCATGTGAGTGAGTTGTTCTACCAAGTGCATCTTGATAGTGTACTGAGCCATCCTCAAATTTGGCATACATGTCTCCGCCAAAACCAAATATACCATTTAACGATGGTAAAAGTAGATGACGTAGTTCAGCCCAATCAACTTCGATATCCTTTTCAGGGTAAAGCCAGTTTTCTCGACCTGCTGCGACTGATTTGTTAGATCTACTTTTAATAATATAATTTATCTTTTTAACTTCATCATCCGAAAGTTGGCGGCTATTAATGAAATTAATAGTATTTACCATGCTATTTCTAAGGCGAGTGGCATTGGTTCGCTGTTGAAGTGGGTTTGCATTTTCGGGATCTTGTGCATATTCAAGATTCGTTAAAATCAAACAACGATTTTTATCTAAAGGAAATATCGTCTGTGAACCTTTTAATGTAATATCTGGGTCGTTAGGATAATTACAAAGTTCATGATTTGGGGGGCAAGCATAGTTATAGATAGTGACTGGATGATCTGAAAGAATGAATTTTGTTTCTGCTTCTGAAGCTGAGACTAACTCACGCACCCCTTCAGCCCACAATGTACAATGCATTGTTCTAAGGGATTGCATTTCCATCATGAGTTGACTTTGATTGAGTTCAGGGTATTTGTTTTTAATCCAATCCAAACCTTTAGGGGTTCGTAGTTTCTGAGCATCAATATAAGTAAATAGATCACGGAAGTTATCATGCCATTCAGCTTGATTATTTCCAAGGAAGGCTCGAATAGATGTTGAGCCGCTGTTATCTATCGGGCCGAATAGTTTTCGCTCTATTTCATCATTAACTTCAGAACCAAAAAAAGTTGAATATAAATCGACTTCATAAAATCTCTGCGTTGGTGTTTGCCATTTTTTTGATTCGACTATCCTTGTTTCATCTCCGGGAATATTAATTTTACGACGCATTAAGTGGCAGAGTTGTTGTTCCCGTTCCTCCATAAATCCTTTTTGATACCATTGAGGCACATAGTGATTATCTCTAGTCTTTGTCACACTAAACTCCTTTATCGATCTTTGTCTCTGAGATAGTTGCCTACACTAAGGACTCACTATCATATTGATAGCTACTTCACTGATACAAAAATATCAGATGTTCCAATGGCGCTTTATCGTGGCAATCCCTAGACCTAACGAGGAAGCCGCTTTTGCCTGACTCAGACCACTAGCTTTAGCCTCTTGTACACGCTTACACGTGTTTGCTGCCACAGGACGGCCTAATTTCTTGCCTTCTTTCTTAGCTCGCTCTAGACCTTCTTTAGTGCGCTCTGTAATACGTGATTTTTCAAACTCCGCAAAAGCAGAGAACATTTGAAGCATCAACTTTCCTTCGGCACTGGCAAGGTTGCTCGCAGGCAGATCCAACGATACAACGTCAATTCCTTTGTCTACTAACATAGAGATTGTCTGTTGTACATCGATGTTATCACGTCCCAAACGGTCTAGTTTGAGCACGACCAGTTGATCACCTGACTCCAACTTGTGATTTACCATATCGGCAAAAGCTTTACGCTTCATTGCCTGTACACCACCTGAAACAACTTCGGATACGACACGGCTATCAGTTACATCATAACCAGCATGACGGATTGCCATGATTTGGTTTTCAGTCGTTTGCTCGCTGGTGGACACACGACAATATGCAAAAGTACGGCTCATAACATCCTCTCAAGCGGTATCAAAAACGGTATCATAATTGATCGATTGTTGATACCCAGTGATTTGCACCATGAACCAAGCAGTGATATTTGATAAACATGATCAAGACCCACCTCCGTCCCTATTAGTGGTGCCTGGTTGCAATATCCAAACTCCCAGACATTTTTCCACCCAACTGGAAGGAATCCGCCCCTATTTTATGTTCGTGTATAGGTTAGGCTGAGGGAGGCTCGCCATTGTACACCCCCTGGATTTGGTGATCTGTTAAGTCATTGATTTTGATCGAATTTAGATCAATTATCCGTTACCGGGATTACCCACGCCCAGACGGATGGAACACAATGAATAACGATAAGTCAAACCACCCTAAATACTTCCAATACTTGGGCCGCATGATCACCGCTTACCCTACATACATCATTATTGACGGTATCAAGATTAGCCGTTCCCGCTTGTCATTTGCCTTTCAGTTGGAGTTAGCGAAAGCGCTACGGCTTCATGAGGAAAAGAACCAATAAAAAACCCCGCACAGAGGCGGGGTTAGTCATTACTTGCGCTTGCGGCTTTTGGCTCGGTGCCTATGTTCGGCGATGTACGCACCCACTAGACTGATGGCAGCTTATCACTCATTCTCAAGTCTAGTCCGTCGTGCTCTCGTAGAAACTATATTGAAGCCCATACATATCTCGAACCTATATATTCTGGATTCATCCCTTTATCTGTGGGTAATTTTGTGTGAAGCAGTCAGGAACTGTTTTTATTACCGATAGCGTCAATTAGACTTGCCTATATTAGTTTATTAGTACGAAGGGTGTTATAAAGGGATAGATATTCATTCGCCAAAAGCTCAATTGCATATTCAATATCTAATATGGGGAAATTGCACTGTTTCCCAAAGACAGATTCAAATATTGTTCCTAAACTACGTCCATGGGTATCAAAGCTTGTAATTCGATAGAGTGGGTAAAGGTAATTTAAAGTACCACCGCTATGGTTTTTTACATACCCAAGCATGGTATTTACATCGGGAAGTTTTTTGAGATTTTTCCATGTAGGGTCCGCTGGTTCTAGATTATTTCCATGTTGGGTCATGAAATTAGACCATACAGGCGCGTTAAGGTCATTCATTAATTTTCGATAGTTATCTTTAAATGTGTTTTTCTGTTCTTCATATCGTGCTGACATAAGTGAAAAATCATCAAAAATGTAGAGTATTGTAAAGTATGGCTCTAGCAGAGAGCGTGATAAAACATGTGTTAAGTATCTTCCGTCAACAGTAGAACTAGTATTAAGGCAGATATCACTAGTTAACAAAGTTCCCGCGATTGAGTAAAAACGAAGTACTTCCTGAAGGAAGAAGCCTGTTGCATCTGGATTTTGCTTTAACCCCTTGATATTGTTGAGTTCTTTTCCTAGTAAGTCGAAGTGTTGTGGCATGAGATTCCTTGTTTATTCAGATGTATGCGATGCGGATGTTGTACCATGTAACTTAGACAGCACGGTTGTATAAGAAATACCTTTTTAACTATATGCTACCATGTATCAATTGAATAAAAATACTCGTGTAATTAATATGTTGTAACTCATGTGAATCCATTCATGACTTGATTGTATAATCAATCACCGGAAGTAGATCTTTCAAGGGTAGTGTATGAGTATACCTTGAGGTGATACCTAGCGATTGTGTTCTGCTGTGACCAACAACAAACTGGATCAGTGCTGCGTTTCCAACGGATGCAATAGCATTGCTTATAAATGTGTGTCTCAGTGAGTGGACCCGGCGCTTGAGTCCGAACTCGTTGTAATCGGGGATGTCTAGTCCATTCATCATATCCACCCAATCTGTGGTTACGGTGGTGTAGTTGGGAAGTTTGCCAAATACACGGTCGGAATCCTTGAGGTTTTTTACACAAGCCAAAAGCCCCGCCTCAATAGTCTTATGTATTGGAACCTGGCGACGGGCGTGTTCGGTTTTCCCACCTTCAATAAAGATATACCCGCGCCCGGTCTCCTCATCTTTCCGTATGTGGTGCTTACGGATATCCGCTATTTCACCACGTCGAGCACCTGTATAAATCAAGGTCAGGAAGTACCATTTCCGATAATCACTGCTTGGTAGTGCAAAGAGATGCTCTTTGATTCGACTCAGTTCATTGGCTGTATAGTTCCCACCCCGGTTGGATTTAACCTCGTAACTAATCCCATCAGTAGGGGATTTGGTAAGAACATCTTTCTGATCGACTAGATACGTTTTGAACAATGAACGCCATAGCTTTAAATGTTTGTGGACATGCTCACTGGCGATCAGGTCATCCTCAGGGACATCGTAATCAATGCACTCGGCAAGACTCATTTTGGAGTAGGGTAGTTTAGTTCGAGTAGGCAGATTCTCTGCCACCTTGAGAGAATCCCTTAAATCCTGTTTCTTAACGCTATCAACAGGGACATCACCCACAACATGATAGAGGACATCAAAGAAACGCTGATTTTCATTTGCTGTTTGCTTGCGCCACTTTTGACCCTTATCCTTTATATAGTCGTTCCACGCTTCTAACAATCTTGGGCTGTGTGCTGGTTCAGTCTCGGCAGTTGTCGCTGTATTTTGCTCCATTGGTACTGGGGTAACTGCCGGGATTGCATTTTGTAAAGCTGACCCCATCGAATTAATGATCTGCTGGTATCGTGTCAAATCACCTGAATAGAATGCTTCATAAGCCTGTGACATAAGGGCCTGATTCATATTTATCTGGCTGGCGATATGGTGAACCTGATCAAGGTCGGATTCATTAACTGTTAACATCTGCTTTCTGAGTGCAGCGGTCATCATCCTGGCGGAAATATCGTTACCATTATACATATGCCCCATATAGGAGTTGGCGTAGCCTTGCGCCTTGTTTGCGGTGTCTAGGGGCGATAAAGATTCACCTGTAATCTGTTTATGGTACCTGCCTAATTCTGGTAACCTTTTAGCCTCTTCAAGGCCACCTTTAAGCCAATTCAAAAGATATTCATCAAAGTCCTGCTTGGTGGCGGTGCGGTAACCCTGCATTTTGTGTTTGAACTCTTCGAGGCTCATCGTTCCATTCTGTACAAGGGGTATGAAAGGGCGGATCTGATTCATGATCACTTCCGCTTGCTTTCGGCTATCAGTACCGAGACTTAAGCGCACAAAACTTGTTGAATCATTTAGTCTAAAGTTAGTGTAGTATGTGCGCCCACGAATCATTGTGTGTGACAGCTTGTGTGACATATTGTTTGCCATGCTGTGTACCATGAAATAGTTACATATCAGTGAGTTAAGTTGTTATTGATGCTAACTCGTTGTTTTTGAAAGTATACCAGACGCCTGTGAAGGCGACACCTGAAGGAAGCTCAATGAGCGAGAAATTACAGAAAGTGCTGGCGCGTGCTGGCCACGGTTCACGCCGTGAAATCGAAACCATTATTGAAGCAGGTCGCGTCAGTGTAGACGGCAAAATCGCTACGCTGGGCGATCGCGTTGAGATCGTACCGGGACTGAAGATCCGTATCGACGGACATCTGATCTCGGTAAAAGAGTCGGCGGAGCAGATTTGCCGCGTGCTGGCTTACTATAAGCCAGAAGGCGAACTCTGTACCCGTAACGATCCTGAAGGGCGTCCTACCGTCTTCGATCGTCTGCCGAAATTGCGCGGTGCGCGCTGGATTGCCGTAGGCCGTCTGGACGTTAACACCTGCGGGCTGCTGCTGTTCACTACCGATGGTGAACTGGCCAACCGTCTGATGCACCCAAGTCGTGAAGTTGAGCGTGAATACGCGGTACGCGTGTTTGGTGAAGTCGACGACAATAAAGTGCGCGACCTGTCGCGCGGTGTGCAGCTTGAAGATGGTCCGGCAGCATTTAAAACCATCAAATTCACCGGCGGTGAAGGCATCAACCAGTGGTACAACGTGACCCTGACCGAAGGCCGTAACCGTGAAGTGCGCCGTCTGTGGGAAGCCGTGGGCGTGCAGGTCAGCCGCCTGATTCGCGTGCGCTACGGCGACATCCTCCTGCCAAAAGGTTTGCCACGCGGTGGTTACACCGAGCTGGATTTAACCCAGACGAACTACCTGCGCGAGTTGGTGGGGCTGACGCCAGAAACCACCTCCAAGGTGGCGGTTGAGAAAGATCGCCGTCGCATGAAGGCGAACCAGATCCGCCGCGCGGTGAAGCGCCACAGCCAGGTGAGCACCGGTCGCCGCTCAGGCAGCCGTAACAACAATGGTTAAAACAACAAACCCGGCATTGCCGGGTTTTTTCTTAATAGTCGATACCAATTTGCGCTTTCACCCCGGCATCAAACGCATGTTTGACCGGACGTAGCTCACTAACGGTATCTGCTATCTCCAGAATATCTCTGTGACAACCACGCCCGGTCACGATCACCGTCTGATGAGCTGGCCGGTTTCGCAGCGCGGTGATGACCCTTTCAAGCGGCAGATAGTCGTAGGCCACCATATAGGTAATCTCATCCAGCAGCACCATGTTCAGGGTGGGATCAGCCAGCATCCGCTCGGCATGCTGCCAGACCGCCAGGCAGGCGGCGGTGTCAGTCTCCCGGTTTTGCGTGTCCCAGGTAAACCCGGTTGCCATCACCTGAAACTCCACCCCATGCGGTTCCAACAGATTACGCTCGCCGTTTGGCCATTCGCCTTTAATAAACTGGATTACGCCGACCTTTTGACCATGACCGACGGCGCGAGTGGCGGTGCCAAACGCGGCGGTGGTTTTACCCTTACCATTGCCCGTAAAGACAATAATAATTCCACGCTCATCCTGTGCGGCGGCAACGCGGGCGTCGACCTGTTCTTTTAACCGCTGCTGGCGCTGCTGATGACGATCATCACTCATTGGGAAATCCCTGGTTTACGGCCCGGTTGGGCATCAAAAGTCATACCGGTTTTCCGGCGGCTATCATCGCCCATCAGCCATAAATAGAGCGGCATAATGTCGGCAGGTGTTTTGAGTTTGTCCGGATCTTCCGTCGGGAATGCGCTGGCACGCATTTTGGTACGCGTACCTCCTGGGTTAATACAGTTCACGCGCAGATGACGGCTCTGATATTCTTCTGCCAGAACCTGCATCATCCCCTCAGTAGCGAATTTCGAGACGGCATAAGCGCCCCAGTTGGCACGCCCCTGACGGCCAACGCTGGAAGAGGTAAAGACCAGCGAGCCAGAGTCTGACTTCAGTAATAAAGGAAGCAGTGCCTGAGTCAGGAAAAAAGTACCGTTGACGTTGACCTGCATCACTTGCTCCCACAACACCGGATCCTGTTCATCCATCGGGCGCACTTCCCCCAGTAAACCGGCGTTATGCAGCACCCCGTCGAGGCGAGGGTAGTGGGCGGCAATGCGCTGCGCCAGGGCCTGACAGCTCTCAGGGGTGCAGGTCAGGAGATCCAGTGTATACCAGCGCACCGGATGCGGGCTCACCTGGGCGACATCGTCGGCCGCAGCGCGTAATTTCTCTTCGTTACGGCCCAGCAGGATCACGCTGGCGCCGTGGCGGGCATAGGTCAAGGCTGCTTCAAGGCCAATGCCGTCGCTGGCGCCGGTGACCAAAATAATACGGTTTTGCAGTAGATCTTTTTTCGGTTGATAGTGCACGGTAACTCCTCTGGCACGCATGTTTTCTGCGTCTGCTCTCTACGCTTTTCGGGTTTATGCCCGAAAGCGCGCGTGATTTCAATCAGTCTACCGGAGACTTGGTAGTGAAATTAACAATTTGCAAACATTTCGCGGCGGTTTAACCATTCCGGAAGCGCGATCGCAAGGGTAACTTCACAAGCGAGACGCCCGGCCATGGCTGTTGTACACTGGGTGCGAAAACAAGTGGTTAAATCAAGGTGGACGCGTGGAATTACTCTCTGAATATGGTTTATTTCTGGCGAAAATCGCAACGGTGGTGATTGCCATTGCGATAATCGCAGTTCTCATTGTTAACCTGACGCAGCGCAAGCGTCAGCGCGGCGAGTTACGTATTACCCGTTTGAGCGAGCAGTACAGCGAAATGCAGGAAGATATGTCGGTCTCCCTGCTCGACAAACATCAGCAAAAGCTGTGGCATAAAGCCCAGAAGAAGAAACACAAGCAGGAAGCCAAAGCCGCTAAAGCGCAGGCCAAACAGGAACAGCGAGACGATCCGACAAAACCGCGCGTCTATGTGCTGGATTTTAAAGGGAGTATGGATGCGCATGAAGTGGCTTCCCTGCGTGAAGAGGTAACCGCTATTATTGCCGTTGCCAAACCGCAAGATAAAGTGGTGGTACGACTCGAAAGCCCTGGTGGGGTGGTGCACGGTTATGGCCTGGCAGCCTCGCAGCTGCGGCGCTTACGTGACAAGCAGATCCCTCTGACGATCGCGGTCGACAAAGTCGCGGCAAGCGGCGGCTACATGATGGCCTGCGTGGCGGACAAAATTGTCGCGGCGCCATTCTCGATTATCGGGTCGATTGGCGTGGTAGCGCAGATCCCTAACTTCAACCGCTTTCTGAAAAGCAAAGATATTGATATCGAGTTGCACACGGCGGGGCAGTACAAACGCACCCTGACGCTGTTAGGTGAAAACACCGAAGAGGGGCGGCAGAAGTTTCGCGAAGATCTTAATGAAACTCATCATCTGTTTAAAGATTTCGTTAAGCAGATGCGTCCATCACTGGATATTGATCAGGTTGCAACCGGTGAGCACTGGTACGGTGTCCAGGCGCAGGAGAAAGGGCTGGTTGACGAAGTGGGGACCAGCGACGATCTGCTGCTGGGCCTGATGGAAAACCATGAACTGGTAGGGGTACGGTTTGTCCAGCGTAAACGCCTGACTGACCGCTTCACCAACAGCGCGGCTGAGAGCGCCGATCGCCTTCTGCTACGCTGGCTTCAGCGCGGTCAAAAACCGCTGCTGTAACTAAAACGCGAGGCGCAGGCCTCGCGTTTTTTTAATCAACAAGGTGATACTTTTCTGAGAGCGTATGCGCCAGGTATTTAAACATATTAAACACCGCGGTGCTTTTTGGGGTTGGAAGCCCTTGCTCATCAAGGAAATACTCACCGCTGAACACCAGCACGCCGTTGCGCTGCTCGACGCCCGTGGCTTCAATGCCGGCCAGGGTGTCTTCATGTTCACGAATCAGTTTATTTGCTTCTGCGAGCAACGTGGCTCGGTCAACAGGTTGGGTCGTTTGCTGCATAATCCACTCCTTAAACAGTGACAATAGTCTACGCCGCAGCGATGAAGTGGGCAAATTTTCCCTGTTTTAGCAGTGGGTTTATCCTGCTGACCCCGCTGGCGAGATTTGCTTTTGCATGCTAATAAAGTTGCGTAACGAATTATATCAGGTAGAGTGTGCGCTTTCGTCATTCTGGCAATAGATTTGCTTGACATTCGACCTAAACTTCGTCGTGCAGTCACGTTGATGCGAGAAAAAGCCCGTTAACTCAACCGCCTGGAGAAAGACGCGTTGTCGTCCGGAAACCGCAGGGGGTTGATATCCACCGGGGATGTCGCAATATAAATGGCTCGTCGCCAGTGGAAGGTGAAATTACGTGCGACGTATTCCTGGAAGAAACAAATTAGGTAAAGGTGATTATGGGTAAAGCTCTCGTTATCGTTGAGTCCCCGGCAAAAGCCAAAACGATCAATAAGTATCTGGGTAGTGACTACGTGGTTAAGTCCAGCGTCGGTCATATCCGCGATTTGCCGACCAGTGGCTCAGCCAGTAAAAAGAGCGCAGACTCTACCTCCACCAAAGGGGCTAAAAAGCCTAAAAAGGATGAACGTAGTGCGCTCGTCAACCGCATGGGGGTCGATCCCTGGCATGACTGGCAGGCACAATATGAAGTGCTGCCAGGAAAAGAGAAAGTTGTCAACGAGCTGAAACAGCTGGCTGAAAAAGCAGACCACATCTATCTCGCAACCGACCTTGACCGCGAAGGGGAGGCCATTGCATGGCACCTGCGGGAGATCATCGGTGGCGACGAGACACGCTATAGCCGTGTCGTATTTAACGAAATTACCAAGAATGCGATTCGTCAGGCGTTTGAAAAGCCGGGCGAACTGAATATCGATCGTGTAAATGCGCAACAGGCCCGTCGTTTTATGGACCGCGTTGTGGGTTACATGGTCTCTCCGCTGCTGTGGAAAAAAATTGCCCGTGGGCTGTCCGCCGGACGTGTTCAGTCAGTAGCGGTACGCCTGGTCGTAGAGCGCGAGCGTGAGATTAAAGCATTCGTCCCGGAAGAGTTCTGGGATATCAATGCCAACGTTACTACCCCGGCTGGCGATGAACTGCCGCTGGAAGTCACGCATCAGAACGACAAGCCGTTTCGTCCGGAAAACCGCGACCAGACCATGGCTGCCGTGGCGCTGCTGGAAAAAGCACGTTACGACGTGGTGGAGCGTGAAGACAAACCGACCTCCAGCAAGCCTGGCGCACCATTTATCACCTCCACCCTGCAGCAGGCGGCAAGTACCCGTCTGGGCTTCGGCGTGAAGAAAACCATGATGATGGCGCAGCGTCTGTATGAAGCAGGCTACATCACCTATATGCGTACTGACTCGACGAACCTCAGTCAGGATGCTGTGAGCATGGTGCGGGATTACATTAGCGATAACTTCGGTAAGAAATATCTGCCGGAGAGTGCGAACCAGTATGCGAGCAAAGAAAACTCTCAGGAAGCGCACGAAGCGATTCGTCCTTCTGATGTAGCCGTCTCCGCTGAATCGCTGAAAGATATGGAAGCGGACGCGCAGAAACTTTATCAACTGATCTGGCGTCAGTTTGTTGCCTGCCAGATGAACCCGGCCCAGTACGACTCCACAACCTTGACCGTTGCTGCGGGTGATTTCCGCCTGAAAGCGCGCGGACGCATTCTGCGCTTCGACGGCTGGACTAAAGTGATGCCTGCGCTGCGTAAAGGTGATGAAGACCGCACCCTGCCGGCAGTGAATAAGGGCGACACACTCTCGCTGGTTGAATTAACCCCGGCTCAGCACTTTACTAAGCCGCCGGCACGTTTTAGCGAAGCGTCACTGGTTAAAGAGTTAGAAAAACGCGGTATTGGTCGTCCGTCGACTTACGCGTCAATCATCTCCACCATCCAGGACCGCGGCTATGTACGCGTTGAGAGTCGTCGTTTCTACGCCGAGAAGATGGGAGAAATTGTCACCGACCGTCTGGAAGACAACTTCCGCGAGCTAATGAACTACGACTTTACCGCCCAGATGGAAGATCGTCTCGATCAGGTGGCGAACCATCAGGCGGAATGGAAGAAGGTGCTCGATAGCTTCTTCAGCGACTTCACCCTTCAGCTGGATAAAGCGGAAAAGGCGCCGGAAGAGGGCGGCATGCAGCCGAACCAGATGGTGCTGACCAGCATCGATTGCCCGACCTGTGGCCGCAAAATGGGTATCCGTACTGCGACCACCGGTGTCTTCCTGGGCTGCTCCGGTTACGCGCTGACGCCGAAAGAGCGTTGCAAAACCACCATTAACCTGGTGCCAGAGAACGAAGTTCTTAACGTGCTGGAAGGTGATGACGCAGAGACCAACGCGTTGCGCGCCAAACGTCGTTGCCAGAAATGTGGCACGGCGATGGACAGCTACCTGATCGATCCGAAACGCAAATTGCACGTTTGTGGTAATAACCCAACCTGCGATGGATACGAGATCGAAGAGGGCGAGTTCCGCATCAAAGGCTATGACGGCCCGATTGTAGAGTGCGAAAAATGTGGTTCTGAAATGCACCTGAAAATGGGGCGTTTTGGCAAATACATGGCTTGTACAAACGACGAGTGTAAAAATACGCGTAAGATTCTGCGTAACGGTGAAGTGGCGCCGCCGAAAGAAGATCCGGTTCCGCTGCCTGAACTGCCATGCGAGAAATCGGACGCTTACTTCGTACTGCGCGACGGTGCTGCAGGGGTCTTCCTGGCGGCTAACACCTTCCCGAAATCTCGCGAAACCCGCGCGCCATTAGTGGAAGAGCTGTACCGCTTCCGCGACCGCTTGCCGGAAAAACTGCGTTATCTGGCTGATGCGCCGCAGCAGGATCCAGAAGGGAACAAGACCGTGGTCCGCTTTAGCCGTAAAACGAAACAGCAGTATGTTGCAGCGGAAAAAGAGGGCAAAGCCACTGGCTGGTCTGCATTCTTCGTTGACGGTAAATGGGTCGAAGGTAAGAAATAACCTTTACATACCGTAACTTACCTGTAAAAGGGCCGGATCTCCGGCCCTTTTTTATTACATTCTTATTATTTTTAGTTCCGTACTATACAGTGATGATATAAATGATATAGTGGTTATAGTTAACCCCTTTCTTATTATCAAATCGTCTTAAGCGATTGCCCGTGTGCGTTAAATCGGATGGTCTGGCATGAAACTACAGCAGCTTCGCTATATTGTTGAGGTCGTTAATCACAACCTCAATGTCTCTTCGACCGCAGAAGGTCTTTATACCTCCCAGCCCGGTATCAGCAAGCAGGTGCGTATGCTTGAAGATGAGCTGGGCATCCAAATCTTTGCCCGTAGCGGTAAACACCTGACGCAGGTCACTCCCGCCGGACAGGAAATTATTCGTATTGCGCGCGAAGTGCTATCCAAAGTGGATGCCATCAAATCCGTGGCGGGCGAACACACCTGGCCTGATAAAGGTTCGCTCTATATTGCGACGACCCACACCCAGGCGCGTTATGCGCTGCCAGGCGTTATTAAGGGTTTCATTGAGCGTTATCCCCGCGTATCACTGCATATGCACCAGGGGTCGCCTACGCAAATTGCTGAGGCGGTATCGAAAGGCAATGCTGACTTTGCGATTGCCACGGAGGCCTTGCACCTGTATGACGATCTGGTCATGCTGCCTTGCTATCACTGGAACCGCTCTATCGTAGTGACCCCGGATCACCCCTTAGCGGCGAAGAGCTCCGTCTCTATTGAGGAACTGGCCCAGTACCCGCTGGTGACCTACACCTTTGGCTTTACCGGGCGCTCAGAGCTGGATACCGCATTTAATCGTGCCGGGCTGACGCCGCGTATCGTCTTTACCGCCACTGATGCCGACGTCATTAAAACCTACGTTCGTCTGGGGCTTGGGGTAGGGGTGATTGCCAGTATGGCGGTCGATCCCGTCTCCGATCCGGATTTAGTCCGTCTGGATGCGCAGGGCGTATTTAGCCACAGTACGACCAAAATCGGTTTCCGTCGTAGCACCTTCTTGCGCAGTTACATGTATGATTTCATTCAACGTTTCGCGCCTCATTTGACGCGCGATGTGGTGGATACCGCCGTCGCGTTACGCTCGAATGAAGATATCGAAGCGATGTTTAAAGATATTAAACTTCCGGAAAAATAATCACATCCGGTATCTTTCCCCTGCGGAAAGATACCGTCTTTAATGGCTTAACCTAAATTAGAATTATCATCATCTTCGTTTAACCCGCCCAATTTCTCCCTTCGCCAGACTAAACTGTCGCAAATTTGCGACAAAAGTAGAAAATATTATCCCGCTTCGCAAATTCTTCGTTTCAATTATTTATTTCCGGTCAAAAGATTAACTATTTAATGGCTTAGGATTCGTAAATTCACTGGATTTTCGTCTAAAGTTCTTTTAGGATTTATCTCAACCATGATTACTTATGCCGATTGTTTGGTATCGAAATGATAAGCGAAATCGATTGCAAGAGGATAGCAATGCCATCAGGAAGTGAAGAACCGCAAAGGGACCCGCAGCTCAAGCGTAAAGCCTGGCTGGCCGTATTCCTTGGCTCAGCACTGTTTTGGGTGGTTGTTGCGCTCCTCGTCTGGCACTTTTGGGGTTAACTATGGCTGTTCAGGAGCGGTTTGAAACCAGCAAGCTAATGTGTCAGCACCGTGACACAGCGCGCGATACGCGTAAACCTGAAAAGGCTAACGTGCCGGCTTCCTGGAAGCTGTCGCCGCAGCAGAAAGCTTTTATTGACGCGTTCGCAGAAGACGAACCGAAAAAACAATAATTTAGTTTTTACCGCTCCGCGTAATTGTCCAATTACTCGCCGCGCTTTTGTACTCATTAATAAATACACATCAGCAATATTACTGAGTAAAATCTCAACCCTTACGAATAAATATATGACTGGTGTCGCAATGATGAATAATATGCGCAGTATCAAATACTGGTCCTGGATGGGCGCGTTTTCACTGTCGATCCTTTTCTGGTGCCAGCTAATCTGGATGACAATCAACTGATTGCTTAAAAACCCCGCCTGTGTGCGGGGTTTTTTATGCGTCTTTATTCAGATTTATCCCGCTAATTTATCAATTTGGGTTGTTATCAAAACGTTACGTTCTCTTTGTGTTATCTTTAATTACAGCCCTGATAACTGTCAGGACATCGCAATCCCTGTAATTAAGGAGGAGCTTATGTCGTTAACCCTACGCGAAGCCAGTAAGGACACATTGCAGGCTGAGAATAAAACTTACCATTACTACAGTCTGCCGCTGGCTGCCAGGGAACTTGGGGATATTGCGCGTCTACCCAAGTCGTTAAAAGTGTTGCTGGAAAACCTGCTGCGCTGGCAGGACGAAACTTCCGTCACGCTTGAAGATATTCGCGCGCTCGCCGGATGGTTGAAAACCGCCCATGCTGACCGGGAGATCGCCTACCGCCCCGCCAGGGTTTTAATGCAGGACTTTACGGGCGTGCCTGCTGTTGTTGATCTGGCCGCCATGCGTGAAGCCGTTAAACGGCTGGGCGGTGATACCGCAAAAGTGAACCCTCTCTCCCCCGTTGACCTTGTTATCGACCACTCCGTTACCGTTGACCACTTTGGGGATGACGATGCCTTTGAAGAGAACGTGCGTCTGGAAATGGAGCGCAACCACGAGCGCTACGTCTTCCTGAAGTGGGGACAACAGGCATTTAGCCGCTTCAGTGTCGTACCGCCCGGAACGGGGATTTGCCATCAGGTGAACCTTGAATATCTGGGCAGAGCGGTCTGGAGCGAACTTCAGGATAAAGAGTGGGTGGCCTATCCGGACACGCTGGTAGGCACGGATTCGCATACCACTATGATCAACGGCCTTGGCGTACTGGGGTGGGGCGTCGGCGGTATCGAAGCCGAAGCCGCGATGCTTGGTCAACCGGTATCAATGCTTATTCCTGATGTGGTCGGTTTCAAACTGACCGGCAAACTCAGTGAGGGCATCACCGCCACTGACCTTGTATTGACCGTCACCCAGATGCTGCGTAAGCACGGGGTAGTGGGCAAATTCGTCGAATTTTATGGGGACGGACTGGATTCTCTTCCGCTGGCGGACCGCGCCACCATCGCCAATATGGCGCCAGAATATGGCGCAACCTGCGGCTTCTTCCCTATCGATGGCGTCACCCTCGACTATATGCGTCTGAGTGGCCGCAGCGAGGAGCAGGTGGCACTGGTAGAAGCCTATGCTAAAGCGCAAGGTATGTGGCGTAATGCGGGAGATGAGCCCGTCTTCACCAGTACGCTGGCGCTGGACATGGGTAGCGTAGAGGCGAGCCTGGCCGGACCAAAACGCCCTCAGGATCGTGTTGCCCTGGGGGATGTACCGAAAGCCTTTGCCGCCAGCACCGAGCTTGAGGTCAATACGGCGCAGAAAGATCGCCGTCCCGTCGATTATTCCATGAACGGCCACGCCTACCAGCTGCCGGACGGCGCGGTGGCTATCGCGGCGATCACCTCCTGTACCAATACCTCCAACCCCAGCGTGCTGATGGCCGCCGGGCTGCTGGCGAAAAAAGCCGTCACGCTGGGCCTGAAGCGTCAGCCGTGGGTCAAAGCCTCGCTGGCACCGGGTTCGAAAGTGGTATCAGATTACCTGGCGCAGGCCCGACTTACCCCTTACCTCGATGAGCTGGGCTTTAACCTGGTGGGATACGGCTGTACGACCTGTATCGGCAACTCGGGGCCGCTGCCGGAGCCTATCGAACAGGCGATTAAGCAGGGTGACCTCACCGTTGGTGCGGTGCTGTCGGGTAACCGTAACTTTGAAGGTCGTATTCATCCCCTGATAAAAACGAACTGGCTGGCTTCGCCGCCGCTGGTGGTGGCTTACGCGCTGGCGGGGAACATGAATATCAACCTGGCAACCGATCCGCTGGGGCATGACCGCAAAGGCGACCCGGTCTACCTGAAAGATATCTGGCCATCGGCGCAGGAGATATCTCGCGCGGTTGAGCAGGTCTCAACCGATATGTTCCGCAAAGAGTATGCCGAAGTCTTTGAAGGCACACCTGAGTGGAAAAATATCGAAGTGGCACGCTCAGATACTTATAGCTGGCAGAGCGACTCAACCTATATTCGTCTCTCCCCATTCTTTGACGATATGGGGGCCGAGCCAAAACCACTGGAGGATATCCACGGAGCACGGATCCTGGCAATGCTGGGGGACTCGGTGACCACGGACCATATCTCCCCGGCAGGCAGTATTAAGGCCGACAGCCCGGCAGGACGTTACCTGCAAAGCCGCGGTGTAGAGCGTCGTGATTTTAACTCCTACGGTTCGCGCAGGGGTAACCACGAAGTGATGATGCGCGGTACCTTTGCCAATATTCGCATTCGTAATGAGATGGTTCCGGGCGTTGAGGGGGGCATGACCCGTCACCTGCCGGGCAGCGAGGTGGTGTCGATTTACGATGCAGCCATGGCCTATCAGCAGGAAGGCACACCGCTGGCGGTTATCGCCGGGAAAGAGTATGGCTCTGGCTCCAGCCGCGACTGGGCGGCGAAAGGGCCACGTCTGTTAGGCGTGCGGGTTGTGATTGCCGAGTCGTTCGAGCGTATCCACCGTTCAAACCTGATTGGGATGGGTATCTTGCCGCTGGAGTTCCCGCAGGGCGAATCACGGAAAACGCTGGGGCTGACGGGCGAAGAGAAGATCGATATTCGCGATCTTCAAAATCTGAAACCGGGGGCGACCGTGCCGGTTACGCTGACGCGTGCCGACGGCAAAACGGAAGTGCTGGAATGCCGCTGCCGTATTGATACCGCAACCGAGTTAACCTACTACCAGAACGACGGCATCCTGCATTACGTCATTCGAAACATGCTTAACTAACGCAAAAAAATGCCCGGCAGCGATGGCCGGGCATTTATTTTTTATCGCGTTTATTCGCCGAGGAGATGGCCCATCTTGGCGGCTTTCGTATCCAGGTAATGGGCGTTTTTCGGGTTACGTCCGACGATCAGCGGCACGCGCTCCACGATATTGATGCCCGCTTCGCTCAGGATTTCGACCTTACGTGGGTTGTTGGTCAACAGACGCACTTCGTCTACGCCCAGCAGCTTAAACATATCCGCGCACAGCGTGAAATCACGCTCATCGGCCGCGAAGCCCAGTTGATGGTTCGCTTCGACAGTATCGTAACCCTGATCCTGCAGCGCATAGGCCCGTATTTTATTCAGCAGGCCAATGTTACGTCCTTCCTGACGGTGATACATCAGTATACCGCGCCCCTCTTCAGCAATATGCGAGAGGGCAGCTTCGAGCTGGAACCCGCAGTCACAACGCAGGCTAAACAACGCGTCGCCCGTCAGACATTCAGAGTGCACGCGTGCCAGTACCGGCGTCTGACCGGAAATGTCTCCGTAGACTAACGCAACATGATCCTGCCCGGTTGCCAGTTCTTCAAAACCCACCATCAGGAAATCGCCCCAGGGGGTAGGCAGTTTGGCTTCTGCCACACGTTTAAGCTGCATGTGATTCTCCAGAAATGTGCCTGTTCGGCTCTCTTTATCTGCTTATTTTGCCACAAGCTGCGCAGGTTCACCTAATCCACGCCCGCTATACGAACGTTAAACGCACAATCCGACATTTTTACCTGTCGATGAATTTTCGGTTATGATTGTTGGGCTTATCGATAAAAGGAGTCGACATGCTTTCAATTGCCCGCCGTACGGCGGTAGGAGCAGGGATATTGCTCATTATGCCCGCCGCCGTCTGGATCTCCGGCTGGCAGTGGCAGCCAGGAGGCAGCAGCGCCTGGTTGAAAACCCTGTTCTGGGTAACCGAAACCGTCACCAAGCCCTGGGGCATTATTACCCATACGCTACTCTGTCTCTGGTTCTTATGGTGTCTGCGCTTTCGTCTACGCGCCGCGATCATGCTGTTTGCCATTCTCGGGGGATCGATTGCCGTGGGGCAGGGGGTGAAATCCTGGGTCAAAGACCGCGCGCAAGAACCGCGTCCTTATGTTGTCTGGCTCGAAAAAGAGCACCAGGTGCCAGTAAACGACTTCTACAATTTAAAGCGTAAGGCGCGCGGTGAACTGGTGAAAGAGCAGTTGGCCGAGCAGACGGATATTCCGAAATTCTTACGCAAGCACTGGCAAAAAGAGACGGGCTTTGCCTTTCCTTCGGGCCACACCATGTTTGCCGCCAGTTGGGCGTTGCTGGGCGTTGGGCTGTTATGGCCACGCCGGCGCACCATCACCATCGTCGTTCTGCTGGCCTGGGCCACGGGGGTGATGGGCAGCCGTCTGCTCCTGGGAATGCACTGGCCGGTCGATCTGATCGTCGCTACGCTTATATCATGGCTGCTGGTGACGCTTGCCACCTGGATTGCTGAGCGAGTCTGTGGACCGCTGATGCCGCCGAAAGAAGAAGAGCGAGAAATCGCCACCCGGGACGCGGAAAGCTGACCGCGGTTGAAAATCGCGATTTAACCCGCAGATCCTAATCTGGCGCGCGACTTTTTCCGTTTCGCGCCAGCCCTTAAAATGATAGGTTATAAGGCTGATTGCGGTATGTTGAACACACTTTATTCGCTCAAACCACATAACGGGAAGTAATGTGAAATATTTACTCATTTTCTTACTGGTATTGGCGATTTTTGTCATTTCCGTCACATTAGGTGCGCAAAACGATCAACAGGTAACTTTCAATTATCTGCTGGCGCAGGGCGAGTATCGAATTTCAAGTCTGCTGGCGGTGCTTTTTGCAGCAGGCTTTGCGATCGGCTGGCTAATTTGCGGGCTATTCTGGCTTAAAGTACGCGTCTCGTTGGCCCGTGCTGAACGAAAAATTAAACGTCTTGAATATCAGATCGCGCCCACGGCCGACGTTCCGGTAACTTCAGGTGTGCCGGTCGCGAAGGAATAATCGAAGATGCTGGAGTTGTTGTTTCTGCTTTTGCCTGTCGCCGCAGCCTATGGCTGGTATATGGGCCGCAGAAGTGCGCAACAGACAAAACAGGATGAAGCCAACCGCCTGTCACGTGACTATGTGGCAGGGGTTAACTTCCTGCTGAGCAATCAACAGGATAAAGCGGTAGACCTGTTCCTTGAGATGTTGAAAGAAGATACCGGCACCGTTGAGGCTCACCTCACCCTCGGTAACCTCTTCCGCTCCCGCGGAGAAGTTGACCGTGCAATTCGTATTCACCAGACCTTAATGGAGAGCGCGTCGTTAACCTACGACCAGCGCCTGCTTGCCGTTCAACAGCTTGGTCGTGACTACATGGCCGCCGGGCTTTATGACCGCGCGGAAGATATGTTCAACCAACTGGTGGACGAAACCGATTTCCGTATCAGCGCCCTGCAGCAGTTATTGCAAATTTACCAGGCCACCAGTGACTGGCAAAAAGCGATTGAGGTGGCTGAGCGGCTGGTGAAATTGGGTAAAGATAAACAGCGCGGCGAAATTGCCCATTTCTACTGCGAGCTTGCGCTGCAGCAGATGGGCAGCGAGGACATGGATCGCGCTATTGCGTTGCTGAAAAAAGGCGCCGCGGCGGATCGTAATAGCGCGCGTATCTCCATCATGCTCGGCCGGGTGTTTATGGCCAAAGGCGAATATAACAAAGCCGTGGAGAGCTTGCTGCGCGTCATTGATCAAGATAAAGAGTTGGTTAGCGAAACCTTAGAGATGCTGCAAACCTGCTATCAGCAGTTGGGCAAACCCGAAGAGTGGGTCGCTTTCCTGCGCCGCTGCGTGGAAGAGAACACCGGGGCCAGCGCCGAGCTGATGCTGGCAGATGTCATCGAACAGCATGAAGGTAGCGACACTGCGCAGCTCTATATAAACCGTCAGCTACAGCGCCATCCAACCATGCGCGTATTTCATAAACTGATGGACTATCACCTTCATGATGCCGAAGAGGGGCGCGCCAAAGAGAGTCTGATGGTGTTGCGCGACATGGTGGGTGAACAGGTACGCAGCAAGCCGCGTTTTCGCTGTCAGAAGTGTGGTTTTACGGCCTATACCCTTTACTGGCACTGTCCGTCGTGCCGGGCATGGAATACCATTAAGCCGATTCGCGGGCTGGATGGGCAGTAATTTTTAAAAAATCTCACTTTAGTTACAACATACTATTGGTGGTACATCTGCCGCCCTTTGACTCCGTGCGGCCTGTGGTCTGACAGGATTTAAATGGTTTCTGTTAATTTTTAGCACTCACAGGTAGAATGCTCGCCGTTTATCTATCCCGCGCCGGTGCGGCGCCCATCGACGAGAAGGCCAGGTCATGACGTCTTTAGCTTCATCATCTTCCCGCGTAGTTACATCCTCTCCTGTTGTTGTCGCCCTTGATTACAACAATCGTGATAACGCTTTGGCTTTCGTTGATCGCATCGACCCACGCGACTGCCGTCTGAAAGTGGGTAAAGAGATGTTTACGCTGTTCGGGCCGCAAATTGTCCGTGATCTGCAGCAGCGCGGGTTTGAAATCTTCCTCGACCTTAAATTTCACGACATTCCTAACACCACCGCGCATGCCGTAGCGGCAGCTGCAGATCTGGGTGTATGGATGGTGAACGTTCATGCCTCCGGCGGTGCACGAATGATGACAGCAGCGCGCGAAGCGCTGATACCGTTTGGCAGCGATGCCCCGCTCTTGATTGCGGTTACCGTGCTCACCAGCATGGAAGCCAGCGACTTGCTCGATCTGGGCATTACGCTCACGCCAGCGGAGCACGCAGAACGTCTGGCACGCCTGACGCAAAACTGTGGCCTCGATGGCGTGGTCTGTTCTGCTCAGGAAGCGGTTCGCTTTAAGAGCGAGCTGGGTCAGTCCTTCAAGCTGGTGACGCCAGGGATTCGTCCGGTGGGCAGCGATGCGGGCGATCAGCGTCGTATCATGACGCCGGAACAGGCGCAGAATGCCGGCGTAGACTATATGGTTATTGGGCGTCCGGTGACCCAGTCTGCCGATCCGGCGCAAACCCTGCGTGCCATCAACGCATCACTGAATAAGGGGGCGTAATGCGCGATACAAACAGTCGTCTGGTCTACTCAACTGAAACCGGGCGTATCGATGAACCCAAATCTTCCCCAGAACGACCGAAAGGGGACGGTATTGTGCGTATTCAGCGCCAGACCAGCGGGCGGAAAGGGAAGGGCGTATGTCTGGTTACCGGTATTGATGCTGACGATGCTACGCTGGTGCAGATAGCCGCGGAATTAAAAAAGAAATGTGGCTGCGGCGGCGCAGTAAAAGATGGCGTAATAGAAATCCAGGGGGATAAACGCGATCTTATTAAATCGCTGCTGGAAGCCAAAGGGATGAAAGTCAAACTGGCAGGCGGTTAAAAAAGGCAAAAAATAAGCCACGGCATTGGCCGTGGCATTAAATTCAATAGCGTGAAGCCGACTAACTTAATTAATCTACCTGGTGGCCGATAATACCGCCCACTGCTGCACCACCTAAGGTACCCAGCGTGCTGCCATCGGTCAGGACTGAACCACCGATAGCACCAGCACCCGCGCCGATAGCGGTGTTACGATCGCGTTTGGACCAGTTGGAACATGCGCTCAAAGACATTGCCAGAGTCACTGCCACTACGGCAGCAGTTAATTTCTTGCTGGTAAGTAAAGACATAATACGTTCTCCTGAATTATTGATTCATGGAACACATAATCAATCTAAGTATAGCTTATTTACATACTCAGTTGCCGTTATCCATGAAACCTTGTCGCGCAGGCGTTACAAAATCACGCAGGTGATAGTTACTTCCTGTTATATCGCTAACATTAATTTTACGTCTTAATCATTCAGCAGACAGGTAAATAGTCTTAAAGAAATGGTCGGAATAGTCTCATACAACGCGAGGGGATAATTCGCCCGAATAATCGGGCGAAGAGGAGGGGGGTCATTCAGGTTTTTTTACGATATCGACGATGAGTCCGTCACGTTCTAATTGCTGCTGATGCTCCGCTTTAAGGCCGTTATCCGTAATGACCCGGCTGAAGCGCGAGATGGGGCCCATCATATAAGGGTGGACGGCACCAAACTTGGTGCTATCGGTCAGTACCACCGCTTCGCAGCCTTTCTCCAGCACCGCGTTGACAACATCGGAACGCATCATGTCACGCCCGGTAAAGCCGGTCTCAGGCTGCCAGCCATCAATGCCGATAAAGGCTTTACTGAAATGCACCTGCTGAACATATTGCCGCGTCAGCGGGCCAACCATGCTTTCGCTCTTCTTCTGATAGATACCGCCCAGCAGGATCACTTCGCAGCGCGTCTCCTTAAGCAGATGGGCGATATAGCTGCTGACGGTGACGATAGTCACCTCTTTCTGCTCTGCCAGCGTCCGGGCGAGCAGGGCATTGCTACTGCCATTCTCAATGAAGACCGTTTCGCCGTTGTTCACCAGTGAGGCGGCAAACTCCGCCAGTTCACGCTTCAGGGCATAGTTATTCATCATCCGCGTTTCAACATCTTCACTGTCGAGCGGAACCGCGTAGCCGTGCGCGCGACGCAGATAACTCATTTTTTCAAGCAGGTTGAGATCCTGGCGGATGGTCACTTCCGACACGCCGGTTGTTTTCGCCAGCTCGACGACGCTGACGCGCCCTCTGTCGATCACCATCTGCAGAATTTGTTGTTGTCGGGAATTCATAGCATCCATATCAAAACGGTAAGCACCGTTGGTTAATGGTTAAAACAGAGATAACTCACTACGGAGCACGCATGAGGTCGTGAATACCTCACACCTCCCATGGCGCTTTCGGCTGAGGGGCATCGGAAGCGGGTTCGCTCCCCGCCTGGGTCAGTAATTCGCTTTTTAAAATCTCGAGATTACGAATAGCAGAGTGATAATCGCCTGCGACCAGGATATCCAGCACGGTATCAATACGTTGAGCCACTTTCAGTGCATTGATATCAGACATAATCTCATCCTTAAATGAAAAGTGAATAAATTCAATGATGCAGAAAATGAGGGCAAAAGAGAAGGGAAAATGTGTTCTCACCAAATGACATAAATGATAGTGATATTTTTAACGCTCAACATGATGGGTACTTTAGCAGTGGATTAGTCTAACTCTGCGCGCAACGCGCTTTTTTCCAAGAGGAAATAGAGTATGACTATTATCAATCAGGTGACCTGTAAACTCTTTACTGATACGGAACGATTCACGCAGTTGGCGGGATATTACGAGGAGGAGAGACGTACCGTCTGGATGATGCTGCGCGCTCAGCCGCGACCCTGTTTTAATCATGCGCTGATCGAAGAGATCATGAATATGTCATGGCTGGTGCGGCAATCGGGCTTTATCGTTGACTTTTGGGTGACCGGCTCGCTGGTACCGGATATGTACAATGCAGGAGGTGATTTACGTTTCTTCGTGGAGTGTATCCAGCATGGCCGACGCGAAGCCTTACGCGCTTACGCTCGCGCCTGCGTTGATTGTGTCCATGCGGCCTCAAGGGGCTTTGATACCGGGGCGATTTCCCTCTCGATGGTCGAAGGGAGCGCGCTGGGTGGAGGCTTTGAGGCGGCGCTGGCCCATCACTTTCTGCTGGCCCAGCGAGATGTGCGCTTAGGGTTCCCGGAGATCGCCTTCAACCTCTTTCCGGGGATGGGCGGCTATTCGCTGGTTGCGCGTCGTTCCGGCATGAAACTGGCCGAAGAGCTGATTTACAAAGGGGAATCACACACAGCGGAGTGGTACCAGCAGCATGGGCTGGTGGACGTGCTTTTTGAGCCGGGGCAAGGCTATGTGGCGACACGGACTTTTATTGATACCCTGCAGCCCAAAATGAATGGTGTTCGGGCGATGTTACGGGCCCGGCAGCGCGTGATGCAGTTACCCCGTAGCGAACTGATGGATATCACTGAGGACTGGGTAGATGCCGCATTCTGCCTGCAACCGAAAGATATCGCCTATATGGAACGGCTGGTTCAGCTGCAGGATCGTCACACCGCCTCCGGATTGCGTAAAGCGAGCTAGCGGGCATTGCGTGACTGGTAGCGTTTAAACCAACGCTCGAAGGCAGTCGCGGGCATAGGTTTAGCAAAATGAAATCCCTGTCGTTCATTGACGCCATTCTTTGTCAGAAAGGCGTCTTCTTTCGCACTCTCCACCCCTTCAGCGATCACCTGCAGATTCAGGGCCTGCGCCACGGCCACAATGGCACGCACCAGCGATTGCGAGACGGACTGTTTATGAATATCCCGCACAAAGGCCTGGTCGAGCTTGATAGCGTCAATGGGAAAACGCGCCAGCTGAGAGAGGGATGAGTATCCAGTACCAAAGTCATCCAGATGAATTTGCGATCCCAGCTTGCTGAATTGTTGGATCACTGACAACGCCAGCTCTTCATTCTCAATCAGGCAACTTTCGGTGAGTTCTACATCAATCGGACAGTATTCGAAATTCAAATCTTTCAGGGCCTGTTTCAGATCGCTGAAAATGGTCTGATCCGCGAGCTGCCGCGCTGAGACGTTAACCGCCACCCGTAAGTTGATTCCCTTATCACGCCACTTGGCTACCTGGCGCACCACATCGAGCATCACCCAGCGCCCGAGAGGCACAATGAGCCCGGACTCTTCCGCGTAGGAGATAAACTCCATGGGAGGGATCAGCCCGCGTTCGGGCGATTGCCAACGCACCAGCGCCTCCAGGCTCCGGACTTCTCCGCGCCAGGTAATCTTGGGCTGGTAGTGGATCACTAACTGGTCATTATCGAGCGCTTTGCGCAGGTTGGTATCCAGCCACAGGTACTCAAATACGCGCTGATTCATCTCCGGCGAGAAGACCGTAAATTTACCACGGCCACTCTCTTTGGCGGTGTACATCGCCGTATCGGCGTTACGGATCACGCTCTCGCGATCGGTGCCGTGCTGAGGCGCAAGGGAAATACCCAGTGAGCAACCCGTGTAGACTTCGATGAGACCGATGCGAAAGGGCTGCCGCAGACGGGTTAAAATGCGTGAGGCCATCGCCTCCAGCGAGCTTTGGGAGGTGTCAGTCGCCAGAACAATAAACTCATCCCCACCCAGGCGCGCAAGAACCTGCCCCTCTTCAAGGCAGCTCAAAATCGCCAGCGCGACGGCCTGTAGGAGCTGATCGCCAAACATGTGCCCGTAGGCATCGTTCACCTTTTTGAAATTATCCAGGTCGAGATAGACCACGCCCACCTGACCCTCTCCGCGCTGCGCAATAGCATCGCTGATCATTTCATGGATGGCGTTTCGGTTAGGCAGGCCCGTAATGGTATCGGTATTCGCCAGCACGCGCAGTCGTTCCTGGGCGCGGCGCTCCTCCGTAATATCCGTGCCTGAGCAGATCAAGAAGATCTCATTTTTTCCGCTACCGCTATGGACGAATTTATTACGAAAGAGAAACAGGCGCTGACCTTTGCGGGTCTTGATCCAGCGTTCCACCTCATAGGAGCTGCCGTTACGAAAAAAACCGCTGATATTACGCCGGGAGGCAGCCGCTTCGCTGCGACTCATAAAGAGTTTAAAGACGTTCTGGCCGATGACTTCCTGCTCTTTCAGGCCGGTATACTCTTCGCTCAGACGATTGAAACGCTGAATATTGCCGTGTCGGTCGAGAATAACAATCACGGAGTTGGCTTCAGAAACCACCTGCTCGGCAAAAGAGAGCCCCTGGGCCAGATCCCGCGCAACGGAAGGGGTGTCATTCCAGGCAGAGGCGGTACCCGCCCACTCTTTTTTATTGATTTTACGGCCAACCAGATGCACCGGGACGTCGGTGCCATAGAGCGAAAGTGTCATGGTAATGCTGGAGGTAATAACGGTCATCTCGCGAATGCTGTCGGCCTGTTCATCCGTCAGGGCGACCACCTGCGTGGTATCGGAACTCTCGCTGGCAGCAAGGTGGAGCGCGTTACTGTCGGCTGTCAGGCGCCACCAGGGACTGAGGGTGCCCATATAACGAAACAGCAAATTTTGCTCCAGATCGTCAATCATGTTCTCTCCCGGGCCCGCTTAATAGCGCTCACAATGCGCATTTTCATTCGCGTACACCACCAGTTCCGAAGGGTATTCACGAGATGAAATTATTGTTTTTTCCCTGTTTTCTTATATTAGAACGAGAATAATGAAAAGGGGTAAAAGTGAATGAAAATTCTACAATATCGTGATGCTACCGCACCGAAGCTTTAGATAATTGTGATCGCTTTTGGCGGATTGTGGAGGAAAAGAGCGAGGAAAAGTGATGAATGCGAGGTTTAACGCAGAATAAAAAATGTCGGCTGCCCTGAAAAAGGTACAGCCGACATTTTAGCGGGATATTAGACCGCAGGACGGGCGATGATGCTGCGGGTTTCCATACGGACTTCCGCAATGGTGACGTCGATCACTTCGGTGACCTTATACACCGTTTCGCCTTTAATCTGCACTGTGCCATTTTCCTGGCTACAGACCAGCTCGTCGCGGACGGCGTGCAGGAATGGCGCAGGGATAAACGCCACCGCACCATTGTCCACCAGACGTACGCGCATGCCGCCACGGCTGACATCGATAATTTCGGCCGGGAAACGCGTCTCCGTTCCGGCTTTATCGTTGAGGAAGCGGGCATACAGCCAGTCACCGACATCGCGCTCGGCCATGCGGTTCAGGCGGCGGCGCTCGGCCATCTGCAGGGTGGTCTCATCGCCGGGACGGGCAATGGTTTCGCCTTTGATGATAGCCTTCAGCAGACGATGGTTCACCATGTCGCCATACTTACGAATAGGTGAGGTCCAGGTCGCGTAGGCTTCCAGACCAAGGCCAAAGTGGGGACCGGGCTCGGTGCTGATTTCCGCAAATGACTGGAAGCGACGAATACGGCTGTCGAGGAAGCCGGTCGGTTGGGCATCCAGCTCGCGACGCAATTTGCAGAAACCTTCGAGGGTCAGCACCTCTTGCGGATCAACATGCACATCGTGGGTTTTGAGCAGAGCCGCCAGCGCTTCGGTGTTGGCCGGGTCGAAACCGGTATGAACGTTGTAGATGCCAAAACCAAGTTTGTCGCGCAATACGCGGGCTGCACAGATGTTGGCCGCAATCATTGACTCTTCAACGATACGGTTAGCAATGCGGCGCGGTTCTGCCACGATATCCAGCACTTCGCCTTTATCGCCCAGAATAAAGCGATAGTCTGGTCGATCTTTAAAGACCAGCGCATGAGTCTGACGCCATTCGCTACGGCGTTGGCATACGCGGTGCAGCAGACGAATCTGGTCGGCAATAGCGTCGTTTTCAGGCTGCCAGCTACCGCTATTTTCCAGCCAGTCTGAGACGTTGTCATACACCAGCTTCGCTTTCGATTCGATGGTTGCCGCGAAGAAGGTGATGTCATCTTCGATGGTGCCATCCGTCGCGATGGTCATACGGCAGGCCAGCACCGGGCGAACTTCCATGGCGCGCAGAGAGCACAGGTCATCAGAGAGTTCACGCGGCAACATTGGGATATTAAAGCCCGGCAGATAGTTGGTGAACGCACGGATCTTGGCCGCGTCATCCAGCTTGCTCCCCTCGGCAACCCAGGCGGTAGGGTCGGCGATGGCCACCGTCAGCGCCAGTTTGCCATCGGCACGCTCTTCGACGTACAGCGCATCGTCCATATCTTCGGTGCTGGCGCTATCAATGGTGACAAAGTTCAGGGCAGTCAGATCCTGACGCTCCAGACCTTCATCCAGCATCTCCGTCGCCACGCCGTTTGGCGCCTCTTTTTCAAGATTATGGCGCGCCAGGGTTACCCACCATGGCACGAAGTGGTCGTCGCCGAAGGTGATAAAGTGGGTCAGTTCAGCATAGAAGGAGCGATCGCCCTTCAGCGGATGGCGGCGCATTTCAGCAACGGCCCAGTCGCCTTCTTTGAAATCGTGTTCAACGCCCCGTGCGGCACGGCACTGAATGGCATCTTTTAACAGGGGATGGTCCGGCGTAATAGAAAGACGGTCGTCTTTTCTCTGAACCTTACCAACGAAACGGGTCAGGAACGGCTCGATCAACTCTTCCGGCTCGGCGGATTCGCGTTCCTTTTCGGTATGAATCACAGCGACGATACGGTCGCCGTGCATCACTTTCTTCATCTGCGGAGGCGGGATGAAGTAGCTTTTCTGCGCATCGACTTCGAGGAAGCCAAAGCCTTTTTCCGTGGCTTTTACAACCCCTTCAGTGCGGGGCGTCTGAGAATGAAGCTGCTGTTTAAGCTGCGCAAGCAGCGGGTTGTCCTGAAGCATAGTGTCTATTTTCGTAGCCAATGAGCGGCTGACAGTTTTACGCGATTCTTAGGTCTTCAGCAAGCGCTCTTTCGGTAAAAAGAAGGGTTATTCGACCTTACGTAGCGCGATCTTCAGGCGGTTTAGCCAGCCACAAAATGCGCTCCAGGCGAGCAGGTTGATCGCCCGGGTTGCGGTAACGTCCTCCCGGATAAGCGGGGCGAATTGCGCAGCGCTAAAGCGGTCTGGCGAGCAGCTCAGCAGTTCGACTGCGGTGACTGCGGCGGGGCAGGTCGATACGGTCTCTACTCCGCTTGTCAGGATCTGACCGGTGCGTTCCAGCAGCGCCGGCTCATGGCATAGCACCGGTGCCAGGTGTTGTAACGCGGGCTGGTTTTGCCAGCGGGCCAGGGACTCCAGCTGTTGTGCGCTGGCGTCGGGAAGCGCCACCACCGGCAGAATCGCCTGCCAGTCGCTCAGCTGCGCCTCATCAATCAGCGGTTGCGACGAACCAGGGTGGCCTGGCAACCAGCGTACCGGGTGGCCCAGCATCGCCTGAAACGCAGCGACGACGCGCGCCTGAAAGCCGACAAAGCCGATAATCTGGTTAATCACTATCACGTCATAGGTGGTTAAACCCACTTCATCCAGTTGCTGCTGGGCTTTGGTGTCGATGACATCGGGCGAGCTGGCAAGCTGGCGGGCGTACTGGGTAATCTCGGCAAGGCGGCGGTTACTTTCACGCGAGGAGTCCGGGCCGGGGAGCGGGGCGAGAAGGGCTGCGTAGTGATTGCACAAACGTTGCACGCCACAGACCTGAGCGACCGTCAGGGCGGTGCTCAGGCGGTCATATGCGCTCAGGGTTCGTAATCGCGATACCGGTACCCGCAGAGGGAATAGCAAGCTACAGAGCTCCCGCGCAGGCGCCAGCCAGCCTTCATGCGCGGACAGGGTCTCTTCAGAGAGGGCTAAATCGAGCAAAAAACGGTCGTCGACGTAAGCGGCTTCAGGCACCAGGGGCAGAACATCAGCCGGACAGTGATTAGACTGGGTTTCGTGATACCAGTGGCCTTTACCAGAAAGACGGCGTTGTTCCATGGGCGTTCCTTGATCTCAAAATGGCGATCAATATCCTGGCGTAACCCATACGGAGGGAAAAATATTGTTAAGTGATAACAAATAGCAGAACGGTATATAAGGTCGGGGTGAAGCGAGGGAGAAGGGAAGGAAGCACCCGGCGGCGTGCGCCGCCGGGTAACAGGACAAGCTTATTTGATTTCCAGCTCGTTCATTGCCGCGATGTTGAAACCGCCATCAACGTGAACCACTTCGCCGGAGATACCTGCAGAGAGGTCAGAGCAGAGGAAGGCCGCAGAGTTACCCACGTCTTCAATGGTAACGGTACGACGAATCGGGGTAACCGCTTCGCAGTGCGCCAGCATTTTACGGAAATCTTTGATGCCGGAGGCAGCCAGCGTACGGATTGGACCCGCAGAGATGCCGTTAACACGCACGCCTTCAGGACCCATTGCGTTCGCCATGTAGCGTACGTTCGCTTCCAGAGAGGCTTTAGCCAGACCCATAACGTTGTAGTTAGGGATTGCACGCTCTGCGCCCAGATAAGAGAGGGTCAGCAGGGCAGCGCCTGGGTTCAGCATAGTGCGGCAGGATTTCGCCATCGCCACGAAGCTGTAGGAGCTGATGTCGTGCGCGATTTTGAAGCCTTCACGGGTTACGGCATTGACGTAGTCGCCGTCCAGCTGATCGCCCGGTGCGAAACCGATAGAGTGCACGAAGCCGTCAAATTTCGGCCATGCTTTTGCCAGCTCAGCGAACATGCCATCGATGCTTTCATCTTGAGCAACGTCACATTCCAGAACGATGCTGGACCCCAGCTGCGCGGCAAACTCTTCCACACGGCCTTTCAGCTTCTCGTTCTGGTAGGTGAACGCCAGCTCAGCGCCTTCACGGTGCATAGCCTGTGCGATACCGTATGCGATGGACAGTTTGCTGGCAACGCCAGTGACCAGAATGCGCTTACCGGAAAGAAAACCCATAGCTCTTAATCCTTATATTCATTGTTGTGGCGATCGTCATCATTTGTGGGCGACCGTCGTTAAAACGCGGCGATAATAGCATGTGTCGCGAAGTTAGTTAATCCGACCACTCAAACAGGGAGGAATCACCTGTCTTTTCGCCACGCATCGGCGGTTAAAGCTTCGCCAAAATGCCCGGCTATCAACCGTTTTGTCAGGTCATGCAGCGGAGAAGCAAGCACCGACGCCGTGCTACCACGCTCAACCACGGTGCCCTCGTGCATCACCAGCACCTGATCGCTGATATGTTTCATCATGCCCAGATGTTGGGTCACATAAATATAGGCGATCCCCTGTTTCTCCTGTAACTCCAGCATCAGATTAATCAGTTGGGAACGCATCGACATATCCAGCGAGGCCAACGCTTCATCGGCAACGATCACCTTCGGGCGGAGGATCAGGGCGCGGGCGAGGCCCAGACGTTGTTTCTGCCCCGGTGCCAGCATGTGTGGATAATAGCTCACATGATCCGGCAACAGACCCACCATACGCAGGGTGTCGATAATTTGCTTGCGCCGCGCTTCGGCACTGAGATCGGTATTCAGACGTAGCGGAAAATCCAGTATTTGCGAAATGCGCTGGCGCGGGTTGAGTGAGGTCGACGGATCCTGAAAAATCATGCGGATGCGCTGGCTACGGAAAGAGTAGTCGCCAAACTTCAGCAGATGATCGTCAATCAGGATCTCACCGTCGGTGGGTTCAATCATTCCGGCCAACATTTTTGCCAGCGTCGATTTACCCGAACCGTTCTCGCCAATAATCGCCAGCGTCTGCTTTTCACGCAGCGCGAAACTCAGCGGCTTGACCGCCTCGACGTTCTGGCGGTGGAACAAACCGGTGCGATAGCGAAAGGTTTTACTGAGATTGCGCACTTCCAGCAGTGTGTCGACCATGTCACTCTCTCTCCATGTTCAGCGGGAAATGGCAGGCGAACAGGTGGTTTTTAGCCCCGGTCAGGCGCGGCGTCTCAATACATTTACGCTGCGCATAGGGGCAGCGCGGCCCAAGGCGACAGCCTATGGGTAAATGTTCCAGCAGAGGGATGGCGCCGGGCAGGGTATTAAGCCGGCTTTTATGCGGCATCGCACTACCAAAATCGGGAATCGCGCGGATCAGCGCCTGCGTATAAGGGTGATGCGGTGTGGTCACCAGATCTTCACTGAATGCGGTTTCTACCGTCTGGCCGCAGTACATCACGTCAATTTTATCTGCCCATTTACTCAGCATTTGCAGATCATGGCTGATCAGCAAAATGGTGGTGTTGTTATTTTGATTCAGCCGCGATAGCAGGCGGAAAATCTGCGCCTGCGTGGTGGGCTCCATCGCGTTGGTGGGTTCATCGGCAATCAGCAGACGTGGCTGGTTCGCCAGCGCGATGGCAATCATCACCTTCTGACATTCGCCGTCTGTCAGCTCGTAAGGGAAACTGCGCATGGCATCTTTATGATCTTTTATCCCGACCCGGTGCAGTAACTCAATGGCACGGCGCTTGCGCCAGCCAAAACGCTGCCACCAGCGACCTTTATAGGTCCAGCCGGGGATGTTCTGCATCAGCTGTTTACCCACTCGTTCAGACGGATCGAGACAGGATTGCGGCTCCTGGAAGATCATCGATACGTTATGGCCCACCAGCTTACGCCGCTCGCGTGCGGAAAGGCGCAGCAGGTCTATATCATCGAAGCGCATACGGTCGGCCGTGACCCGCCAGTTGTCTTTTGCCACGCCGCAGATGGCTTTGGCAATAAGGCTTTTACCCGAACCGGATTCTCCTACCAGTCCGCGAATCTCGCCTTCGCTCAGGGTAATGCTGACCCGATCGACGGCTTTGACCCAGCCTTCGCTGGTCTTGAATTCGATCGTTAAATTGCGAATATCCAGTAATGGCATTATTCCACCCCCGCATCAATCGCACGGCGAATGCCGTCACCCAGCAGGTTGACCAGCAGTACGCTAACCATAATCGCCGCGCCGGGCAGCATAACCGTCCAGGGCGCCACGTAAATAAGCTCCAGCGCGTCGCCGAGCATCGCGCCCCACTCAGGTGAAGGGAGCTGCGCGCCAAGATCGAGAAAGCCGAGGGCCGCGATATCCAGAATCGCCATCGACAGGGCGCGGGTGATCTCTGTCACCATCCCCGAGGCGATGTTGGGCAGCACGGCGAACCATAAAATGTTAAGGGTGGTGGCGCCATCAAGGCGCGCCGCCACAACATACTCTTTCTCCAGTTCGTCATGTACCAGGCTGTAGACCGAGCGCACCATGCGCGGCAGCAGCGCCAGCCAGACGGCAAACATGGCGTGGCTCAAATGAGGCCCGAAAAAGGCCACCACGATAATGGCCAGCAGCAGTGACGGAATCGACAGCAGGGTGTCGAGAATATGGTTCATCACCGCCGAGCGCAGGCCATGCGTCGCCCCGGCCAGAATGCCCAGCGCCAGACCGCACAGGGTGGCGGCAAGCGTGACAATAAGCGCACCACCCACTGTAGGGGCCGCGCCGCTTAACAAACGGCTCAGGAGATCGCGCCCCAGATCGTCGGTCCCCAGGAAGAACGAGACCTCGCCATAGCGCGACCAGGACGGCGGCAACAACTGATAACCGAGGAACTGCTGATCAATACCATAAGGTGCAAACCAGCCGCCTAACAGACAGAGCAGCAGCAGGCCACCACAGCCGTAAAGGCCGACCATTGCCGGCGTGTCTCCGTAGAATTTACGCCACGCGGTGCGTAGCGCACCGGGGGTGCGTTTTTCGCTGTAAACGCTATCGTAAGGCATACCATTCCTTATGTTTCAGTGGGTTAGCCATAGCGCCCAGAATATCGGAGATCACGTTCACAATGATCACCAGTGCACCTATTACCATCACGCCCGCAGAAATGGCGGCGTAATCTTGCTGGCGGATAGCGTTAATCAGCCAGCGACCCAGACCCGGCCAGCTAAAGACCATCTCGGTGATCATTGCCAGCGTTAACATGGTCGAAAACTGTAAGCCCAGACGCGGTATTACCGGCGGCAGGGCATTATGCAGCACATGGCGGCGCAGAATCGTCAGGCGCGATAGTCCGCGCGTCGCGGCGGCTTTGACGTAGTTCTGATCAAACACATCAATGGTACTGATGCGCATCAGGCGAATCACCTCCGTGGTGGGGGCCACGGCAAGGGTCAGCACTGGTAAAACCATATGACTCACGGCGCTGACGATCATCTCGTGGCGCCACGGGGAGTCAGATAACCAGGCGTCGATGATGGCAAAACCGGTGACGGTTTTCACGTTATAGAGCAGGTCGAAGCGCCCTGATACCGGCAGCCAGCCGAGGGTCAGCGAGAAGAACAGCGTCAGCAACAGAGCCAGCCAGAAGACCGGCACCGAAAAGCCCAGCAGTGCGAAAGCGCTTATCAGCTTATCCTGCCACTTATTGCGGGTGATCCCGGCCAGCATCCCCACGGGAATACCAACCATCAGCGCAAAACCGAAAGCGAGGATACAGAGCTCCATGGTCGCCGGGAAGACCTCTTTTAACTGCTCGGAAATGGGCTGACCATTAATGCTGGAGACACCAAAGTCCCAGTGCAATAAGCCGTCAAACCAGAATACCCAGGCATTCCATAAAGATGCCCCCTGCAGCGGAGCATGAGGGGTGAAATAGCTCAGGCTGAAGCCAATAAAGGTCAGGAAGAAGAGGGTAATAAGCAGCAATACCAGCCGGCGTAAGGTAAAAATAATCACGGTTTTTTCACCTCTTCCGGTTTCTCACGAGAGACGCCCGCAAAGGACGCATTGCCAAACGGACTGAGTACCAGGCCTTTCATATCGTAGCGGTAAGCCTGCAGACGCAGGGAAGAGGCCAGCGGTAATACCGGCAGTTCTTTCGCCAGAATACTCTGGGCTTCATCGTAGGCATCAATGCGCGCCGCAAGTTGCTGGGTGGCCAACGCTTTCTGCAGCACAGCGTCGAATTCCCGATTACACCAGTGCGCGTAGTTGGTTTGCGAATCGATCGCCGCGCAGCTCATGAGCGGGCGGAAAAAGCTGTCCGGATCATTACTGTCCGTCGCCCAGCCCGTGAGCGTGAGGTCATGATTCATATCCATCAGGCGCGCCTCCTGGAAACGCCCTTCGACCGGCACAATCACCACTTTCACCCCCACCTGCGCCAGGTCAGCCTGCAACAACTCGGCGGTTTTCAGCGGGCTGGGGTTCCAGGCCTGCGAGCTGGTGGGGACCCACAGCTGCAGGGTGAGATTCTCGGCACCCAGCGCTTTTAACTGCTCGCGCGATTTAGCCGGATTGTACTCCGTAATTTTAGCCTCATTATCATAAGCCCACGAGGCGCGCGGTAAGATCGATGCCGCCGTTTCAGCGGTACCATAATAGATAGACTGCATTAAACGCTGATTATTGATAGCCAGCGCCAGGGCATGACGCACCGCCGGATTATTCAACGGCGGTTTGTTGGTATTGAAGGCCAGGTAGGCAATGTTCATGCCGGGGCGCAGAGTCAGGCGCAGGCGCGGATCATCACGCAGAATCGTTAACTGGCTGGCGGCCGGCCAGGCCAGAACATCACACTCACCGGTCAGCAATTTTGAAAGTCGGCCCGTACCGCCGGAGCCCAAATCGACTACCACCTGAGGCATCAGTGGTGTCCCACGCCAGAAGTGGGCATGTCGCTGCAGGCGGATATACTGGCCAGCGCGATACTCCTCCAACTGGAAGGGGCCGGTTCCCACGGGCTGGCGGTCCAGCAACTCCTGCTGATCGCGCTGTGCCAGAACGGTGGCATATTCAGAAGACATCACCGAGGCGTAGTGCGTCGCCAGATGCCAGAGGAAAGAGGCATCCGGTCGGGAGAGTGAAAATTCTACCGTATGGGCATCGATTTTTCGCACATCCTTAACGGTGTCAGCGAACTGCAGGCTATCGAAGTACGGGAAAGCCTCACCGTTAATATAGTGCCAGGGATGCTGGCGATTAAAGATCCGCTGGAATGTAAAGACCACGTCGTCCGCGTTGAGTTTGCGGGTCGGTTTAAACCACGGCGTAGTCTGGAAATCAACGTCGTCGCGCAGACGGAAACGGTAAGTCGCGCCGTTATCCAGCACCTGCCAGCTTTCAGCCAGTTCAGGCACTAACCGGTAGGTATAGGGATCGACGTCCAGCAGGCGATCGTAGAGCTGAGCGGCGAGCGTATCAACGATCAGCCCGCTACTCGCTTTCTGCGGATTGAAGGTATTGACCTGGCCACTTACGCAGTAGACAAAGCCGCTTTCGCGAATATCAGTGCGATCCGCAGGGGAGGGGACGGCGAATGCCTGGCTGCTGAACAGGCCGAGTGCAATCAGGGACGAGAAAACCAGACGCATAATATTTAGGGTTTTTAGATTCAATCTGCAAAGTGTATCGCACTTACGCCTGCCAGGTAAAAATGTCTGCGGGTAAGTGCTGATAATGTCAGCGCATTTGATGCTTTTTGAGCAATGCCCTTAATTGATGGTAGGTCAGGCCCAGCAGTTCAGCGGCGCGTTTCTGGTTATATTTTGCCTCGTTCAGGCTCTGCTCAAGCAGTTGCTTTTCCTGATCAAGCTGAAACTGGCGTAAATCAAGCGGCAGAGCGTGATCGCTGGGCTGAACGGGCTCCTTCTCGTGCCGCTGCGTACGTAAGAAGGGATCGAGAATGATATCGTCCAGTTCGGTCTCGCTGGTGCCGTGGCGGTAAACCGAACGTTCCACCACGTTTTTCAGCTCACGAATGTTGCCTGGCCAGCGGTATCCCATCAGGGTTTCGCGGGCGCGCTCGCTGAAGCCGGGAAAGAGGGGCAGGCCAAGCTCGCGACACATCTGGATGGCAAACTGATCGGCCATCAGCATGATATCGCTGCGTCGTTCGCGCAGCGGCGGGAGTAGCACGACATCAAACGCCAGCCTGTCCAGCAGGTCGGCGCGGAATTTTTCTTGTGCCACCATCTCCGGCAGGTCGGCGTTTGTGGCGCAAACCAGTCGCACGTTTACCTGCAAGGGCTGGCTGCCACCCACACGCTCCAGCTCGCCATATTCAATCACGCGCAACAGTTTCTCCTGCACCAGCATCGGCGCAGTGGCCAGCTCGTCAAGAAACAGGGTGCCACCATCGGCACGTTCAAAGCGGCCGGGGTGACGTTTTTGCGCGCCGGTAAAGGCGCCAGCCTCATGCCCAAACAGTTCTGTATCAAGTAAGTTCTCATTCAACGCGGCGCAGTTCAGCGAGATAAAGGGGCCATCCCAGCGCCCGGAAAGGTAGTGCAGGCGGTTGGCAATCAACTCTTTACCGGTCCCGCGTTCGCCAATAATCAGTACCGGTTTATTGAGAGGGGCCAGCCGCGAGACCTGCTCAAGTACCTCGAGAAAACTGTTGGCTTCGCCCAACAGCGTGTCTTTAAATTCAGCCATGATGAAATTAACCATTTAGTGGTGTGATTCACTAAGCGAGAGTAGGATGGAATTGACCAAAAAGCAATCACAATGTTGAAAATCAATAAGATATAAAACTGGCACGCTATTTGTATTAGTGATTCAGCAGGGCATCGCCCGATAACTACATTGTGAGGATTGAATTATGGGTATTTTTTCTCGTTTTGCCGACATCGTGAACGCCAACATCAACTCACTGCTCGAAAAAGCGGAAGATCCGCAAAAGCTGGTGCGTCTGATGATTCAGGAGATGGAAGACACGCTGGTAGAAGTGCGCTCCACCTCTGCGCGTGCGCTGGCAGAAAAGAAACAGTTAACTCGCCGCATTGAGCAAGCGACCGCACAGCAGAGCGAGTGGCAAGAGAAGGCCGAGCTGGCGTTGCGTAAAGAGAAAGACGATCTGGCCCGCTCCGCACTGATCGAAAAACAGAAGCTGACCGATATCGTCGCGACTCTTGAGCATGAAGTGACCCTGGTTGATGAAACCCTGGTGCGCATGAAAAAAGAGATCGCTGAGCTGGAGAACAAGCTGAGCGAAACCCGTGCTCGTCAACAGGCGCTGGCCCTGCGTCACCAGGCGGCAAACTCTTCCCGCGATGTGCGTCGTCAACTCGACAGCGGAAAACTGGATGAAGCGATGGCGCGCTTTGAATCATTCGAACGTCGCATTGATCAAATGGAAGCCGAGGCCGAAAGCCACAGCTTTGGCAAACAGAAGTCCCTGGATCAAGAGTTTGCAGAACTGAAAGCGGATGATGAAATCAGTGAGCAGCTGGCTGCGCTGAAAGCCAAAATGAAAGTCGATAATCAATAATAACGTTAGCGGTGCCCACAGGCGGCACCGCCACTCATCGTAAGACAAGGAGTAGACATGAGCGCGCTTTTTCTTGCCATTCCACTGACCATTTTCGTGCTGTTTGTTTTGCCGATTTGGCTGTGGCTTCACTACAGCAACCGCTCTTCACGTAGCGAATTATCCCAAAGCGAGCAGCAGCGACTGAGTCAGCTAACCCTCGATGCGAAAAAAATGCGTGAGCGTATCCAGGCGCTGGAAGCCATCCTGGATGCGGAACATCCACAGTGGAGGGATCGTTAATGGCCGGATTGAATCTGAATAAAAAATTGTGGCGTATTCCTCAGCAGGGGATGGTTCGTGGGGTGTGTGCGGGTCTTGCGCATTACCTGGATGTCCCGGTTAAGCTGGTGCGCGTAGTGACTGTGCTCTCCATCTTCTTTGGCCTGGCCTTTATTACGTTAGTGGCCTATATCATTTTGTCCTTCGTGCTGGATCCGATGCCGGAGGGAGCGATGGAGGGGGAAAACGTCCCCACCAGTTCTGAATTACTGGATGCGGTGGATGCCGAACTGGCGTCAGGCGAACAGCGCCTGCGCGAAATGGAACGGTATGTCACCTCCGATACCTTTACGCTGCGAAGCCGTTTTCGTCAGCTATAACTGAGAGAACAGAGATGAATCAACGCTGGCACAAGGCCGGGCAGAGTGTTAAACCAGGCCTCAAAATCGCAGGGAAGCTGGTACTACTCACCGCATTGCGCTACGGCCCGGCAGGGGTTGCGGGCTGGGCGATCAAGTCGGTCGCACGTAAACCCGTCCGACTGTTGCTGGCGGTGGCCCTCGAACCCTTACTGAAAAAACTGGCGACTCGCCTTTCCGGCAAACTGAAATAACGGCACATCGATGATGTGCCATTGCCCTTCGGGGCTTTTATTCCCTTCTTGTTAACCCCATGTCATATATTTAAGAACAATAATTCCTTCAGACGATACAGGATGGCGATGAAGCGATTTAAAAATGAACTCAACTCGTTGGTCAACCGCGGGGTTGACCGGCATTTGCGCCTGGCGGTCACTGGACTGAGCCGCAGCGGCAAAACCGCCTTTATCACGGCGATGGTCAACCAACTGCTCAATCTTCATGCGGGGGCGCGTCTGCCGCTTCTGAGCGCCGTGCGCGAAGAGCGTCTGTTAGGCGTAAAACGCGTGCCCCAGCGCGATTTCGGTATCCCCCGTTTTACCTATGATGAAGGGCTGGCGCAGTTGTACGGTACGCCTCCTATCTGGCCGACGCCGACCCGTGGGGTTAGCGAAATCCGCCTGGCGCTTCGTTTTCGCTCCAATGACTCACTACTGCGCCACTTCAAAGAGACGTCTACGCTCTATCTTGAAATCGTAGATTACCCCGGCGAATGGCTGCTGGACCTGCCCATGTTGACGCAGGATTACCTGAGCTGGTCCCGGCAGATGACCGGTTTGTTACAGGGTCACAGGGCCGAGTGGTCAGCCAAATGGCGCAGCCTCTGTGAAGGGCTGGATCCGCTGGCACCGGCTGATGAAAACCGCCTGGCCGCCATCGCCGAAGCCTGGACCGACTATCTGCATCAGTGCAAAAAAGAGGGGCTACACTTTATCCAGCCGGGCCGCTTCGTGCTGCCGGGGGATATGGCGGGTGCCCCCGCGCTGCAGTTCTTCCCCTGGCCGGATGTGGAGACCTACGGCGAATCTAAACTGGCGCAGGCCGACAAACAGACCAACGTCGGCATGCTGCGCGAGCGGTTTAACTATTATTGCGACAAAGTGGTCAAGGGCTTTTACACCAACCACTTTTTGCGCTTCGACCGCCAGATCGTGTTGGTTGATTGCCTGCAACCCCTCAACAGCGGCCCGCAAGCTTTCAACGATATGCGCCTGGCGCTCACCCAGCTCATGCAAAGTTTCCACTACGGCCAGCGAACGCTGTTTCGTCGCTTGTTCTCCCCGGTCATTGATAAGCTGCTGTTTGCCGCCACCAAAGCCGATCACGTGACGGTAGATCAGCACGCCAATATGGTCTCACTCCTGCAACAGCTGGTGCAGGATGCCTGGCAGAACGCCGCCTTCGAGGGGATCAGCATGGATTGCCTGGGGCTAGCGTCGGTTCAGGCTACGCAGAGTGGGCTGATTGACGTAAACGGTGAGAAAATCCCGGCGCTGCGCGGGCATCGTCTGAACGATGGCGAACCGCTTACGGTCTATCCCGGGGAGGTGCCCGCTCGCTTGCCAGGCCAGGCGTTCTGGCAAAATCAGGGTTTTCAGTTTGAAGCATTCCGTCCTCAGACGATGAATGTCGATCAACCGCTACCGCATATACGCCTGGATGCTGCACTGGAGTTTTTAATTGGAGATAAATTGCGATGACGGAACCGCTCAAACCCCGTATTGATTTCTCCGGACCGCTGGAGCCGGACCGCACCGAAGCGTTTCGATCTGCGCAGACCTTTAACGGCCCCCAGGCGGACAACTTCGCACCGGCGTTAACAGAAACGCTGCTCGCTGAAGAAGAGGGCCAGGCGGAAGCGGTTGTGGAGCAGGCCCTGCGGCCCAAACGCAGCCTGTGGCGCAAAATGGTCACCGCCGGGCTGGCGCTGTTTGGTGTAAGCGTGGTGGGCCAGGGCGTTCAGTGGACGATGCACGCCTGGCAGACGCAAGACTGGGTGGCACTGGGAGGTTGCGCGGCGGGCGCCCTGATTATTGGCGCAGGGGTCGGATCGCTGGCCACCGAATGGCGTCGACTCTGGCGCCTGCGTCAGCGTGCGCACGAGCGCGACGAAGCCCGCGATTTGCTACACAGCCATGCCACGGGCAAAGGGCGTGCATTCTGTGAAAAATTAGCGCAACAGGCGGGGCTGGATCACTCTCATCCGGCGTTGCAGCGCTGGTACGCCGCGATTCACGAAACGCAGAATGACCGGGAAGTGGTTTCACTGTACGCACACCTGGTACAGCCGGTACTCGACTCGCAGGCGCGACGTGAAATCAGCCGCTCGGCCGCTGAGTCCACGCTGATGATTGCCGTCAGTCCGCTGGCGCTGGTGGATATGGCCTTTATTGCCTGGCGTAATTTACGGCTGATCAACCGCATCGCCACCCTCTACGGCATTGAGCTGGGGTACTACAGTCGGCTGCGACTGTTTCGCCTGGTACTGCTCAACATCGCGTTTGCCGGCGCCACTGAACTGGTACGTGAGGTGGGTATGGACTGGATGTCTCAGGATCTGGCCGCGCGTCTCTCGACCCGCGCCGCCCAGGGTATCGGCGCTGGTTTACTGACTGCACGTTTGGGGATCAAAGCCATGGAACTCTGCCGTCCGCTGCCGTGGATCGAGGGGGATAAACCGCGGCTCGGTGATTTCCGCCGCGAATTGATCGGCCAGTTGAAAGAGACGTTGAATAAAAAGCCGCAGTCATAGGCGCACTGCGTGTTATTTCCGCAGGCTGTCAATATTTGTTGACAGCCATCTTCCTGAATAGCGATATCTGGCTTATCATTTGTAGGTTACTGGCTTATAGAGTGATTTTCCCATGCGTCTGGAAGTTTTTTGTAAGGACCGTCTCGGCCTGACTCGCGAGTTACTTGATCTCCTTGTTTTGCGTAGCATTGATCTGCGCGGCATTGAGATCGATCCCATCGGGAAGATTTACCTCAATTTCGCCGAAATCGAATTCGATACATTCAGCAGTTTAATGGCTGAAATCCGCCGTATCGCTGGCGTTACGGATGTGCGCACGGTGCCGTGGATGCCTTCCGAACGCGAACATCTGGCGTTGAACGCCCTGTTGCAGGCGATGCCGGAGCCGTTTTTATCCCTTGATATGAAAAGCAAAATCGAGCGTGCCAACCAGGCAGGCTGTCAGCTTTTCGGTCTTGACGCAGACAAATTGCGTAACCATACGGCGCCCCAGCTGATCCCCGGTTTTAATTTCCAGCGCTGGCTGGAGAGCAACCCGCAGTCCACCCACAGCGAACACGTGGTGATCCACGGGCAAAACTTCCTGATGGAGATTACGCCGTTTTACCTGAAGGGTGAAAATGACGTCAGCGTGCTAACCGGGGCGGTGATTATGCTGCGCTCTACGGTGCGAATGGGACGTCAGCTGCAGGACCTCAGCAGCCAGGATATGAGTGCGTTCAATCAGATCATCGCTGTCAGCGCGAAGATGCGTCACGTCGTTGACCAGGCCCGTAAGCTGGCAAACCTCACCGCGCCGCTACTGATCACCGGCGATACCGGCACCGGTAAAGATCTGCTGGCGCATGCTGTCCACCTGGCCAGCCCCCGCGCGGCAAAACCCTATCTTGCGCTTAACTGCGCTTCGATTCCGGAAGATGCGGTCGAGAGCGAACTATTCGGCCACGCGCCGGAGGGGATAAAAGGGTTCTTCGAGCAGGCCAACGGCGGCTCGGTCCTGCTGGATGAGATTGGCGAAATGTCGCCGCGCATGCAGGCCAAACTGCTACGCTTCCTTAATGACGGTACGTTCCGCCGGGTGGGGGAAGATCACGAGGTTCACGTGGATGTGCGCGTCATCTGCGCGACCCAAAAAAACCTGGTGGAGCTGGTACAAAAAGGGCTGTTCCGGGAAGATCTCTACTATCGTCTGAACGTGCTGACCCTGAATATTCCACCGCTGCGTGATTGCCCGCAGGACATCATGCCGTTAACGGAACTCTTTGTCGCTCGCTTTGCCGATGAGCAAGGCATTCCGCGTCCTAAATTCTCGGCCGATCTGAGTAACGTGCTGACGCGCTACGGCTGGCCGGGCAATGTGCGGCAGTTAAAAAACGCGATCTACCGGGCCCTCAGTCAGCTGGAAGGTTATGAGCTCCGCCCACAGGACATTCTGCTGCCGGACTATGACGCCGGTACGGTGTCAGTGGGTGAAGAGGCGATGGAAGGTTCGCTGGATGATATCACCAGCCGTTTTGAACGCTCGGTACTCACCCAGCTTTATCGCGATTACCCCAGCACCCGTAAGCTGGCGAAGCGTCTGGGCGTGTCGCATACCGCAATTGCCAATAAGCTGCGCGAGTATGGACTGAGCCAGAAAAAAGGTGACGAGTAACAAAAAAGCCTCCTTGCGGAGGCTTTCTTATTTTGCCGTAGCGCTTAGGCTTTCAGGCTTTCCAGCGCAGCCGTGTAATCTGGCTCGGTGGTAATTTCATCCACCAGCTGACTGAAGACGACATTGTCGTTTTCATCAATGACCAGAACAGCACGCGCGGCCAGGCCTTTCAGCGCGCCTTCGGCGATGCCCACGCCATAGTTCTGCAGGAAATCTGCGTTACGCAGCGTAGACAAGGTGATGACGTTGCTCAGGCCTTCTGCGCCGCAGAAGCGAGACTGGGCAAACGGCAGATCGGCGGAAATGCACAGCACCACGGTGTTGTCCATTTCAGTGGCCAGTTGGTTGAATTTACGCACTGATGCGGCACACACGCCAGTGTCGATGCTTGGGAAAATGTTCAGGACTTTACGTTTGCCAGCAAACTGGCTCAACGCGACGTCGGACAGGTCTTTTGCTACGAGAGTAAAAGCCTGTGCCTTGCTACCCGCCTGCGGAATGGCACCAGCAACAGCAACCGGGTTGCCCTGGAAATGAACGAGTTGTGACATGGATATCTTCCTGTTTACATATAGTTAACGTCGCCGCTAGTGTATGACAACAGCGAATAACACGGCAAACCCTATTTACGATAAGTCGCATTACAGGAGCGAGTGATGAAAACCCTCAAGGTTTACGAAGAAGCCTGGCCTCTGCATTCACCCTTTGTCATCTCCCGGGGTGCCCGCAGCGAAGCCTGCGTCGTGGTCGTTGAAATCGAGGAGGAGGGCATTAAAGGTGTGGGGGAGTGTACGCCTTATCCGCGCTACGGCGAAACGCCAGCCTCTGTGATGGCGCAAATTATGGCCCTGGGGCCAGAAATCGAGCAGGGTATGACGCGCGAAGCGCTGCAGGCAGCTCTGCCCCCCGGAGCGGCTCGTAATGCCGTGGACTGCGCCCTCTGGGATCTTGCCGCCCGTCAGCAGGAGATGCCCCTGGCGCATCTGGCGGGTGCCACGCTCCCCCAAAGCCTCATAACGGCTCAGACAGTGGTCATTGGCGAGCCTGAGCAGATGGCCGCCAGCGCCCAGGCGCTCAGCGCGGCCGGAGCAAGATTGCTGAAGGTCAAACTGGACGATCGCCTGATAAGCGAACGGATGATTGCGATCCGTGCGGCAGCGCCAGAGGCTACGCTGATTGTCGATGCTAATGAATCCTGGCACGTTGAAGGGCTGGCGGCGCGCTGCCAGCTGCTGGCAGACCTCGGGGTGGCGATGCTTGAGCAGCCTCTCCCCGCGGGGGAAGATGCGGCGCTCGCAAACTTTATTCATCCGCTGCCCATCTGTGCCGATGAGAGCTGCCACACGCGCGCAAGCCTGAGTGAGCTAAAAGGGCGCTATGAGATGGTCAATATAAAACTCGATAAAACGGGTGGGCTGACCGAGGCGCTGGCGTTAGCTACTGAGGCGCAGGAGCAGGGGTTCGCCCTGATGCTGGGCTGCATGCTCTGCACCTCCAGAGCCATCGGCGCCGCGCTGCCGCTGGTGCCAGAGGTCAGCTTCGCCGACCTGGATGGCCCCACGTGGCTGGCGGTCGATGTCTCACCCGCCCTGCAGTTTCGCGCCGGTACCCTCTATCTTTGAGCTTCCCAGCGCAGCAGGCCCACCATCGCTTTCAGATACTTTTCGCTGGCTTCGTCAGAAGAGATGGGGGGGAACTCTGCGGTGATGCAGTGAAGACCCAGGTCCGCACACCAGCTACCAAACGAGCCTGGCGTTTCATAGCCGACGCTGGTGACCAGTGGCAGGGAGAAAGCCTCTGCCAGCCAGCGTCCCAGCGCCGTATGGCCGGGGTCCTCTATACAGGCGAGCGGATCGTGAAACGAGACCACCCATGCCGGGTGCAGCTTGTGAATCAACTTGCACAACCCCTGGGTTTCGGGCTCTGAACCTGGTTTTTCGCCGGTTAGCAGCACCACATCCCGCTCTTCTGCCGCGCTGTTCCAGCGATAAACCGTCTCGCCTGCGCGCCAGTTTGCTGCCGGGAAGTTGCGATTTAAATCCACCCCGCGCGCGTTGGCGCGCAGCCCCAACTGACACCCATCCGGATTAACCGTCAACACCACGTGATGCCGACGCTGTTCGGGCGCCAGAGTGCGTAGCGCGCAGGAGAGGGTGACAATCGAGGAATTTTCATCGCCATGGGTGCCGGCGATGATAAGGCCACTTTCACGATCGGCATTGGGCGCGGGAAACCAGATAAGCGGCGCGCCAAGCAGTGAGCGACCATAATGTTCGGTGCCGGGAGGAAAAGCGCCACGTTCTGTTCGGGGGCGAGTAAGGGTCATAGGGGATCCTGATGATAATGGTGCTTACTGGCAGTGTTGTGCAAAACATCTGCTTAATCAAATAGTTTCGCCAGCCCGGGAAAACTGGCGTATATCATGTTTCCGGCGTAAGTTATTTGCATTTCACTGTTCTGAAACAAATAATTAGCCATCTGCTTGTTAGCCACTATTCCAGAGAGGATCTCATGAAGCATCCTGTTTCGCTGCTTACTTCTGCCCTGTTGCTGTGCGGCCTGTCATCCTGGTCCTTTGCGGCGGATATTCCTTCCGGCACGCAGCTGGCGCCGAGACAGGAGCTGGTTCGCCATATTAAAGATGAACCCGCATCACTCGATCCCGCCAAAGCCGTGGGGCTGCCTGAAATTCAGGTTATACGCGATCTGTTTGAAGGCCTGGTAAACCAGAACGAGAAAGGCGAGTTGGTACCGGGTGTTGCTACCCGCTGGCAGAGCAATGACAACCGGGTCTGGACCTTCACCCTGCGCGATAATGCCCGGTGGTCAGACGGTACCCCGGTCACGGCGCAAGATTTTGTTTACAGCTGGCAGCGTCTGGTTGATCCGAAAACCACGTCGCCTTTTGCGTGGTTTGCTGCGCTGGCAGGCGTGACCAACGCCCAGGCGATCATTGACGGGAAAGCCACGCCAGACAAGCTCGGCGTGACGGCGGTAGATAACCACACCCTGCGCGTGCAACTGGATAAACCCTTGCCGTGGTTTGCTAACCTTACCGCCAGTTTCGCCTTCTATCCGGTACAAAAAGCCAACGTCGAAAGCGGTAAAGAGTGGACCCGCCCTGGTGCGCTGGTAGGAAACGGCGCGTTCGTGCTGAAAGATCGGGTGGTGAACGAGAAGCTGGTGGTCGAGCCCAATACGCATTACTGGGACAATGGCAAAACGGTGCTGAAGAAGGTGACCTTTGTGCCGATCAATCAGGAGTCTTCCGCCACCAAACGCTACCTGGCGAACGATATCGACATTACCGAATCTTTCCCGAAAAACCTCTATCAAAAGTTACTGAAAGATATTCCAGGGCAGGTCTATACGCCCCCTCAGCTAGGTACCTATTACTACGCCTTTAATACCCAGAAAGGGCCGACCGCCGATGCCCGGGTGCGTCTGGCGCTGAGTATGACCATCGACCGGCGCATTATGGCCGAGAAAGTCCTGGGTACGGGCGAAAAACCGGCCTGGCACTTCACCCCGGATGTGACGGCGGGCTTTACTCCAGAGCCGTCGCCGTTTGAGCAGATGTCGCAAGAGGAGCTTAACGCCCAGGCGAAAACCCTGCTTCAGGCGGCAGGCTATAATCCTCAGCGCCCATTGAAGCTGACGCTGCTGTACAACACCTCTGAAAACCACCAGAAAATCGCCATCGCGGTGGCGTCGATGTGGAAGAAGAACCTCGGCGTGGATGTGAAGCTGCAAAACCAGGAGTGGAAAACCTACATCGACAGTCGTAACACCGGCAACTTCGATGTGATCCGCGCCTCGTGGGTAGGGGATTATAACGAGCCGTCGACTTTCCTCTCGCTGTTGACCTCCACCCACACGGGGAATATTTCACGCTTCAACGACCCGGCGTATGACAAGGTGATTAACCAGGCATCCATGGAGACCACCGCGAAGGCGCGGAATGCGGATTACAACGCCGCAGAGAAAATTCTGGCCGAAAAAGCCCCAGTGGCCCCGATTTATCAATACACCAATGGCCGCTTGATCAAACCCTGGGTGAAGGGCTACCCGATCAATAACCCGGAAGACGTGGCCTACAGCCGCACGATGTATATTGAGAAGCACTGATGCGTAGCGGTTGCCTGTGAAGGTCAGGCAACCGCGCCTAATCAGAAGGGGGGGCGTGAAACCAGGCTACCCCTTCAGGCGGCCAGCACCTTGTTATGCCCATCGTTTTTTGCGCGGTAGAGAGCATCATCCACCCGTTTGAAAAGTTCATCTATGTTCTCGTCCGGGTTGTGACGTGCGACACCAATACTGACAGTAAAGCGCGGCAGGCCGGGAAGGGCGATGTGAGCAATAGCGACGCGAAGAGTTTCTGCCAGTTGTAAAGCCGCTTCCAGTGAAGTGCGGGGGAGCAGCAGGACAAACTCTTCGCCCCCCCAGCGGAAGACGTAATCGTCTTTGCGGCAACAACTCTCCAGCATCCTTGCAAGGGCAATTAATACCTCATCCCCCTTTTGATGGCCGAACATATCATTAATATCTTTGAAGTGATCGGTGTCCACCAGCAGCAGGCTGAACTCCTGCTGGAGCGGCAGCTGAGCGGCGGTTGTTTTGTCGGTCAGACTATAGAACTGACGGCGGTTCAGCAGCCCCGTGAGTGAATCGCGAAGGGCGGCGTGCTCAAGTTCCTGCTCCAGCCTTTTTTGCTCGGTAATATCGTGAATGATGCACAGCATCAACTTATCGCCATAGATTTCAATTGGCCCGGCGTAGGTCTGTACGTGGCGGGTGGTCCCGTTTGCGAGGCGATGGACAAAATTCAGCGGCTTATGTCCGCCGGGCAAGCGGGCGATTTCGTTCATGACTGGCAAGATGTTCCGGCCAAGTGTGTTGATCTCCCAGGTATGTTTGCTGCACATCTCGTCATGGTTATAGCCGTAGAAAGTGAGGGCCGCGACGTTGGCATCTACGATCTGGCCGTCACGGGCCGGATCGATCAGCAGCATCGGCGCGCTGTTAGTGAGAAAAAAGCGGGCGTAAAAACCCTTTTTTTTACGCTGATAGGTGGCCGAGCGGGTGGCTTTGAGTCCCGTCGCAGGCTGGGGAGGCAGACCTTCGAAGACAATCACTTCGCCATAAGGGGCAAAGGAGGTCAGCGACAGCCGGCAGCTCAGGGTGATTTTTTCGTCGCGATGCAGGATAGTCCAGACCTCAACAATCTCCTGCTGCGCTTTTAAATCTGGAACATACATGGCCAGCGACGTTTGCGCATGGGCGCAGTAATTCCCCTTACGCAGCGCGTCGAACGTTGCCCCCTGCATAAACGCTTTCGCCACCGTATTGGCAAAAAGCAGGGTTTCTGTTTCCGCGGAGATCAACCAGACGGGCGTTTTAAGAATATTAAGCGCATCAAACTCAGGTAGCGACATAATTAAGTCCCATTTATCGGCACGCAGCCTGGACCATAACGGAAACGACACGCACGGTTTTCTTTGCAACATACTCTACTTCATACCATCAGGCATGATTTTTTTGTGAGACCCGCGCATGATTCTTATTTATTTTACTGACGGCTAACGTTTTCCTGTCGCCACGAACGGAGCTGAAAACCGGGTCTCAATCGCCACTTAATGAATCAACAAACGCGCGTTCGCGGTAAAACGTTGGGTCCGTACAGGGTCGTCAATCATCGGGATGATTAGCAGGGAGTCAGGATAGAACGGGGTGGTGGATGAGAACCGGAATAAAAACACTGTTTTATAAATTATTGCATCTCTGGCCTGCAGAAGTCGAAACAGTCTGGCAAATAATTGACCATTCGGTCAAAATATTATTTCTGGGTCTATACGTTATCGGTATTCAGCGAAAAATCTTTATCATTATTTGTAGCGGTATTGAAGAAACATGCCATCTCGATAATACTTAAGCGTGACTAAATTAGGTTTAATCAACCCTGATTCTTTTCATCAGTGAGACGTAGCGCAATTAAAAACTACGTTGTTAAAAAATAACGATATAGTATATAGAGCGCATGCGTACTGGAGTTTTTGCTGGTTTGTATTTATTAATGACAGATTATATCCTTACCTAACGCAAATTAACTGGTATGACCACCAAAGGCAACAAGACCTTAAATTTGAGATGAAAAATAAAAAGGCGGGTGCTATAAACTCAATATCGACAAAAATATCGATTGCGGACTCTATTATGCTTAAAAACATTAGCGTAAGAACATTTGTTCTTGTTTATCTCGTGGGCGTCTTTTTAATATCCAATTTCCTGGTTGCAGTGTCTCCCGGGAAATTCACTCTACTGATCGCGTTGAACATTTTCTTCATCGTCGCTTTTTTACTCTTATTCACCTATTTGACACAATTTCTTGTGAAGCCGATCAATACTGTGAAAAGAAGTATTGAAGAAGTTACCGCGGGCAAACTGGGCGTAATCATTCCCGAGTTCGGTAATAATTGCGCCGGGCGATTAATCCCGGGCATTAACACGCTATCCGGCAATATCGCGACGCTGGTAAGTGAAATTCGTGCCTCTTCACAAACGGCGATGAGCCTGTCGGATCAGCTGGCGGCGCGCAGCGCGGCCCTTTCGGCCAAAACAGAGCAGCAGTCGGCCTCGCTGGTAGAAACGGCGGCCAGCATGGAGCAGATGGCCGCCACCACGCGTAACACGGCAGACAACACCCGTCTGGCCAGCGAGCGGGCGAATGCCGCCACACAGCAGGCGAAAAAGGGGGGCGAGTTGATGGGGCAGGTGGCGAATAATATGAATTCGATAACCGAATGCGCTCAGCAGATGACCGAAATTATCTCCATGATTGACGGTATCGCTTTCCAGACCAATATACTGGCCTTGAACGCGGCCGTAGAGGCCGCACGCGCCGGCGACCACGGTAAAGGCTTCTCGGTCGTGGCGGGTGAGGTACGTAGCCTGGCCCATCGCAGTGCGGAAGCGGCCAAAAACATTAAATCGCTCATCGACGTGACCAGCCATAACGTCAACCAGGGGGCGATGGTGGTGTCGGAGGCAGAAAAGAACATGCGCGATATCGTGAGCGGCTCGGGTCAGGTGAGCCAGCTCATGAATGAGATCTCGAACTCCACCAGCGAACAGGAGATGGGCATTGCGCAAATCACCCTCGCGCTGAGCGACCTGGAGAACGTGACCCAGAGCAACGTGGCGATGGTCGATGAACTCTCTGGCTCCTCTGCGGTATTAAAAAATCAGGTGATTGAGCTGCAGGCTCGCACGCGTAACTTCCGTCTCGAGCAAGAGAATACGGAAAACTATGGCATGGATGGTCGACGATTAGCCTCGCGAATGGGGCACTCTTACTAAAGATAAAGCCTGGTTCGCCAGGCTTTTTTATGAGCAAATTCAGCGCGATGCCCATGTAAATTGTTGCTTAACATGCCAGGGTGGCTAGACTGACAACAAGATAGATGAAAGGCGGAGGCGCTGTGGAAGGCATTAAAGGATCTGAAGTTAACGTTCCTGACGCGGTATTTGCGTGGATACTTGACGGAAAGGGGGCAGCAAGGCCGCTGGAAAACGACGATATCATCGATCGTGAACACCCTTGCTGGCTTCACCTGAACTACACGCAACCTGAGAGTGCTGACTGGCTGGCATCGACCCCATTACTCCCCAACTATGTGCGCGATGCGCTGGCTGGGGAAAGTCTGCGCCCGCGCGTTACGCGAATGGGTGAGGGTACCCTGATCACCCTGCGGTGTATTAATGGCAGCACCGATGAACGTCCCGATCAGCTGGTAGCGATGCGCGTGTATATGGATGAGCGGCTCATTGTCTCGACGCGTCAGCGCAAGGTACTGGCGCTGGACGATGTCATTAATGATCTGAAAGAGGGGACCGGGCCGGAAGATTGTGGTGGCTGGCTGGTGGATGTCTGCGATGCCCTGACCGAGCACGCCAGCGAGTTTATTGAAGAGCTGCACGATAAAATTATCGATCTGGAAGACAATCTGCTCGATCAGCAAATTCCCCCGCGCGGTTTCCTCGCGCTCCTGCGCAAACAACTGATTGTGATGCGGCGCTATATGGCTCCGCAGCGCGATGTCTATGCACGGCTGGCGAGTGAGCGCCTGAGCTGGATGAATGACGATCAGCGCCGGCGGATGCAGGATATCGCTGACCGTCTTGGCCGCGGGCTGGATGAGATTGACGCCTGCATCGCGCGAACCGCGGTGATGTCCGATGAGATTGCGCAGGTGATGCAGGAGTCGCTATCCCGGCGCACCTACACGATGTCGCTGATGGCGATGGTCTTTTTACCCAGTACCTTTTTAACCGGCCTGTTTGGCGTCAATCTGGGCGGTATTCCCGGAGGGGCATACCGCTTCGGTTTTTCAGTGTTTTGCATCATGTTAGTGGTTTTAATCGGCGGTGTTGCATGGTGGTTGCATCGCAGTAAATGGCTGTAAATTTACGCATTTCTCAGGTTGTGAAAAGCTTAAAACGCCATTTTACTTGAGCGAGGTCAAGAAACTGCCTGTCGTAAAGGTGCACTATTCGTTTCGCAGGTGAATGCAACGTCAAGCGATGGGCGTTGCGCTCCATATTGTCTTACTTCCTTTTTTGAATTACTGCATAGCACAATTGATTCGTACGACGCCGACTAAAATAGTCGGCTTTTTTTTGCCTGTCGTACAGCAGCGTCTACCCTAAAAGAGTCACTCCCAATGCCCGGAGGGTAAAATGACCTGTCTGTTAACACTGCTGCTCTGGCAGCCACAACAATCGGACCCGGTGCCTACCGACCCGGTACCTGTGCCCGAACCTATTCCGCGTCCGCAACCGATGCCGGATCCACCCCCTGATGAAGTTCCGATTAAAATGTCGCATCGTAAGGGCAGATCTGCGAGGATACGCGCCTGCTGACTGTGACTTTTTAACGCGAGAATAATTGTGACCGCCTTTTCTACACTGAACGTACTGCCTGCCGCCCAACTCGATAATCTCAACGAGTTGGGCTACCTGACGATGACCCCTGTACAAGCTGCCGCGCTTCCGGCGATCCTTGAGGGACGCGATGTACGCGTGCAGGCGCAAACCGGCAGTGGTAAAACGGCTGCATTCGGTCTTGGCCTGTTACAGCACATTGATGCCTCGCTGTTCCAGACGCAGTCGCTGGTACTTTGCCCGACCCGGGAGCTGGCGGATCAGGTGGCTGGCGAACTGCGCCGTCTGGCGCGTTTCTTGCCTAACACCAAAATTTTAACCCTCTGCGGCGGTCAGCCGTTCGGCGCCCAGCGCGACTCCTTGCAACATGCGCCGCACATTATCGTTGCCACGCCGGGCCGTCTGTTAGATCACCTGCAAAAAGGGACGGTGTCGCTGGAGGCCCTGCAAACATTGGTGCTTGATGAAGCCGACCGCATGCTGGACATGGGATTTAGCGAGGCCATCGACGAAGTGATCCGTTTTGCCCCTGCCTCTAAACAAACCCTTCTCTTTTCGGCGACCTGGCCACAAGCCATTGCGGCGATCAGTGGCCGGGTGCAGCAAAATCCACTGGCGATCGAGATCGACACTGTGGATGCGTTACCCGCGATCGAACAGCAGTTCTTTGATACCACGCAGCAGGGCAAAATCCCGCTGCTCCAGAAGCTGCTAAGCATTCACAAACCCGCCTCCTGCGTGGTGTTTTGTAATACTAAAAAAGATTGCCAGTCGGTGTGTGACGCCCTGACCGCGGCGGGCCAAAGCGCGCTCTCCCTGCATGGAGATTTAGAACAACGCGATCGTGACCAGACTCTGGTGCGTTTTGCCAACGGCAGCGCGCGCGTGCTGGTGGCGACGGATGTGGCGGCGCGAGGCCTGGACATCAAATCCCTGGAGCTCGTGGTGAACTACGAGCTCGCATGGGATCCCGAAGTCCATGTCCACCGTATCGGACGTACTGCGCGTGCAGGGAACAGCGGGTTAGCCATCAGCTTCTGCGCGCCGGAAGAGGCGCAGCGCGCCAACATCCTGGCGGAGATGCTGCAAATTAAACTGAACTGGGTCACAGCCCCGGCGAATGTCAGTATTACGCCGCTGGCGGCGGAGATGGCCACCCTGTGCATTGATGGCGGGAAAAAAGCCAAGATGCGTCCGGGTGATGTGCTGGGGGCGTTAACCGGTGACATTGGGCTGGAGGGTGCCGATATCGGGAAAATTGTTGTCCATCCCGCTCACGTTTATGTGGCAGTACGTCAGTCGGTTGCGCAGAAAGCCTGGAAACAGTTGCAAAACGGAAAGATTAAAGGGAAAACCTGCCGCGTTCGCCTGCTGAAATAAGCGGGGAAATCGCGTCTCAGCGCTTGTCTGAGACGCGTTGTTTTTATTTCACTTCAATGACGTTCAGGCGCATCTCATCCAGCTGTGCGTCATCTTCTTCCGGCTGCCATCCCGCCGGCTGCATCGGAATCTCTTCGCGGTCAAAGGCCAGATCGCCGCCGTTCACCACTTCCGAACCGTGCTTAATGCCTTTGAAGTCAAACAGGTTGATATCGCTAAGGTGCGATGGCACCACGTTCTGCATGGCGCTGAACATGGTTTCTATGCGACCTGGATAGCGTTTGTCCCAGTCACGCAGCATGTCGGCAATCACCTGGCGTTGCAGATTAGGCTGCGAGCCGCAGAGGTTACACGGAATAATCGGGAAGGCTTTAGCCTCGGCAAAGCGCTCGATATCTTTCTCGCGGCAGTAGGCCAGCGGGCGGATCACAATGTGCTTACCGTCATCGCTCATCAATTTTGGCGGCATGCCTTTCATCTTGCCACCGTAGAACATATTCAGGAACAGGGTTTGCAGGATGTCGTCGCGGTGATGGCCGAGGGCAATCTTGGTGCAACCCAGTTCGGTGGCAGTACGGTAGAGAATACCGCGGCGCAGGCGAGAGCAGAGCGAGCAGGTGGTTTTGCCTTCCGGGATCTTCTCTTTCACAATGCCGTAGGTATTCTCTTCAACAATCTTATACTCCACACCCTGCTGTTCCAGATATTCCGGCAGGATATGCTCCGGGAAGCCCGGCTGTTTCTGATCAAGGTTGACCGCGATCAGCGAGAAATTGACCGGGGCGCTCTGCTGGAGGTTTCGCAGGATCTCCAGCAGGGTATAACTGTCTTTACCACCTGACAGGCAGACCATGATGCGGTCGCCTTCTTCAATCATGTTGTAATCCGCAATGGCTTCGCCGACGTTACGACGCAGACGCTTTTGCAGCTTGTTCAGGTTGTACTGTTCTTTTTTACTAATATCTTGATTCTGTTGCATTTAAAAGTTACTCAGATATCGAATGGGGCACCAGTGGGGTAAAGCGCCGGTCTGGTCTTCAGCATTACCGCCTGTTCGCTATTGCTCTCATTTTCGAGAAAGCAAAGATTTCGTACACCCTCTGCGCATGAATGTGCCCCATCCGATTAACAATAAAAGACGGGTTAGCGCCTGCTGGTCATCACCAGCATGCGAAAGTGTGCCGTGTATGGTACGGATTGCGGCGACGAATGCCAGCATGTTTTAGCGCAGAACGTCACTCTTGCTTCCTGCGCAGCAAAATTTGTAAACGCTTCAGGAACGCATAAAGGGTAAAGAGCGTGCATCGCCTCTATTTTTCTCACGCGTAGCAGGTAAAAATTAATGATCGCGGTCTGCTAAATAGCGCGCTTAAAGGGCACCATGATAAAAAAAAGCCCCCACAAGGAGGGCTACAGGAGTCTCAGTCTTAACGCTCTTTTTTTATTGATGTTTCCCCGGAGTTGGCATTCTCCGCATCAGAGTCATCAATAGCCTGGCAGCCTGGCCACCAACAACAAGCGTATGGCCTGGTGATTAGGACTTTCCTTACGTATAACCTCACACATTAGCCCCCAAGCCCATTAATTACGACAAATTAAGCACCTGAGCGGCAATGCCTTGCCCAGCCAAAGTACAAGAAGGCGTCACGTCATGCCCGGCAGGCGGGCAGTAATCGCCAGCGCGTCTTACACTTAACCCGTACCGGTGGGGCCTGTCATAACAGGGTGCGCATTTTTAGCAGAGTTTCAGCGAGGGGGATCTTATGGCAAATAAAGTGTCAGCGCAGTGCCACTGCGGCGCGGTGCAATTTACGGTTGAGCTGTCGGATGGGTTTAACACCATCCGCCGCTGTAACTGCTCCTTTTGCCGTATGCGCGGCGCGGTAGTGGTCTCGGCACCGCTGTCGGGCGTGACGGTGCTGAAAGGCAAAGATAAACTGACAGAGTACCGATTTAACACGCGGACGGCGGCGCACTATTTTTGTTCAGTATGCGGCATCTACACCTTCCATCAGCGTCGTTCCAGGCCCGATCAATATGGCGTGAACGTAGCCTGCATTGAGTATGTTTCGCCGTTCGACTTCCCGGAAGTGGAGGTTTCGGAAGGGACCGTACATCCGAACGACGGCGGCGGCGGGCTGGCGGGAATACTCACCTATCGCCCGGTCCGCAGGCTGGCGGATTAGCCTGGAGGTTAAGGGCAGACGCACAGCGGAGGTGCGTTCACCGAAGCTTCGTCTCTTTAAACTTCCCTTTTACGACACCATCATAGAAGCGACCTTTCGAGACGACGCTCAAAAAGTCGTTATAAATACGTACCGGCACACGCTGATAACGGTACGCGCTGCGATCGATAAAACGAATCTCCAGCGTTTCGCTAAATGTATCGTAAGCAATAGACGCGATGCGTGAAGATTTGACGGCGTGATGATTCATAGCAAGGTCCCCTTTACTTCGAGGCAGAGGTGATAGTAATCCTGGCTCAATTCCCCCGGTTGACGCAACTAAAAAGAGTGGTTGCGTGTAAAGCCTAAATATAAGGTTATGAACGGTGGGTGTGAAATAAGCAAAACTGATGGGCTGCTATAAAATAATCGCCCGCGAGGATACGCGGGCGGCTGTTATCAGAACTGATAAACCAGACCGGTGGCGACGATATCGTCGGTACCTATGCCATTGGCGGCATAGAAGGCGTTGTCTTCATCCAGCAGGTTGATTTTATAATCAACGTAGGTAGACATATTTTTGTTGAAGTAGTAAACCGCACCCACTTCAGCATATTTCACCAGATCCTGGTCGCCCCAGACGTGGCCCAAATCTTTCCCTTTTGACTGCAGATAAGAGACGACCGGACGCAGACCGAAATCGAACTGATACTGGGCAGTGACTTCGACGTTCTGGGTTTTATTGGCGACCGCGTCATCAAATTTGCCATACGGGGTCATATTACGGGTTTCAGAGTACATGGTCGCCAGGTAAATGTTGTTGGCGTCGTATTTCAGGCCGGCGGTCCAGGCATCTGCTTTGTCACCGCCCGCCGTAGTACGGTTGATCTGCGCGTTGGTACGGTCAGACGTGGTGTAGGCCGCGCCGGCGCTGATACCCATCCCGAAATCGTAGGTAGAAGAGATACCGAAGCCGTCCCCGTTTTCATGACGAATGTCGCGACCGTTATTGGTGCCTTCGTTCCCGTTGCCCTCATCTTCGTTGTTACCCTGATACTGCAGCGCTACGTTCAGGCCTTCAACCAGGCCAAACAGATCCGCATTGCGATAAGTCGCCACGCCGTTGGCACGGTTGGTCATGAAGTTATCTGCTTTGGAATAGCTGTCGCCACCGAACTCTGGCAGCATATCGGTCCAGGCCTCGACGTCGTACAGCACGCCATAGTTACGACCGTAATCGAAGGTGCCGTACTGGCCGAACTTGAGGCCCGCAAAGGCCAGACGCGTCCAGGACTGATTTTCAGACCCTTCGGTATTATTGGCCTGGACGTTATATTCCCACTGACCGTAGCCAGTCATCAGATCGTTAATCTGGGTTTCGCCTTTAAATCCCAGACGGATATAAGTTTGATCGCCGTCAGCCCCTTTATCGTCAGAGAAATAGTGCAGGCCATCAACCTTGCCGTAGAGATCTAATTTGTTGCCATCTTTGTTATATATTTCTGCCGCATGAGCTGTGCTAGCCATTAAAAGGGCAGGGATGATCATAGCCAAAACTTTTCTTTTCATGATGACGAATCCTCAAGCTATATTTTATTATTTAATACGTGCTGAACCTTCCCGGCTGGAAAGGTGTCTCATGCTAATTCACTCGCTTGCGGAGTCACAAAGTATAATTGTTACTATGTAAGTAAAATCTCAAGGATATAATGCAGGGGAAATAATGATAAGTTACATGAATATATTTAAGTGGAACTATGTGAAATAGGAATTATACCTGTTCCGTTAACTGTATTAGAATAGACTGCGTTATATGCCCGTTGTTATTTCAATTCGTTGAGAACACGATTTAAAATTTTAAATCCTATTGTTTTCCAAATGGAACAGCCCGAAGACAAATCTTCGGGCTTTTTTTATACCGCTAAATAGGGATTACTCGCTCGGCGCTTTCTCCGCTTTACCGGCCATCTGCGCCAGGAAATCATAGCGTTTTTGCAGATCGGCGGCGGCGTCTTTCCAGAGCTGCTCTGCCACCTCCGGCTGCTGCGCGTTAAGACGACGGAAGCGTTGCTCCTGCAATAGCGTCTCGGCCAGCGCGTCGGACGGGGGACGTGAATCCAGCGCCAGCGGCAGTTTACCTTCATCGGCGCGACGCGGATCAAAGCGATACAACGGCCAGAATCCGGTTGCGGTAAGCTGGCGCATCTGGTCGTGGCTCAGCGCCAGATCGTAACCATGCTCTTCGCACGGGCTGTAGGCGATAATCAGCGACGGGCCTGGATACGCTTCCGCCTCCTGGATCGCTTTCACGGTCTGGTTAAGCTGGGCACCCAGCGAAATTTGCGCCACGTACACATGGCCATACATCATCATGCTGACGCCCAGGTCTTTGCGCGCTTTGCGCTTGCCATGCTCGCCAAATTTGGTCACTGCACCCAGCGGCGTCGCTTTCGATGCCTGACCGCCCGTATTGGAGTAACACTGAGTATCCAGCACCAGAATGTTCACGTTTTCCGTCAGGCTGAGCACGTGATCCAGCCCGCCAAAGCCGATGTCGTAAGCCCAGCCATCACCGCCGATAAGCCAGATCGATTTTTCCACCAGCGCGTCGGCATCGGTAAGGAGCTGTTCAGCCCCCGCAACGCCCTGAAGCGCACTGCGCAGCGCAGTAACCTGCTCACGACGAACGTCTGGCGTCGCGTCAGCGTGCAGCGCCGCGTTCAGATCAGCCGGGATGTTATCGGCAAACTGTTCCAGCAGGCGCATAACCCGCACCCGGTGCTGGTCTACAGACAGGCGGAAGCCCAGACCAAACTCGGCATTATCCTCAAAGAGAGAGTTCGCCCAGGCCGGCCCGCGGCCATTGGCATCGGTAGTGTACGGCGTGGAGGGCAAATTCCCCCCGTAAATAGAGGAGCAGCCGGTGGCATTGGCGATGAGCATCCGGTCGCCGTAGAGCTGGGTCAACAGCTTAATATAGGGCGTTTCACCGCAGCCGGAGCAGGCGCCGGAGTATTCAAACAGCGGCGTAATAAGCTGTGAGGTACGAATATCGATCCGCTCAAGCTGGTTGCGATCAATTTCCGGCAGGTTAAGGAAGAAGTCGTAGTTGGTTTTCTCCTCCTCGACGTGCTCCAGCCGGGACATCATATTGATGGCCTTGATCTCCGGGTTCTGGCGATCTTTAGCCGGACACACCTCAACGCAGAGATTACAGCCGGTGCAATCTTCAGGCGCGACCTGCAGCACATACTTCTGTCCGCGCATGTCGCGGGATTTCACATCCAGTGAATGGAGGCTGGCCGGTGCCGTTTCCATCGCCTCAGGCGAGACCACTTTCGCACGGATGGCCGAATGCGGACAGGCGGCAACGCAGTGGTTGCACTGCGTACAGAGCTCCGCTTTCCAGATCGGAATGGCTTCGGCGATATTGCGTTTTTCCCAGCGGGTGGTGCCCAACGGCCAGGTGCCGTCCGGCGGCAGCGCGGAGACGGGCAGGGCATCACCCAGACCTGCCAGCATCGCGGCGGTGACGGTTTTAACAAAGTCTGGTGCTGCATCCGATACCACCGGTGGACGATGCGGACTGCTGGCATTTACCGCCTGCAACGGCACTTCCGCCAGCGATTCGCGGGCCAGCGCCAGCGCTTGCCAGTTGCGCTCCACCAGCTCCTGCCCCTTGCTGCTGTAACTTTTTGCAATCGCCCCCTGCAGTTCCATCAGGGCGCTGTCGCCTGGCAGAATATTTGTCAGGTGGAAGAACGCCATCTGCATCACGGTGTTAATGCGCGCCGCCAGACCGCACTCGCGGGCAATTTTTGCGGCATTCACCACAAAGAAGCGCGCTTTTTTCTGATTCAGCATGGCCTGCACGTCCTGCGGCAGACGCCCCCAGACCTCATCGGCGCTGTAGGGGGTATTCAGCAGGAAGATGCCGCCCGGTTTCAGGCGCTCTACCATCTGATATTTGTCGATAAACTGCAGCTGGTGGCAGCCAACAAAATCGGCCTGCGACACCAGATAGGCAGAGCGAATCGGCTCCTCGCTGACGCGCAGGTGCGAGACGGTTAACCCGCCTGCTTTTTTCGAGTCATAGACAAAATAGCCCTGGGCATACCAGGGGGTGGAATTACCAATGATTTTGATGTTGTTTTTGGTGGCCGACACGCTCCCGTCGCTGCCCAGACCGTAAAACAGCGCTTCAAGCTTCGCACGCGAGGGCAGGGTGTTTTCCGGTAATGGCAGAGAGAGGTGGGTTACGTCGTCGTAGATCCCCACGGTAAAGCGCGGCTTCGGCTTGCTGGCCTGCAGTTCGTTAAAGATTGCCAGCACGCAATCCGGGCCAAACTCTTTAGATGAAAGGCCATAGCGCCCGCCAATAACGCGCGGCAGTGTTTCGCGCTCGCCGCTGCTGAAGGCTTCCGCCAGCGCGGTCATCACATCCAGATGCAGCGGCTCCGCCTGCGCGCCGGGCTCTTTGGTGCGGTCCAGCACCGCCACGGCGCGTGCGCTCTCGGGCAGTGCGGCCAGCAGGTGTCGGGCCGAGAAGGGGCGATAAAGACGCACTTTTAGGACGCCCACTTTTTCGCCACGGGTCAACAACTCATCGACCACCTCTTCACAGGTCCCGATGGCCGATCCCATGATCACTATCACGCGCTCCGCCTGCGGGTGACCGTAATACTCGAAGGGCTTGTACGCCCGTCCGGTGGCATCGGCAAAGTCGTTCATCGCCTGCTCCACGTGGTCGTACACCGCGTTGTACCACGGGTTGGTGGCCTCCCGGGACTGGAAATAAGTATCCGGGTTTGCTGATGTACCGCGAATCACCGGGTGTTCCGGATTCAGCGCCCGGGCCCGGTGGGCATCGATCTCTGCCTGCGGCAACAGGCTACGGATGGTGTCGTCCGTAATCGACTTAATTTTGTTGATCTCATGCGAAGTGCGGAACCCATCAAAGAAGTGAATAAAGGGCACGCGGCTCTTGAGAGTGGCAATGTGTGAGATCAGGGCAAAGTCCTGCGCTTCCTGGACGCTGCCCGCGCAGAGCATGGCGCAGCCGGTCTGGCGTACGGCCATAACGTCGGAGTGGTCGCCAAAGATCGACAGGGCGTGCGTGGCAACGGTACGGGCCGCCACGTGCAGTACAAACGGCGTTAACTGTCCGGCCAGTTTGTAAAGCGTCGGGATCATCAACAGCAGTCCCTGCGAAGAGGTAAACGAGGTTGAGAGCGCCCCCGTCTGTAACGCCCCGTGCACCGCGGCGATCGCCCCGGCTTCTGACTGCATCTCAACAACGCGGGGCACATCGCCCCAGACGTTTTTTAAACCATTACCCGACCAGGCATCGGCCTGTTCAGCCATTGTGGAACTGGGGGTAATTGGGTAAATGGCGATCACTTCACTGGTGCGAAACGCGACGGACGCGACTGCGCCATTACCGTCAATAGTTTGCATAGGAGACACCCTTACATTGCGCAAAAAAGAGGGGACTCGCGCGCGATGACGAGTCCTGTAATTATCCTTTAATGTTAGCAAAGGTAGGGTTTTTCAATTTTCGCTTTTGTGTCCTGGGAGACGGCCGCGCCCCCGATCAGATCAAGGTTTTGCCAAAAAATTGCGAGAAAATGTTTCGCGGACGCATAAATACGCGTATGCGGTCTCGACGCGAGCGGAGTGGGTGCCTATGATGGTTAGGTTTTGCCAATTCATGTGGGGAGAAGTTATGCGTGCAGCATTTTGGGTAGGGTGTGCCGCCTTGTTACTGTCGGCCTGTAGCAATGAACCTGTTCAGCAGGCCACCGCCGCGCACGTCGCGCCGGGGATGAGAGCGGCGATGTCCAACTCGGGACAAGCGAACTGCGCCATGATTGGCGGCTCGCTCTCGGTTGCACGTCAACTGGATGGCTCGGCCATCGGCATGTGTGCCTTGCCCAACGGCAAACGTTGCAGTGAACAATCGCTTGCCGGCGGATCGTGCGGAAGTTACTGATTACTCCACACGTTTAAACATCAACGTCGTTTCTGCCGTCGCCAGGGTTAATTGATCCTGGGTGAGGTCAACCTGCGCGCCTTTGCGCAGCATAGTGCTGAGCGTATTATCCAGCTCATTACGCTGAGGGTCTGTACAGAGTTTGCGCGTAATCGCCATCTCTTTGACCTTCAGTTCGCCCTCTGAGAGCTTCCCTTCACCGCTGAAGCGGTTACACATCACCCCTGATACGGCCATTTTCTCACCAAACGCGATTTCAGGTGGTGTGGCGGAGGGCTTTACGGCGGCGCCGTTAACACTTTCCAGCACAAAGCGGTGGTTCTGTAACTGATCTTTTTGCACTGAGGCTTTCCCTGGGTTTACACAACCGGTCAGGGTCAGGCTTAACAGCGTTACTGCAACGAGCGTTTTCATTTTGGTTCTCAACATTATTACTGCGAAATGCCTAACTCACATTCTATAAAGGATGTGAAAAATATCATCGGGCTTAATCTGAAAGCGAAAAGGCATTGTCCATATCTATGTATGAACAATGCCTTGCGGGACATTATACCAGCGCGTTCGGGCTCTCTTCCCCTTTGGCCAGCTGGCTGAGGTTACCGAGGGTGGTCTCAGAGATGCTGATCAAGGCTTCGGCCGTCAGGAAGGCCTGGTGGCCGGTGAACAGCACGTTATGGCAGGCCGACAGGCGACGGAACACGTCATCCTGAATCACGTCGTTTGATTTGTCTTCAAAGAAGAGATCGCGTTCGTTCTCGTAAACATCCATCCCCAGCGCACCGATTTTCTGCGTTTTCAGCGCTTCGATCGCGGCCTGAGAATCAACCAGACCGCCACGGCTGGTGTTGATGATCATCACCCCGTCTTTCATCTGGTCGAAAGCGCTCTGATTGAGCAGGTGGTAGTTTTCCGGGGTCAGCGGGCAGTGCAGGGAGATCACATCGGACTGGGAGAAGAGCGTCGGCAGATCAACATACTCAACGCCGAGATCCAGCGCCGCTGCGCTCGGATAGGGATCAAACGCCAGCAGACGCATACCGAAACCTTTCAGAATACGCAGTGCCGCTACGCCAATTTTACCGGTACCGACCACCCCAGCCGTTTTACCGTACATGGTAAAGCCGGTCAGACCTTCGAGGGAGAAATTCGCATCACGGGTGCGCTGATAGGCACGGTGAATACGACGGTTCAGGGACATCATCATACCAATGGCATGTTCAGCCACGGCTTCCGGAGAGTAGGCCGGGACGCGAACCACTTTCAGCCCCAGCTCTTTGGCGGCATCGAGGTCCACATTATTAAAGCCCGCACAGCGCAGGGCGATATACTTCACCCCTTGTTTCTTCAGCTCTTCCAGCACCGGTCTGCTCCCGTCATCATTGACGAAAATGCAGACGGCTTCGCAGCCGTGCGCCGTTTTGGCCGTTTTTTCAGTCAGCAGAAAGTCGAAAAATTCAAGCTCGAAGCCATACGCCTCGTTAACATGTTGCAGGTACTTTTTATCGTACTGCTTTGTGCTATATACCGCGAGTTTCATAGGACTTTCTCCAGTGATTTAACTTCATAGTAGCGTAATTAAAATAATTTTACATTTTATGAAAAATTATTGAAATCAATATCTTCTATGAATAATTCTAGAGCATCTTTGCGTCTGAACTCTATCAGATTAAAACAACAGGGTTTTATTCTGCCACTCTCGCTTTACCCTAACGCATCAGCACACGCGGTTTACCGCTTCGGGTCAGAGCAACTATCCTTAAAACGCACCTGGCTTCAATCTGGCGGCTAAACGTGCCACAATGCCCGGCATTGCCGGCAAATATTTTCGCTAAATCAGGATATTAACTACCCATGAAGGGTAAATACAAAGCCGCCATCGCGCTCCTTCTGCTGCTGTTACTGCTGCCATTGACGCTGCTGATGACCCTTGCCCAGTGGGTTCCGACCCTGGCCGGGATCTGGCTGCCAGTGGGGACCCGCATTGCCTTCGAAAAAAGCCCGCACCTGACGCGCCACGCCCTGGTCATCCCCGATCTGCGCTATCTGGTAGAAGATTGCGAAATCGCGCGCATCGAAAATGCCACGCTCTCTCACCCCAGCCGCTGGAAGTTCGACGCCGCTGCGGTCACGCTTAATAGCGCCTGTTTCAGCAAAATTCCGCAAAGCGCGCCGAGCGCAGCCGCCCCGAAGACCCTCGCAGAGTGGCAATCATTACTGCCCAATACCTGGCTGAGTATTGATCGCCTGACCCTGGCGCCCTGGCAGCAGTGGCAAGGCAGAATTACCGCTTCACTGACCCCGAAAGTGCAGGAAATCCATTACGACGGTGAATCAATCAAGCTGCGTGGTACGCTGCGCGGACAAAATCTTACCGTCAGCGATGTTGAGATCCAGTTGCCAGACTCGCCCCAGCCGGTGAAGCTGGTGGGCGAATTCACGCTTCCGCTCGTACCGGACGGCCTGCCGGTACAGGGGCATGCCGTGACCACCTTCTCGGTGCCCCAGGTTAACTCTCCGGTCGATGCCGAACTGGAGTGGCAGGATAACAGAGGTCAACTGGTGATGATTGCCCGCGAAAGCGGCGAGCCGTTGCTGGATCTTCCCTGGCAGATCACCCCGGAGCAATTCTCCATCAGCGATGGCCGCTGGAGCTGGACGCAATCGGGCATTCCGCTTGGCGGTCGGCTGGGGGTGCGAATTGAAAACTGGCAGCAGCGCATCGATAAGGCCACTATTTCTGGCCGGATGAACGTAGTCACCTCCGGTGATGCCGGAAAGGGTAACGCCGTGCTCAGCTTTGGCCCCGGCACGTTAAGTATGGATAACAGCAATATGCCGCTGCATCTTAACGGTGAGGCCAAGCAGGATGATCTCATTTTCTACGCCGGGCTCCCGGCAACGCTGACGGGCAGCCTGGCCGATCCTAAACTGGCTTTTGCCCCCGGGGCGCTGCTACGTTCGCGTGGCCGTCTCATCAACGCGCTGAATATTGATGAAGTGCGGTGGCCATTAGCCGGGGTCACGCTTACCGGTAATGGCATTGATGGACGTTTACAGGCCATTTTGCGCGCGCATGAAAATGAGATGGGTAACTTCACCCTCCATCTTGACGGCCAGGCGAACAACTTTTTGCCGGATAAGGGGCTGTGGCAGTGGCGTTACTGGGGCGAGGGACATTTTCTGCCCATGCAGGCGCGTTGGGATGTAGCAGGCAAGGGCGAATGGCGCGACACGGTGATTGCGCTGAATGCGCTCTCCACCGGCTTTGATAAACTGCAATACGGCTCTATGCTCGCCAGCAAGCCGCGGCTGGTACTGGAAAGCCCGGTGCGCTGGCAGCGAGACCCTGCCGATCCCCATTTTAGCGGCGCGCTGGCCTTTAATGCACAAGAGACGACCTTTACCGGCGGCAGCGTGCTGCCGCCCTCCACCCTGACGTTCAGCGTCGATGGCACCGATCCCACGCTCTTCCAGTTTAAAGGGGCGCTGCACGCCGGGGCTATCGGCCCGGTACAGGTGAATGGCCGTTGGGATGGCGAACGTCTACGCGGGCAGGCGTGGTGGCCGCAGCAGTCGTTAAACGTCTTCCAGCCCCTGGTCCCGCCTGACTGGAAAATGAAGCTGCGCGATGGGGAGCTCTATGCCCAGGTCGCCTTTTCTGCGGCGGCGGATCAAGGTTTTGAGGCGGGAGGACATGGCGTGCTAAAAAACGGCAGCGTCTGGATGCCCGACAACGAGATCAACGGCGTCGATTTTGTCCTGCCATTCCGCTTCAGCGAGGGCGTCTGGTCGCTGGGCACCCACGGCCCGGTTACGCTGCGTATCGCGGAGGTGAAAAACCAGGTGACGATGCACCATATCACCGCCGACCTGCAGGGCGATTACCCATGGCGCGAAGAGGCGCCGCTGCTGTTAACCGACGTCAACGTCGAACTGTTGGGGGGCAAGGTCACCATGCAGCAACTGCGGATGCCCCAGCATGATGCGGCATTATTACGCGTGCAGAACATCTCCTCCAGCGAGCTGATCAGCGCCGTGAATCCGAAGCAGTTTACCCTCTCCGGACCAGTGAGCGGGGCGCTGCCGTTCTGGCTGGATAACGATAAGTGGATTATCAAAGATGGCTGGCTCTCTAACGCCGGGCCAATGACCCTGCGTATCGATAAAAACACGGCAGACGCGATCGTAAAAGACAATATGGCCGCCGGCGTCGCTATCGACTGGCTGCGCTACATGGAAATTTCTCAGTCGTGGACAAAACTCAATGTAGATAACCTGGGGGAGCTGACGCTATCGTCAACGCTTAAAGGCATCAGCCGCGTGGATGGCAAATCGAATGCCGTTAACCTGAACTACACCCATCAGGAAAATGTGTTTACTCTCTGGCGCAGCCTGCGCTTTGGCGACAACCTGCAAGCGTGGCTTGAACAGAACGCCACCTTACCAGCAACCCACTGCCCGAAGGGCAAGGAATGTGAGGAACAACAATGAGAACACTGGCCGGTGGCGTCGCCGCCGTTGTCGTTATGCTGCTGACGGGCTGTACGCCGCGTATCGAAGTGGCGGCCCCGAAAGAGCCCATTACCATCAATATGAACGTGAAGATCGAACACGAAATTCACATTAAAGTGGATAAAGACGTGGAAGCGCTGCTGAAATCCCGCAGCGATCTATTCTGAGGTGGTCATGAAGAAATCCTTAGCCATCATTCTGCTTACGCTGGGACTCTGCGCGCAGGCCTCGGCGCTCACGTTGAACGAAGCCCGCAGCCAGGGGCGTGTAGGGGAGACGCTGGACGGATACCTGGCGCCCGTGGCTCAGGATCGCGAGACGCTGGCGCTGGTGGCGCAAATTAACCAGGCGCGTACCAACAGCTATCAAAAACTGGCGGACAGCAACAACATTCCGGTAGACGAAGTGGCCAAAATGGCTGGCATCAAGCTGGTGGAGCGCGCCCGCCCCGGTGAGTATGTCAAAGGCATTAACGGCAAGTGGCTAAAGAAGTGATCAGCGGTGGCGTTTGCGGTATTCGCCGGGTGAGATGCCAAATCGTTGCTTAAAGGCGGTAGAAAAATGGCTGTGATCGGTAAAGCCCCAGCTGTAACCAATGCCCGCCAGCTTCTCTTCATCGCGGGTTGCGCGCAGCATTTGCGCGCAGAAATCGAGACGACGGTTTTTAATGTACTGCGCGACCACCAGTCCTTTATCGGCAAACATACGATAGAGACTGCGTACTGACATACCGCTCTCTGCCGCAATCCACTCGGGGCGCAGATGTTCCGCCTGAATATGATCGTCAATCAATGACAGCACGCTTTTGAACTGGCGCTCCTTGCGCGGCAGGGTGCTTTCACGCTGCTGTAGTACCGGACGCAGTAAGCAGACCATCGCCTCCAGCGCCGCTTCGCTCTCTTGCTCGCTAAGCGTCGGGTTGCTCATGCTCTCCTGCATCAGACGGTGGCTTAATTGTACCGTGGGCAGGGTATGGGAGAGTTTTTGTGCGCAGCTCACCTCCTGAAAACGGAAGTGCTGTTCAAGGATCTGTCGGGGCAGCAGCAGGGAGATTTGGCGAGACTTCTCCTGCCAGTAAAGCGAGCAGGGGCGCGAGGCGTCGATTAAGCTAATATCCCCGGCCGCCAGGGTGATCTGACGGTCATCCTGTTCCAGTCCCGCCACGCCTTCAAGCTGGAAAACGGTATAGAACCAGGCGTCGTTACTGTGCTTAATCTCCTGGCGGGTGCGAAACAGATTCACGCCACCGGCGGTCACGGTGCTCAGCTTCAGGTTACCGGTCCAGGTCGACTCCAGCTCGCCAAAAAATTCACCGTTCATTGGCCGGGCCGCGAAACTGCCGCAAACCGCGTTAATTTGCGCCAGCCAGTGCTGAAATCTTTCCTGTTCGCTTACGCACGCCATATTCATTCCCGTCACGCCGTTAATGTTTAAGCATTGTTGCATTTATGTTGCCAAATTCCACAGGCATTGCGCTGACTATAGGAAAGAACACTTACCGGGAATAGTGTAATAAGCGGGAATTATCACGAATTGCGGTGCCTGTCACAGGTGACAAAGTGAATGTCATAGAGATAAAAGCGGATTTGCCAAAGCCACCTTAGACTGCTGTGACACCCTGCGAAAGATAAGGAGAAGGTATGTCTGATACTCAGGTCGCCGTACTGCAAAGCGTGCAGCAATTTTTAGACCGCCAGCACGGTCTCTGGATCGAGGGAGAGCAGACTGCCTCCGATAGCGATAACCGTCTGGATGTGTTCAACCCGGCGACCGGCGAGGTGATTGCCACCACCGCCGACGCCAGCGCCCAGGATGTCGATCGCGCGGTCATGTCCGCGTGGCGCGCCTTTGTGGGCCGTAGCTGGGCGGGTAAATTGCCCGCCGAGCGTGAACGCATTCTGCTGCGTTTTGCCGATCTGGTGGAGCAGCACAGTGAGGCGCTTTCCCAGCTTGAAACCCTGGAGCAGGGCAAATCCATTAATATCTCCCGCGCCTTTGAAGTGGGCTGCACCCTGAACTGGATGCGTTATACCGCCGGACTTACCACCAAAATTACCGGTAAGACCCTCGACCTCTCTATTCCAATGCCCCAGGGGGCGCGTTACCAGGCCTGGACACGCAAAGAGCCCGTCGGCGTTGTGGCGGGCATCGTGCCGTGGAACTTCCCGCTAATGATTGGTATGTGGAAAGTGATGCCCGCGCTGGCGGCAGGATGCTCGATCGTGATCAAGCCTTCGGAAACCACGCCGCTGACCATGCTGCGGGTGGCCGAGCTGGCAAGCGAAGCGGGTATTCCCGACGGCGTCTTTAACGTGGTCACGGGCAGCGGGGCAGTGTGCGGCGCCGCCCTGACCAGCCATCCCCATATCGCTAAGGCAAGCTTTACCGGCTCTACCGCCACCGGCAAGCAAATTGCCCGCGCCGCGGCGGAGCGTCTGATGGGCGTCACCCTTGAGCTGGGTGGCAAAAACCCGGCCATTGTGCTGAAAGATGCCGATCCGGCCTGGGTTATTGAAGGGTTAATGACCGGCAGCTTCCTCAACCAGGGCCAGGTGTGTGCGGCCAGTTCGCGTATCTATATCGAAGCGCCGCTGTTCGATACCCTGGTAAGCGGGTTTGAGCAGGCGGTGAAGTCCTTAAACGTCGGGCCGGGCATGTCCCCGCAAGCACATATCAACCCGCTGGTCTCCCGCGCCCATTGCGACAAGGTTCAGACCTTCCTTGATGAAGCCCAATCCGGGCACGCGGAGCTGATTACCGGCAATCGTGGGCCGGACGGTAAGGGCTACTATGTCTCGCCAACGCTGGTGGTGAACCCGGATGCCAGCCTGCGCCTGACGCGGGAAGAGGTGTTTGGCCCGGTCGTCAATTTAGTGCGGGTGGCCGACGGGGAAGAGGCGCTGAAGCTGGCGAACGACACGGAATATGGCCTGACCGCCAGCATCTGGACGCAAAACATCAGCCATGCGCTTTCGTACAGCGATCGACTGCAGGCCGGTACCGTCTGGGTGAACAGCCATACCCTGATTGACGCCAACCTGCCGTTCGGTGGCATGAAGCAGTCCGGCACCGGGCGTGATTTTGGCCCCGACTGGCTGGACGGCTGGTGTGAAACCAAATCGGTTTGTGTACGGTATTGAAGTTAGCTGAAGCCCTCGTAAGAGGGCTTTTTCACATTACGTAGCTTTCAGCAATCTTGTGCTCATTCTTAACATAGTTGTGGAGTCGCTTTTTATAGATAAGCGAGAGCACCAGGCTTGCGGCGATCCAGAACAGCAACATACTGAGCAAGGTGACCATGGTGTAGATAACCGGCTTATCTTTTTCGAACTGTTTTACCGCCTTAATCACATCCTGCTTATATTCCTCATTAACAAAGGTCTCGCAAATCATTTGTACCAGGCCGTGGGAGGGGGTAAGCGGCATTTCTGCGGGAGCCTGGCAAGTGGCCGGGGTGATCGACCAACGCCCTTTACGGATGACTGCAAAAGCCTCTGAACCGCCCTGCGGGGAGAGATAAAAGTTCTCATCGGTAGGCTTGTAAAAAAGCGATGCCGCGCCTTTTGGCGTATTCGCGACCTTAAACAGCATGTTGCCCATAAAACCGCAGGCGCTCAGCGAGATAGCGGCGATTAAGCATGATCCAATCAGCTCAGTTCTGGATATCGAGGGGGTTTTGTTTAAAGGGAGATTGATTGCGAAGAGGAACAACAGAAACCGGCTTATTCCATTCTTCTGGTAAATTTCATGGGCCGAAGTGGGGTTCCGCCTGGCACAGACCTTCATGAGCGCTACGATGGCGCCAAAAATCGCGATAAATGCAGCCAGCGTTCCGATTGGCGATCCGCTGAACTCCTTGCCAATTAAGTCAATGAAAGAAATATTATTTTCCATAGCGTCCTCTTCGGTCGATCATCATCCACTGGCACATTATTAGCAGCCTGATAGTGAATTAGGAAGCGTTACGTCCCGGGAGGCGGTGGTCATATCGTGTTAACCATGGCAAAAAAAGCCGGGCATCACGCCCGGCTTCACGGTTATTTACTCTCGTCTTTCTTCTTGCCAAGCGTAGGGGTCTCGTCAAAGAAGTTCCAGGGTTTGAGGAGGGTATGGACCCACTCGGTTGGCATGATAGGCCACTCCTCCGCACGTGCCACGTGGGTGGTACCGGTGGTCATCCAGACCACGTTATCCTGGTCGTTCAGGTTTTCGTTATCTTTACTGTACTTGCCCAGCCCCTCATCGTGAATGGAGCGGTTCGGGAATTTGCCTTCCGGGTACATCTCATTAGGATGGTAGCGGGTCACCCACAACTGCTTATCCATAAAGCTCAGACGATGGTAGATCCACTCATCCTTCGCGAAATTCGCTCCGGTGGCGACCGGGTGGGTGCCCCCGGCGTAAGGGATTATCTGGTAAGACACCGGGTTACCCATGCGGTTCTCTTTAGTGGTGTTGCTCAGCAGGCGGATGGTGCCGGGGTCGAACTTCTGTGCCGCCTGCTGTTCGGTATCAATGGTGTACTGATTCACCTGCATGGTGCTGGTACGTGGGCCGCCCGTGGTGTTTGGCTTCACCTCAGGATCCATGGCCACCATGCGGTTGTTAGTGCCATCTACGTCCATATCCAGGCGGAAGTTATAGATATGCTGGTGGGTGGTGCCAACAATATTATGGTCGATCAGCGTGCCATATTTGGTGTCATCTTTGGCGCTCGGATCATGCATGGTTTTCGCCTGCACCCCTTTCACCGCTTCGATACCGGTTGCCCCGGCATCAATTCCGATGGTGCCATTTTGGTGGAAGACCCAGTCAAAGATGTAGTCGTAGTTCCCTACGGTACTGACCCAGCGCACCACCAGCTCCCGCCGCTCGGCGCTGACGTTGGGTTTCCCCATCTCCTGGTGCTTATACTCTGGCCCGGCATAGCGTTCGAAAATAGCGATAGCGCGCGGGATCTCCATCGGTGCCCCGGTATAGTCCGGAATGGTCTCGTTGAGCATCACCGCATTTGAAGGCACATCTTTACCGCGCACCAGCGAGGAGGTCAGGGTGCCCATGCCGTAATCGCCGGAGTCCAGATAAGCCTTGAAGTACCAGCCCACATCCGGGTCGCCGTAAGGCACGATCATTCCGCCCAGCGATCCCTGGTACATAACCTGGCGTTTTTTACCGTTGTCGTTATAGGTAATGGTCGACAAAATCGGCCCTACGCGGGAGTCCAGCCGCAGGTGGAAATCCCAGTTCTGCCAGTGCACCATGTCGCCGGTAATGGTGTAGTTTTTACCCTCCGGCTCCACGATATTCAGCGGTTTCAGACTCGGCGCCACGCGGTCGCGGCCATCATACGGACGCGGCGTCAACGGTACTGGCACCACCGGACCCTCTTCAATTTTCTGGATCTTTTTCTGCTCCAGGTCGACCACGGCCACCAGGTTTTCGATCGGGTGGGCCCAATAGTTACCGTCACCGACATCCAGATAGCTCACCACCTTCAGCAGGCGATCTTCCTGCCGGAGGCCGTCTTTACCGTCGAAGTAACCGACCGTCAACGGCGTAGTCACCACCTTACTCGGGTCATCCACGCCGTGCTTCTTCAGCGCTTGCGCAAACTCCGGGCTGGAGGTGACGATGCTTTGTACGGTCATAAAGTCATCCAGCAGCACCATGCCGTGCGCATCTTTGATAGCCGCCCAGCTGACCACTTTTTTCTCTTGCAGATCCACCACGCTTTCGACGATATGTTTCCCGTCGAGCATGGTGATGGCGGCCTGACGAGGCGCATCAACGGCGGTGCCATTGAGGACAAAGTCCCATACTTTGGCTTTTTCAGGCTCTACCAGCGCAATCTGGGTAAAGCGGGTGTTAGGTTTGAAATCCGGCGCGGCTTTAACAATTTCCACCGCCTGCTTGATCTCGTCGGCCGAGAGGGCGTTCAGCGGGTGCGGGGTCTTTTCCACCTGGAAAGTCTGGTCCAGCCCTGACTGGAAGACGTCGTTAATAAAGGTTTCAGGGATCATCGCCGTCTGGCCTTCCATCACCACCGGCACCTGTAGCGTCACCGGCTTGCCGTTGACCATCGCCTGTTTCGCGCCGGGTTTCACCTTCACAAAGGCGCCATCCTTGCTGATGGTAAACATCTGGGCGTAGTCATCCCATTGCACATCCGCGCCAAAGTCGGCCAGGGTTTTGTCCATCGGCACCATGTGTGCGGCGGTGCCATGCGCCATCGCCGGCGCCTGGCCAAGTAAAAGGGCCGCGACGGCCAGAGCGACTGCCGTTTTACGCGGGGAAAAAAGAGAGGGGCTTCCCATAATTAACCTCGTATTGTTGTGTCGTTGTGCACTCGGGACCGCTGTTCTGCGCGCGGTTTACTCATCGCCAACATAGCAATATCGCCATGGACACTGTTTGCCTGCGTTTGCCAGATTATTTGTCAGATGTGCCAGAAGCCGGATAACGCAGGCTGCGTTATCCGGAAGAGGAGGGTCAGAGGTCAATGTCCCCGTGCTGGCGCGCAACGAGGGTCAGAATGGAGTAGAGAGCGACGGCCTGCTGATGCTGGTTGAAGATCTCCACCGCCCATTCCACTACGCCGGTCGGTTTCTCATCCGCCGTACGCTGTTTCTTGAGCGTCTTACGTTTACAGGTCAGGCGTACCTGGATGGTATCGCCCGGTTTGACCGGTTCGATAAAGCGCAGATTTTCCATGCCGTAATTGGCAATCACCGGGCCAACGCCCGCATCCACAAAGAGACCGGCAGCGGCAGAAATGACAAAGTAACCGTGGACCACGCGCTCGCCGAAGATCGACTCGGCAGCACCGATTTTATCCATGTGGGCGTAGAAGTGATCCCCGCTCAGGCAGGCGAAATTGACGATGTCGGTCTCGGTCAGGGTACGGCGCGGCGTCAGGAGACTATCCCCTGGCTGTAACTCTTCGAAGTATTTGCGGAACGGATGAACGCGATCTTCCTGCACGCTGGCGCCACGTACCCACTGTTTGCTGATGGCTGCCAGCATTGATGGGCTGCCCTGAATCGCCGTACGCTGCAGATAATGTTTCACCGCGCGCAGGCCGCCCAACTCCTCGCCGCCCCCGGCACGCCCCGGCCCGCCGTGAACCAGCTGGGGCAGAGGAGAGCCGTGGCCGGTAGACTCTTTGGCTGACTCCTGGTTAAGGATCTGAATACGGCCATGCGCCCGCGCCGCGCCGGCAATAAACTGCCGCGCCAGCGCCGGATTAGCGGTTACCAGCGTGCCCGCCAGGCTCCCTTCACCCGCGCGGGCAAGGGCCATCGCGTGTTCAGCATCCTGGTACGGCATCAGAGTCGCGACCGGGCCAAAGGCTTCGGTGGCATGCACCGCGGGGGTTTCATCCGGTTGCGGACAGAAGAGCAGCGTCGGCGGGAAGAATGCGCCGGCCGCGTTGAGATCGGCTTTGCCGCCGAGGCGCACCTGACAGCCTGCTGTCACCAGTGCATCAACCTTCTCTTGCACGTCGGCGCGCTGTTCGGCGTTGACCAGCGCCCCCATTTTTACCCCCTCCTGCGCCGGATCGCCGACCACCACGCTTTCCAGCCGGGCAATCAGCGCCTGGCTCACCGCCTCGATCTGAGCCTGCGGCACGATGATACGGCGAATGGCGGTACATTTCTGTCCGGCCTTGGCGGTCATTTCACGCACCACTTCACGAATGAACAGGGCAAATTCCGGCTGCTCCGGCGTAACGTCCTCCCCCAGCACGCAGCAGTTTAGCGAGTCGGCTTCCATGGTGAAGGGGATGGATTTGGCGACGATGTTGGGGTGAACCCGCAGCATCTGGCCGGTGCTTGCCGAGCCGGTAAAGGTCACCACGTCCTGGCTGTCCAGGTGGTCAAGCAGATCGCCCGCGCCGCCGCATATCAGGCTGATTGCCCCTTCGGGCACCAGGCCGCTTTCAACGATGGATTTTACCATCGCCTGGGTGAGCTGGGCGGTGGCGGTGGCCGGTTTGATAATGGCAGGCATTCCGGCAAGCCAGGTTGGCGCCAGTTTTTCCAGCATCCCCCAGCAGGGGAAGTTAAAGGCATTAATATGCAGCGCCACGCCCGATTTCGACGTCAGTACATGACGAGCCGCAAAGCCTCCCTCCTTAGAGAGCGGTATCAGTTCATCTTCCGGCCACAGGGTATCGTCCGGTAGCTCGCGGTTGCCCAGGCTCGCATAGGTGAAAAGGGTACCGATGCCCCCTTCGATATCCACCCAGCTATCGGCTTTGGTTGCCCCGGTCTGTGCCGAGAGGGCATAGAACTCCGCTTTCTGGCTTAGCAGATGCTTCGCCACCGCTTTGATCATCGCGGCGCGCTCGATAAAGGTCATCGCATGAAGTGACTCACCGCCTTTCTCAATGGCGTAGCGACGCGCGGCGGCCATATCCAGCCCTTCGCTGGTGACCTGCCAGAGCGGTTCGCCCGTAATGGCGTGATAAATGCTGCGTTCACGGCCCCGGCCAGACTGCCAGGTGCCGGATAAGAAGCTGGCTAACTGCTGCATTTCTTCTCTCCAAGTGTTTCGTGATTTCACTATAGATAGTTTGATCGCGAATCATAAAATGCAAGGAATGTTTTAATGATTTGTTAACAATGTGATCTTGCCTGACGAATGTCCTGCGCATCGATCCAGGCGCGACGCGGGCTAAGCAAAAGGGTTGCGAGCGCCATCACAAAATAGACAAACAACTCTTGGGGTTATATTTAACCTTTGTGTAACTTTTAAAAAACAAAGTGATTCGCTAATCGGCGTCACTTGATGGATTCACGAATCATAAAGGTGATGATGTGACAGAAGAACAACGTTTTGAGCAACGCATCGCGCAGGAGACGGCCATTGAGCCGCAAGACTGGATGCCGGAAGCCTATCGTAAAACGCTGATCCGTCAGATTGGCCAGCACGCGCACTCTGAGATTGTTGGCATGTTGCCGGAAGGTAACTGGATCACCCGCGCACCAACGCTACGGCGCAAAGCCATTCTGCTGGCGAAGGTGCAGGACGAGGCGGGTCACGGACTCTATCTCTACAGTGCGGCAGAAACGCTGGGCTGCGCCCGGGAAGACATCTACCAAAAGATGCTCGACGGCAAAATGAAATACTCCTCCATCTTTAACTATCCCACTCTGAGCTGGGCGGATATCGGGGTGATTGGCTGGCTGGTGGACGGGGCGGCCATTGTGAACCAGGTGGCGCTCTGCCGAACCTCTTATGGCCCCTACGCCCGGGCGATGGTGAAAATCTGTAAAGAAGAGAGCTTCCACCAGCGTCAGGGCTTTGAAGCCTGCATGGCGCTGTCACAGGGGAGCGAGGCGCAGCGGCAGATGTTGCAGGACGCCATCAACCGCTTCTGGTGGCCAGCGCTGATGATGTTTGGACCCAACGATGATAACTCACCGAACAGCGCCCGCAGCCTGGCCTGGAAAATCAAACGTTTTGGTAACGATGAGCTGCGTCAGCGCTTTGTCGACAACACCGTGCCGCAGGTTGAGATGCTGGGCATGACCGTGCCGGACCCGGATCTGCATCTGGACGAAGAGAGCGGCCACTACCGCTTCGGCGAAATCAACTGGCAAGAATTTGACGACGTGATCAACGGCCGCGGCGTGTGCAACCATGAGCGCCTGGCCGCCAAGCGTAAAGCCTGGGAAGAGGGGACGTGGGTGCGCGAAGCCGCACTGGCGCACGCCGAAAAACAGCACGTCCGCAACGTCGCTTAGGAGGAAGCACAATGAGCAAAACATACTGGCCGTTATATGAAGTCTTTATCCGCACCAAACAGGGGTTGTCTCACCGTCACGTGGGAAGCCTGCATGCCGCCGATGAGCGCATGGCGCTGGAGAATGCACGCGATGCCTATACCCGCCGCAGCGAAGGCTGCTCAATCTGGGTGGTGAAGGCGAGCGAAATTGTCGCCTCCCAGCCGGAAGAGCGCGGCGAGTTCTTCGACCCGGCTGAGAGCAAGGTCTATCGCCATCCCACTTTCTACACCATCCCTGATGGCATCGAGCATATGTGAGGTCAGGGATGAAAACATTAACGGCTTATGTACTGCGTCTGGGTGATAACGGGCTGGTGCTCTCCCAGCGCCTTGGCGCGTGGTGCGGCCATGCACCGGAGCTGGAGATCGACCTGGCGCTGGCCAATATCGGCCTCGATCTGCTGGGGCAGGCGCGCAACTTCTTAACCTATGCCGCCGAGCTGGAAGGGGACGGCGATGAAGATTCGCTGGCCTTCGGGCGAGATGAGCGTCAGTTCAGCAATCTGCTGCTGGTGGAGCAACCGAACGGTAACTTTGCCGATACCATCGCGCGCCAGTATTTCATCGATGCCTGGCACGTGGCGCTGTATAGCCGTCTGGTGCAGAGCCGCGATGCGCAACTGGCCGCGATCGCCGCCAAGTCGCTGAAAGAGGTGCGCTACCACCTGCGTTTCAGCCGCGGCTGGCTGGAGCGCCTCGGCAACGGGACAGCACTCTCCGCTGAAAGAATGCAGCAGGCCATCAACGAACTGTGGCGCTTTACCGGGGAGTTGTTTGAGGCCGACGACGTTGACCTGGCGCTGAGCGAAGAGGGCATCGCGGTCGATCCGCGTACGCTGCGCGACGCCTGGGAAGCGGAAATCATGGCCGGTCTCAAGGATGCAGCCCTGACGGTACCAGAAGAGGCGGCCTACCGCAGCGGCGGCAGGCAGGGTCTGCATACTGAACATCTGGGGCCGATGCTGGCAGAGATGCAATATCTGCAACGCGTCTATCCCGGTCAGCAGTGGTAACAGAGGAGGACGCTATGCAACGTTTCGCTGAACTGGCCCCCGCCGAAGTCCCGCAAATCTGGTCGCTATTAAGCCAGATCCCGGACCCGGAGATCCCGGTATTAACCATTACCGACCTGGGCATGGTGCGCAGCGTTGAAGCCCAGGGCGACGGCTGGTCGATCGGCTTCACCCCCACCTATTCGGGGTGTCCGGCAACGGATCATCTGATCGGCGCGATCCGCGACACACTGACCGCGCACGGCTTTGCGCCGGTGCAGGTCGCCATTCAGCTCGACCCGGCCTGGACCACCGACTGGATGACCCCGGATGCCCGCGAGCGTCTGCGTCAGTATGGCATTAGCCCACCCGCCGGACACAGTTGCCACGCCCATCTGGCGGCAGAGGTGACCTGCCCGCGTTGCGCCAGCACCTCGACCACCCTTATCAGTGAATTTGGATCCACGGCCTGCAAGGCGCTCTACCGCTGCGATAGCTGCCGTGAACCCTTCGACTATTTCAAATGTATTTGAGGTTGCCATGACAACGTTTCATTCCTTAACGGTGGCAAAAGTGGAGCCCGAAACCCGCGATGCGGTGACCATCACCTTCGCTATCCCACCCACGCTGCAGGAGGCGTATCGCTTCCGTCCCGGTCAACATTTGACCCTGAAGGCTCGCCTCGGTGATGAGGAGCTGCGCCGCTGCTACTCCATCTGTCGAAGCGTTCATCCGGGGGAGATCAGCGTGGCGGTGAAAGCCATCGACGGCGGGCGTTTCTCGCGCTATGCCCAGGGGGAGATCAAGCAGGGGATGGCGCTGGAGGTGATGGTCCCGCAGGGCCACTTTGGCTATCAGCCGCAGGCGGGACAGCAGGGGAGCTATCTGGCGATTGCCGCCGGATCCGGTATTACCCCGATGCTGGCGATTATCGCCACGACTCTGCAAACCGAACCCGACAGCGAATTCACGCTGATCTACGGCAACCGCAGTAGCCAGAGCATGATGTTCCGCCAGGCGCTGGCGGACCTGAAAGACAGCTACCCGTCGCGCCTGCAGCTGGTGCATATCTTCAGCCAGGAGACGCTGGACAGCGCGCTGCTGAGCGGGCGTATCGACGGCGAAAAGCTGCACGCGCTGGCACAACGACTGATTGATTTCAGTCAGTTCGATCAGGCCTTTATCTGTGGCCCTACGGCGATGATGGATGACGCTGAAAACGCGTTGAAAGCGCTGGGGATGCCGGAAAAAGCCATCCATCTGGAGCGTTTTAACACCCCGGGTACGGCGGTCAAACGCGCCCATAGCGTACAGGCGCACGGACAGAAAGTGACCGTCCGCCAGGATGGCCGCGACCGGGAAATCACCCTCGGGGCGGAAGATGAAAGCATTCTTGATGCGGCCCTGCGTCAGGGGGCTGACCTGCCATATGCCTGCAAAGGGGGCGTCTGCGCCACCTGTAAGTGCAAAGTGGTGCGCGGAAAAGTCGAGATGACCACCAACTACAGCCTGGAGCCGGACGAACTGGCCGCAGGCTATGTGCTGAGCTGCCAGGCCCTGCCGCTGACGCCTGACGTGGTAGTCGACTTCGACGCGAAGGGGATGGCATGAGCGAATTGATCCAGACCCGTCATGGCCGCGTATTGCAGCTGACGCTAAACCGCCCTGCGGCGCGCAACGCCCTGAATAATGCGCTGCTCGGCCAGCTGGCAGAGGCGCTGGAAGCAGCCGCCGTGGATAACACGATTTCGGTATGCGTCATCACCGGCGATGCCCGCTTCTTTGCCGCCGGGGCCGACCTGAACGAGATGGCGGAAAAAGATCTGCCCGCCACCCTCAACGACGTTCGCCCCCAGCTTTGGGCGCGTATCAACACCTTCAGTAAACCGTTGATTGCCGCCGTGAACGGTTACGCGCTGGGAGCGGGCTGCGAACTGGTCCTGCTCTGTGACGTGGTGATTGCCGGTGAAAGCGCCCGTTTTGGGCTGCCGGAGATCACTTTAGGGATTATGCCGGGCGCCGGGGGCACCCAGCGTCTGATCCGCTGCGTTGGCAAATCGCTGGCCAGCAAAATGGTGCTGACCGGCGAAAGCATCACCGCCCGGCAGGCGCTGGCGGCAGGGCTGGTGAGTGATATTCACCCGGATGCCCTGACTCTGGAGTACGCCCTGCAGCAGGCGGCACAGATGGCCCGCCACTCGCCGCTGGCACTGCAGGCGGCGAAACAGGCGCTGCGCCAGTCGCAGGAAGTTCCTCTGCAGGCGGGGCTTGCCCAGGAGCGTCAGCTCTTTACGCTGCTGGCCGGCACCGAAGATCGTCGCGAAGGGATCGCCGCCTTCCTGCAGAAACGCAGCCCCGAATTTAAAGGACGTTAACCATGGATTTCATTCTTAGTCACGTTGAACACGGGGTGATGACCCTTACCCTCAACCGCCCGGATCGGCTTAACAGCTTCAACGATGTGATGCACCAGCAGCTGGCGGAATGTCTGAAGCAGGCTGAACGCGATGAGACTATCCGCTGCCTGCTGATCACCGGAGCCGGACGCGGGTTTTGCGCCGGGCAGGATCTGAACGACCGTAACGTTGACCCGAACGGCCCTGCGCCGGACCTCGGGATGTCTGTTGAGCGTTTTTACAACCCGCTGGTTCGTCGTCTGGCGGCATTGCCAAAACCGGTGATCTGCGCGGTGAACGGCGTAGCCGCTGGCGCAGGCGCTACCCTCGCGCTGGGCTGCGACATCGTGATTGCCGCGCGTTCGGCAAACTTTGTCATGGCGTTCAGCAAGCTGGGGCTGGTGCCGGACTGCGGTGGTACCTGGCTGCTGCCGCGCGTCGCGGGCCGGGCGCGGGCGATGGGGCTGGCGCTGCTGGGTGAAAAGCTCAGCGCAGAGCAGGCGCACGCCTGGGGGATGATCTGGCAGGTGGTGGACGATGCCGCGCTGGTGGATACCGCACAGCAGCTGGCGGTGCATCTGGCCGCTCAGCCCACATTCGGGCTGGGGTTAATTAAACAGGCCATCAACGCCTCGGAAACCAACACCCTCGATGCTCAGCTCGATCTGGAGCGTGATTATCAGCGTATAGCGGGCCGAAGCGCCGACTATCGCGAAGGGGTCAGTGCGTTTCTCAACAAACGTGCGCCGCACTTCACGGGGAAATAATCATGACGCTATCTGTTCAAACCGTCGCGGTCATCGGTAGTGGCATCATGGGGGCCGGGATCGCTGAGGTGGCGGCCAGTCAGGGCCACCCGGTGCTGGTATATGACATCGACGCCGGGGCGATTGCCCGCGCCATCGAGGGCATCCGCAGCCGTCTGGCATCGCGCGTGGCCCGCGGCAAGCTCAGCGCCGAAGCGAGCGAAAAGACGCTCTCCCGACTGACGCCGGTCACCGATATTCAGGCGCTGGCCGCCGCCGATCTGGTGATTGAAGCGGCGTCCGAGTGTATGGAAGTGAAAAAGGCGTTGTTTGCCCAGCTGGCTGAGATCTGCCCGCCGCAGACCCTGCTGACCAGTAACACCTCTTCGATCTCGATTACCGCCATTGCCGCAGGCGTGCTTCACCCCGAGCGCGTGGCGGGTCTGCACTTCTTCAACCCTGCACCGGTGATGAAGCTGGTGGAGGTGGTGAGCGGGTTGGCTACCTCGAACGAAGTGGTTGAGCAGCTGTGCGACCTGGCGATCCGCTGGGGTAAACAGCCGGTGCGCTGCCAGTCTACCCCGGGTTTTATTGTCAATCGTGTGGCGCGTCCGTACTACGCCGAAGCCTGGCGTGCGCTGGAGGAGCAGGTGGCAGCCCCACAGGATCTGGACGCTGCCCTGCGTGAAGGGGCGGGCTTCCCCATGGGACCGCTGGAGCTTACCGACATGATCGGCCAGGACGTCAACTTTGCCGTGACCTGTTCCGTGTTTAACGCCTTCTGGCAAGAGCGCCGTTTTCTCCCTTCGCTGATGCAGCAGGAGCTGGTGCTGGGCGGCCGTCTTGGCAAGAAGAGCGGACAGGGCGTCTACAACTGGCGCAGCGATAAGCCGACGGTGGGCTGGTATGAGGCGGTAAGCGACGGCGACAGCGCCGCTTACAGTGAAAAGACAAGTGACGGTGTCACTAAAATTGACGACCTGCTGCTCATTGAGACGCAGGGGGAGACGGCGCAGGCCTTAGCGGCGCGCTATGCCTGCCCGGTGGTGGTGATTGATCGTCTTGAAGGGGACGTGGCGGTCATCGCCAGCGCCGCCAGTAACCCGGCTTCGGCGACGCGTAAAGCGGTGCATTATCTGCAACAGCGGGGCAAGCGCGTCCTGCAGGTCGCAGACTATCCGGGGCTGATCATCTGGCGCACCCTGGCGATGATCATCAACGAAGCCCTGGACGCGCTGCAAAAAGGGGTGGCCCGGGAAGAGGATATCGATACCGCGATGCGGCTGGGGGTGAACTACCCGCGCGGCCCGCTGGCCTGGGGTGAACAACTCGGCTGGCAACGGGTGCTGATCCTGCTGGAAAACCTGCAACGACACTACGGCGAAGAGCGCTATCGCCCATCTTCCCTGCTGCGCCAGCGTGCGCTTCTGGAGAGTAGCTATGAGTCATAACGCCTGGCGTAACGCCCGAGCCATGTATGAAAAAGACGCCTGCGCCCAGGCGTATGGTATCGACATTATCGAGATGAATGACGGTTATGCCGTACTGACCATGCAGGTCACGCCACAAATGCTGAACGGCCATCAAAGCTGTCACGGCGGCCAGCTGTTTACCCTGGCCGATACCGCCTTCGCCTACGCCTGTAACAGCCAGGGGCTGGCGGCGGTCGCGTCCGGCTGCGCCATCGAGTTCATCCGCCCGGCCTTTGCCGGCGACAGGCTGACCGCCACCGCGCAGGTTCGTCACCAGGGCAAACAGACCGGCGTGTACGACATCGAAATCGTTAATCAACAACAGAAAACCGTCGCCTTCTTCCGTGGGAAATCCCACCGCATCGGCGGCACTATCACAGGAGAAGCATGATGCGTGACGCCTATATTTGTGACGGGATCCGCACTCCGATTGGCCGCTACGCTGGCGCCTTATCAGGCGTACGCACCGACGATCTGGGGGCCATCCCGCTGCGCGAGTTGCTGGCGCGTAATCCCGGTCTGGATGCCGGATGTATTGATGATGTGATTTACGGCTGTGCCAACCAGGCGGGGGAAGATAACCGCAACGTGGCGCGCATGTCGCTGCTGCTGGCCGGGCTGCCCCAGACCGTCTCCGGTACGACGCTGAACCGGCTGTGCGGATCTGGCCTTGATGCGCTGGGCTTCGCGGCCCGCGCCATTCGTGCCGGGGATGCCGACCTGATGATCGCCGGGGGAGTGGAGTCGATGTCCCGTGCCCCCTTCGTGATGGGCAAAGCCACCAGCGCCTTTCAGCGCCAGAACGAGATTTTTGATACCACCATCGGCTGGCGTTTTGTGAACCCGCTCATGGCACAGCAATTTGGTACTGACAGCATGCCCGAAACGGCAGAGAATGTAGCCAAATTGTTAAATATTTCCCGTGAGGATCAAGACGCCTTTGCCTACCGCAGCCAGCAACGCACCGCCCAGGCGCAGGCCAGCGGCATTCTGGCGCAGGAGATTGTGCCGGTGGTTCTGAAAGGCAAAAAAGGGGCCGTGACCGAAGTGCAGCACGATGAGCACCTGCGACCGGACACCACGCTTGCGATGCTGGCTGGCCTGAAAGCCCCTTTCCGTGCTGATGGGGTGGTGACCGCCGGGAACGCGTCCGGGGTGAACGATGGCGCCGCGGCGCTGATCGTCGCCAGCGCCGACATGGCGGCCAGCCAGGGCTTAACCCCGCGCGCGCGCATTGTGGCGATGGCCACCGCCGGTGTTGAGCCGCGTCTGATGGGGCTTGGCCCGGTGCCAGCCACCCGCAAAGTTCTGGAGCGTGCCGGTTTAAGCATCAACGATATGGACGTGATTGAGCTGAACGAGGCGTTTGCCGCGCAGGCGCTGGGCGTTCTGCGTGAACTAGGTCTGGCGGATGATGCCGCCCACGTCAACCCGAACGGCGGGGCGATTGCGTTAGGCCATCCGCTGGGGATGAGCGGGGCCAGACTGGCGCTGGCGGCCACTCATGAGCTGCACCGCCGCAACGGGCGGTATGCACTCTGCACCATGTGTATCGGCGTGGGTCAGGGCATTGCCATGATCCTTGAGCGTGTTTGATCAACTCTTACTGTGAGCACCCTACAATGACAACGACAACAAAGCTTGATCCGATTGAAACCGCCTCCGTTGATGAACTGCAGGCTTTGCAAACCCAGCGTCTGAAGTGGACGCTAAAACACGCTTACGACAACGTCCCGATGTATCAACGCAAATTCGATGCGGCGGGCGTTCACCCTGATGATTTCAAAGAGCTGGCGGATATCCGCAAGTTCCCCTGTACCACTAAACAAGATCTGCGTGATAACTATCCGTTCGACACCTTTGCCGTGCCGATGGAGCAGGTGGTGCGCGTCCACGCCTCGTCCGGCACGACCGGAAAGCCGACGGTCGTGGGCTATACACAGAATGACATCGATAACTGGGCCAATCTGGTTGCGCGCTCGCTGCGCGCAGCGGGTGGCAGCGCAAAAGATAAAATTCACGTCGCCTACGGCTACGGGCTCTTTACCGGCGGGCTGGGTGCCCATTATGGCGCCGAGCGTTTAGGGGCGACGGTGATTCCCATGTCCGGCGGCCAGACCGAAAAACAGGCCCAGCTGATCCGTGATTTCCAGCCGGATATGATTATGGTCACGCCTTCCTATTGCCTGAATCTGATTGAAGAGCTGGAGCGTCAGATGGGTGGCGACGCCAGTCAGTGCTCCCTGCGCGTCGGGGTGTTTGGTGCCGAGCCGTGGACGCAGGCGATGCGCTGCGAAATCGAAAAACGCCTCGGCATTACCGCTCTGGATATCTATGGTCTGTCGGAGGTGATGGGGCCCGGAGTGGCGATGGAGTGCATTGAAACCGCGGACGGTCCGACCATCTGGGAAGATCATTTCTATCCCGAAATCGTCAATCCGAACGATGGTACCCCGCTGGCGGACGGCGAGCAGGGCGAGCTGCTGTTCACTACCCTGACCAAAGAGGCGCTGCCGGTGATTCGCTATCGCACCCGTGACCTGACGCGCCTGCTGCCGGGGACGGCGCGCACCATGCGGCGGATGGATCGCATTAGCGGACGCAGTGACGACATGCTCATCATTCGCGGCGTTAACGTCTTCCCGTCCCAGTTGGAGGAGGAGATCGTCAAGTTTGAACATCTCTCACCGCATTACCAGCTGGAAGTGAACCGTAACGGCCATCTTGATTCACTTTGCGTGAAGGTCGAGCTGAAACAGAGCAGTCTGATGCTCAGCCATGAACAGCGCTGCCAGGTCTGCCACCAGTTGCGCCATCGTATTAAATCGATGGTGGGGATCTCGACCGATGTCACTATCGTGAACTGTGGCAGCATCCCACGTTCCGAAGGAAAAGCCTGTCGCGTATTCGACCTGCGGAAAATGGCCGCCAACGGCTAATCCTGACGCTGGCCCTCTCTCTTTTAGGGGCGGGCCAGACGCTTTTCGGCTGTGCTATGATTCATCCTCACTCATAATAACTGCAGAATGAATCACATGAGTAAACTCGACGACTTTATCCAGCATGCGGTCAGTTCTGTACCCGTGAGCGGAACCTCACTGATCGCCTCCCTGTATGGCGATGCGCTCTCCCATCGTGGCGGGGAAATTTGGCTGGGTAGCCTGGCTGCGCTGCTTGAGGGAATGGGATTTGGTGAACGTTTTGTGCGTACCGCACTGTTTCGCCTGAACAAAGAGGGCTGGCTGGACGTGGCGCGCATTGGACGTCGCAGTTTTTATCGACTGAGCGACAAGGGGCTGCGTTTAACCCGCCGCGCTGAACACAAAATTTACCGGGCGGAACAGCCCGCCTGGGATGGTAAGTGGCTGCTGTTGTTGTCAGAGGGGCTGGATAAATCCACCCTCAATGAGGTGAAAAAGCAGCTCATCTGGCAGGGGTTTGGCACGCTGGCACCGAGCCTGATGGCCTCGCCATCCCAGCAGCTGGCCGACGTGCAGTCGCTGCTGCATGAAGCGGGGGTGGCAGATAACGTCATCTGTTTTGAAGCGCACACCCCCCTGGCGCTTTCTCGTGCCGCGTTGCGCGCCCGTGTCGAAGAGTGCTGGCATTTAAGCGAACAGAACCTGATGTACGAAAGCTTTATCGACTCGTTCAGGCCGCTACTGCCGCTGCTGCGCGAAGCCTCTGCGGAGGCGTTAACGCCTGAGCGCTGTTTTCAGATCCAGCTGTTACTGATCCATTTTTACCGTCGCGTGATCCTTAAAGATCCGCTGCTGCCGGAGGAGTTGCTCCCACCGCACTGGGCGGGGCAAACGGCGCGACAACTCTGCATCAACATTTATCAACGCGTGGCGCCCGGGGCGCTGGCGTTTGTCAGTGAAAAGGGCGAGACCACGGTGGGTGAACTGCCTGCGCCGGGTTCGCTTTACTGGCAACGCTTTGGCGGCCTGACCAGCGCGTAACGGAGGTTATGTGCCTGTATATCAAATAGATGGTCTGACGCCGGTCGTGGCGCAAGAGAGCTATGTTCATCCGACTGCGGTATTGATTGGCGATGTGATTATTGGCAAAGGGGTCTATATCGGGCCCAATGCCAGCCTGCGGGGCGACTTCGGGCGCATTGTGGTGAAAGACGGGGCTAACGTGCAGGATAACTGCGTGATGCACGGCTTTCCCGAGCAGGATACCGTTATGGAAGAGGACGGACATATCGGCCACAGCGCCATTTTGCACGGCTGCGTTATCCGCAAAAATGCGCTGGTGGGGATGAATGCGGTGATCATGGACGGTGCGGTGATTGGCGAAAACAGCATTGTCGGCGCGGCGGCCTTTGTGAAAGCGAAGGCGGAAATGCCCGCCAGGTACCTGATTATCGGCAGCCCGGCGAAAGCTATCCGCGCGCTGACGGAGCAGGAAATGGCCTGGAAGAAGCAGGGCACCCGGGAGTATCAGGTGCTGGTGGATCGCTGTAAGCGTACCCTGCATCAGGTGGAACCGCTGCGGGAAGTGGAGCCGGGACGTCAGCGGCTGGTGTTTGATGAAAACCTGCGGCCAAAATCATCCCGCTAAGGCTGCACTGCATGAAAGGATGCGGCTGAGGAGATTCACTAACGCGTTCTCCAGAACGGCCGCACTACCCATTTCACCCTGCCTTAACGCGCGCTCTGCGCCGCAACGTTCTCTTCTCGCATGTTTAGCCCCGCGAGCGCACCCGATTGATGCTCGATACGGTACTCAATCGTGACCTTGTGTTGGCTGGTGGGGGTCACCGCGATCTCCTTGACCTTTTTACCCGAATCGGGAGGGAGCGTCAGGGTCATATTCCCTTTCGCCAGGGCGCGTCCGTTTTGCTTCACCTGCCACGTCAGGCGACAGGCGTCACAGGCTTCCCAGCTATCGTTAATCGCCCACAGGCCTATTCTGGCCTCACTCCCCACGCGCCAGGTTGCGCTAAGGGGTTCAATGGAGGGGAGAATTGGCTGATAAGCGCGCTGCAACGCATAGTAACCCGCTTTCGGTTTACGCAGATAATCCACCACCCCCCAGTTAATTGAGGGCCAGGTTTCCACAAACATAAAGTGGAAGAGGGCTGTGACAGGCTGATACCGCTGCCGACGATAGCTCTCGGCGGCCATGGCCACCAGTTGCGCCTGATACTCCTGGGTGTTCTTAATCATCTCCTGAATGCTGTTGCCCCGCGGTATTCCCGCAAATTTAAAGGTCTGGAAGGGCTGGAAGTTATGGTATTTCCAGCGCGTCCAGCCTGGGTCGTCGGCTGCGGTACTTTTCGGCCATAACAGGTCAGCAGGAATAATGGTTTTTAGCGTCGACAGCCGGGGCAGCGCCTGGGCGCCAAACTCGGTGATGATCGCGGTCTTCGCCGGGGCAAGGAGGTCGCGCGGGGTGCCGAAGTACCATCCGGCCCAGTAGTGCTCTTCAACGGCGGAAAAACGGTGCACAATGCGCGAACGGTCCTCTGCCAGCGTATCGGCCACCCGGGTCGTCAGCGTCTGGTTCAGGGTTTTATTCCAGTCCGGGAAGCGTTTTTCCATCCAGGGGGAGTTCCAGGGCGGTTCGTTATGGCCGCCCCAGACGATGATTGCCGGCGAGTTGCCGAACTGCGCCATCATGTCGCGAGTCTGCCGCACGGCGTTATCGGCAAAGGCGTCGCTGTTGTCGTAGCCCCACTGCAGAGGGACATCCTGCCAGATCATTAGCCCCATCTCATCGGCCACTTCATAGAGGGCGCGACCGGCTACGTGCCCGTGCACGCGTATCGCGTTAGCATTCATCTTCTGGAGCAGCGTGAAATCCCGGCGATATTTCTGGCGCGTCAGGGTGCCGAGCCACGGGGAACCGATATAGTTACTGCCTTTGATAAACAGCCGTCGGTCGTTAATGCGCCAGCCTTGATTGTCAGGCTGCTCTTCCAGCTTGCGTAATCCGGTGCGCGTGACGGCAGTGTCCATCACCCCCTGGTCATCCACCAGCGTGGCGCGGACCCGGTACAGGTTTGGCTTGCCATACCCTGCTGGCCACCACAGCCTGGCCCCCTTCATCGGCAGGCTGACGTTCAGGCTCTGGGGCTTGCCGTTCGCCTGCGTCAGGTTTACCGAAAAGGTCTGCTCAATGCGCTGGCCGTTGAAATTATCTGGCGTAGCTGAGAGGCGCAGCGTCACAGAGCCGGCCGCGAGGGCCCGGTAGCGGATCTCGGCGCGCAAAACAGGGTTTTCCAGTCCGTCGCGCCAGTCCGGGCGCAGAATCACGTCGTCTATGGTCACACCGCGGCTCAGGTGCAGTTTCACCGGCGCCCAGATCCCGCCGGAGTTGGCATCCTGCCCGTGCTCAGACCACGCGCCGCCGGGGCGGGTGTCATGCTGATTAAGGATGCCTTTCATCTGGGTTTTGTGCAGCGGCCAGACGGTTTTGGGATCTTCCCATGGGCTGTTCACCTTGACGGCGAGTCGGTTATGGCGGCGTAGCGTGTCGCTGACGTCCACCGGGAAACGCTGGAAATACCCCTCATGGCGGGCCAGCGCTTTGCCGTTCAGTACGACATCGGCGTAATAGTCCACGCCGTCAAAGACCAGCGTCGCCATGGTATCGGGTGCGCGTTCGGGAAGGGAAAATTCATGCCGGTACCAGAGGGCACCCTGGTGGTCATATCCGGCGCTGTACCAGTTGGCGGGCACCTGGATAGCGCGCCAGTGACGGTCCGGGGTGTTCACCCCGTCGAAAGTCTCGTCGTTAGCATCATGTACGCGCCATTGACCTGCCAGCGACCAGGTGACGGGCTGGCTGGCCTGCGCCAGTAGAGGAGTGACCATCAGCAGCACGAGCAATTTACGGATCATGTTTTACCTCCTGAACCCGCTGGCGTAGCCATGTCGCGCTGCGCCCGGCCTCATCGAGAAGCTCGCGTCGTAGCGCGCTTAGCCCGGCCAGATCCAGCGATGCCGCCTCGCTCTCAAGCTGCTGGAGCGTTTCGGTCAGGCCGGTGAAGCCGAGGGTGAGCGCTTCACCGCGCAGCCTGTGCGCCGCCTGGCGCAGCGCTTCGCGATCGTCGTTGTCGATAGCCTGCACGATGGCGGCTATCGACTCGTCAAGTCCGGTACTGAATAACAGCAGCAGCTCCTGCACCAGGTCAGGATCGTCTGCACACTGCCTGAGCAGGCGCGCCTCGTCCGGCAGTCCCTTATCGATCCCGACACCAACGCGCGCGATCTCTTGCTGCAAGGCTTCCTGATTCACCGGCTTGGCAATATAGCCATCGAAGCCCATCGCCAGACAACGCTCTTTATCACCCTGCATGGCATGGGCGGTCATCACGATGGCGGGCTGGTGGCTGCGCCCCTGCGCGCGCGTCTCTTCCCGAATCAGGCGCAGGGCGGTCTCACCGTCCATTTCGGGCATTTGCAGGTCAATAAAGAGCAGATCCCAGGGCTGCTCGCGCCAGCGCGTCAGCGCTTCCCGGCCGTTATTCACCACTTCGCACCGGTGGCCGAGCCGCTCCAGCAACCGCCTGGCGACTTTCTGGTTCACCAGGTTGTCCTCTGCCAGCAGAATGTTCAGTCCACCCACCTCTGTGGCCGGCTCGGCGGCGGTCGGCGGCGGAGCCGTAGCAGGCGCGGGGGCAAGGACGCTGGCAATGACGTGATAGAGTTCGCGATGGGCAACGGGCTTATGCAAATAATGAGCGATCCCAATGCGTTTCAGCATATTGGCATCAAAATGGCGGCTCATTGAACTGAGCATGATGATATGGCTCTGCTCACCCTGCGGCAGGACAGTGATCTCCAGCGCCAGGGAGACGCCGTCCATATCCGGCATCTGGGCATCCAGCAGAATGAGCGGCCAGCCAGCGTCGGTGCCAGCCAGACGTAACGCCTCTTTCGCGTTATTCACGCAGGTCGGCGTCAGGTTCATCTGGCGAAGCATGGTATCGAGCAGGCGCAGGTTAGTACTGTTATCGTCAACCACCAGCACCCGTTCGCCGTTAAAGCCCGTCATGGTATCGCCGCTGGTCGGCGCAGCCTGCTGGCTTTGCAGCACCAGGGTGAAGGCAAATTCACTGCCCACTCCCGGTTCGCTTTGCACGCTGAGCTCTCCCCCCATCAGGCTAACCAGTCGGGCCGAAATGGTTAATCCCAGCCCGGTACCGCCGTAGCGGCGGGTGGTGGAACTGTCCGCCTGGCTGAAGGCCTCGAAGATTTTTTTCTGCTTCTCCGGCGGTATGCCGATCCCGCTATCGCGAATGCGAAAGCGCCATTGATCGGGTTCAGCGCCCGGTTCAATGACCAATAGCACTTCGCCCTGATGGGTAAATTTAAGCGCGTTACCCAGCAGGTTGGTCAGGATCTGACGCAGCCGCGGGCCATCCACCATCAGCACTTCCGGTACGGCCGGGGCGATATCCACCAGCAGCTCAATGCCTTTTTCACTGGCGGCGGGCATATGTGGACGAATCAACGCCTGAACGAAAGGGCGGATCTCCAGCGGTTCTTCATCGACCGACATCTTGCCCGACTCAATGCGCGAGAAGTCGAGAATGTCGTTGATAATGTGCAGTAGCGACTGGGCCGAACTCATTACCAGCGTCAGGTATTCCCGTTGGTCTGGATTCAGCGGCGTGTCCAGGCAGAGCTGGGTCATGCCGAGGATCCCGTTCATCGGGGTACGGATTTCGTGGCTCATGTTGGCGAGAAACGCGCTTTTCGCCTCGTTGGCCTCCTGAGCGACTTTCGCCGCCTCAATGGCGAGAAGCTCTGCCTCTTTGCGCCGGGTAATATCCTGCAGCGTGCCGATAACGCGTTCGGCCTCCTGCTGCATGCTGAGGGTCACAACCTGGCCTGAGATGAGCATCCAGCGCCAGCCCTGGGTCGGATGCTGAACGCGTATCTCACATTCAAAAACAGGCATGTGATCCTTTTTTGAGGCGGTCATCGCGTTACGCAGGGTGGCCAAATCTTCGGCATGAACCAGATTCAGCAAAAAGCGCAGCGGGTAGTGTAACTGCACGCGCGACTGGCCCACCATCGCCAGCAGCGTATCGTTGACCTGCAGGCTGTCCTGGGAGACTTGCCAGTCCCAGATGCCTATCTGGATTGTCTCTGCGGTCAGTAAAAAATCGTCGTGTAGCTGGTGGCGTGAGCGCTGTGCCTCATCCAGCCCGGTAATATCCGTATGCAGGCTGATAATGCCGCCATCATTAAGTCGCTGGTGCTGAACATAGAGCCGTCGGTTTCCGGATTGCCGCACTTCACGGTGGTTCGGCTGACGGCAGTTACGGATGATCGCGTCGCGCAGGGTGCGGCGACGGACGGGATCGATGTGATAGCCCGAATCAATAAATTTCTCGGCCAGGCTCTCCAGCGTGGCGCCAACGGCTAACCAGGGGGTAATGACGGGATAATAGAGGGTGATCTTGTCATTCCAGCCCTGCAGGCGTTCCGCCGCATCATAGATCATCACCCCCATGGGCAGTGCGTTCAGATCGAAAGGAGAGGTGGATGGCATAGTTAGTCGTCTCCCGCCTGATAGTGAAGCTCCGCCTGGCGGCGCAGATATTCCAGACCGGGCGCTATCGCCATCGCCCAGGCCGTGATGATCTCCTCGTCGCAGAGCGGGTCGCGGGTGCGTACGGTGTTGAGCATCGCTTCTCGCCACAGGGCAAAAAAGCGCGGAGGCAGGCGCAGCCCTTCATCGCTCTGCTCCCGGGCAAGCCGTTCGAGAAAATCGGGTACAAACAGCACGCCGTCGACCGCGAGCATGGCGAAGAAGCTTTTGTAGATCATCTGCTGGCCCTCCTGTTCCGGGCGACGGGCGAAGTGCCGCTCCGTTTCAGGGGACATATGAATGAAGGTGTCCCAGAAGGCCTCGAAAAAGCGTTTTCTGTCGTGCCCGGCGATGACGCGGTTCAGGCTTGCCTCAAAGAGGTCGCGGTAGAATTTCATGGCGTGGCCCTCGCGGCCCGTTCACCCGGAAGACAGAGGCCGGGCGGGTTGAAAGTATCTGACGTGCGGCGAGAGAAATAGCCCGCGTTATCCACCAGACCGTTTTCAAACAGCGGCCCGGCGTTGTGTTTGTACAGCAGGGCTTCCAGCACCATGGCGTTGGTTGAGAGGGTGAGGGTGGGGTTAATGTCGCCGGTTGCCTCGACGCGACCTTCGAACCACCCCTGCTGCGGGCGACTGAGATGGCGAGTCACTGCCATCAGGCTGTCGGTGTAGTCGTTATCCCACAGCGCCCAGAGCACAAAAACTGCTTTGGTCGACACCTGTGCCAGCCGGGGATAATATTTTCCATCGTCTCCCAGCGTGTTCCAGGCATAGCCATTCCCCCAGACGGTATCCTCAACGTGCCAGGGAGCCTGAGTGAGGTAAAAGTCGGCGCGCGCGGTAAGGACTTTATCTTGCTCCCAGCGCGTTTTCTGGCTGAGCCATATCCCTTCGGCGCGGGTACGCAGCGTTTTTTGCAGATCGGAGGAGACGCCGGGCAACTGCCAGCCGAACTCCAGCCCCGGTAGCATGGCGGGAAGGGTGGTCAGCAGCGAGGGTTGCCAGGTGGTGCGCGGGTCGCGGGCATCAACGGCGAGCCGACGCTGAAAGAGAATGACATGCTGCGACGGCGGGTTTAGCGCCTTGTCGGGAGCAAACCCCCACAGGCGAAACGCGCTGGCGGCATATTCGCTCTCACCGAGACGGAGTTCGTCGCGAATCATCGGCTGCCCGTTCTGCATTGAAGCAGAGCGCAACTCTCCCTCGTCGTCGATGACCGGGCAAAAGTTCCAGCGCAGAATGATCTTATCCAGATACTCGCGATACTGAGGAGCGCGCTCAGCGGTGAGCCGCAGGGCCAGCATGAGTCGCGCCATATCCTTTGCCGACCAGCCGCTCTTCGCTGGCTTACCGCTGAAATCAATGGGGGACGCCGTCTGCGTGGAGTAAAGCCTGCCCGGCGTACGGGTGTCGGTTAGCGCCAGGCGATTGAGCGTGCCCAGCAGGCGGGTCAGCCTGGCATCAAACTCAGGCTCGTTAACCAGTCCCAGATCCCGGGCGGCCAGCAGGGCGATAAGCGTATCGCCCATCTGCCACAAGGTTACGCGCGGCTGTTTGTCGCTACCGTTGACTAACCCGGTTTGCGGCTGGGTATTATTTTCAAAATAGCGCCACGCAATACGCGCCCACTCCCGCTCCTGGGGCGTGAGGGCATCGATACGCGCGGTGGTGTGCCAGCCCCCTTTGGTTAACCAGCGCCACCCGGCGCCCTCCCGGCTGAACAGCGCCAGCAGGACGACCAATACCACAGCAGAGACCGCCAGCGTGCGGGCTAGGGTTTTAAGCATTGCGCGGTCACCGGGGGTAATTTAACGGGCGCGTCCGCGTTGCAAGAGGCGCACTGGCAAGCCTGGCAGGCGGGTTTTGTCCGCTGCGTAGTGCCGGTCTGTTCACACCAGGTTTTGACGGCCGGCGTACTGTTCAGGAAGGGGCGATTGCGCGCGGTGTTATTCGGCTCAAACAGATCCACCAGCTTTTTGTCCCAGAGCGAAGGGGCGAAATCGCGGTTTTTCGGGTTGTCAGTATTGAACTTCAGCAATTTGCCCTCTTTTTTAAACAGCAGCGACTCCAGCATGATGCCGTTGTTATTGGCGGTGAACTCTTTAATGGGGCCATCGCCGTTTTCGTACAGCCCTTCGTAATAGCCTTTGTCCGCTTCGTTAGCGTTTTCGATGGCGTCCAGCAGGCGGTCGGTATAAGGCGAATCCCATAAGACCCACATACCCAGCGCCGCCTTCAGCGAAATGGCCGCGGTATTGGGTACGTACTGGCCTTTATCGGTGATGGTGTTCCAGTTAAAGCCGTCGCTGAAGACGGTGTCATAAACGAAGTAGGGGGACTTATCGAGCTGATGCTCGGAGCGAGCGGTTAACACCCCGGTAATCGCGTAGCGGTTCTCCTGGGCCTGGTAGACCCGGTCAGCGAAGTTTTTCATCCAGGGGTGCGAGTAGTCGCGCGGGGCGTTATCCCGATCCTCGGGCTTATCAAAGCCAAACTCCAGGCCGTAGAGGACGTAAGACTCGGTGACCACATAGTTGTGCTGGCTGGTCATACGGGGATCGCGCGAATCGTAAGGCACCATCACGCAGTAGATCTCTGCCAGCTCATAGGGCTGAGGCTGGCTGGATTGACACGTGCCAAAGCCCCACAGCGAGAACCCCGCCGCGCCATACTCCTCGTAGCCGAGGCGCCCCTCCTGGACATACTTTGGCTGGCCATTTTCCAGGTAAGCGCCGTAAAGCATGCCGCAGGGGTTGATGACGTTGGTGAAATTCCATCCCAGTAACACGTTATCGATGCTGTTGCCGTATTCCGGATAGCGCTCTTTAATCACCTTCAGCCAGATCAACATCCTGCCGATATCCAGCGCGGAGAAGCCAATTTCTCCAGGCTTGTTCTGGTAGTTAACCTTCTGCCCGGTGATGGTGTTATAGGCCTTGTTAGGTAACTCGTTGCGGAATAAATCCAGCTTGTTGAGGGTGGCGAGTAATTTCAGCATCCGGCGATCGAACTCGGCTTTATCAATAATCCCCAGCTCACGGGCTGCCGTCATGGCAGCCATATAAGAGGCGCTGTCCCACATAGTGGTGGAGGGGTATTTATTTACGGCATTCACCAGCCCGGTGGTGGGCTGGTAATTGGCGACAAAATATTGCCAGGCGTTTTTGGCAATCGCCATCTCCCGCGCATTCAGCTCCCCGCTACGCGGTTCGTACTCGGAAGCCGGTAGCCCGGTGGCGGCCTGCGCCGCAGAGAGGGTGAGCCAGCACGCCATAAGCCCGGCCAGAAGAGGAAAATAGAGTAACGATTTCAGCTTCATGGCTTAGCTCCTGCTGACGAAGTAGGTGGATTGGCGGGGCCGAGGCAGGCCAGACATAGCATCTGACCGTGAACGATATAGGCCAGGCTTTCGAGCACGATGGCGTTAGTGTCGCCGTCTACGATGTCGTTTACGCTGCTGTTGAGATTAAGTCCGCGCTGCCAGCCCTTGCCGGGTACCTGCAATTTCTGCACTTGCTGGCGCAAGGCTTCGCTCCAGCCATTGCGGAACAGTGCATACCAGGCAAAGGCGGTACGGGTAGAGGTGATAGCCGTCTGCTCGGGGGTGGCATCGCGCAGGGCGCTGTTTTGCAGCGGCTGGCGGTCAGGCAGATCGTTGACATAGTCCGGGGCGGGCTCCGCATAATCGGTGCTGATAGGGGGCTTGCTGACCCGCAGGCCGTGGCGGCGCTGCTGGATCTGCATAATGCGCCAGGTAATCTCCGCGCTCTGGACGTCAAAACCCAGTTCGAGGCCTGTTAACAGATAGGGGAGGCTGATCAGAGAGGGCTGACGACCCCAGGGGGTGCGCAGCCCTTCGTCGGGCACCATGATGCCGTCGATGTCAATCATCTGCTGCCCCTCCGGCGGGTTAGTGACCGCCAGCCCCGCTGCGCTGTCGATGAGCCGCAGCGTATGGCTGGCATACAAGCGGTAACCGAAGCTGTTTCTGGGCTCATCCACCGCCAGCGCCCAGTGATGAAGCGGCGCGGCGGCCTGTGTCGCGGTGTTGTTGGTAATTAAGGCCGCCACCTTCCACTGGTTAAAGAGATCGCGCACGGCGGCGGCGTGCTGAGGATAACGCCACAGCAATGCTTGCAGGGCGTTGAGCAGGCGGCCCATGCCTATCGCGGAGGGATCCGGCTTACCCAGCATGTGGAGCGTGTCTGCATGATAATAGGCAGCGGGCAACCCCTGCGGATTAAGCGGCAGCTGGCCCAGGGTAAACAACGCGGCGGTGACGCGTTCATCAAACTCGTCGTCGCTCAGAATATTGAGCTGCTTTGCCGCGATCATGGCAAAGAGGTAACTGCCGGTGCTCCACAGGCTGAACCAGGGTTCGCCATCGTGTGCGTTGGCCAGGCCGTTCGGCTGCGTATTATTCACATAATACTGCCATGCCACGCGCGCCCAGATAGCCTCGTCAAAGGTCAATTCACGCGGGGCGGGAAGCGGAGGGAAATCATTACTTAGGCTCATTCCCGCACTGCTTTCGACACGCGTTGGCATCTGTTTTTCTACCCAGACAACAATGGCGAACCCCAGCAGAAAGCCGATCAAAATCGTGAGGTAACTGCGGGCGGACAGCAGCGCATCGCGTTTTCTCATGGCTGCGCCTCCTCTTCAGCCGGCGTCCACATGGCGGCCAGGATCAGCGGCAGCATGGCAGCAATATTCACCGCGCCCCAGAAGATGTTAATGACGTAGCCGGAAGGGTCGTCTACTTCCCCTCGCGCCACCTGAATGCCTCCCCAGATGAGCCCTGCCAGGGTAAGCACGACAATGGCGATTTGCGGCTTAACCAGATAGAGAAAGCGGCCGGTCTGTCGCTCTTTTGGCGTGACGTGAAACTTAATCTGCTCCCCGCGCAATACCGTGTTTAACGCGCGCAGATTCATGGAGAAAAACGAGAGATAAGAGGCCCTGCCGTCCCACGCCGATATGCCCCAGGTGCCAAACATAAATGCCAGCTCGGAGACAATGAAAAAGGGGAGGAAATGGAGATAAAAGGGCTCAGACCAGGCGGAGACGGGCGGAATACCGGTAAAAAGATAAATAATGGGAGAGATCAGAAATACGGTATTCCACACGCAGGCCATGTAAGACCAGAAGGTGGTAGCGTACATCAGCGTCTGCGGCAACGAGAGCTTAAAGCGGCGGCGGCTGAAAATATTATCGTGGAAAAGAATATCCAGCGAACCCGCGGCATATTTGAAGCGCTGAATCATCCACGTCAGCATGTCCTGCGGGGAGAGCATTTTCGATTCAATACGCGGGTGCATCACCGAGCGCCAGCGACGCGCGCTGTCGCCATGCAGCAGGATCGAGGTATAGATATCCTCGGAAACGTGAAACTTATAGGGGGTAAGTTCGGTATCGAACGCAACGTGTGGGCGCATGGCATCCTGCAGGGTTTCGCGCATCACGGGATCGCGTATATCGCGGGTATGGCGGTCGATCTCCTCTTCGACAGCCCAGACATAGCTTCGTAACGCCGCCTGCATCACCGCTTCGCGCCGGTGGATAGAGGCTGCGCCGCAGCAGAATGCGGCGTTAGCCCAGTTGCGGCGGCGTAAAATTACGTCATAGAACATGCGCGGATCGTTGAAGAAGGGGTCCCGGCCAACGGTGACCGGTCCGATGAATTTCTGCGCCAGCCATCCCAGCCCGTAGCCCACTTTACCCGCTCTGCGCCCCAGCCAGCGTGAGAGGTTTTCACCCTCCGGCAGGTCGAAGAACCACTGCGGGGTTTGTACCCAGGCGACGTCCGGATCGCGAAAATAGCCGAGCGTATGGCTCAGCAGCGTCGGAAAAACGCGGGTATCGGCATCGCAAATTACCAGGAAATCACCGTCGGTCTGTTCAAGCCCATTGCGCAGGTTACCGGCCTTGAAGCCGATATTGGTCTGTCGGGTGATGTAGTTGGCTCCCTCTTGTTCGCAAACGGCCTTCATCTCGGGGCGTCGTCCGTCATCCAGCACGTGCACCTTAAAATCCAGCGGGCCGGGGTAGGTGACTTTCAGGGCATCGCGGATCGAGAGCCTGACCAGCTCCACATCTTCGGAATAGGTGGCGATGAAAAGGTCGACCTTGATTGGCCTTACGTCTTCTGCGTCTTCGGGTCTCAGGCAGTCGTTGATCTCAACCGGCGGCGGATTTTGCGCAGGGTCCTCTTCCTTCCACAAATTAATGGTAAACAGCACCGTACCGATCCAGGCCAGAGTCTCTGCCAGCACCAGCGGAATGGCATACCAGAGCGCATCGGTATTCAGCGAGGCTGTCCAGCGCCAGTAGATATAATTAGCACCAAGAATAAGCGCGGCAACCGCTAATACTTGCCAGGTCATTATTACCCAGCGCGGCGACTGGAGCGGTTCAGGCGGCCGACGATGTTCAAAACGGGAAAAATAAAAATCCATAGTTAAGGATATCCTGATTCCACGATGACAATTGAATTAACACCTGCTTTCGACAGTGTGGAGTGCCACGCAAATTAACGCTTATAAATACAATCGATAAAATCAGTGTAGATGGCGAAGAAAAATATTCCAGACCGGGAATTGCAATAGTGTAGGGCGGCTAAAATGATTGTTATTTATTATTAAGCCTTTTTGGCTTCGCTTCATTCATTGCCAGATGAACGCATATACGCTATCTAAATAAGTGATACGCGGCTTTTTCAGGATAGATAACAGGACTCACTATGAGCCAGATTGCGCCGGCGATAACCCAAGAAAAAAGCGTTAAATCAATATCCTGGCGGTACTCACTGGCGGGTAATCGCGACTTGCGCATTGATTTTATGCGCGGTATTGCGCTGGTCATGATGGTGGTTGCACATACCGAAGTGATGTCAATATTTAATATATTTACCTGGGAGCGTTTTGGTCTGACTACCGGTGCCGAGGGGTTTGTTATTCTTTCCGGATTTATGCTAGGTATGCTGAATCGTACCAGACTGGAAAAAACGGTTCTGCTTACTATTTCCTGGGGGCTTTTTCTCCGGGCGTGGAAAATATACCGGGTAAATATTATTATCATTCTCTCCTTTCTTTTATTAGGGTATTTGCCTTTTATTAACGTGTTTGAGGTAACGCATTTTACCGATCGCTTTTCTGGCACAACCTGGTCACTCTATCCCGTCACGCCGCAAATTAAAGAGACCTGGTTTAACATTGTTCTCTACCTGCAAATTGGCCCTCATCAGACGCAGATCCTCGGTCTCTATATTTTTCTGCTGCTCTTAAGCCCGCTATTTTTAGGGATGCTGCAACGCGGAAAAGTCTATTGGCTGCTGGGTCTATCGCTGCTGGTCTACTGCTGCTGGCAGCGCTGGCCAGTGCGCGTTACGCCGTCTGAGTTTGAGTTCGCTTTTCCGCTACTGGCGTGGCAGTTTATTTTTGTACTGGGGATGTGCAGCGGCTGGTACAAAGCGGAGCTCCTCTCGTTTGCCCGCACCCCACCCGGTAAAGCGGTGGTGGTGGCGCTGGTGGCGATCGCGCTGGTACTGGGGTATGTGGCCCAGAACCATACTAACCCCTTTATGCCGCCCGCCCTCCTGATGCACACCATCCCGCCGGCGGATTTCAATGCGTTTTACCATACCTGGGCGGCAAAAAATGGCCTTGGGCCGGTGCGGGTCCTTAACGATATCAGCCTGATGGTGACGGTCTATCTGCTGTTAACCTGGTGCTGGGTGCCCATTAACCGGCTGGCCGGCTGGTTCCTCATCCCGCTGGGGCAACGTTCGCTGTATACCTTTATTTTGCATGTCTATGTTGTGCTCGCGGTAAGCCAGTTTGTGACCTTTGATCTCTGGCGTCAGGACTGGCTCGTCAACACCTTCGTTCATGCAGCAGCGTTGACCGTGCTGTGGCTCATGGCGAAATACAACGTCGCTGCGCGCTGGATACCTAACTAAGGAAGGGCAGATGCGGGAAAAATATTGGCTGGCCTGCGCGCTACTGTGTGCCAGTGTGAGCACTGAAGCAGCGCAGAAGGAAGAGGGGCAAACGTTGCGTGATAAAGACGGCGAGCCGGTGCAGGCGGGGGTATTCACCAGCCGCTGGGGACGGCTCTTCTCGGGGAATGAGGATGTCTTTTCCGGCGCACTAAGCTTTAGTTCCGGGCTGAAAGAGCAGTGGATGTCTATCCCAAACAGCTCGGACAGCGCAGAGCAGAAAAGGAAATATAACCAGACGCTGAACCTTAGTCTGCAATACTCCCCCTACAGCTACTGGTTTGCCAACGTAACGTCACGTCTGCCCGTGACGGATACCAGCCGCTATACCGCTGATTTTCGCTATAGCTTTGGCTACGACGACTGGCATGCCAATACCTTCAGCCTGGTTTACAGCAACTATGGCGATAACCGTTTCTGGACCTCCGGCAATCACCGGCACACCTATTTTGAACAGGGTGCCGTAACGCTGGCCTATAAATTTTCGCTACCGAAGCCGGTAGAAAACGCCCTGTTGATCAACAAAGGGGACTCCATAATTTGCCAGGCGGGGTACAGCTGGGTACCGCGTTATTACGATCTGGAGAGCAACGACATCCGTAAAAATAAGAACGTGATGTTGGGTGGGTGCGGTTACACCTTCAAACAACATTTCTTCGTGCGCGCGACGGCATTCTGGTTCCCGGACAGGAGTCAGCAGCAACCCTGGAACGGCGACTATAGCTATAGTTTTGGCTACGCGGGCTATACGCCGGGCTCGTTCTCTATTCAGTACGCCAACTACTCCGGCACCCGTTACCCGGGCCACCAGAGCGGCAATGGCAAGTTTCGTGAAGGCACGGTCAGCCTGATCTGGTTCTTACCGCTTTGAGGTGACGCAATGGGAGTTCAGCACGTTCTGATTGTTGAAGATTCGCCGGTCTATCGGCGTTTGCTCAGTCGAATGCTGACGCAGTGGGGATATGTCGTCAGCGAGGCGGAAAACGGCGTGGCTGCGCTGGAGATCCTGCAAAACCAGCCGGTAAGCCTGGTCATTAGCGACTGGGAGATGCCCGAGATGGACGGCCTGACATTATGCCGGGAGATCCGCAGCCGCCAGTTTGGGCACTATGTGTACGTCATATTGCTGACTGCCCGTGAAGATCCGGGGGATCTGACGCTCGGGTTTGATGCCGGGGCGGATGATTTTCTCAGCAAGCCGGTGGAACAAGGGGAACTGCGGGCGCGACTACACGCGGGGGCCAGGGTGCTCTCTCTTGAAGCCACGCTTGCCGCGCGTAACGCGCGCCTGAGCGAGGCGCTGCGCCAGATTGAGCAAGACCTTGAGGTGGCGGCGCGCATTCAGCAGTCGGTTCTTCCCGCGCACCGGCTGCGCTATCGCGATTATTTTTCTGACTGGATCTTCCTGCCTTCGGCCTGGGTTTCCGGCGACATCTTTAACGTGTTCCCGCTGGATAATCATCTGGGATTTTACTGCGTGGACGTGTCCGGTCATGGGGTCGGCGCGGCGATGATGTCTCTCGCCGTTGCCCGCCAGTTTTTGCACGGCAGGGCGGTGGAGCGTTTCCTCTTTACCGGTGATAACGAGGTGGCGTCGCCCTCTGAGGTGGTGCGGATCCTGAACAGCCGCTTTTGCAGTGATGAGGTGGAGATCGTGAGCTACTTCACCATGATTTATGGCGTTATCGATCTGGCAACCGGAGAGGGCAAGCTTTGTCAGGCCGGGCATCCTACCCCCTTCATCGTTAACCCTGCCGGGGAGGTAAGAACGGTCGGCCATGGGGGCGCGCCGGTGGGGTTGATGCCCGACCTGAGCTGGAGCGACGTGAACTTCACTCTCGCGCCGGGAGAGCGGCTCTGCCTGTTCAGCGATGGCATTACCGAGTGTGAAAATCCTGATGGCGAGCAGTATGGTGAGGCGCGCCTGCAACGCTGGCTACAGGAAGGGGCCACGCTCGCGCTGGATAGCCTGCTGCCGCAGTTCGCTCAGCACCTTATCCACTGGCGCAGCGGGGATTGCGAGGAGCAGAGGACAATGGCCGATGATGTTTCACTTTTAGTGATTGAACAGACAGGAGAAAAGGTATGAATATCGATACGGAGCGGCAGCCCAACGTCAATATTTTGACGCCGTCGGTACGCCGGCTGGATGCCTCGGTTGCGGCGGCCTTTAAAGAAGCCATTACCCGCGAGATTGGCGACGACCAAAAAGCCTTGATTGTGGATTTTAGCAAAATCGATTTTATCGATAGCAGCGGTCTGGGAACGCTGGTTTCTCTTCTGAAAATGATGAACGGCAAAGGTGAAATGACCTTGTGCGCACTGAACCCGGGTATCCGCAATATGTTCACTCTGACCCGGATGGATCGCATTTTTCGTATCTGCCCGGATCGCGCCGCGGCGCTTGCTCAGCTTAATCAGTGAGTGGCTTGTGAAGAGCTCCCTTTCGCTTCCGGCCTCATTAACGTCAATCTCGCCACTGGCGGAGTGGCTTGCGCAGCTCATGGCGCCGTTGCCGGTAAATGATGAATGGCGCTTTGCGCTTGACCTCGCGGTCTGTGAGACCGCGACCAATATCATTCGTTATGCGCTGCATGAAGATGAGAACAGCCGTTTTGATGTGGATTTTATCACCACAGCCTCAAGCGTGACGTTGCACTTTACTGACGCGGGGGATCCTTTTCCGGCCGGGCGTCTCGCCGACGCGCGCAACGAGTCATTCCAGGAGAGCGATCTGTTCGCCGAGAGCGGAAGGGGGCTGAAGCTTATTTTGTTAAGCGTGGATACCTTTCAGGTGGAACGCGTCCAGGTAGGGAACTTTACTACGCTGCAAAAATTTTACGCGCCAGAGCTGGTCGTTCGAAAATAAAGTGACGCTAAAGCGGTAGAGACAATACTCACTGTCATAGTGCGATGTTTCGCTGAGTTAACAGGCGGATTTTATTTGTACAGTGACAATAAGGTTTAGCAGGGCTTAATTATTGGCAACGGTGTGGCCATATCAAGTTCACAAAATAAAAGAAAGGGCAACCTTCTGATTTTGATAAATTATAATATTTATGAATCAGTTGCCTTAAGAATAGTCATGCAGGATATATTAATAACATGTTAACTAAATTATAATTCTACTACGTCTGTCTGAGAGGTGAGGTTAGGATGCGGTTGATCGCGATGTTGTTAAGTTTAATGGTCTCAAGCCAGGTCTGGGCGGGTGAACTTCCCAAACCGACAGGAAAAGTGCTTTTAACACTCTCCGGTAATATTGAGAACACCAACGAAGACGGGAAAGCTGTTTTCGATGTCGCCAGCCTTGAGAAGCTGGGCATGGTCACTTTCCAGACCACCTCACCCTGGTATAACGGGCGTACAACCTTTACGGGCATCTCACTGCAAAAGCTGATGGATTATGTCGGGGCAAAAGGTTCGCTTGTTAAGGTGACGGCGCTCAATGATTACACCACCGAAATCCCACTCAGTGATTTCAAAAAATACAATGTTATCCTGGCGATGAAAGTTAACGGGGAGTACATGCGTATCCGTGATAAAGGCCCGCTCTTTGTGGTGTATCCCTATGACAGCATGCCTGAACTGAATAATCAGATTTTCTATTCACGATCGGCATGGCAGGTCAGCAGAATGAGCATTGAGTAGTGGTTCAAGGAGCAGCATGAACAGAATACTGGCTGGCATCATTTTTTTTCTTTTTATATCTACCGGGTATATCTCTTATCTTGTGCATGAAAGGCAACAAGAGTTACAGAAACTGACTCACTACACCGATTCATGGTCTGCTGCCCAGCTGGTTTCAGAATACTACCGATTTGAATCGTGGCTCGGCCTTTACGCGCTTGATGAAGCTATGCCGATCGACGAAGTGCGTATGCGTCTCGATATTATGCTCAGCCAGAGTAATCTCCTGAAAGAGGGCGATTTAGCACACTATATAAAAAGTAATAAAGCGCATCAGGCGCTCGCCTTTCAACTTGAAGAGAGTCTCAATTATCTGGATGCGCATCTTGAGAAAATGACGCGTTCAGAGCTCGAAACCTACCTGAAAGGGATGCATGCGCTTGATGCGCCGCTGAGCCGTCTCTCTTCCGGTGCCATCGATAAGGATGTTAACTCCATTAATGGCACAAACAGCAAAATTCAAACGCTGTATTATATTTATTCCGCGACATCCGTCCTGCTGATTATTTTAAGCGCGATCCTGGGAGGGCTAATATTCATTCAGAACAGAAATATTCACAAGGCGCATCTTCAGGTGCAGGCCCTGGCGGAAGAGCTGCAAAAATCAAAAGAAAAATTGCAAATCCAGAATGCGAAGCTGGAATATGACGCTTATCATGATTCACTGACGGGAATGAATAACCGTTTGTGTTTTTGGGAAAATTTAAACGAAGCCATCACTCTGGCGCAGAAAAATAATGTTCCCGTAGCGGTGATGTTATTTGATTTAGACCGCTTCAAAGAGGTCAATGATACTTACGGCCACGATGCGGGCGATATGTTATTACGCCAGATCGCTCACCGTCTGATGTCGATGAGCCTCACGACAGATACGCTTTATCGCCTCGGTGGAGACGAGTTTGCCTTGCTCTCGAGTGGCCTGACGGAAAGCCGTGCGATATCGCGTGCGCAAAAAATAAGTGAGTCTATTAATCAGCCCTACACAATCTATAACACGATTATCAATATTACCTCCTGCGTCGGTATTGTTATTTCCGAAACGGAACGCCGCTCCGATTATCTGTACAAATTTGCCGATCTGGCCCTGTATGAAGCTAAAAATGAGGGCTCAGGTAAGATTAAAGTCTTCCGCCAACGCATGCTAGATAAGCTGCAAGAAAGCCGCACCCTCGAGCATGATATGGCGCTGGCATTAACCAATAAAGAGTTCGTGGTCTATTATCAGCCTATTGTTGACTCATTCACCCGTGAAATCTACAGCTACGAAGCCCTTATTCGCTGGATACATCCGCAGAAAGGGTTGCTGTCGCCGGATACCTTTATTCCGCTCGCCGAAAAAACGGGAATGATTAATGAGATGGGCAAATCCGTGCTGGAAATGGCCTGCCGGGAAGCGGCTTCCTGGGCGGTTCCGGCTAAAATTTCAGTCAATGTTTCACCGGTCCAGCTTGGCAGTAAAAGCTTTGCCTCGGTTGTGCTTGCCATTCTGAAAGAGACAGGGCTTCCGGCCGAGCGCCTTGAACTGGAAGTGACCGAGTCGTCTCTCTTTACAGAGAACAATACGCCGATGAATACCCTTAACAAGCTCAGAGCGCTGGGGGTGAAAATCTCCATCGACGATTTTGGTACGGGTTACTCCTCTCTTTCACGACTGAGCCGGCTGGCCTTCGATAAAATCAAAATTGATAAATCCTTCGTACACTCCCTCTCCGCCCAGGAGGATGCGCTGAATATCATCAAACTGATCACCGGCATGGCCAAATCACTGGATATGAAAGCGGTGGCAGAGGGTGTTGAAACGCAGGAGCAGCTGGAAAGCCTGCAGGCGCTGGGTTGCGACTTCGCGCAAGGGTATCTGTTTGGTAAACCTCAACCCTGTATTGATGACGCTATCCGGATTGGCAAATCGCGGCTGTTAAGCGTGCAGTCCTGAGGGGCAGGGGGGAGGGGCACCAATAATCATTCTATTCCGTGTTGATCCTGCTGCGGGAAACTCTCTCAGGTTAGCAGTTTACCCTCTTTGAGGCTGGCTGTATTCGTGACAGCCTCGCTCAGGATGCTGCCGATTTCCCCTCTCAACCATTGAGATGCGGGATTATTATCCTCCTGTGCCGTCCAGATCAGAGATACGTCCGGTAAATTTAGTGTCAACGGCACCGGGACGATCTGCAGGCCAAATGCTTTACCGTAGCGCCTTGCCATCCGGGTGGGTAGCGTGGCAATCACTGGCGCACTCGCAACCATACCCAGCACACTGAGAAATTCCGACGACGTGGCAACCACGTTGAGTTTTCTGCCTATCTCATCCAGTGCCGACTCAAGACAACCATGCAGGCTTTCGCTGAGGCTTACCAGCGCATGCGGCACGCTTAAGTAATTTTCAAGAGAAATTGCTGATTTGAATGCCATCCGGTCAGGATGGAAAACGCAACTTAACGACTGCTCGAACAAGAACTGCTGGCGATAACGCATCGCCTGGCTGTCAAAACAGCCTATAGCCAAATCCAACACCCGATCATCCAGCATGCGGTAGACATCGCCCCGTTGCACCGGGCGTCCATGTAGCTTTACCCCCGGCGCGAGTTGCCGCATACGTAAGGCGAGCTCCGGCATCAGCAGTAGTTCGACTTCACTTGAGAACCCCATGCGGAATATTCGTTGATCGGTCGAGGGTTCGAATACCGAAGTGACGTGAATAACCTTCTGCATCATTCCAAGCGCTTGCTCCACCGGTTCGGCCAGCGCTAATGCGCGTACCGTCGGCTGCATAACTGTGCCGACGCGGACAAACAATTCGTCCTGAAAGAGCGTTCTCAATAATGAGAGGCTGTGACTCATGGCTGGCTGACGAATTTTCAGCCGTTCTGCCGCCCGGGTTACGCTCCGCTCGCGCATTAGCGCATCAAAGGCAATCAGGAGATTGAGATCAAACGTTCTTAAATCGAAATGGTCAATCTGCATTATTATTTGAATCGATTTGGTTAATGAGTAGGCCAGTAGTACGCTGATACTCTTCTTTAGTCAATCGGAAAACATTATGGCGAACCAGGAAACCTTTCTCGTCGGGGATATGCGGATCATCAAGTTACCTGAGTTGGCGCTCGATGCTGTTGATGCGTCCCAACTCTTCCCGGAGGGTGATTTACAGGGGCTGCTCAGCGATGCTGGCCACTGGGGTAAGCGAAGTTACGATGTTGAGAGCGGCCTGCTGCGGCAAAGCATTCATGCCTGGGTGGTACAGACGCCAACCCATACCGTCCTGATCGATACCGCGACCGGCAATGACAAGTTCCGGCCAACGGCACCGGTGTTTCACCAGCTCAAAGAGCCTTTTCTGCAGCGTTTGCAGGCGATAGGAGTGTCGCCTGAGGCGGTGGACCTGGTCTTGCTTACCCATCTTCACGCTGACCATGTGGGATGGAACACCCGGTTACAAGACGAAAAATGGGTTCCAACATTTCCGAATGCCCGTTACGTCTTCTCTGATCGTGAATATGACTACAACCTGGCGCTTTCTCGCGAGCCGGAAGCAGTGGCAAGTATTCTGCGGCAGGCCGGAATAGGCATACCGCGTCATCAGCCACTCGACGGCGTTTTCGAGGATAGCGTGATGCCCATCGTCGAGGCCGGTTTAGATCAACGCATCGTAGTGGATAATACCCTGATCGAAGGCTTCCGTTTCCACGCTACGCCTGGTCACAGCATCGATCATGCCTCTATTTCAGTCACCTCCCGGGGGGAAACTGCGTTGTTCTGGGGCGATGTCATGCATCATCCGCTCCAGGTTCGTCATCCGGAGACTAACTCAGTCTATTGCGAGTTTCCGGAGACGGCGACGCAGTCCCGTCACAAGGCCATGCAGCTTGCTGTCGATCTCGATGCACTGGTTTTCACTACTCACTTTGGCGACAGCTCCGTTGGCAAAGTCAGCCAACAGAAGCAAAGCTTCGCCTGGCAATTTATTCAGGGAGTCCAGCCATGAACGACACTATGTCCAGCTTACTGCTTCGCGAAACTTACCTCATTAACAGTGATACCGCTGACGTCCAGTTGCAGCTACTTCGCCGGCGTCGGCGCGACACCGGCCGTGCCACTTCGGACACAACGCTGATGTTGATGCACGGTGCCACTTTCTCCAGTGAGAGCTTGTTCGATGTTCCGGTGGATGGCGCATCGTTTATGGATGTCCTTGCCATGGCGGGTTTCGACGTATGGGCGGTAGATGCCCGCGGCTATGGCGGTTCGACCAGACCCGCTGAAATGGCGGCGTCGCCCGATAACGCATCACCCCTGACGCGGGCACAGGTCGCGGCACGGGATCTGGCTTCCGCCGTTGAGTACGTGCTCGCCGAGAATGGCATCGAACGCCTCAGCGTGGTCGCCATGTCCTGGGGTGGTTCGGTCGCCGGGATTTATGCAGAGCAGCATGGCAAATATGTTGAAAAACTGGTGCTTGTCGCTCCGCTATGGCTATCGAATCGCCCCCTGCGCATCGATGCAGGGCAGCCGCTGGCGGCGTGGCGCCAGATACGTGTCAGCGCCTTTCGCGAGGCGTGGCTGGCCGGTGTTCCGGCCGACCGACACGAAAGCGTATTGCCACACGGCTGGTTCGAACAGTGGGCCGCCATCACTGCCGCCACGGATCCGGATGCTGCGGAGCCTGGCATCATCCGGGCGCCGGGTGGCGCGCTTCAGGATGTCCGTGAAAACTGGCTCGCCAATAGTCCGCTCTATAACCCGAGCGCCATAACTGCGCCGGTACTGCTCCTGCGCGCCGAGTGGGATCAGGACGTGCGAGTCGATATGATGCAGGATCTGTTCGGGCGCTTCGATAACGCCGCCCACCGACGCTGGATTGAGATTGGCGGCGGCACTCACATGATTCTGATGGAGCCTGGCCGTTGGCAGGCCTTTGATGAAATCATCAACTTTCTGAAGGCGCCCTCTTCGTTGACTCAGAGGGGAGGCGGGCGCCGCTAAAGCAGGCGACGGACAGGCGGACATAGTTATATGTCCGCTTTTCGCTCATTACGACCAGCCGCCAGAAGAGAGAGTGAGCAAAGGTCGGCAGGGCGTTTAAAGCTGTCTCCTGCGCTTCACGGAGTACATAACTTCGTCACTTTTTTTAACCATTTCATCCAGCGATGCGTACTTATTCGGGTCATTGTGCAGAACGCCCGATGAGAAGTTGATATTGTACGGTTTACCGGAATGTTCGTTGTATTCCTCCACCCCCTGACGCAGGGCATGCAGAAAGGCATCCGTATCGCTGCGGTGGGTAATGAGCACGGCAAATTCATCGCCACCCAACCGACCTGCAATATCACCGGGTTTCAGGAACTGTAGCAGCAACTTTGAAAAGACTTTCAGCACCTCATCGCCTTCAGCATGCCCCCAGAGATCGTTGATAGGTTTGAATTTATCCAGATCAAAGAAGATAAGACTGAACGCCGCATTACGCTCATTGAGGTTACGGAAACGTTTTTCTCCTGTTCGGTAAAACCCCCGGCGATTGGTTATGCCCGTCAGGCTGTCGGTCATTGCCATACCAATGACCTGAAACTCATCTTCAACAATGAATGCCAGGTCCTTCAGGGAAGCAATGTCATCCTCGTTAAAGGGGCGAGGGTGGGTATGGATGAGGCAAAGCGTGCCAGCGACGTCACCGGAGGGCAGATGCACCGGATAGCCGGCATAAAACCGGATGTAAGGTTCACCGGTGACCAGAGGATTATCGTGAAAACGATCGTCCGTGGTGGCATCGTTTACGATGAATGCCCCATCCTGCAAAATGGCATGGCCGCAGAATGAGATATTACGTGGCGTCTCCCGGATGCCGAGTCCCTCGCAGGCAAGCAACCATTGTCTCTCGCGATCCAGCAGACTGATAAGCACCACCGGCACCTGAAAGATTTTCCGGGCAAGACGGGTCAGACGGTCGAAACGTTCATCGTCTCGGGTATCAAGCAGGTCTGCGAGATAAAGCGATTTTAATCTTTCTTCTTCATTTTCCGGTACGCCGGGGAATTTCATACGACCTCAATAACTTCTGTGAATTTCGCAGGCGGTACATAGCCGAAATTCAGTCTAAACATTTTTTACTGAGTATAGGATAAGCAGAATCGGCCTGCCTGTCTGGACGCCTGGGTTTTATTGCCTTAGGGTTTATTCCTGTTTTGAGTAATAACCTCGCCCGGCATGTTTGAACAGGAGAGGGACGAGCCATTGCTCATACTGTGCCGAATCATTTTGAGAAAGGAGCCCGCGGATATGAAAGTGCTTGAAAGCGGCATTCGTGACGTAAAATACGGTGAAAATGTGAAAGTCGTTATGCCGGTAAACATCTATGAATGTGAACTGGGAGACGATGTTTTCGTGGGACCCTTTGTCGAAATACAAAAGGGATGCGTTATAGGCGATAGAACCCGGGTACGGTCCCACTCGTTCATCTGTGAGAACGTTACCTTAGGCAGCGACTGCTTTATTGGCCATGGTGTAACCTTTGCTAATGATCTTTTCAAGCGTGGCGGTCCGGATGCGTCTGCAGAAAGCTGGATAGATATCGTCTTAGGCGACGCAGTAACAGTCGGCAGTGGAGCAACCATTCTAACCACGGAGATTTGCAGTGGGGCGGTGATTGGTGCAGGCAGCGTGGTGACCAAACCTGTGCTTATAAAAGGGGTGTACGCGGGCAATCCCGCCAGGCTTTTGAGAAATCTTTAAGTTTTATCTCTGTCACTATCGGGTTCAGAGTCATGTCTCCTTTGGGTGATTATGGTCTCTTTTTGCTCGGGCAGAGAGGGATGCTTTTTGCCCTGGATTAACTGCCCCGGAATTTCTTCAGCCTGATATTTATACCCTGGATCTGCTTTCTTTATCTTAATCAGGCTGCCTGTAGCATTGCGCTGCACGACTCTTTTCTTTTATGACATATCCGCCGTGGCTAAATGTCCGCTTTGTGGCAGGAGCGGAAGTTAGAAATTATCTGCCAACCGATAAGATGGCTGCCTAAGTCGTAGCGATTCAGCACTGTTTTCAGCGGCGCTAGATTGCAAAGTCATGCTTTGCTGACTTGCGATTGTGCTCTTTACGAGCAAAGCTTTCAGGTATAGCCAGTGCTAACTGTAGTGTAAAATTATAGGGATAGATGAAGAAAACAACGAGGCTATAGCTAATCTTTGCCGTTGTGTCTGCTATAATAAGGCGAAATTTTATCTGCATGATTTTGTTTGATTAACTCCGAAAGCCAGCTCTCTCGGTGAAGATTGGGAAGGGATATCAATGAGTGAAGATAGCTATAAATTTCAAAAGTTAACGCCGTTCAGCGATGTTGAGCTGGGTGTATATAAAAATGCGATAGATTTTGTTTTTGCCAATAACGATCTAAAAAATATTGCGATATCAGGGCAATATAGCGCAGGAAAAAGTAGTCTTGTCGAATCCTATAAGAAAAGTCATTCGAATATAAAGTTTGTTCATATCTCACTTGCTCATTTCAGATCGATTGAGGAAGCTGAAACTAATGAACCAGGTAAAGATATAAATGAAACCGCGTTAGAAGGTAAAGTTCTTAACCAGTTAATTCACCAAATCAATGCTGATGATATTCCCCAGACACATTTTAAAGTAAAGAAAAAAATAAAAACTAACAGCATTGTGATAAATACCATATTTACGGTGTTATTTATCGCCTTGATACTACATATCACTCTATTTACTAAGTGGGGGAAGTTTGTTTCACTTTTATCTGATGGTAATTTAAAGACACTACTTACATTATCAACTAAATACGATACGCTTTTAATTAGTGGGTTTATATGTACTATCCTAGCTTGTATTTTCATTTACAAGTTAATAAAAACCCAAAAGAATCGCAATGTTCTTAAGAAAATAAATTTACAGGGTAATGAAATAGAGATTTTTGAAGAAAGTAATGAGTCTTATTTCGATAGATATTTAAATGAAGTATTGTACCTTTTCGAGAACGTTGATGCTGATGCCATTGTTTTTGAAGACATGGACCGTTTTAATAGTAATAACATCTTTGAACGTCTTCATGAGGTTAACAGACTGGTTAATATTCAACGGGACATAGCAGGGCACAAGAAATCGACGTTACGTTTTATTTACTTGCTTCGTGATGATATCTTCATTTCGAAGGATAGAACCAAATTCTTTGATTATATAATTCCAGTTATTCCTGTTGTTGATAGTTCTAACTCTTACGATCAGTTTATCTCGCATTTTGATGGTGGTGGTATTCTCAAGTTGTTCAATGAAAGATTTCTACAAGGGATGTCTTTATATATTGATGATATGAGAATATTGAAGAATATTTATAATGAATTTCAAGTTTATTATAATAAATTAAACACGACAGAGCTTGACTGTAATAAAATGCTGGCCATTATTGCCTATAAAAATATTTTTCCACGAGATTTTAGTGAGTTGCAACTTAATCAAGGTATGGTTTATTCCATATTTAGTGAAAAAGACAATCTTATTGTTGAAGAAATAAAGAAAATAGAAAAAGATATTAGCGATAGAAAAAAAGAGATTGAGGCAATCAATGATGAAATTCTCAATTCTAGTCAGGAGGTTGATGCTATATACGATAAGGAATTATCTAGATATAATAATCATCCTCACTATCATCAGGCTGAGAAAGCTGATATAGAAAAGAGAAGAGCGGCTAGAAAAGAAAGTGTTGAAAATAAATTCAATGGTAAAATAGAAGAAACTAATGAGCTTATATCAAGATTAAGAGAAGGTTTGGTTGACTCTAGAAATAAAAGGCTTAAAGAAGTAATAACTAGAGAGAACATTGATGAAATATTTAAACTCACCTATACCAATGAAATTGGAGAGGAAAGAGATTTTAATGAAATAAAAAGCAGTGAGTATTTTGACTTGCTTAAATACCTTATTCGTGATGGTTATATTGATGAAACCTATACCGACTATATGACCTATTTTTATGAAAATAGCCTGAGTCGAATTGATAAGATGTTTTTACGCAGCATTACCGATCAAAAAGGCAAAGAGTTCACTTATCAACTCAAGAACCCCAAACTGGTTGTTGCCCGCCTTCGAGAAGTGGATTTTGAACAGGAAGAGGCGCTTAATTTTGATTTGTTAGCTTATCTGCTTCAAACACCAGCCCAAGTAAACTTAATAAAACGTTTATTCAAACAACTAAGAAAAGATAGAAGAGTTGAGTTTATTCGTGGCTACTTTGAAACTGAGAGGGCTCAGCCTGTCTTCATTAATCGATTAAATATGCAGTGGCCTGAGTTTTTTTCTTATGCGCTGACAGAGAGTGAATTTTCTGCTGATTGGGTTAAACTCTACTCTATAGGCACGTTTTATTATTCTGCCAATGACGCCATCGAAGCCATTAATATTGATGATTGTCTGACTGATTACATCTCTGATTCGGTAGATTATTTAGCAATATCAGAACCGAAGGTTGACAAATTAATTGGTGGTTTTAAGTTGCTTAACGTCTCTTTCGTCAGTATTAAATTTGAAAACGCAAATAAAGTACTCTTTGATGCGGTTTACCAGCATTCACTTTATGATATTAATTTTGCCAACCTGACCTTAATGCTAAGTAAGGTTTACACGCTTAATAATGAAGATGATATTCGCCATAAGAACTATACACTAGTGATGTCACAGTCTGATTCTCCCTTGGCTAGTTATGTTAATAACCATATTAGTGACTATCTAGATATGGTTTTATCTATTTGTGATGGTTCAATCGTGGATGATGAAGCCATTGTTTTATCCGTTCTTAATAATGAGGGAATATCTGATGAACAAAAAGGCCAGTATATAAACGCTTTGCAAACTTTCGTGACATCTCTGAGTGAGGTTGAGAGCGAATCTTTATGGTCATCTTTGTTGGATAAAGATAGAACAGTGTGCTCTGAGGAAAATATTGTCTCTTATTTTGAACATGTGGATGGGCTGGATAAAACACTTATCGAATTCATCAATAGAACTGATACCGAGCTTGACTTTAAAAAAATTGACATTGAAGACGAGAAGAAAATCAAATTATTTAGATCGATTATTGTCTGTAATGATTTATCAAATAATAAATATGATGAATTAATTTGCTCGCTAAATCGGATTTATAAGACCTCCTTTGGCATTGCTAATATTGCTGGTGATAAATTTAAAATATTAGTGGATAAGAACATCATTCACATGAGTATGAGTTCACTTGATTTCATACGAGATAATTATCCTGAACAAAATAACTACTACATTAAGAAAAACATCCAAACCTACGTTGAGTTAATGACAATTGAGAATTTTGTCTTAGATGAAGCCATATCGATACTTTCTTGGAAGGTTGATGATGATTTGAAAATTAAGTTACTTGAATTGATTAAAGTACCGCTGGCTATTTATAATAAAAATTACCCTCCGGTCGTTAATGATTGTATTTTAGAGAATAATTTTAAACCAGACGAACTTTTAAGTTTGACGTCATCCTATAAAACTTGGGGAACCTCTACTCAGTCACTCATTCTGAACCGAGCAATACAGGATATATCGACATTGATAGCAAACCCTGATGATGTTGCTGAGCTGTTACTAAAAGACCTGTTTGTCGCTGGGGACCTAAATATGCAGAATAAGATAGCATTGCTAATCGCTTTGTTGCCAAGTAAGGATTTGAGTAAGGCTCTCTGCAAAGAATATCTTGATCTGCTTGGTTTATCTGAGTTCAGTAAAATTTTGGGGCGAGGTAAGCCCAAAATTGAGGTTGATGAAACTAATCAAAGGTTATTAACAGCATTAAGAGATAACCACTTCTTCTCTGATTTTGAGGAGGATGATGAAAATCCCCCTTATTACAAAATAGTAAGGCGGAGTTCGATGTTTGGCTCAAATACATAGCATTATCTATTTTTTGAAAGTTTGGGCACTTTTATAGTGCCCAATTTTACGCTGAAACTTACGTAGCTAATCTAACCTGTTCCCAGTTGACGAATACACTTAGGTGTTAGTGAGCCCCTCAGTATGTTGAGACAAATGCGAGCGTCCGCTCTTCGCACAAAGCGAACCTTCGGTTTCCACCTAATCGTTATCGGCTTCCGCATAGGAGTCACGAGCCAGAGCAGCCGGCTGTCTAATGCGCAAATACTGCCAAGGGATGAGCAGGGGAAATCTCCGATCCCGGCGCGCTGCGCTGTGAAGGGCGCCGAGCCGGAGAAGTAAGCCATGCTCTGCCAGGCCGTTGTCCTCACGAAGACCCACTGATGCAGGCTACCGGTATTACACCGCAGCTGGCGGAGTATGACGTGGCACTGGTACATACTACTTCCTCGGGCGAGAAAGAATGTATCCTGCTGACCACGCGGCGCGGCGGGGACAAGGGCGATCGCGCCTCCGTTGAATCGCTGCTGGATAAACGCTGCTATATCCTTACGGTTCCGCCAGCTGACAGCCCCCATCCCGATTTTTCTTAGTCGCGCAGCTGCTGCGCGATTGCGCTAAACATAAGCGACGCCTCCAGCGGCTGGGCGCTGAACGAGGGTTCCGCCTGCGGCCAGGTCGACCACTGCACAATTACCAGCTGCTCGTCGGGATTAACCATAATCATCTGACCATAGATGCCCAGCGCCCAGAGCGACCCCTTCAGCGACTGCTGCGGCGTAGGCTCGACATTTTTCGCGTTCGCTGGCACCTCGTTGTTCCACCACTGGAAGCCGTAAATGCCCTGCGGATGCGCGGCGGAAACCGAGCCCTGTGCCTGCGTCCAGTCAGAGGCGAGCTTCAGCCAGCCGTCCGGCAGCGCTTTATCGCCATTCGGCAGGCGCCCCTCTTGGCGTACAAACTCGCCGAAGCGCCCCCAGTCCTCCAGCGTGGCGTTGAAGCCGTGCGCGCCGACGTCATGTTTGCCGGGCTGATAGGCGTGCCAGACACCGTCATTCGCCATACCGTAAGGCTGCCAGATGCTCTGCTGCAGATACGCGGCGAGCGACATGCCGGTGGCGCGCTCCAGCACGTCGCCCAGCAGCCAGGCGCCGCCCGACGAGTAGGACCAGTGCTGGCCCGCCGGATGCGCCTTCTTCAGGCCGGTAATCAGCCCGCGCACGCAATCATAGGTGCCAGGACGCGCCTCGCACTGGGTCAGCTGCGCAAAATCGGAGTCGGGCTGGGTGTAATCTTCATTCCACGCCACGCCGGAGATGTGGGTGAGCAGTTGTCGCAGCGTCACGTCCTGCCATGCTGTGCCTTTCAGCTCCGGCTCGTAATCGGTGATCTTGTCATCCAGCGAGTGGATTTTCCCCTGTTTCAGCGCCACGCCGACCAGCGTCGACACCACTGATTTACCCACCGAGCGCGAGGTCCAGAGTGTACTATCGCTGTTGCCGTGCGCCAGATATTTGTAGGCGATCTGGCCGTTTTTCAGTACTAACATCCCCGCCACGTTCTGACGCTTCAGGTAGTCCGCCATGCTGTAGCGGTGGCCGTTGACGCGGTAGCTAACCTCGCCGAGCTGATGCTTTGCCAGCGGCAGCGGCTGGGCGGTACCGTGATGAAAAACATCGGCGGGGTAGTTGCGGTAGTCGTTGCGAAAGCCCACCACGCGATCCTGTTGATCCCAGCTGAGCATGGTTTTGGGATCGGGCAGGGTGCGATCGAACGGCGTCGGACAAACACTCAGCGGTACGCCGCCGCAGGGCGCAGACTCAGCGGCTGTTGTTGAACACGACAGCAGCGCAGTCGTCGCCAGCGATGCTGCCAGTAGCAGGTTTTTTTTACTTTTCATCATTCTGTCTCCTTCTTAACACGCCTTAAAATTGACAAGCCGCAGTATAGATTTGGCCTGCTCTGTGCAAAAATCAGCATATGTGGGGAAATCCCCTCAATCCGTTGCATCAGGGAGTAGATATGGCCTATCTCAGTTTTACCTTTGCGCAGATAGAGGCGTTCTCGACCGTCGCCGCGCTCGGCACCGTTTCGCAGGCGGCGAAACAGCTTGGCAAGGATCGCGCCACGGTCAGCGAGCTAATCGAGTTTCTGGAGGCGGCGCTGGGCTATGCGCTCTTTTCTCGACAGGGCCGCACGCTGGCGCTGACGCCAGAGGGTCAGCGGCTGAGGCGGCAGGCGGCGCTGCTGATGCGCCAGGCGCAGGCGTTCGACGCGGCGGCGCGCCACGTCCGTCAAGGTATCTCCGACGAAATCAGCCTGGTCTACGATCCCTTTGTGCCGCGCCCTTTTCTCTGCCGTCTGATTGAGACGCTGGCAGAGAGCAATATCCGCGTCAGCGCCTGGAGCGCGTCGCGCGAAGAGGCGGAAGCGGCACTCGCCAGCGGCGAGGTGCAGCTGGCCCTCTGCCAGGCGCGCAACCGCAGTCTGGGCAGCGAGATGGCGTGGCGCTCGGTGGGGCTGGTCGAACTCGATTTTTACGCCGCCGCGTCGCTCTTCGCGGACGAGCAGCCGGTATCGCTGTTCGATCTCGCCTCGCAGCCGCAGCTGGTGATGCATCCGGCGCCCGACGGCGTGGCGGCGAAGCAGGGACGCATCGCCGATCGTACCTTCTACACTAATGACCGTACGCTGCTGCGCCATATGCTTGAGAGCGGTCAGGGATGGGCCTTTCTGCCGAAGCATTTTGCCGCCACCAGCTGGCGTCACGTTAAAGCGATTGATGTGGAGGTGGGCAATCTGGCGCTGAGCCAGATGATCGTGATGCTGTGGAAGCCCGGCATGACGATGAATTTCGCCGTCAGCGAGGCGATGAAGATCGTTCCCGACGTCTGGGCGGAGTCAGCCGTGACGCTTGCCGACCATGTAGGTTAGCGGATGGGGCTGACGACCTGGCTATATCGGGAAGCTGGAGGAGGCCCACAGGCTGTTAAATTGAATGTCCGCTTAGTACCAGTAGTGGACCTTCACGTCCGTTCCTGAAATATTGGCCCGATAATTCAGCGTTACATTTTCCGGTTAATACGCAACGCATCCACAACGAGTGAAAAGGCCGGAGAGGGTTGTTTACGGCTGGGATAATAAAGATAGTAGCCGGGAAAAGGACGGCACCATTCTTCAAGCACCCGGATCAGTTTTCCTTCCCGCAGATGTGTGCCGAACTCCTCTTCAGGTAAAAAGGCAATGCCCAGTCCGGCAAGAGCGGCATCAACGACGTGTTCCGATGTGTTAAACGTCAGTTGGCCTTCAACCCGAACGTGAAACTTGCCGTTTTCCTGCTCAAACTCCCAGGCGTAGATTTTCCCCGATTGAACCATGCGCTCATTAATACAGCAGTGTTGCATCAAATCGCGTGGCGTCTGAGGAGCGGCGCACCGGGCGAAATACTCAGGGGAAGCTACAGCCGCCATGCGCAGTTTCGGGCCAATGGGTACGGCTATCATATCCTTGTCGATAGTGTCTCCGAGCCTCACACCGGCATCAAAACGATCCGCAACGATATCCCGGAAGCCGTGGTTGGCATCAAACTCAATATGAATATCCGGATATTCGCGTAACAGTGGTGTCAGCTTTGGCAGCAGCGTGGTCTTCAGAACATTGGGGCCACATGTGATACGGACTGTTCCCGCGGGTTTATCACGCAATGCCGTCAGCATGTCCAGCTCGGCTTCAATCTCATCAATACGATGGCCTACAGACTGCAGCAGGCGTTCCCCGGCAGCCGTCACTGACACACTGCGCGTGGTCCTTGTCAGCAGGCGGATTTGCATCCGTTCTTCCAGCCCGGAAATCGCCTGGCTCAGTGCGGGCTGGGTCACCCCAAGCTGCGCGGCTGCGCGCGTAAAGCTGCCCTCACGCGCCACGGTGACGAAAGAGAGTAAGTCGTTGAGATTGCGTCTGGCCATGATTGTTTCCGGTCTATTTATAAATTTTACTTATAAGGTCATTAAGGATTCATTAGCTAGTTAACCCACCGCATATTGGTAACAATAATGCGATGAAAAAGTCAACGCTAACCCTTATGCAAAACGCCTACCGCAGAACGTCACTGTTGCTGCTCCTTGCCGGCCTGCTTTTCGTCACGCAGTCCGCAATGGCGGGTGGCAACGAGCGGGGAGTGGCGCAGGAGACGCTTATGAAAATTGAGATCATTGTGGGGGGAGAAACCGCCACCGCCGCCCTCTTTGATACGCCGACAGGCCGGGACTTTGCGTCTCTGCTTCCCCTCAGCCTGACGCTGGAAGACTATGCCGATATTGAGCGCATAAGTAACTTGCCGCGCAGGCTTTCAACGGCACAGGCACCGGACGGTATGACGCCGGAAGCCGGAGATATCACTTACTACGCGCCCTGGGGCAACCTGGCGATTTTTGCCCGGGGCAGGGATTACGCCCGTTCACTGATCCCGTTAGGGAAAGTGGATTCCGGACTGGCGGTCCTGCAGCGCCACGGACCTCTTGCGGTGCAGATCAGGGTCGCCAACTGACTTACAGCATCTTCCGCACCGCGATTATTCCTCTTATCACCGTCCCGCCCCCATATGCCGTTTCAGCTCTTTCTGCAGCGCTGAAGGCTTCGCGGCGGAGACTCCATGTTATCTACTGAAAAGAAATCTTTGAATGAGTAATAAGACAGACGAGAACAGAAAAAAAATCACAGGAAGCGGGAAACATCCCGCGCACTGGAGTGGTGTCTTTGCCATGACGCTGTGTGTCTTCGCCCTGATCGCCTCCGAATTTATGCCGGTCAGCCTCCTGACACCGATGGCGCAGACCCTGCGTGTCACCGAAGGTATGGCCGGACAGGGCATCGCCATTTCCGGGGCATTTGCAGTGGTAACCAGCCTGTTTATTTCCGTGGTGGCAGGCACGCTTAACCGGAAAACGCTGCTGCTCGGCCTGACCTGCATTATGGCAATTTCCGGTGCCGTTATTGCGATGGCACCCAATTACCTGACCT
>NZ_DJCE01000002.1:0-110674 GCF_002430365.1 Leclercia sp. UBA5958 | reverse complement strand
TTCAGCTCACCGTTGCGAGGTCCCGTATAATACGTCTTCCTCATTCAGAGTCAAGCAATTATTTTTCGCTTTTCTCTGTTGGCGTTCATCTCTGAACCCCGCTAACCCGGCGGCCTGTAAGCCGTTGTTCCGTGTCAGTGGAGGCGCATTATAGGGAGTTCTCAGACGTTGACAACCCCTCTTTTAAAAAAAACGTTCAACCGTCTCTTTTTTGCGCAAAATGGTGCTATAGCGCCAGTTTTTCGAGCGTTTCGAAGCCATAACGTTGTAAAACGGGTAAAAGTTGCTCAGTTTCTGCAGTCAATGCCATGCAGTAAGCGATATTCGCATCAGAAGATTTTGCATTTGGCGCTTCATTTTCAAGTAACCATGCTGTTCTTCGTGCAATGGCCGCTCCGGAGTCCACCAGGCGAGTCCCTTCCGGTAACGCGGCAAGCAGTTCATCTTTTAATAGCGGGAAATGAGTACAACCCAATACCACGGTATCTGGTGGTTCAGCCATACGCAGCCACGGGCGCAATATGCGCTGTAACTCTTCCAGCGGCACCGGTTGACCGTGCAGCTTCGCTTCTGCGATTTCGACCAGCTCGGCAGAACCCAGCATGGCTATCTGGCACTCATTGGCAAAGCGCTCAATCAGCTCACGCGTATAAGGACGCTTTACCGTCCCGCGCGTTGCAAGCAAGCCAACCACACCATTGGCCGTCAAACGAGCCGCTGGTTTAATCGCAGGGACCACGCCGACCACAGGGAAGGGAAACTTCTCGCGCAGGGCAGGAAGAGAGACAGTACTCGCCGTATTACAGGCAATAATTGCCAATGCCAGGGGGTAGCGTTGTTGTACGGCCGTGACGATTTCCACTACGCGCTCGACAATAAAGTCTTCGCTCTTCTCTCCGTACGGGAATGCCACGTTATCGAAAGCGTAGATGTAATGAAGGTCCGGCAGGAGATGCCGAACCTCATCATAGACCGACAGCCCACCGACGCCGGAGTCAAACACCAGCACGGTAGGGCGTGGATCAGAAGGTGTAGCTGCCAGACAAGGTGTACTCCCGTCCTGCAGTTTGATAGCCATAAACTGTCTCGTAATCTTTATCGAACAGGTTGGCTATTTTACCACGAACTGTCAGATGAGAGGTGACAGGATATGAAGCTGACAGATCTAAAAGGCTATAAGATGGCATGCGGCGCTGCACGCTCGAGAACTGATTCGAGTTGTTGTTATAGCTTTTACCGAAATATTGATAGGACAGATCCATATCAAACCCGAACATGGCCCAGTCCAGCTGATACTTATATTGCTGGCGAGAGCGGTGTGCCAGAACCTCGTTATCAGAGTCTCGACGCGGATCCAGATATTCAGCGCTCAGACGGTGCGTCACCGGGCCTGTTTCAAAGTCACCGCTCAGCTCTACGCCTTTAATCGTAGCGGACTGGGTATTGAAATAGGTCCCCGTGAAGCCAAAATCAGGGGAGTAGTAATCGATCAGATCCTTAATCTTGTTCTGGTAAGCGGCCAGGCGCCAGTTAACAGGCCCGGTTAACCCCTGAACGCCCACTTCGAACTGACCCGATTTTTCCGCTTTCAGATCTGGATTCGAGGTGATGAATAGACGGCTCTGGCCATACATCTGCCCCAGCGTCGGTGCCTGGAACCCCGTTCCGTAAGAGACAGTAAGCTGGTAGTCAGGTACAAATTCCCAGCCTGCGGCCGTCTGCCAGGTGCCATTCCAGCCAAACTGTTCGTTATCGTCCCCACGAACGGAGCCTTCCAGCGTCACCGTGTCCAGCTTCTGCTGAGCAGTCAGGTAATAGCCGGTATTGTCACGCTTATAATCATCGGAATTACTCAGATCCTCTGACGTCAACTTCTGCTGTTGCCAGTCAATGCCCGCGCTTACCGTGCCGTAGCCTACCGCCAGGCTGTTACCCCACTGGACGTTTTTCTGCGTCATATTGTCGAGCGATGTGCCGGCGTTATACATCCCTGACACGCTGGAGTAGTTGTAATCTTTGTATTTCTGATAACTCCCCGTCAGTTGGGTCGAGTAATTATCATGGCTCCATGCCAGACCGGTTTCATAGGTGTGGTTATAAACCTGGCGTTTATCACTCCCCCCCGCATAGCCCGCGTCATAGGCTGTGTTATTGCTATAGCCATAACCACGAACGAACCCGGAAATCTCCTGAGTAAAATTATGATTCAGGCCCGCCCAGAAGGTTTTGTTACGGAAACCATCGTCATCGCGGTCACCGGAGTAGGTAGAGGTGGGCTGGACATTAAATCCCTGGGTCTCGGTGAAGGAGCCCGCGATCGTCGCCAGCGTCGCTTCGCCCAGCTGTTGGCGCACAGTAGCATCGTACTGCTGATAATGATGAGACCCCATACTCGCCTGAACTTTGCCGCCAGGCTGTGAATTCTGGGTGATAATATTGACGACGCCACCAATCGCATCGGCACCATAGACTGCCGAACGTGGCCCGCGAATCAATTCAATGCGCTGAACAAGAGAGAGAGGGAGTTGGCTAAAATCAGAAATCCCCGTGATACCGGATTTTGCCAGCGGAATACCGTCAATTAAAACCAGCGTATGGCGAGCTTCCGCCCCGCGAATATAGACGTAGCTTGATTGCCCCATCCCGCCGTTCTGTGCAATTTGCACGCCGGGTAAACGACGCATCACATCAATAAGATCTTTAGACTGCCAGCGGTCGATATCCTCACGGGTTACGATATCCGTTGAGGCTAAGACAGAGTTAACAGGTTGCTCGAAACGGTTTGCCGTCACCACCATCGTGCTGGCGTTATCTTGCGCCCAGCCCGAAAATGCCGTGACGGACAGCGCCGTACACAGCGATATTTTTTTAATCATTGTATAAAGCATCCACAATATAAGAAGGATGCCGCAGGCCTCATCTATAGCACGCGATGATGAAACCAAATGCGACGTGATCCCGGCAGGTCTTCGGGCTGGGTGGCGTTATATGGATGAAGACTTCCCATTTTCACAGTGTCTACAACATTCATCCCGCCAATCCTTACCGCTGCGCGTCAGCTCCAGATTTCCACTGGATTCCCTTTTCACTCATTGAGACCGGAAACAGAATGCTACAATTAGACACGTATAGATGTCCAGATAGCTATTAGCCATTAAATCTGGACATCCCCTGCACAATCCCTACAATCCCCGCGTAATTCATTCTCACTCAGGACGCATCATGACCCCCGAACACCTCCCGACAGATCAGTACGACGCGCAACTGGCCGAGAAGGTCGTCCGCCTGCAAAGTATGATGACCCCTTTTGCAGCGCCCGTTCCCGAGGTGTTTCGTTCGCCGGTCAGCCACTATCGTATGCGCGCCGAATTTCGTATCTGGCACGATGGTGACGATCTGTATCACATCATTTTCGACCAGCAGACCAAATCCCGAATTCGCGTGGACACGTTCCCCGCAGCGAGTGAATTAATTAATCAATTAATGACGCTGATGATTGAAGGGGTACGTAATAACCCGGTGCTACGTCATAAACTGTTCCAGATTGACTATCTGACCACGCTAAGTAATCAGGCCATTGTTTCACTGCTGTATCACAAAGCGCTAAACGATGAGTGGCGTGAGCAGGCAGAAGCTCTGCGCGACGCGCTGCGGGCGCAAAACATTAACGTCCACATTATTGGCCGTGCTACCAAAACCAAAATTATGCTCGACCAGGATTACGTCGACGAACGTCTGCCGGTTGCAGGTAAAGAGATGATCTACCGCCAGGTTGAGAACAGCTTTACTCAGCCGAATGCGGCTATGAACGTACAGATGCTGGAATGGGCATTGAATGCGACGCAAGGGTCAACGGGCGATCTGCTTGAGCTTTACTGTGGTAACGGTAACTTCTCGCTGGCGCTGGCACGCAACTTTGAACGGGTGCTGGCAACCGAGATTGCTAAGCCGTCCGTGGCGGCGGCGCAGTACAACATTGCAGCGAACCATATTGATAACGTGCAGATTATCCGCATGGCCGCAGAAGAATTTACGCAGGCGATGAATGGCGTGCGTGAATTCAACCGCTTGCAGGGCATTGATCTTAAGAGCTACCAGTGCGAGACGATTTTTGTCGATCCCCCACGTAGTGGGCTGGACAGTGAAACGGAGAAGATGGTGCAGGCGTATCCGCGTATCCTCTATATCTCCTGCAACCCGGAAACCCTCTGTAAGAATCTGGAAACGTTAAGCCAGACGCACAAGGTTGAACGTCTGGCTCTGTTTGATCAATTCCCCTACACCCACCATATGGAGTGTGGTGTGTTACTGACGGCTAAATAAAACGCTTACTCCGGCAAGTGATGCTTGCGGCTACGCATTTTGATGCCAATCCAGAACACCAGCGCGACAGAGAGTACGGCCGGCAGGAAGTTAGAGCCGATGTCCGGATACTCTGCGCGCACCACGGTGCTATAGAGCAAGACGCCCAGGACAAAAAACGCCGCTGATAGCGCCGGAAGCCCGACCGGCATGGTGCGATTTTGATAACGCTGATGCAGGCAGTACACCGTGAGTACCAGCGCAATCATAGGGAAGATCGAGAATGGCACAATGGAGCTAAAAATAGCGGCAAAAGAACCATTGATAGACAAGCCAGCGATCAATGCCAGCAACAGCGTACCTTTATCCTGACCAGAATGTTTCATTACTCACCTTCGTCGATTTGATGTGCCATCTTTTCTTGTTCACGGCGATACCAGTAATACGCGCCTTTGGAGATCATCCGCAGCTGTAATACCAGTCGCTCTTCGAGTTGCTTACGTTGTTCAATACCCACATCCAGTGCTTCAGCACCTGCACTGAAAACAATCGTGACCATCGCCTCGGCCTGCGCTTCCGTGAAGGCACGCGGCATATGATTTTCGAGTTCAAGATAGTCGGCAAGTTCCGCGATGAAATGCTGAATTTCACGCGCGACGGCGGCACGGAACGCGGCCGAAGTACCGGAACGTTCACGCAACAGCAGACGAAATGCGTTGGGATTGTTGCCAATAAATTCCATAAAGGTAGAGACCGAGGTGCGAATGACACTACCGCCCTTGGCAATACGCTGGCGCGCCTGGCGCATCAGCTGACGCAGCATCAGGCCGCTCTCATCCACCATGGTCAGTCCCAGCTCATCCACATCTCGGAAATGACGATAGAAGGACGTTGGCGCAATTCCGGCCTCGCGCGCCACTTCGCGCAGGCTCAAACTGGCAAAACTCCGCTCAGCACTCAGTTGACTGAATGCCGCTTCCACCAGCGAACGCCGGGTTTTCTCTTTTTGTTGTGCTCTTACGCCCATCACGATAATTGAATCCTTCCAAAGCCCTGCTGGCACTATACCAGAGTTTAAAATTAATCGATTTGCCTGGCTTTGTTAATGATTGTTTACGCGCGGTTTGTGCTCCACTGCGCGAAAAAAGCACAACGATAATTGGGTTACTCTGGCAATGATGTTATGATTCTGTTGCTTTTATGTATAAGAACAGGTAAGCCTTGCCATGCCACATTCCTACGATTACGACGCAATAGTTATTGGTTCCGGCCCCGGCGGCGAAGGCGCTGCTATGGGACTGGTTAAACAGGGAGCCAGAGTAGCGGTGATAGAGCGCTACCATAATGTTGGCGGCGGTTGCACCCACTGGGGCACCATCCCTTCGAAAGCCCTCCGCCACGCCGTTAGCCGCATCATTGAATTCAACCAAAACCCTCTTTACAGCGACCATTCCCGACTTCTTCGCTCCTCTTTTGCCGATATCCTGAATCATGCCGATAACGTGATTAACCAGCAAACACGGATGCGTCAGGGTTTTTATGAGCGTAACCATTGCGAGATCTTGCAGGGGAATGCCCATTTTGTGGATGAACACACACTGGCGCTGGAGTGCCACGACGGCTCTGTCGAGACCCTCACAGCAGAGAAATTTATTATCGCCTGTGGCTCCCGCCCGTACCGTCCGGCAGATGTCGATTTCTCGCACCCACGCGTCTACGACAGCGACTCCATTCTCAGCCTGCATCATGAACCTCGCCACGTTATCATCTATGGCGCAGGGGTGATTGGCTGTGAATACGCGTCAATCTTCCGTGGCATGGATGTGAAAGTTGATCTCATCAACACCCGTGACCGTCTGCTGGCGTTCCTCGATCAAGAGATGTCCGACTCCCTCTCCTATCATTTCTGGAACAGTGGAGTAGTGATTCGCCACAACGAAGAGTACGAGAAAATCGAAGGCTGCGACGACGGGGTGATCATGCACCTGAAGTCCGGCAAAAAGCTGAAAGCGGATTGCCTGCTCTATGCTAACGGCCGTACCGGTAATACCGACTCTCTGGCGCTGGAAAACATCGGCCTCGAGACCGACAGCCGTGGCCAGTTGAAGGTCAACAGCATGTACCAGACCGCGCTACCGCATATCTACGCGGTTGGTGATGTCATCGGCTATCCGAGCCTGGCATCTGCGGCCTACGATCAGGGGCGCATTGCCGCTCAGGCACTGGTAAAAGGTGAAGCGACGGCGCATCTGATTGAGGATATTCCGACCGGCATTTATACCATTCCAGAAATCAGCTCTGTGGGTAAAACCGAACAGCAGCTGACCTCTATGAAGGTGCCTTACGAGGTCGGTCGTGCCCAGTTTAAACATCTGGCGCGGGCGCAGATCGTGGGGATGAGTGTGGGTACGCTGAAGATTTTGTTCCATCGCGAGACGAAAGAGATCCTCGGCATTCACTGCTTTGGTGAACGCGCCGCGGAAATCATTCATATCGGCCAGGCCATCATGGAGCAGAAAGGGGGTGGTAACACTATTGAATACTTTGTTAACACCACCTTTAACTACCCGACCATGGCAGAAGCCTATCGGGTCGCTGCACTCAACGGTTTAAACCGCCTGTTTTAACGCATTATCGAAATGGCCATCCATCGCCCCTCGGATGGCCTCTGCCAGCTGCTCATAGCGGCTGCGCAGCGGTGACCCCGGACGATATACCAGACCAATAGTGCGGCGCGGTTCAGGCTTAATGCACGGCAGATAGACCACGCCGTCACGTTTGCGCTCACGCGGTACGGCCAGCGCCGGCAGCAGTGTAATACCGCTTCCCGCCGCCACCATGTTGCGCAGCGTCTCCAGGCTGGTTGCGCGGAAGTGAGTATCTTCATCCGCCCCCGCCTCGAAACAGAAGCCCATTGCCTGATCGCGCAGGCAGTGACCGTCTTCCAGCATCAGTAGCTTTTCCCCGGCCAGATCGGCCATCGGCACGCGATCGCGGTTCGCCCACGGGTGATCTTCATAGATCGCCAGCATCATTGGCTCATCAAACAGCGGCACCTCGATAAAGGCTTCGCTCTCTTTCACCAGCGCCAGGATGGCACAGTCGAGCTTGCCACTATCCAGCTGCGCCAGCAGCTGATGGGTTTGCGCTTCGTGGAGATACATTTCGAGTTTCGGGAAGGTCTGATGCAGCAGCGGAATAATCTGCGGCAACAGGTACGGGCCAACGGTAGGGATCAGGCCAATATGCAGCGGGCCGGACATGGTTTCCCCCTGCTGGCTTGCCATTTCCTTGAGCACTTTGACCTCGCGCAGCACGGTACGCGCCTGATCCACCAGCAGAAGACCTGCCTGAGTGAACAGCACTTTACGACTGGTGCGCTCCAACAGCATCACGCCAAGCTCATCTTCCAGTTTGCGGATCTGGCCGCTCAGCGTAGGCTGGCTAACGTGGCAGGAGTCAGCCGCCCGGCGAAAATGACGATGCTCAGCTAACGCCACCAGGTATTCAAGATCACGAATATTCATTATTCATCCTCCGTCGCCACGATAGTTCATGGCGATAGATAGCATAGCAACGAACGATTATCCCTATCAAGCATTCTGTTGAATAATACACCACATAGACGAGGCGGTACGTGTTTGACCCTTGACGTCCCCGCCCGTCAAACGAGTTTCTCTCAAACTCGAACAACTAAAGCCAACGTGAACTTTTGCGGACCCCGTGGTCCGCATTTTTTTTGCGTAAAAAAGCCCGGGGATAAAAGCAAAATGGCAACCGAAGCTGCCATTTTAGTGTTTGCACCCTCTCCCCGTGGGAGAGGGCCGGGGTGAGGGCACCAGCCCGCATTAATCAGACCAGGCGGTTTTTCGCATCGGCAATGGCCTGGGCCACCTGCTTCGGCGATACGCCGCCTTTGGCCGCACGCTTATCCAGGCACGACTGCAGCGCCAGAATCGGATAAACATCCTCTCCAATCACCGCACTGAATTTTTGCAGGTCAGTCAGGGGCAGATCCTCCAGCGGTTTCCCCTGACGGATCGCTTCGACCACCGCTTCGCCCACAATGTGGTGCGCTTCACGGAAGGGTACGCCTTTCGCTACCAGGTAATCTGCCAGCTCGGTCGAGTTGGCATAACCCTGCTGAGCCGCCTCCTGGCAGCGCGGACGTTTCACCTGAATGCCGTCCAGCACCAGCGCGCCCATATGCAGGCAATCCAGCCAGGTGTCGAGCGCGTCGAACAGCCCTTCTTTGTCTTCCTGCATATCTTTGTTGTACGCCAGCGGCAGCCCTTTCAGGGTCATCATCATGCCGGTCAGCGCGCCCTGCACGCGGCCGCACTTGCCGCGGATCAGCTCCAGCGCATCCGGGTTTTTCTTCTGCGGCATCAGAGAAGAGCCGGAGGTCACGCGGTCTGACAGCTCAACAAACCCGGCTTCACCGGAGTTGAAGAAGATGAGGTCTTCGGCAAAGCGCGACAGGTGAACCATCCCGATCGAAGCATTGGAGAGCAGCTCCAGCACGTGGTCGCGGTCAGAGACGCTGTCCAGGCTATTACGGGTGGCGGAGGCAAAGCCCAGCCAGCCTGCCAGCTGTTCACGGTCAATTTCATAAGCGGTGCCAGCCAGCGCACCGCTACCCAGCGGGCTAACATCCAGACGTTTCAGCGTATCCTGCAGACGGCTTTCATCACGTGCCAGCATCTCTACGTAGGCCAGACACCAGTGAGCAAAAGTCACCGGCTGCGCGCGCTGCAGGTGGGTATAACCCGGCATCACCGCGTCCTGGTTGTTCTGCGCGGTCTCCACCAGCGCGCTCTGCAGCTGACGGGTCGCGGCCAGCAGCTCAGCGACGGTCTCTTTACACCACAGCTTCAGATCGGTCGCCACCTGGTCGTTACGGCTACGGCCGGTGTGCAGTTTTTTGCCCAACTGGCCGACTTTGTCGATCAGCTTGCCTTCCACCCAGCTGTGTATATCTTCGGCATCACTCTGGAGGATTTGCTGTGGATCCAGACGCACCTCTTCCAGCAGATTATTCAGCGCCTCTTCCAGCTGCAGCTGTTCGTCTGTGGTCAGTACGCCCACGGTGACCAGCGCTTTGGACCAGGCCACAGAGCCGACGATATCCTGTTCGGCCAGGCGGTAGTCAAAGCGCAAAGAGTCGTTGAACTGTTTGAAACGTTGATCCGCTGCCTGTGTAAAACGCCCACCCCAAAGTGCCATAACATGCTTCCTTTATTCGTTAGTTCTGCCGGGTGTCGCGTCGCGTTCCCGGCCTGCGGTAAATCAATAAATGGTTATGCCAGAATACGCGTGCCAATCGGCGTGCCATTGAACAGCGCCGGCAGTTGCTCAGCGTGGCGCCAGGAGGCGATATCTACCGGGCGGCCCAGCGTGCGGGCAGCATCCAGCGCCGCGTTCACTTTCACAATCATGCCGTCGGTGATAATGCCCTGGTCAATCAGCTGCTCGGCTTTTGCTGCGGTCATCTCCGCGATGCGCTGGCCTTTGCCGTCCAGAATGCCGCTCACGTCAGAGAGCAGGATCAGGTCTGCGCCCAATGTTGCCGCCAGCGCGGTAGCTGCCTGGTCTGCGTTGACGTTCATCAGCTCGCCCTCTTCGGTCACGCCGATAGAGCTCACCACCGGCAGGAACCCGCCTTCCAACAGAGTGTTGATCAGCTTAGGCGAACCAGGCTGCGCCAGTCCAACGTGGCCGAGCTCTTCATCGAGCTGGGTCACTTTTACGCTGTCGCCATCGCCCAGATAAAGGCCAACGGAAGCAATGTGATGCTTCTTCGCCCACGCCAGCAGCGTTTTATTGGCCGTCCCCGCCAGCGCACCGGTAATGATGTCAATCTGGTCGGCAGGGGTAACGCGCAGGCCGTTTTTCTTTTTCACCGGCAGGTTGAGCCCTTTCATCAGCTCATCCACTACGCAGCCGCCACCGTGCACGATCACCAGCGGACGCTGATGCGACTCACGGTAGTTCACCAGCGCGGTAAAAAGACGCTCCAGCGCTTCTTCACTATCCAGCAGTACGCCACCGAGTTTGATAATTAATGGATTCATCATCACACCTTAAATAAGAGACTGCGTTTCAGGGAAGCCGAAACGAATATTGGCACACTGCATGGCTTGCGCGGCAGCGCCTTTAAGTAAGTTATCCTCTGCCGCCACCACAATGAGATGCTCGCCCTGGACGGCAAAGCCGATATCGCAGAACGGCAGGCCGACGACGTTTTTCAGCGCCGGCACGCCTTTGTCATACAGACGCACCAGCGGTTTATCTGCATAGGCATGCGTAAAGGCCTCTTTCACCTGTTCTTGCGTCACGCCCGGCTGCAGGCGGCAGGTAATGGTTTCGAGGATCCCACGCGGGAAGCTGCCCAGATGCGGAGTAAAAATCACCTCTGCGCCCAGATGGGTGGTAATTTCCGGATGATGGCGATGATTGAACACGCCGTACGGTTGCAGGCTCACTTCACAGAAGCTGTTAGAGATGGCGGCTTTGCGCCCGGCTCCGCTCACGCCACTGGTGGCATTGATCACCGGCCACTGGGTCAGATCCAACAGATGCGCGTCGATCAGCGGTTTCAACGAAAGCTGTGCTGCAGTCGGATAACAGCCCGGCACGGCAATCAGATTAGCTTCTTTTACTTTCTCTGCGCTCCACTCCGCCAGACCATACACTGCTTTTTCAAGCAGATCCGGGTGCTGATGCGTGAAACCATAATATTTCTCATAGAACCCGGCGTCATTAACGCGGAACGCGCCAGAAAGGTCGAACACCACGCAGCCGGCCGCCAAAAATTGCGGTGCCAGGTCGTGGCTGACCTCATGTGCGGTGGCTAAAAACACCACGTCCACGCCGTCGGTAAATTCACTGATGTCGGACATCGGCTGCAGCGGCAGATCCACGATGCCCTTAAGCTGCGGATGCAAATCAGAAATTAATTTTCCGGCATCATTGCTTTGCGCTGACACGGTCAAAGCGGTTATGGTCATATGAGGATGGCGATTCACGTAGCTAACCAGCTCTGCGCCCGCATAGCCGCTAGCACCTACAATCAGCGTATTCAACATCGGGTTCCTTTATGCTCAACGTTAGTGTATTTTTATTCACATTTATTGCATGAATATTGATACTATCACGACCTAAGGTATGTCAACAATGAAAATGAATTTGCCACCATTTATCGAGATTTACCGCGCCCTGATTGCCACACCGTCAATCAGTGCAACGGAAGAAGCGCTGGATCAAAGTAATGAGACTTTAATCAATCTGCTTGCAGGCTGGTTCAGCGATCTCGGCTTTAAGGTGGAAGTTCAGCCCGTTCCCGGTACGCGCAACAAATTCAATCTGCTGGCCAGTACCGGCCAGGGCGCTGGTGGTTTATTACTGGCCGGGCATACCGATACCGTACCCTTTGACGATGGCCGCTGGACACGCGATCCCTTCACCCTGACCGAACATGAGAACAAACTCTACGGGCTGGGCACCGCCGACATGAAAGGCTTCTTCGCCTTTATTCTCGACGCACTGCGTGACGTGGACGTGACGACGCTTAAAAAGCCGCTCTATATTCTGGCGACCGCCGATGAAGAGACCAGCATGGCGGGGGCACGCTACTTCTCCGAAAACACCGCAATCCGCCCTGATTGCGCTATTATTGGCGAGCCCACCTCCCTGCAGCCGATTCGCGCCCATAAAGGCCATATCTCCACCGCGGTACGCGTGATGGGTCAGTCTGGCCATTCGAGCGATCCGGCGCGTGGAGTAAACGCCATTGAACTGATGCACGATGCCATTGGCCGCATCATGACGCTGCGTGATGACCTGAAGGAGCGTTATCACTATGATGCCTTCACCGTTCCTTACCCAACGCTGAATCTTGGCAGCCTGCACGGCGGCGATGCGTCTAACCGCATCTGCGCCTGCTGTGAGCTGCATATGGACATTCGTCCGCTACCGGGCATGACGCTGAGCGATCTCGACGGCCTGCTGAATGAAGCACTGGCCCCGGTAAGCGAGCGCTGGCCGGGCCGTCTGACGGTCTCTGAGCTGCATCCGCCGATCCCTGGCTACGAATGCCCGCCTGACCACCAGTTGGTTGAGGTGGTGGAAAAGCTGCTGGGTGAGAAAACCGACGTGGTGAACTACTGCACCGAAGCGCCGTTTATTCAGACCCTGTGCCCGACGCTGGTGCTTGGCCCGGGTTCCATCAACCAGGCCCACCAGCCGGATGAGTATCTGGAAACCCGCTTTATCAAACCTACCCGCGAATTAATAACCCAGGTTGTGCATCACTTCTGCTGGCATTAAAACTGCCTCTTCACCCTGCTCTCTTCCCAAAGTGACGAGGGTATTTGAATACCCTCTCCCCGTGGGAGAGGGTTAAGTGAAGGGAAATTTCCCGCGATCTCCATCACATTCTCATAAGCATCTCTTATCTGACACAAAGCGAATTAAATTTCGTAAATTGCCTGCATTTTTTCGTTTGCTGAACCGTTTTCGCAGCAATTGACGACGGGGGTTTTACGTGGCTTTATAAAGGGAGATGACAAAATAATGTCCGTCAGATTGCTGAAAGGGCATAAACAAAAATGATGGGGTGACTGGGTTTTTATGAACGAACAATATTCCGCGTTGCGTAGTAATGTCAGTATGCTCGGCAAGGTGCTGGGAGATACCATCAAGGATGCCCTGGGCGAGAACATTCTCGACCGTGTTGAAACTATCCGTAAGTTGTCGAAATCTTCCCGCGCAGGAAACGAGGCCAATCGTCAGGAGCTGCTCACAACGCTGCAGAATCTTTCTAACGATGAACTCTTGCCCGTTGCCCGCGCGTTTAGCCAGTTCCTGAACCTGGCGAACACCGCAGAGCAGTACCACAGCATTTCGCCGCATGGCGAAGCGGCCAGCAACCCGGAAGTGATTGCCCGCACGCTCAGAAAACTCAAAGACCAGCCCGATCTCAACGAAGCGACCATCAAAAAAGCGGTTGAATCACTGTCGCTGGAACTGGTGCTCACCGCCCACCCGACCGAGATCACCCGTCGTACGCTGATTCACAAAATGGTGGAAGTGAATAACTGCCTTAAGCAGCTCGATAACAAAGATATTGTCGATTACGAGCGCAACCAGCTGATGCGCCGTCTGCGCCAGCTGATTGCCCAGTCCTGGCATACCGATGAAATTCGTAAGCACCGCCCAAGCCCGGTAGACGAAGCCAAATGGGGCTTTGCGGTGGTGGAAAACAGCCTGTGGGAAGGGGTACCTAACTACCTGCGCGAGCTGAACGAACAGCTGGAAGAGAACCTCGGCTACCGCCTGCCGGTCGATTTCGTACCGGTGCGCTTTACCTCCTGGATGGGCGGCGACCGCGACGGTAACCCGAACGTCACGGCGGATATCACCCGCCACGTGCTGCTGCTGAGCCGCTGGAAAGCGACCGACCTGTTCCTGAAAGATATCCAGGTGCTTATCTCCGAACTGTCGATGGTAGAAGCCACTCCGGAACTGCGCGAGCTGGCCGGTGAAGAAGGTGCCAGCGAGCCCTATCGTTACCTGATGAAAAAACTGCGTGGACAACTCATGGCAACGCAGACCTGGCTTGAAGCGCGCCTGAAAGGCCAGCGCCTGCCGAAACCAGAAGGGCTGTTGAGCCAGAATGAACAGCTCTGGGAGCCGCTATACGCCTGTTATAAATCCCTGCAGGCCTGTGGAATGGGCATCATCGCCAACGGCGAGCTGCTCGACACCCTGCGCCGCGTGAAGTGTTTCGGCGTGCCGCTGGTACGTATCGACGTGCGTCAGGAGAGCACCCGTCATACCGAAGCGCTGGGCGAACTGACCCGCTATCTCGGCATCGGCGACTATGAAAGCTGGTCAGAAGCCGACAAACAGGCATTCCTGATCCGTGAACTGAACTCCAAGCGCCCGCTGCTGCCACGCAACTGGGAGCCAAGTAACGACACCCGCGAAGTGCTCAATACCTGTAAAGCGATCGTGGATGCACCGAAAGGATCGGTGGCCGCCTACGTGATTTCAATGGCGAAAACCCCGTCCGACGTGCTGGGTGTTCACCTCCTGCTCAAAGAAGCCGGTATCGACTATGCCCTGCCGGTGGCGCCGCTGTTTGAAACCCTCGACGACCTGAACAACGCCAACGACGTGATGACCCAGTTACTGAATATCGACTGGTATCGCGGCTTTATTCAGGGCAAGCAGATGGTGATGATTGGCTATTCCGACTCCGCAAAAGATGCGGGTGTGATGGCGGCATCCTGGGCGCAGTACCAGGCGCAAGATGCGCTGATCAAAACCTGTGAAAAAGCGGGCATTGAACTGACCCTGTTCCACGGTCGCGGTGGTTCTATCGGACGTGGCGGCGCACCTGCGCATGCGGCGCTGCTCTCTCAACCGCCAGGCAGCCTGAAAGGGGGCCTGCGCGTCACCGAGCAGGGCGAAATGATCCGCTTCAAATATGGTCTGCCAGAGGTAACCATCAGCAGCCTGTCGCTCTACACCAGCGCCATTCTGGAAGCCAACCTGCTGCCACCGCCGGAGCCGAAAGAGGCCTGGTGCCGCATCATGGACGAGCTGTCAGATATCTCCTGCGAGATGTACCGCGGCTACGTGCGAGAAAATAAAGATTTTGTGCCTTACTTCCGTTCCGCCACGCCTGAGCAGGAACTGGGCAAGCTGCCGCTGGGTTCACGTCCGGCTAAACGTCGCCCGACCGGTGGAGTCGAGTCGCTGCGTGCCATTCCGTGGATCTTCGCCTGGACGCAGAACCGCCTGATGCTTCCGGCCTGGCTGGGTGCGGGCGCGGCGCTGCAAAAAGTGGTGGAAGATGGCAAACAGAGCGAACTGGAGAGCATGTGCCGCGACTGGCCGTTCTTCTCTACCCGCCTGGGTATGCTGGAGATGGTCTTCTCGAAAGCCGATCTGTGGCTGGCAGAATACTACGACCAGCGTCTGGTAAAACCCGAGCTGTGGACGCTGGGTAAAGAGCTGCGTGAACTCCTGGAAGGCGATATCAAGGTGGTACTGGATATCGCCAACGACTCTCATCTCATGGCAGACCTGCCGTGGATTGCCGAGTCCATCCAGCTACGCAATATCTACACCGACCCGCTGAATGTGCTGCAGGCAGAGCTGTTATACCGCTCCCGTAGAGCCGAGGAAGAAGGTGCGGAACCGGATCCCCGTGTCGAGCAGGCCCTGATGGTCACCATTGCCGGCGTGGCGGCAGGCATGCGTAACACAGGCTAATCAATAACTTAGGTACCCTCGTGCTATTGTGCGAGGGTTACCTGAAATTTTTCTGTCATAAACAATTCGAATTCAATATATTTTGCCTCTCTTTTATCCCCTTAATGGGTTTCATCCGGCTTCAGGCGGTCTAAATCGCTCTGCTTCAGGTTCCCTTAAGGTTTAGTCGCTACGTTGGCGATACGTTTAAAGACAGGCAACCATCATGCAACTCTCCTCCTCCCAGACTAAACCTGCGTTTAGCTGGAAAGCCCTGGCCTGGGCGCTGCTCTATTTTTGGTTCTTTTCTACATTACTTCAGGTAACCATTTGCATCAGCGGCTACAGCGGCACCAACGGTCTGCGCGATTCGCTGCTATTCAGCTCGTTATGGCTTATCCCGGTCATACTCTTCCCGGCCCGTATTCGTGCCATTGCGGCAGTCATTGGCGTCGTGCTGTGGGCAACCTCGCTGGCGGCACTGAGTTATTACGTCATTTATGGGCAGGAGTTCTCGCAAAGCGTACTGTTCGTGATGTTTGAATCGAATGCGAACGAAGCCAGTGAATATCTGAGCCAGTACTTCAGTCTGAAAATTATTCTCGTGGCGCTGGCCTATACCGCGACGGCAATTTTCCTGTGGACACGCCTGCGCCCGGTGTATGTTCCTTCGCCATGGCGCTGGGTGGTTCCTTTTGCCTTGCTGTATGGTCTGATTCTGCACCCGATTGTGATGAATAGCGTCATCAACAATAAGCCATTTGAAAAAACGCTCAACGGCCTGGCATCCCGTATGGAGCCGGCAGCGCCGTGGCAGTTTATCTCGGGGTATTATCAGTATCGTCAGCAGTTAACGTCACTGAATAGTCTGCTCAATGAAAATGATGCCCTGCCGCCGCTGGCTAATTTTAAAGACAGCTCGGGCGATGCACCGCGCACTTTGGTGCTGGTGATTGGGGAATCCACCCAGCGTGGCCGCATGAGCTTGTATGGCTATCCGCGTGACACCACGCCGGAGCTGGATGCGCTGCACAAAAGCGATCCTGGTCTGACGGTCTTTAATAATGTGGTGACGTCTCGTCCCTACACCATTGAGATCCTGCAACAGGCGCTGACCTTTGCCAACGAGAAGCACCCGGACCTTTACCTGACCCAACCGTCGCTGATGAACATGATGAAACAGGCCGGGTATAAAACCTTCTGGATCACCAACCAGCAGACGATGACCGCCCGTAATACCATGTTGACGGTCTTCTCTAAACAGACCGACAAACAGTTCTATATGAACCAGCAACGTACCCAGAGTGCGCGTGAATACGACACCAACGTGCTGGCGCCGTTTAAAGAGGTGATGGCAGACCCGGCACCGAAGAAATTCATCATCGTGCATCTGCTTGGAACCCATATTAAGTACAAGTTCCGCTACCCGGAAGACAAAGGCTACTTTGACGGCAAAACCGATCATCTGCCGGCGGGTCTAAGCCCGGAGGAGCAAGAGTCTTATAACGATTATGATAATGCCAACCGTTATAACGACATGGTCGTCGCCAGCCTGATCAAAGATTACAAAGCGACGGATCCGAACGGCTTCCTCCTTTACTTCTCCGATCATGGTGAGGAGGTGTATGACACGCCGCCGCACAAGACACAGGGTCGTAACGAAGACAATCCAACGCGTCATATGTATACGGTACCGTTCCTGCTCTGGACGTCAGAGAAGTGGCAAGCCGCACATCCACGCGATTTCTCGCAGGATGTTAACCGTAAATACAGCAGCTCTGAGCTGATTCATACCTGGTCAGATTTAGCGGGCCTAACCTATGACGGATACGATTCTACGCGTTCCATCACCAGCCCGGCATTCAAAGAGACCACCCGCTGGATTGGCAATCCGTATAAGAAAAATGGACTGATTGACTACGATAGCCTGCCGCATGGCGATCAGGTCGGAAACCAGTAACCTGTACAAAAGGCCATCCAGTCAGGGTGGCCTTTTTTTATTCCCAATCTTTTCCCCTTTAGATGTAGCGCAACAAATGCTCGCCTCCCCGGCGGTAGAGTCAGTTTTAACTCACTGCAAAACGCGTTTGTCACCTCACTCTCTAAAGGAGACATGTTATGGACCGTATTATTCAATCGCCAGGCAAATACATTCAGGGCGCTGATGTGCTCTCCCGCCTCGGTGACTACCTGAAACCGCTGGCTCCCCGCTGGCTGGTGGTCGGCGATAAGTTTGTGCTGGCGTTTGCCGAAGAGACTATCCGTCAGAGCTTTAACGAGGCTGAACTGCAGGTTGAGATTGTGCCGTTTGGCGGCGAATGTTCGCAAAATGAAATTGATCGCCTGCGCAAGCTGGCACAAGGGGCAGAGTGCCAGGCCGTGCTGGGCATCGGCGGCGGCAAAACCCTGGATACTGCAAAAGCACTGGCCCACTTTATGGATGTGCCCGTCGCCGTCGCCCCTACCATCGCCTCAACCGATGCGCCATGCAGCGCGCTCTCCGTTATTTATACCGATGAAGGCGAGTTTGACCGCTACCTGATGCTGCCTCATAACCCCAATATCGTCATTGTGGATACCCGCGTGGTGGCCGGTGCCCCGGCACGTCTTCTGGCAGCCGGTATTGGCGATGCGCTGGCCACCTGGTTTGAGGCGCGGGCCTGTTCACGCAGCGGCGCCACCACCATGGCGGGCGGCAAATGTACGCGTGCCGCGCTGGCGCTGGCCGAACTGTGCTACAACACGCTAATTGAAGAGGGCGAAAAAGCGATGCTGGCCGCTGAACAGCACGTAGTTACGCCGGCGCTGGAGCATGTAATTGAAGCCAACACCTACCTGAGCGGCGTGGGCTTTGAAAGCGGCGGTCTGGCTGCCGCTCACGCCATCCACAACGGCTTAACGGCCCTGCCGGATGCGCATCACTATTATCACGGCGAAAAGGTGGCATTTGGGACATTGACTCAGTTGGTGCTGGAGAACGCACCGGTAGAAGAGATCGAAACCGTCGCGGCGCTGTGCCACAGCGTCGGCCTGCCCATTACCCTGGCACAGCTGGATATCAAAACCGATATCCCCGTGAAAATGCGCCTGGTGGCTGAAGCAGCCTGCGCTGAAGGCGAAACGATTCATAACATGCCTGGCGGAGCGACGTCGGATCAGGTTTATGCCGCGCTGCTGGTGGCAGACCAGTATGGCCAACGCTTCCTGCATGAGTGGGAATAAACGTCTGATATAAAAAATCCCCGCCGAAGCGGGGATTTTTTTATGACGTCGGTTTACTTCAGATCGAAACGGTCAAGGTTCATGACGCGTCCCCAGGCCGCCACGAAGTCGTTCACAAACTTCTCGTGACCATCGCTGCTGGCGTAAACTTCTGCCAGCGCGCGCAGTACGGCGTTTGAGCCGAACACCAGGTCCGCGCGAGAGGCGGTATATTTCACCTCGCCGCTGGCGCGGTCGCTGCCGGCAAACAGCTCGTTAGAATCGTCGGTCGCTTTCCACTGTGTCCCCATATCCAGCAGGTTGACGAAGAAATCATTGCTGAGCACGCCCGGACGATCGGTAAAGACACCGTTTTTGCTGCCGTCGAAGTTGGCGCCCAGCACGCGCAGGCCGCCTACCAGTGCGGTCATTTCCGGCGCCGTTAGGGTCAGCTGCTGCGCTTTATCAATCAGCAGGGACTCGGTGGTGGAAACATCAACCTGCGCACGATAGTTACGGAAGCCGTCGGCAATCGGTTCGAGCAGGTTAAACATCTCGATATCCGTCTGATCCTGACGAGCATCCACGCGGCCCGGCGTAAACGGCACAGTAACGTAAACGCCCGCCGCTTTCGCAGCCTGCTCAACGCCCACCACACCCGCCAACACGATGATATCGGCCAGCGACGCTTTATTCGCACTGCGCTGGATGGCTTCCAGCGCCGGTAAGGCACGCACCGCTGCGGCGTTCACATCCCAGTCGCGCTGCGGAGCCAGCGCCAGGCGTGCACCGTTCGCACCGCCGCGTTTATCACCACCGCGGAAGGTGGACGCAGAGGCCCAGGCCACGGAGACCAGTTCGCTCACCGGTAGACCCGCAGCGGCAATCTCTGCCTTCAGGGCGTTGATATCTTCCTGCGTCGGGTTATAGATCGGCTTCGGCAGGGGATCCTGCCAGATAAGCTCTTCTTTTGGCACTTCCGGCCCGAGATAACGTGAAATCGGCCCCATGTCGCGGTGCGTCAGTTTGAACCACGCCCGCGCGAACGCTTCGTTAAAGGCCTGCGGATCGTTCAGGAAGCGACGGGAAATTTTCTCGAATTCCGGATCAAAGCGCAGGGTCAGATCGGTTACCAGCATGGTTGGTTTGCGCTTTTTCGACGGGTCGAACGGGTCCGGCATCACATCCGGTGCGTCGACAGCTTCAAACTGGATCGCCCCTGCCGGGCTGCGGGTCTGCACCCACTCATATTTGAATAAGTTCTCGAAGAAGTAGTTGCTCCACTGGGTCGGCGTTTGTGACCAGATGACCTCCAGCCCGGAGGTAATAGCGTCTGCGCCAATACCGGTGCCGTGCGTGCTGGTCCACCCCAGGCCCTGCGCTTCGATTGGGGACGCCTCAGGATCGGTGCCCACGTGCGTGGCTTCCCCGGCGCCGTGGGTTTTACCCAGCGTGTGCCCCCCGCCGATCAGCGCGACGGTCTCTTCATCGTTCATCCCCATGTTGCCAAAGGTCGCGCGAATAGCCGCCGCCGCTGACAGCGGGTCACCGCTGGCATTTGGCCCTTCCGGGTTAACGTAAATCAGCCCCATTTCTGTCGCCGCTAACGGGCGCTTCGCCAGTGCTTCCGGGTCACGGTGCTTGAGCCAGGCCGTTTCATCACCCCAGTTCACATCCAGATCCGGCTCCCAGACGTCTTCACGCCCGGCGCCAAAACCAAAGGTACGGAAGCCGGAATTCTCCAGCGCCACGTTCCCGGCGAGGATAAAGAGATCGGCCCAGGAGATTTTCTGGCCATATTTTTGTTTGATTGGCCACAGCAGGCGGCGCGCTTTATCCAGGCTGACGTTATCCGGCCAGGAGTTCAGCGGCGCAAAGCGCTGCTGGCCACGTCCGGCGCCGCCACGTCCGTCAACAGAACGATAGGTACCTGCACCGTGCCAGGCCATGCGAATAAAGAGTCCCGCGTAGCTACCCCAGTCGGCAGGCCACCAGGGTTGGGAGTCAGTTAGCAGTGCTTTGAGATCGCCTTTCAGGGCAGAGTAATCAAGTTTGCTAAATTCTTTGCGGTAGTCGAAATCTTCACCCAAAGGGTTCGAACGACTGGAGTGCTGATTAAGAAGATCGATGCGGAGTTGTTTAGGCCACCATTCTTTATTGCCCGTGCCCGCACCCGCGCTATGGTCAACGCCGCCCTGATGGAACGGGCATTTACCCATAGATGACGCTTTATTAGTATCGTCTGACGTGCTCATCGCTGTGCTCCCTTTAGAGTGTTACCGTTACGATATACACCACCAGCGATAAGAGATAGTTGAATTGATCCACAGATTCGATAGTTAATTCCTTTTAACTTATCGCCCGCTTAAAAACCTTGCAAAATATTGGGATATTTTAAAGATTACGCCGGACGAACGCCCAGCGTGTGGCAGATGGCGTAACTCATCTCCGCACGGTTCAGGGTATAGAAGTGGAAGTCTTTCACCCCTTCCCGGCTCAAGATCTTCACCATATCCATAGCGATACTTGCCCCCACCAGCTTGCGGGTTTCTGCATCGTCATCCAGACCTTCGTACATTTTGGACATCCAGTGTGGAATGCGCACGTTGGTCATGTCGGCAAATTTCTTCGCCTGCTTAAAGTTAGAGACCGGCAGAATGCCCGGAATGATTTCAACGTCGATACCCGCAGAGACGCAGCGGTCACGAAAGCGCAAGTAACTCTCTACATCGAAAAAGAACTGAGTGATGGCACGACTGGCACCGGCATCCACTTTGCGCTTCAGATTCAGCAGGTCCGCCTGGGCGCTTTTCGCTTCCGGATGCACTTCCGGATAAGCCGCAACGGAGATATCAAAATCACCGACCTCTTTCAGTAAGGCAACCAGATCGGTCGCGTACATCTCGGGTTTACCGCTTCCCGGCGGGAGATCGCCGCGCAGGGCAACGATATGACGAATACCGTTGTTCCAGTAATCTCTGGCAATCGCACTCAGTTCTTCGCGGGTGGCGTCGATGCAGGTCAGGTGCGGAGCGGCTTCCAGACCGGTTTGCTCTTTAATGCCTTTGATGATGCTGTGCGTACGGTCACGCTCACCGGAGTTAGCCCCATAGGTTACGGAGACAAACTTAGGCTTCAGGCTGCTAAGGCGATCGATAGAGGCCCACAGGGTTTGCTCCATTTCACTGGTGCGCGGCGGGAAAAATTCAAAAGAGACATTAATCTGGCCATTTACTTCTGCCAGGCTCTGATTCAGGGCTTCCCGCTGGTTGGCGTGAAAAAAGCTCATACCTTACCTCATCAATCGCGTGTGGTTGTTTGTTATGCTTTGAACTTCTATACGTTTAGACGTCCAGATGTAAAAATGACGGAAAAGTGGAGTGGCGTCAACAGAAATAATCATCATTGACGGTGAGGAATACTCAGGGGAGATGAAGGGAGTTCATGGTGGGGTTTGGGTGCGGTCTGTCCACCCTCACCCCGGCCCTCTCCCTCAGGGAGAGGGAGAAGATGGTTCCCTCCCCTGGCGGGGAGAGAACCTGCAAGATTACAGCAGCTGCGCCAGACGGTTGATATCTGACTGAATGGCACCAGCGGTGACATCGCGCCCCGCGCCAGGCCCACGGATCACCAGTGGGTTATCGCGATACCAGCGGCTTTCAATGGCAAAGACGTTATCACATGGCAGCAGCGCCGCCAGCGGATGCTCCGGACGCACGGCTTCTACCCCGACGCGGGCTTTACCGTTGGCATCGAAGCGCGCCACGTAGCGCAGCACCAGCCCCATCTCACGCGCGGCTTCCAGACGTTGCACCATTTGCGCGTTCAGCTCGTCACCGTTCTCGAAGAAGTGATCGACAGAGCCCTCCTCGCATCCAGCAGGCACAAGCGATTCGACACGTACGGCGCTGGGTTCGATATCGTAGCCCGCTTCGCGCGCCACAATGACCAGTTTACGCATCACGTCTTTCCCGGAGAGATCGACGCGCGGATCCGGTTCGGTCAACCCCTGCTGCCATGCCTGATCCACCAGGTCCGTAAAGGGCACGGTACCGTCAAACTGCAGGAACAGCCAGGAGAGCGTACCGGAGAAGATGCCGCTGACAGCCAGGATGCTGTCGCCGCTTTCAATCAAATCACGCACCGTGTGGTTCACCGGCAAACCGGCCCCCACGGTGGCGTTATAAAGCCAGTGGCGACCCGTTTTTTCAAACGCATCGTGGATTTGGCGATATTTATCGGTATTGCTCGCCCCGGCCAGTTTGTTCGCGCTAATCACGTGGAAACCGTGGCTGGCAAAATCCAGGTACTGATCGGCCAGCTGCTCACTGGCGGTGACGTCCAGCACCACTAAATCGTCATACGGATGCGCTCGCATCCACAGGAAGAGCGACTCTTCATCCTGCTCGACCGCTTCGTCGTTGAAGAACGCGAGCGCCCGGCTGGCATCCAGCCCTTCGTAGTTCAGCAAGCTACGGCGGCTGTCCACCACCCCCGCCAGCACAAATTCGAAGCCGGTACGCGCCGACAGGGTTGTCTGCTCGCGAGCAAACAGCTCAAGCCAGCGAGAACCGATGTTACCTTTGCCGAACAGTACCAGGCCAATACGCTTTTCCGCGCGGAACAGCGAGGTGTGTAGCCCCTGAATCAGACTTTCGGTCGGCCCTTTACGCAGCACGGCAACCAGGCTAATGCCCTCTTCCGACTGCCAGGTGAACTCCACCGGCTGGCCTTTCAGTTGCTGCCAGAAACGGTGGCAGTGCAGCGGGTTGCGGGTGACGCCCGCACCGACCATCGCTACCAGCGCCAGCCCCTGGCGCAGACGAAGTTCGCCCGGCAGGCCTGCTTCATCCAGAATTTTTAAGGCGCTGTCCGCCACTTCTGCGGTATAGCAGAACTGCAGCAGCTGACGGTCGTTATGCACGCCAACGGCCAGCGGACGCACCTGGGCACGCTTCAGAACCAGATCGATATCTTTATGCGCCAGCTTAAAGTCCTGCCCCGCCGGCACCTGGAACTCAATCAGGCAGATATCATCATGGCTGGTCACAATACGTGCGCCGGTACCGGAGGCCAGCACGCGTTCGATGCGGGTAGAGCCCTGATCCGGGGTGTAGCTGCAACGGAGTTGTAGATCGATATCGCTGCCGGAAACCGGCTGCAGGGTGCGCGCATGCAGAACCGGTGCGGCCAGACGCGCCAGCTCGCTGGCTTCGTCCAGACGCAGAAGCGGCAGCAGACAGGCGTCTTTAACTTTACGCGGGTCGGCACTGTACACGCCGGCGACGTCGCTCCAGATGGTGACGCGGTTAACCCCCGCCAGCGCACCGATTTGGGTTGCCGAATAGTCAGAGCCGTTACGCCCCAGCAGCACGGTTTCGCCCGCGTTGCTGCGGCTGATAAAACCGGTCACGACGATGCGTTTACCCGGATGCTGTACCAACAACTGTTGCAGCAGCGGATAGGACAAGCCTTCATCCACCTGCGGCTGCGCAGCGCGTTCGGCGCGCAGGAAGTCACGCGCATCAAGCCAGGCGGCTTCAAGACCTTGTTGTTCCAGAACGGCCGCCATTAGCCGCGCAGACCAGACCTCGCCGTGGCCAACCACTTCAGCGTAAACCGCATCGGTCACGCCGCTATCCAGCAAGCCGGCCAGACGTTCGAGATCGTGAATGAAGGTACTGATCAGGCCATCCGCCACCTCGGCAGGCAGCAAACCGGCGATCAGTTCGCTCTGGTAACGGCGTAATGACTGTTGTACCTGATGCGCAGAGAGACGATCGGTCTGGCTTAATTTCAGCCAGCTAATCAACTGGTTGGTGGTGCTGCCCGCCGCAGAGACAACCATCATGTCCCCCGGCATCGAATATTCCGCCATGATCCCCGCGACCCGCAGGTAACATTTCACATCAGCAAGACTACTACCACCAAACTTGTGCAGTTGACGACCCTTCGCCCCTGCCTGCGCTATCACACTCATGATTACCCCTTGGCTGCGACCCGGAAGCCATTTTCCAGATCGGCAATTAAATCTTCACAATCTTCAATACCGGTTGAGATGCGTAGTAGCGTCTCAGCGATCCCGGCGGCGGCACGCGCTTCTGGCGCCATGCCAGCGTGGGTCATTGTTGCGGCGTGGGAGATTAAGCTTTCAACGCCCCCTAATGATTCCGCCAGCGTAAACAGTGACAACCCGCTCAGGAAGCGACGCAGCGTCTGCTCGTCGCCATCCAGTTCAAAACTTAACATCGCACCAAAGCCCTTTTGTTGACGGGCCGCAATCTCGTGTCCCTGATTTTCCGGCAGCGACGGGTGATAGAGCTTTTTCACCAGCGGCTGGGTCTTCAGGAAATCGACAATCGCCTGGGCATTACGCTGCGCCACTTCCATACGCGGCGACAGGGTGCGCAGTCCACGCAGCAGCAGGTAGCTGTCAAACGCACTGCCGGTGACGCCGATGTTATTCGCCCACCATGCCAGTTCGGTGACAAGCTCAGGATCCTTTGCAATCACTACCCCGGCGACCACGTCAGAGTGGCCGTTCAGGTATTTAGTACATGAATGCAATACCAGGTCCGCACCCAGCGCTAACGGATTCTGCAGCGCAGGACTGAGGAAGGTATTATCCACTACAGTTATCGCTCCCGCATCCCTTGAGAGCTGACAAATTTGTGCAATATCGACGACGCGCAACAGCGGATTGCTTGGACTTTCCACTAAAACCAGCTTTGGCTTCTCTGCCAGCGCCTGTTTTAGCGCCTGCTCATCCCCCTGATCGACAAACAAGACGCGGTAGCAACCCCGTTTTGCCAGGCTGTCAAACAGACGGTAACTGCCGCCGTAGCAGTCGTGCGGGGCCACCAGCAGATCGCCAGGTTTCAGGAACACCGTGGTGACAAGATGAATAGCCGACATGCCAGTATTGGTCAGTACCGCGCCGGCGCCGCCTTCCAGTTCTGCCAGCGCACGCTGGGTGACATCACGCGTAGGATTGCCACGACGCGAGTAGTCATGCGCGCGCGGTTCATTAAATCCGGTGAAGTTATAGGTACTGGAGAGATGAATCGGCGGGACGACGCAGCCATACTGCTCGTCGTCATTCAATCCGCTACGCACTGCAATGGTGGCCTGTTTACGCGTCATGGTGAAGGCTTCCTGGCTTAATGGATGAAAAGTCAGGCATCAGAGTAAACATTGATTATATGGACGTCAATACATCTGGACATCTAAACTTCTTTGCGTATAGATTGAGCAATACGCAAATAGCCGTTAAAATTATATGCTTTAGCGCATAACGCAGAGGCAATATCCGTGTCACAGCGGCGTCTCTACGGTAAACTACGCGGGATTATGGCCCCGGCCCCGGCAGTCGCTGCGGCATTGGCCTCATATTAATGACTTAGAGGATTAAAGGTATCTCATGGCTGAATGGAGCGGCGAATATATCAGCCCATACGCTGAGCACGGTAAGAAGAGTGAACAAGTAAAAAAAATTACGGTTTCCATTCCTCTGAAGGTGTTGAAGATCCTCACCGATGAACGTACGCGTCGTCAGGTGAATAACCTGCGTCACGCCACTAACAGTGAACTGCTGTGCGAAGCGTTCCTGCATGCGTTTACCGGTCAGCCCTTGCCTAACGATGAAGATCTGCGCAAAGAGCGCAGTGATGAAATTCCGGAAGAGGCGAAGGTGATCATGCGTGAACTGGGCATCGACCCGGATACGTGGGAATACTAAGGCAGCCAGGCTGAATCAGCCCTGACGATAAAATGCGATCCCGCTGAGCCGACTCAGCGGGATGGCTTCTTAGAAGTTGTAGCCTAAGCCCATACGAAAACGGGTTTGACGATCGTCGGTTGTCGCCGTGTTGTATCCGGACGCGACATTGCCCACCTCTGCAAAGGGCACCCAGGAATCTATTTTATAGGCCACGCGGAAGTTATATTCGTAATCCTCTTTTTTATTATTATATAGATTTTCATTATCTGCGAACTTATAGAGGCCGTTAAGTTCGAGCATGACATTATCGATATTATAACCCAACCAAATTTCTGGGCGATAAACCATACGGTCATCTCGCCCCTGCGCATTACGCCGCGTATATTCCGTACGGTAGCGAAATGCTGTCCACCAGTTCTCATTTATAGCGTACTGTACGCGTAAATAGGGTTTATAAATTGCCATGTCTTCGCCCATCTCCACGGCAATGCCCGGTTGCCAGAGTAAACCTTGCCAGCCAAACTGATAACTCGCCGTATATTCACTGCTATTACTTTCCATATTATTGAGCGCGTCGTTTGACTGCTTATTATCAGAACGTGCGACACCCTCGACCGCCACGCCAAAGCCCGTTCCAAAGCGGTGTGACATGTACACGCGGTCGTAGTTACGTCCATCATCATAATACTCGTGGCGGTAATCTACATACCCTGCCTGCGCCGCGCACGATAGAAATGGAAGCAGTAATAAAAGTGGCTTCATTTTCATAACAATTCCCTCGAAGTCTATATTCAATCCTGAATGCCATCGCTAAAAAATGGCAAAATAAAAACAAGACACGAGCGAAGTGTAGAATTACCCGAAGCGGGAAACCTTTTATATTTGGACACCCAGAATAAATGCGTGGCAAAGAGATCAAGAAAACAGAGATAAATATCACCCTCTGTTAAAGAATAAGCCAGACAAATATTTGAGTGGGAAATATAAAAAGAGAGTAATGGAAAATAATGATTTTTAATTTAAATAAAAAGAAGTTAATTATTCAGTCAGTATATTGCAGGCATAAAAAAAACCGCCCGTAGGCGGTTTCTTCTGGAAGCTTATTTCGCGCCCGGGATGCTGAAACGCTTGTTGAAGCGGTCAACACGGCCACCGGTTGCAACATCACGCTGCTTACCAGTGTAGAACGGGTGGCATTTACCGCACACGTCCAGGTTCAGATCGTGGCCCACGGTGGAGCGGATCTGGATAGCGTTACCGCAAGAGCAGTTTGCAGTAATCATTTCGTATTTCGGGTGAATATCTTTTTTCATGGGAGAACCTCAGTAAAGGCCGCGTCGCTCTTCCAGCCCTAACGCCAGACACCACGCGATGTTGAATGTAAGTTCTTTGGCGTAAAGTACACCAAAGGCGGCGAATCATACAGAATTTAACCAGGCGATGCAAACTGATCCGCACGCCGCCTTTCACTAATGTGTATACTAACGCGCCACTTTTCAAGTCAGGAAGATTCGATGCCCGTTGCTCACGTTGCCCTGCCCGTTCCGCTTCCCCGCACCTTTGATTACCTGCTGCCCGACGGCATGGTTGCTCAGGCTGGCTGCCGCGTGAACGTGCCGTTCGGTAAGCAGCAGCGGGTAGGGATTGTGGTCTCAGTCAGTGAGCAAAGTGAGCTGCCGAGAAGCGAACTGAAAAGCGTGGTCGAGGTACTGGACGACGAACCCGTCTTCTCCGCCAGCGTATGGCGGTTACTGCTCTGGGCCGCCGATTATTACCACCATCCGCTGGGCGACGTGCTCTTCCATGCGCTACCGATCCTGCTGCGACAGGGCAAAAATGCCCGCCATGCCCCTCAGTGGTACTGGTTTGCCACCGAGCAGGGTCAGGCGGTGGATATCAACAGCCTGAAGCGCTCGCCAAAACAGCAGCAGGCGTTGGCAGCATTGCGTCAGGGGCGTATCTGGCGCCATCAGGTTGAAGATCTGGAATTTAATGACGCCGCGCTGCAAGCGCTGCGTAAAAAAGGGCTGTGTGAACTGGCAAGTGAAGCCCCGGCCATTCAGGACTGGCGTAACGGCTTCTCCGTGGCGGGTGATCGACTGCGGCTTAATACCGAGCAGGCGACGGCGGTAGGCGCTATTCATAGCGCATCGGATCGCTTCTCTGCATGGCTGCTGGCAGGCGTGACCGGCTCAGGTAAAACAGAAGTTTATCTTAGCGTGCTGGAAAACGTCCTTGCTCAGGGCAAGCAGGCGCTGGTGATGGTGCCGGAGATCGGCCTGACGCCGCAAACCATCGCCCGCTTTCGCGAGCGTTTTAATGCGCCGGTTGAAGTGTTGCACTCCGGCCTGAACGACAGCGAGCGTCTCAGTGCCTGGCTGAAGGCGAAAAATGGTGAAGCGGCGATTGTTATTGGTACTCGCTCTTCTCTGTTTACCCCTTTCAAGAATCTGGGCGTCATTGTTATCGATGAAGAGCACGACAGCTCTTATAAACAGCAAGAGGGCTGGCGTTATCACGCCCGCGACCTGGCGGTGTACCGTGCCCATAGCGAGCAGATCCCGATTATTCTTGGCTCCGCCACGCCCGCGCTGGAAACCCTGCATAATGTGCGCCAGCGTAAGTACCATATGCTGCGCCTGACCCGCCGCGCGGGGAATGCCCGACCGGCAACGCAGCATGTGCTCGATTTAAAAGGTCAGCAGGTGCAGGCGGGATTAGCACCGGCGCTGATCGCGCGTATGCGTCAACATCTGCAGGCGGATAACCAGGTCATTCTGTTTCTCAACCGTCGCGGTTTTGCGCCGGCACTGCTGTGCCATGATTGCGGCTGGATCGCCGAGTGCCCGCGCTGCGACCACTATTATACTCTGCACCAGGCGCAGCATCATTTGCGCTGCCACCACTGCGATAGCCAGCGGCCAATACCACGCCAGTGCCCCTCTTGCGGCTCCACACATATGGTGCCGGTAGGGTTAGGCACCGAGCAGCTTGAGCAGGCGCTCAGCCCCTTTTTCCCGAATGTACCTATCTCACGCATTGACCGGGACACCACCAGCCGTAAGGGTGCGCTGGAGCAGCACCTGGCCGAAGTACATCGCGGCGGTGCCCGCATTTTGATCGGCACCCAGATGCTGGCGAAGGGGCACCACTTCCCGGACGTGACGCTGGTTGCGCTGCTGGACGTGGATGGCGCGCTCTTCTCGGCGGATTTCCGCTCTGCGGAGCGCTTCGCCCAGCTGTACACCCAGGTGGCGGGACGTGCAGGACGTGCGGGTAAACAGGGCGAAGTGGTGCTGCAAACTCACCATCCCGAGCATCCGCTGCTGCAAACCTTGCTGCAAAAGGGCTACGACGCCTTTGCCGAGCAGGCGCTGGCAGAGCGGCAATCGCTGCAGTTACCGCCATGGACCAGCCATGTCATTATCCGGGCAGAAGATCATAATAATCAGCAGGCTCCCCTGTTCCTGCAGCAGCTACGGAATCTGTTGCAAGCCAGCCCGCTGGTAGACAATCAGCTCTGGATCCTCGGGCCGGTACCCGCCCTGGCGCCAAAACGCGGCGGACGCTATCGCTGGCAGATTTTGCTTCAGCACCCCTCTCGTATTCGCTTACAACACATCGTCAGCGGAACCTTAGCGCTCATCAATACCTTACCTGAAGCGCGCAAAGTGAAGTGGATGCTGGACGTCGATCCCATCGAAAGCTGAACCGCAATGAGAGGGGGATCGTAAAATTCAATGTGCATCACACTTTTTATGAAAATTCTGTAACCGATTCCATAAACTATCTGATAAAAAATGGGGTAATTCAGTAGATCGGTGATGCGCCTGTGAGGAGAAGACGTTGAAGTCCAGGAAAGAGGTTGCTCCGGCGACCATGAAAGATGTTGCCATGAAGGCGAAAGTCTCGACGGCAACCGTATCCCGCGCATTAATGAACCCCGATAAAGTCTCTCAATCTACGCGTAATCGCGTAGAACAGGCGGCTCTCGAGGTAGGTTATCTGCCTCAGGCAATGGGACGTAACGTCAAACGTAACGAATCCCGCACCATTCTGGTCATCGTGCCGGATATCTGCGATCCCTTCTTTAGCGAAATCATTCGCGGTATTGAAGTCACCGCTGCGGCGAAAGGCTATCTGGTGCTGATTGGCGATTGTGCTCATCAAAATCAGCAGGAAAAGACCTTTATCGATTTGATCATTACCAAGCAGATCGACGGCATGTTACTGCTCGGCTCACGCTTGCCTTTCGATGCCAGCATCGAAGAGCAACGCAATCTGCCGCCGATGGTCATGGCTAATGAATTTGCGCCTGAACTGGAGCTGCCGACGGTTCACATTGATAACCTCACCGCCGCCTTTAATGCCGTGAATTATCTGCAAGAGCTGGGGCATAAACGCATTGGCTGCATCGCCGGGCCAGAAGAGATGCCGCTGTGTCACTACCGCCTGCAGGGATACGTCCAGGCGCTGCGCCGTGCGGGCGCAACGGTGGATCCCCACTACATCGCCCGCGGCGATTTTACCTTTGCCGCTGGCGGGCTGGCGTTAGAGACGCTGCTGGCGCTGCCGGAACCGCCAACGGCGGTCTTCTGCCATAGCGATGTGATGGCGCTGGGGGCGCTCTCCTGTGCCAAACGCCAGGGTCTGCGGGTGCCCCAGGATCTCTCCATCATTGGTTTTGATAACATCTCCTTGTCTGAGTTTTGCGATCCGCCGCTCTCAACCGTGGCCCAACCTCGCTTTGAGATTGGCCGTGAAGCGATGCTCCTGCTGCTCGATCAGCTGAATGGCCAGACGGTCAGCAGTGGATCGCGTTTACTGGATTGCGAATTGATCGTTCGCGGTTCTACGCGGGCGCTGACGTAAATCAGACTCCCTTATCTGGTCAAAGGCCCGTCGCTTAAGTAACATGACGGGCTGACAAACGAATAAATACAGCGAAACGATAGTGGCACAACGAGATTATGTACGTCGCGGCCAGCCGGCACCTTCGCGACGCAAAAAGAGTAGCCCAAAGAAACAGCAACGGAACCTGCCTGCTGTCTCGCCTGCGATGATCGCAATTGCCGCGGCTGTCGTGGTGGCTTTTATTGGCGGCCTGTACTTTATTACGCATCATAAAAAAGAAGAGACTGAGGCGCTTCAGGGCAGCAAAGTCGCCGGAAACGGCCTGCCGCCAAAACCTGAAGAGCGCTGGCGTTATATCAAAGAGCTGGAAAGTCGCCAGCCAGGCGTGCGTGCGCCAACCGAACCCTCCGCCGGAGGGGAGGTGAAGAACGCCGATCAGCTCACGAACGAACAGCGTCAGCTATTGGCTCAGATGCAGGCCGACATGCGCCAGCAGCCAACGCAGCTGAACGAAGTCCCGTGGAATGAACAAACGCCCGCGCAGCGTCAGCAAACGTTGCAGCGTCAGCGTCAGGCTCAGGTCCAGCAGCAACAACAGCAGCAGCAGTGGTCGCAAACCCAGCCGGTACAGCAGCCTCGCACGCAGCCGCGCGTGACGGAACAGCCTTATCAGCAGCCGCAGCAGCAAACGCGCACGGTACAGACGCAGCCTGCCCAGCAGCCAAAAGCGCAGCCGCAAAAGCAAGCGGCCCAGCCGTATCAGGATTTGCTGCAAACACCGGCGCATACCACCGCACAGCAGCCGAAAACGCAGCAGGCCGCACCGGTTACCAAAGAGACCGAGGCGCCGAAGCAAACGGCTGAGAAAAAAGATGAACGTCGCTGGATGGTACAGTGTGGTTCGTTTAAAGGGGCAGAGCAGGCGGAAACCGTACGTGCTCAGCTGGCGTTTGAAGGATTTGATTCACGCATCACCACCAATAACGGCTGGAATCGCGTGGTAATCGGCCCGGTGAAAGGCAAAGAAAATGCCGATGGCACCATTTCCCGTCTGAAAGTCGCGGGCCACACAAACTGTATCCGACTCGCATCCGGGGGTTGAAACCCCCAAAATCTCCCCCATCTATCATTCTATTCAGCCCTGAGCACTGGCTCAGGGCATCTGTTTCCCGAATTTGTAACCAGGGGGTCTGCTCGTGACAACAATAGTAAGTGTACGCCGTAACGGCCAGGTGGTGATTGCCGGTGATGGCCAGGCCACGCTGGGTAATACCGTCATGAAGGGCAACGTGAAAAAAGTTCGCCGTCTGTATAACGACAAAGTGATCGCCGGTTTTGCGGGCGGTACTGCGGATGCCTTCACGCTGTTCGAGCTGTTCGAACGTAAACTGGAAATGCACCAGGGTCATCTGGTGAAAGCCGCCGTTGAGCTGGCGAAAGACTGGCGTACCGATCGTATGCTGCGCAAGCTTGAAGCGCTGCTGGCAGTGGCGGATGAAAACGCGTCGCTGATCATCACCGGTAACGGTGACGTCGTGCAGCCAGAAAATGATCTGATTGCTATCGGCTCTGGCGGTCCGTATGCCCAGGCCGCAGCCCGCGCACTGTTGGAAAACACCGACATGAACGCGCGCGATATCGCTGTGAAGGCGTTGGATATTGCAGGTGATATCTGCATTTATACCAACCACAACCACACCATTGAAGAATTACCGTCTAAAGCGTAAGGATCGCCCATGTCTGAAATGACCCCACGCGAAATTGTCAGCGAACTGAACAAACACATTATTGGCCAGGACAACGCTAAGCGCTCCGTGGCGATTGCCCTGCGTAACCGCTGGCGCCGTATGCAGCTTGACGAAGATCTGCGCCACGAAGTGACCCCAAAAAACATTCTGATGATCGGCCCGACCGGTGTCGGTAAAACCGAAATCGCTCGTCGTCTGGCAAAGTTGGCCAATGCGCCGTTTATCAAAGTCGAAGCGACCAAGTTCACCGAGGTGGGCTACGTAGGTAAAGAAGTGGATTCCATCATCCGCGATCTGACCGACTCTGCGATTAAAATGGTGCGTGTGCAGTCCATCGAGAAAAACCGTTATCGCGCCGAAGAGATGGCCGAAGAGCGTATTCTCGACGTTCTGATCCCACCGGCGAAGAACAACTGGGGCCAGGCAGAACAGCCTCAGGAGCCCTCTGCAGCACGCCAGGCATTCCGTAAAAAACTGCGCGAAGGCCAGCTGGATGACAAAGAGATTGAGATCGATCTCGCTGCGGCACCGATGGGCGTTGAAATCATGTCTCCACCAGGCATGGAAGAGATGACCAGCCAGCTGCAGTCTATGTTCCAGAACCTGGGCGGCCAGAAACAAAAACCGCGTAAGCTGAAAATCAAAGACGCCATGAAGCTGCTGATTGAAGAAGAAGCGGCAAAACTGGTTAACCCGGAAGAGCTGAAGCAGGACGCGATCGACGCCGTTGAACAGCACGGTATCGTGTTTATCGATGAGATCGATAAAATCTGTAAGCGCGGCGAATCCTCCGGCCCGGATGTTTCTCGCGAAGGCGTACAGCGTGACTTGCTGCCGCTGGTGGAAGGCTGCACCGTCTCCACTAAGCACGGCATGGTGAAAACCGACCATATTCTGTTTATCGCCTCCGGCGCATTCCAGGTGGCGAAGCCCTCTGATCTGATCCCGGAACTGCAGGGTCGTCTGCCAATCCGTGTAGAACTGCAGGCGCTGACCACAGAAGATTTCGAGCGCATCCTGACCGAACCTAACGCCTCTGTAACCGTACAGTACAAGGCGCTGATGGCGACCGAAGGGGTGAATATCGAATTCACCGAAGACGGTATCAAACGTATCGCTCAGGCCGCATGGCAGGTGAACGAAACCACCGAAAACATCGGTGCACGTCGTCTGCATACCGTGCTGGAGCGTCTGATGGAAGATATCTCTTACGATGCCAGCGATCTCAATGGTCAGAGTATTACCATTGATGCCGACTATGTGAGTAAGCACCTTGATGCTTTAGTAGCAGATGAAGATCTGAGCCGTTTTATCCTATAATCGCGTTCATTGCATTTTCATCACAAACGATGGGGCTGAAAAGCCCCATTTTTATTGGCACATAATAACGATGACTGAAATCAGCCGTACGCAAGCCTGGCTAGAAAGCCTGCGCCCAAAGACTCTCCCCCTCGCCTTTGCTGCCATTGTGGTAGGCACGGCCCTCGCGTGGTGGCAGGGTCATTTTGATCCTCTTGTTGCCTTGCTGGCGTTGATTACCGCTGGCTTACTGCAAATTCTCTCTAACCTCGCCAACGACTATGGCGATGCCGTAAAAGGCAGCGACAAACCCGATCGTATCGGACCTTTGCGCGGCATGCAGAAAGGGGTCATTACTCAGGAACAGATGAAACGGGCCCTGATTATCACCGTGGTGCTGATTTGTCTGTCCGGGCTGGCGCTGGTTTCGGTTGCATCAAAAACCTTTAGCGATTTTATCGGCTTTCTGGTGTTAGGTTTGCTCGCCATTATCGCGGCCATTACCTACACGGTCGGCACCCGACCTTATGGCTACATTGGTCTGGGCGATATTTCAGTGCTGGTCTTTTTCGGCTGGCTGAGCGTAATGGGCAGCTGGTATCTGCAGGCTCATACGCTGATTCCTGCCCTGTTCTTGCCAGCGACCGCCTGCGGTCTGCTGGCGACGGCAGTGCTGAATATTAATAACTTGCGTGATATCGACAGCGACCGCGTGAACGGCAAAAACACCCTGGCGGTGCGTTTAGGCCCGGTGAATGCCCGTCGCTACCACGCCTGTCTGCTGATCGGCGCGCTGGGTTGCCTGGCGTTATTCAACCTGATTTCGCTGCAGAGCGTGTGGGGCTGGCTGTTTATTCTGGCGGCGCCGCTGCTGATTAAACAGGCGCGTTATGTCATGCGCGAACAACGTGCAGAGGCCATGCCGCCGATGCTCGAACGTACTGTAAAAGGGGCGTTGCTGACTAACCTGTTGTTCGTTATCGGTATTGTGCTCAGTCAGACGCTGAGTTAACTGACAAATATCAATTAACAATTGATGATTTTGCCAACAATGCCTTTCGCGCGATATACTGAAATCACTCGCAGCAACAGAGCGTTAAGCCTATGAAATACGATACCTCCGAGCTTTGCGACATCTATCAGGAAGATGTCAACGTCGTAGAACCTCTGTTCTCCAATTTTGGTGGACGGTCGTCATTCGGCGGTCAAATCATCACGGTGAAATGTTTCGAGGACAACGGGTTGCTGTATGATCTGCTCGAACAGAACGGCCGTGGCCGTATTCTGCTGGTCGATGGCGGTGGCTCCGTACGTCGTGCCCTGATCGATGCCGACCTGGCGCGTCTTGCTACGCAGAACGAATGGGAAGGGATTGTGGTCTACGGCTCCGTGCGCCAGGTGGACGATCTGGAAGACCTGGATATCGGCATCCAGGCTATCGCAGCCATTCCGGTGGGGGCAGCGGGTGATGGCATCGGCGAAAGCGATGTTCGCGTCAATTTCGGCGGCGTCACCTTCTTCTCTGGCGATCATCTGTATGCCGACAATACCGGGATTATCCTTTCTGAGGATGCCCTGGATATTGAGTAATTAAAGCGTCTTATCGCTTTTAACATGCTCCATAAAAAAACCGCCAACAGCAATGTGGCGGTTTTTTTTGACCCTCGGGATTCGCGGTCCGTCAGGAAGTCTTGCAGCCTTTAACCAGGAATTTTTAGCTTACCTTCCTTCGCAACACAGACAACCCCTTCGACCCTTTATAAAATCCTAATGGTTTTTTACTACTTTAACGTCACGGCTGATGCTCACTATGATGCAGCGTCCGTTACCGCATTTCGCAAATGGGCATCGGTCCAGGGAAAGGTGTACTCACGACCGTAAAGCAGCTTTTAACCGGGCTTGTGTCCACTGGCTTATCACCGGTGGTGAACAGTGGAGCGGTCAGTAGCAAGGACCGCATAATGAAACGCTATGTATGTATCGCGTTCATTGTCGCCAGCGTATTCGTTGTAAAAGTGATGAACCCAATGTGTTTGTTGCTTTTACAGCGATAGTGGAAGACAAGTAGCGTTAAGGCCGCCCTAAGGCGGCCTTTTTTATCTCTATTTCCGAGGGAATTACACTTCTTCCATACGTCCCAGAAGTGCCTGCAGACGATCCTGCCAGCCACTCTGCTGTTCGCGCAGCTGGTTGTTTTCACGCTCCAGCTCTTCACGACCGTGCTGTGCAGCCTGAACATCCTGCGCCAGCGCGTTGTTTTTTTCTTTCAGCTCTTCGATTTCCATCTGCAGCAGCGTGATGGTGTCAATCGCCTGCTGTACTTTCGATTCCAGTTTCTCAAACACTTCTAAAGACATGATCCTACCTCTCCTGAATTGCAAGGCGACGCTTCAATGTAAACGCGCAAGACATATGTTCCGATTGTATGGAGCGCCGTCGCCCCTGTCCAGCGGCAAGCCGCGTAGATCGCGGTTTGACACACTTTTCGGCCTCGTCCTGGTGCATTCGCGTCACCTACCCCTTAATTGTTAATACTTTAGTTAACAAAATGGTCCATCTCATACACCAGACTTATCCTTAAATGCGCTTCATGGCGCGAAAACGCTCATTTTATTGACGCAGCACACACATTTTAAGTTCGATATTTCTCGTTTTTGCTCGTTAACGATAAATTAACACTGTGTCTACAGGACATGGTGGTCAGCGCTAAGCTGACCGCGCTAACAATAACCATTAATTATTCTTCAGGATCCGATTATGAGTGAAACATCAACCTTAAAAGGCCAGTGCATTGCCGAGTTCCTTGGTACCGGGTTGTTGATTTTCTTCGGAGTGGGATGCGTCGCTGCACTGAAAGTGGCAGGTGCCAGTTTCGGGCAGTGGGAAGTCAGTATTATCTGGGGTCTGGGTGTGGCGATGGCCATTTACCTGACTGCAGGGGTATCTGGTGCACATCTTAATCCGGCGGTGACCATCGCGCTGTGGCTGTTTGCGTGCTTTGATGGACGCAAAGTGGCTCCGTTTATTCTTTCGCAATTTGCCGGCGCGTTTTGCGCAGCGGCATTAGTTTACGGGCTTTATTACAATCTTTTCATCGACTTCGAGCAGACGCACCACATGGTGCGCGGCAGTGCCGAAAGTCTGGATCTGGCGGGAATTTTCTCCACTTATCCGAACCCGCACATCAATTTCGTGCAGGCCTTCGCGGTTGAAATGGTGATTACCGCTATTCTGATGGGCGTCATTATGGCGCTGGGTGATGATGGCAACGGCATTCCACGCGGGCCGCTGGCACCGCTGCTGATTGGTTTGTTAATTGCGGTAATTGGTGCCTCAATGGGGCCACTGACCGGCTTCGCCATGAACCCGGCGCGCGATCTGGGACCCAAAACCTTCGCCTTCTTTGCGGGCTGGGGCAGTGTGGCCTTTACCGGTGCTAAAGACATTCCTTACTTCCTGGTGCCGCTGTTCGGCCCTATCGTCGGGGCTTCTCTTGGGGCGTTCGGCTATCGTAAGCTGATTGGCCGCCACCTGCCGTGCGACACCTGCGTAGTTGAGGAGAAAGACACCGCCTCTGCTACTGAATCAAAAGCTTCGCTGTAATCTGACTACGGGACTCTAAACATGACCGACAAAAAATATATCGTTGCGCTCGACCAGGGCACTACCAGCTCCCGCGCTGTCGTAATGGATCATGACGCGAATATCGTCAGTGTTTCACAGCGCGAATTTGAACAAATTTACCCGCGTCCAGGCTGGGTGGAACACGACCCGATGGAGATCTGGGCATCACAAAGCTCTACCCTGGTAGAAGTGCTGGCGAAAGCCGATATCAGTTCCGATGAAATTGCCGCGATCGGCATTACTAACCAGCGCGAAACCGCCATTGTCTGGGAGCGCGAGACCGGTAAGCCGATTTACAACGCCATCGTCTGGCAGTGCCGTCGTACCTCCGAGATCTGCGAAAAACTGAAGCGCGACGGCATGGAAGAGTACATCCGCAGCGCTACTGGCCTGGTGGTTGACCCTTACTTCTCTGGCACCAAGGTGAAGTGGATTCTGGATCACGTAGAAGGCTCACGCGAACGGGCAAAACGCGGTGAATTGCTGTTCGGCACCGTCGATACCTGGCTTATCTGGAAGATGACTCAGGGGCGCGTTCACGTTACCGACTACACCAACGCCTCGCGTACCATGCTGTTTAACATTCACGATCTGGACTGGGACGACAAGCTCCTGGATGCGCTGGACATCCCGCGCGCCATGCTGCCGCAGGTGCGTAAATCATCAGAAGTGTACGGCCAGACCAATATTGGCGGTAAAGGTGGCACCCGTATTCCTATCGCCGGCATTGCCGGGGACCAACAGGCGGCGCTGTTTGGCCAGCTGTGCGTCAAAGAAGGAATGGCGAAGAACACCTACGGCACCGGCTGCTTTATGCTGATGAACACCGGCGAGAAGGCGGTGAAGTCTGAGCACGGCCTGCTGACCACCATCGCCTGCGGTCCACGCGGCGAAGTGAACTACGCCCTTGAAGGGGCCGTGTTCATGGCAGGGGCATCCATTCAGTGGCTGCGCGACGAAATGAAGCTCATCAGCGATGCCTTCGACTCAGAATATTTCGCCACCAAGGTGAAAGACACCAACGGCGTGTACGTGGTGCCGGCATTTACCGGGCTGGGCGCCCCTTACTGGGACCCGTATGCCCGCGGTGCGATTTTCGGCCTGACGCGTGGCGTGAACTCGAACCACATTATTCGTGCCACGCTGGAGTCCATTGCCTACCAGACGCGCGACGTACTGGAAGCGATGCAGGCTGACTCCGGCATTCGTCTGCACGCGCTGCGTGTCGATGGCGGCGCGGTTGCCAACAACTTCCTGATGCAGTTCCAGTCCGATATCCTCGGCACCCGCGTAGAGCGCCCGGAAGTGCGTGAAGTGACTGCGCTGGGTGCGGCGTATCTGGCAGGTCTGGCCGTCGGCTTCTGGCAGAACCTCGATGAGCTGCAAGAAAAAGCGGTAATCGAACGTGAATTCCGCCCGGGTATCGAAACTACCGAGCGTAACTACCGTTACAGCGGCTGGAAAAAAGCGGTGAAACGCGCTCTGGCGTGGGAAGAGCACGACGAGTAATCCTCTATTCCCTCTCCCATGGGGAGAGGGTCAGGGTGAGGGGCGCAGACCGCACCGGTCTCCGCCCCCCTTCCCACTCTGTGATAAACTTCGTGCAATTCCTTTTGATTGTACGAGTCCCTCATGAAACGTGAACTTGCTATCGAGTTTTCCCGCGTCACCGAAGCTGCCGCGCTCGCAGGCTATAAATGGCTGGGCCGTGGCGACAAAAATACCGCCGACGGCGCTGCCGTCCACGCGATGCGCATTGTACTTAACCAGGTCAACATCGACGGCACCATCGTAATTGGCGAAGGTGAAATCGACGAAGCGCCCATGCTCTACATCGGCGAAAAGGTCGGTACCGGCAATGGCGACGCGGTTGATATCGCCGTCGACCCGATTGAAGGCACCCGCATGACCGCCATGGGGCAGGCCAATGCGCTGGCTGTGCTGGCCGTGGGGGATAAGGGCTCGTTTCTCAATGCGCCCGATATGTACATGGAAAAGCTGATTGTGGGTCCAGGGGCAAAAGGCGCCATTGACCTCAATCTGCCGCTGGAAGATAACCTGCGTAACGTCGCCGCCGCGCTGGGAAAATCTCTCAGTGAACTGACCGTTACCATCCTCGCGAAACCGCGTCACGACGCCACCATTAAGCAGCTACAGCAGCTGGGCGTGCGCGTTTTTGCCATTCCGGATGGCGATGTGGCCGCGTCGATCCTTACCTGCATGCCTGATAGCGAAGTGGATGTCATGTACGGTATTGGTGGCGCACCGGAGGGGGTCATCTCTGCAGCCGTCATTCGCGCGCTGGATGGCGATATGCAGGGCCGCCTGCTGGCACGTCATGATGTGAAGGGCGATACTGAAGAGAACCGCCGTATCGGCGAAGAGGAGCTGGCCCGCTGTGCCACAATGGGTATCCAGGCCAACGCCGTACTGCGGCTGGATGACATGGCACGCAACGACAACGTTATCTTCTCGGCAACCGGCATTACCAAAGGCGATCTGCTGGATGGCATAACGCGCAAAGGCAATATGGCCACAACCGAAACCCTGCTGATCCGCGGTAAATCACGCACCATCCGCCGGATCCAATCTATTCATTACCTCGACCGCAAAGATCCAAACGTCCAGACGCATATTCTGTAAACCGTTTGATCAAACGAGCTTTCCAGCCGCAACAGGCTGGAAATCTCCGCGATGAGGAAGGAAGATAAAGACAGATATTTGCACAGGAGAAGACCATGGCGGAGTGGGTAACAGCGAAAGTCACCAGGAACACGTTCTGGACCGATGCACTATTTAGTCTTACCGTTCATGCCCCTGTTCACCCCTTTAAGGCCGGGCAATTCGCCAAGCTGGGGCTGGAGATCGACGGCGAACGCGTGCAGCGCGCCTATTCTTACGTTAACGCGCCTGACAATCCCGACCTTGAGTTCTATCTCGTCACCGTTCCCGATGGCAAGCTAAGCCCTCGCCTCGCGGCGCTGAAACCGGGCGATGAAGTGCTGATTGTGAGTGAAGCGGCGGGTTTCTTTGTCCTCGAAGAGATCCCGGACTGCGACACGCTATGGATGCTGGCAACCGGCACGGCCATCGGCCCTTATCTCTCTATTTTGCAGTACGGCCAGGATCTGGAGCGCTTCAAAAATATCGTGCTGGTGCATGCCGCTCGCTATGCCGCAGATTTGAGCTATTTACCCCTGATGCAGGAGCTGCAAAAGCGCTACGAAGGGAAGTTATCCATTCAGACCGTCGTCAGCCGCGAAACGGTTGCAGGCTCGCTTACCGGACGCGTACCGGCGTTAATCAAGAGTGGTGAACTGGAGAACGCCGTTGGCCTGCCGATGACGGCGGAAACCAGCCATGTGATGCTGTGCGGCAATCCGCAGATGGTGCGCGACACCCAACAATTACTGAAAGAGACCCGGCAGATGGCGAAACACCTTCGCCGCCGACCGGGCCATATGACCGCAGAACACTACTGGTAATCAGCGAAACTTCACGTCCTGCGTCTCTTTACCATACTTATTCTCGCTCTGGGTGCCCACAAAGGCGCCCAGGTCGATAATGATCATGACAAAGAGAATGGTCGGTAACAGGCGCCCCACCACCCAGGGTAACATTGACGGCAGCATCGACCAGTTTCCCGCCAACAGCATCCACGCCAGTATCACCAGCAACGCCCATAGCCCAGAGCGACCGCGATCGTGCAGACGTTTTACCACCACCGATGCCGTAGGCCAGAGCAGGCACACCAGCGCAAAGGCCGCAGTCTGGGTCGTCAGCCAGGCGTTATACGCTGCGGCAAATAAGATCAGCATGGCGGCAATCCACGCGCCAATCCAGATCCAGAAATCACGGCGGCCTATCCGCCCTTTGAAGGAGAACAACCACTGCTGTAGGGTCATGTAAGATTCCTGATTATTATCGCGACGCGTAGTTTAACCTGGAGCCGCATCTTTTTGACAAGCCAGGCGGATACCGTTTTAATCGTGTGCAGTAATAATTTGGGGTTTTATCGATGAAGATGTGGTTTCACCTTGTTTGGCTCTCTTTAACGCTGCTTAGCGCGGGCTTTTCCGTAAGCGCTGCCCAAACCCCTGCGCCCGCGACTGCACCCTATGTCATGCCTGGGGCGCCCTCTTTTGATCAGTCCATTAGCCAGTTCCGCGAAACCTTTAATAGCAACAATCCTAAGCTGCCGCTCAATGAATTTCGCGCCATCGATGGTGCGCGCGATACGCCCAATCTCACCCGTGCTGCCAGCAAGATAAACGAGAACCTGTACGCTTCCACGGCGCTGGAACGCGGTACGCTGAAAATCAAAAGTATGCAGGTGACCTGGCTTCCCATTCAGGGGCCAGAGCAGAAATCGGCAAAAGCGAAAGCGCTGGAATACATGGGTGCCATACTGCGGGCCTTTACCCCGGCGCTGACCAAAATTCAGAGCCAGCAAAAGTTGCAAAAGCTACTCACCGCCGGCAAGAGCAAACGCTATTACGCCGAGACAGAGGGCGCGGTTCGCTATGTTGTGGCAGATAACGGTGAAAAAGGCCTGACCTTCGCCGTTGAACCGATTAAGCTGGCGTTATCTGAGTCACTTGGCGGGGCTAATTAATGACGAAAAGCAAAGCCTTTCGGGTGAAAATCTCTATACTGATTCACAGACCATGCTGCCCGGAAGGGTGGCCATATTCCTTAATTCGCTGACTAAGCGTGGAGAATTGAAATGCGACATCCTTTAGTGATGGGTAACTGGAAACTGAACGGCAGCCGCCACATGGTAAACGAACTGGTTGCTAACCTGCGTACAGAGCTGGCTGGCGTGACCGGCTGTGCTGTTGCAATCGCTCCGCCGGATATGTATCTGGACCTGGCTAAACGCGCTGCTGACGGCAGCCACATCGTGCTGGGCGCGCAGAACGTTGACGTTAACCTGTCTGGCGCATTCACCGGTGAAACGTCCGCTGAAATGCTGAAAGATATCGGCGCGAAATACATCATCATTGGCCACTCTGAGCGCCGTACCTATCACAAAGAGTCTGATGAGTTTATCGCTAAGAAATTCGCTGTGCTGAAAGAGCAGGGTCTGATTCCGGTTCTGTGCATCGGCGAAACCGAAGCAGAAAACGAAGCGGGCAAAACTGAAGAAGTTTGCGCACGTCAGATCGACGCGGTGTTGAAAACTCAGGGCGCAGCGGCCTTTGAAGGCGCGGTTATCGCTTACGAGCCAGTCTGGGCGATCGGTACTGGCAAATCCGCAACGCCTGCACAGGCTCAGGCAGTTCACAAATTCATTCGTGACCACATTGCCAAAGCCGATGCGAAAATCGCTGAGCAGGTAATCATTCAGTACGGCGGTTCCGTGAACGCAGCGAATGCGGCAGAGCTGTTCACCCAGCCGGATATCGACGGTGCGCTGGTTGGCGGTGCCTCTCTGAAAGCAGACGCCTTCGCAGTGATCGTGAAAGCGGCTGAAGCAGCAAAACAGGCCTAAAAGCCTTTTTCCTCTCCCCCAACGGGGAGAGGAAACCTAGATTTTCCCCAGCAGGCTAAACCACAGATAATCCAGCGGCAGCAGAATCAGCCAGGTTGCCAACGCCAGCGCAATACAGAGCAACATCCCCGCCTTTGCCGGCACTTTTCCCAGCCCCATCGCAACCACAATCGGCGACGCCTGATACGGCAGCAGCGGCGTGGAGTAGCCCAGCACCTGAATCATAATCACCGACAGCAGCGGAAAGCCGGTGGCATCTGAGAAACTCTGCGCCAGGGTGGTATAGAGCGCAGGAACGCCGTTAGCGGTCATGATAAAGTTCAACGCGGTAGTAATGCCCGTCAGCGCCAGGAAGCTGGTGAAGGGGCTCTCTTTGTCCAGCGGCATCACCTGCAATAGCGCCTCGCCGACCGCGTTGCCGATACCGGTTTGAGTGACGGTGATCGCCAGACCCAGGATACCCGCCACATAGATGCAGGTGCGCATATTCACTCCGGCAGAAAACTCTTCACCGGTGATAAAACCAACACGCGGAAGCATCACGATCACGGCCGCCGCCAGCCCGGTCCAGGCGGGCCCAATGCCGTGCCAGCTCTCGCTTACCCACATCACCAGTACAGCTGCCAGTAGCCATGCCAGCCGCTTCTCATCTCGTCCCATGGGCTCTGACGGCGCCAGATCCTGGGGCGGCTTTGGCGCACCGGGGAACAGCCAGCAAATGAGGCCGATCAGAATCACCCCTTTCAGAATCCCAAGCACCGGGGTATGCAGTAGCAGATACGGCACATAGTTGAGGTGGATGCCATACGATCCCTCCGCCGCGCCGCTCATTACCAGGTTCGGCACGTTAGCAGGCAGGATGGTCGCCGAAAGCTGGAAGGTACCAAAGCCCACCGCCAGCGCCAGGCCAAACCATGCTCGTGAACCGTCTGCAATCCCCGCGCGCTTCGCCATCGCCGCCACAATAGGCATCAGCAGCGCAATACGGCCCATGTTGGAGGGCATCACGAACGCCAGCGCATAACTTAATAGCACCACGCTCGCTACCATCAGCATCCAGGAGTCGGTCAATTTAGTCGAGAGTGCTCTCGCCGCCCTGTCTGCCAGACCGGTTTTGCGGATAGCGACACCAAGCACAAATCCGCTGAAAACCAGCCAGAAGGCCGACGAAGCGAAACCGCCAAAAATAACCTCAGGCGGCGCGATTTTGGCGGTCATCGCTGCGGTAAAGAAGAGCAGCGCGGTAATAAATTCTGGTAGAAGGGAGGTGGCCCAGAGCACGATGGTGATGCCAACAATGATCGAGGGCAGGAACAGAGGGTGAGTAAACCAGAGCGACATACCTGTCTCCTGTCGTTTTTTTCAGCAAGTCTACGGCGACAGGCAGCCAGTGACAACGCTATTTATGGTGGGGTCACTGCAGAATATCGCATTGATGATCCTGTAATTCTTCCGCGGATGCGCGGTTAAGCAGTAGCAGATTGCGTTCGGTCGCCAGCAGGACAAAGGAGCCGTCAGCCTGCTGTGCCATCGCCAGTGCAAAACGCCCCATATGGTTGCGTGCTTCCGGCACCTCTTCCGCCAGCATCAAAAAGGGGCTGCGTTTGACCAGTTCGTTTTCCGTCACCCGACGCGCCAAGTAGTCGTGCCCCGCCAGCCCGCCGGGAAAGGGAAGCCATTGAGTACTGATTTGCGCCTGATGCGTATCAAGCTTGATGCGCACGTCCGGGCGCAGGCAAGAGATATGAATATGGAAGTGGTTTTGCGTACGCCCGGTTGGCGAATTAATGGTGAGCGAGACGGCGCTGGCGGGCACCTCCGCACCGCGTTTACGGCTCATAAAATTGCGCGCCTGCCATGCCAGCCAGAAGAAATTAGGCGTATGGGGCTCCAGCAGCAGCGGGCTTTCGGTACCCTTGATGCGATATGTGGGCATCAGCAGATACTGTAAGGGACCGTTACGATCTTTGAATACCACGTAGCCTGCATCCGTTTTCACCTGCTCGCAGGGCGCGGGCTGGCGATGCTGCTGCTGATTGGGTACGCACTGCTCAAGCACGATGTGGCGAAGGGCATCCGGGTTGCCCGCCTTCATCCAGAACCCAACGCCTGCAGCGCCGACAATGACCACCAGCACCAGTAAGATAAGCCCTGCTCTTTTCATCTCGCGTTCTCTGTTTTGACCAGAAGAAGAGAGTAACGCAAAAAAGTGACCAATAAAAAACCCGGCGGATTTCTCACGCCGGGTCATCGCCTTTTCCGCCAGATCTTAGCGTTTGCTGATCTGGTCGAAGGTACCACCGTTGGAGAAGTGGTCCTTCTGCGCCTTCGCCCAGCCGCCGAACACATCGTCAATGGTGAAGAGCTTCAGTTTCGGGAAGGTGCTTTCATATTTCTTCGCCACCGCCTCATCACGCGGGCGATAGTAGTTCTTCGCCGCAATCTCCTGCCCTTCCGGGGTGTAGAGATATTTCAGATAGGCCTCCGCTACCGCTTTGGTCCCCTTCTTCTCGACCACTTTGTCGACCACAGAGACGGTCGGCTCGGCCAGAATTGACTCGCCCGGGGTCACAATTTCAAACTTGTCTTTACCCAGTTCGTTGGTCGCCAGCAGGGCTTCGTTTTCCCAGGCAATCAGCACATCGCCAATACCCCGTTCAACAAAGGTGTTGGTTGCGCCACGTGCGCCGGAGTCCAGCACTTCCACGTTTTTAAACAACGCCTTCACGAAATCCTGCGCTTTTGCCTGGTCATTGTTGTTGTGATGAAGGGCATAACCCCACGCAGCCAGGTAGTTCCAGCGTGCGCCACCGGAGCTTTTCGGATTTGGCGTGATAACAGAAACGCCCGGTTTAACCAGATCGTTCCAGTCGTGAATCTGTTTCGGGTTACCTTTGCGTACCAGGAACACGATGGTAGAGGTGTAAGGGGCGGAGTTATCCGGCAGGCGTTTGATCCAGTTCTTATCAATACGACCACGCTCTGCAATGGCGTCCACGTCATAGGCCAGCGCCAGGGTGACCACGTCGGCTTCAATACCGTTGATGACGGACGTAGCTTGCTTACCTGAGCCACCGTGAGACTGACGGATCACGACATTATCGCCAGTTTCCTGTTTCCAGTGTGCCGCGAAGGCCTTGTTGTACTGTTCGTACAGTTCACGCGTCGGGTCGTACGACACGTTCAGTAACTGGATATCCTTAGCCAGAACGCTGGTCGAAGCCAGCAATAATGTTAAACCTACGCTCCACTTATTCATCGCCCAACTCTCTAATGTGATATTTGATGAGTGAAGCGTGCCAGAAAGCGGACCATTGATTAAAGAATAAAAAAAGATTGGTTATAGCGGTGAGGAATAAAAGCCCTCTCCGGACGGAGAGGGCCAGAGGATTAATACAGTTTTTTCGCGCAGTCTAACCAGTCACCTTTGAACGGACGCTTCATATTTTCAATTGCGTCGATGATGTCATGGTGAACCAGTTTTTCGTTCTGAATACCGACGCAGCGGCCACCGTGGCCCTGCAGCAGCAGATCGATCGCATATGCGCCCATGCGGGACGCCAGGATACGGTCGTATGGCCCTGGGGAGCCGCCGCGCTGGATGTGGCCCAGTACGGTCGCACGGGTTTCGCGCTTGGTTTCGGTTTCGATGTACTTCGCCAGTTCATCTACATCACAGATGTGCTCAGTGATGGCTACGATGGCGTGCTTCTTACCTTTCGCGATACCGGCTTTGATTTCTGCTACCAGGTCTTCACGGCTGAATTCCACTTCCGGCACTACGACGAACTCACACCCCCCCGCGATGGCCGCAGCCAGCGTCAGGTCGCCACAGTAGCGGCCCATCACTTCAACGATGGAGATACGCTGGTGGGAAGAAGAGGTGTCACGCAGGCGGTCAATCGCTTCAACGACGGTGCCCAGTGCGGTGAAGAAACCGATGGTGTAGTCGGTACCTTTAATGTCGTTATCGATGGTGCCCGGCAGACCGATGCACGGGAAGCCCATTTCAGTGAGACGTTTTGCCCCCATGTAGGAGCCATCGCCCCCGATAACAACCAGTGCGTCCAGGCCGCGCTTCTTCATGTTTTCGATCGCCACTTCACGGATGCGATCATCGCGGAACTCAGGGAAACGTGCAGACCCCAGGAAGGTGCCGCCACGGTTAATCATATCGGACACGCTGTAGCGGTCGAGTTGCACCATGCGATCTTCATACAGGCCCAGATAACCATCATAGATACCAAAAACTTCCAGACCTTCCGTCAACGCTGCACGGACTACACCACGAATTGCCGCGTTCATGCCCGGCGCATCACCGCCGCTTGTCAACACACCGATTTTCTTAATCATGACTACCTCTGAACTTAGGAATGCAAAAATGAAATCTGTTGCCGGAAGACGTCTGGCGACCAATTTATACTGCAAATAGTATATCAATCACTTCCGGCTGAATTGATTCAGGTCAGACCCAATGGCGGTAATTTATCCACAAAATGCTGGCCTGGCTCACTTTTTTTACAACGAATTACGAAAGCTCAAATGGTCATTGCCTGACCTGGGTACGACTGAGCAGGGATCCTGATGAATAATGACATCTGAGCCCGGGAAACGCTGCAAAATCGCCTGCTCGACCTGCTCAGCCACCAGATGGGCCTGAACAAGCGGCAGGTTATCTTCCATTTCCAAATGAATCTGTATAAAGCGGGTCGGCCCTGACTGCCGCGTGCGAAGATCGTGCGCCCCGCTGACGCCAGGCCAGGAGATCACGATTTCAAAGATTTCTTGCCGTTCTGCGTCGGGAAGTGCCCGGTCCAGAAGCGCTTGTACCGCTTCGTAGCCCATGCGTAACGCACAATATAAAATATACACCCCGATACCTAACGCGAATATTGCATCGGCCCGGTGCCACCCGTACCAGGCGAGACCGAGTGCAATAAGAATAGCGCCATTCATCATAACATCAGACTGATAATGAAGCATATCTGCCCGTACCGCCTGGCTTTGCGTTTTTCGCACCACCCAGCGCTGGAACGTAACAAGAACCAATGTGCTAATAAGCGCGATAACCGTCACCCCAACGCCTACGCCCGGATCTTTCATCGGCGTTGGGTTGAAAAGATGCTGGATGCCGGTCAAAAAGAGAAACAGCGCCGAACCCGAAATAAACATACTTTGCGCCAGCGCGGCAAGGGATTCTGCCTTACCGTGGCCAAAGGTATGTTCTTCGTCTGCGGGTTGCAGCGAGTAGCGCACCACCAGAAGGTTGGTGAGCGAGGCGGCAATATCCACCAGCGAGTCTACCAGTGCCGCCAGAATACTGACCGAGCCGGTGTACCACCACGCGAAAATTTTTATCAGCAGTAATCCCGACGCCATAATCGTCGCTGCGATTGCCGCCCGGCTTACAAGCCGTCCATAGGATTGATTCATAAACACTCCTGTCATGACATGCCGCTAGTATAACGGATGCAGGGGAGCCAATAAGATGAATAAAAAGTTAACGCGCGCGAATTTCAGGCAAAAAAAACCCCCACATCATGTGGGGGAAGACAGGGATGGTGTCTATGGCAAGGAAAACAGGGTTTACTGGTTGCTACGGGTATTGCTACTGAAAAACGTTGAGTCGGAACTCTTCTGCATCCGTGCAACCTCACGCAACTGATCCATCCGTTGCTGATGTTTCTCGTTCAGAACCGCTTGCTGCTCGGGCGTTAGCAGATGGAACATTTGGTTGCGGACCCGGGCCATCTCGACCTGGCGAGCAACCTGCTCTTGCGCCATCTTTTCTGCCTGAACGCGCACAGCGCTTTCATCAAAATTTTCTGCGGTGACAAGGCGGTGCATTGTCTCCATTTCGCTAACATTAACAGGGGGCTGGTCATGTCTTGCCCTCTGCATCAGATCTCGCATCTGTTGACGCTGATGTTCGGTTAAACTTATGCCGTCAAACATATGGCTTTGGCTGCTGGGTTGCGTAATGCCCTCACTGGAGGACTTGTTATCGCCGGTGATGACTCCAGCCGCCTGGCTTAAAGCACTAAACGCCAGTGTTGAGGCCATGACGGCAGCGGTAACTTTGCGCATCACTTGCTCCCAAAATCTTTCGTGTCGCGATTCAACGAGAGACAGTCTACGATTCAGGCTGCAAACATGCGTCAGGGGGTGTAAAACAACGTAAAGTCATGGATTAGATAGCCTTGATGACGTAATTTCTGCCTCGGAGGTATTTAAACAATGAATAAAATCCTGTTAGTTGATGATGACCGAGAGCTGACATCCCTGTTGAAGGAGTTGCTCGACATGGAAGGCTTTGATGTACAAGTTGCCCATGACGGGGAACAGGCGCTGGGTCTCCTTGACGATAGCATTGACTTGCTTTTGCTCGACGTCATGATGCCGAAGAAAAACGGTATCGACACCCTTAAAGAGCTTCGCCAGACACACCAGACACCCGTTATTATGCTGACCGCGCGCGGCAGCGAACTTGACCGCGTCCTCGGCCTTGAGTTGGGCGCAGACGACTATCTACCGAAACCGTTCAATGACCGTGAACTGGTGGCCCGTATTCGCGCGATTCTGCGCCGTTCACACTGGAGCGAGCAGCAGCAGAATACCGATACCGGATCGCCAACTCTTGAAGTGGACTCCCTGAGCCTGAATCCAGGTCGCCAGGAAGCGAGCTTTGACGGTCAGGCGCTGGAGTTGACCGGTACCGAATTCACCCTGCTTTATCTCCTGGCGCAACATCTGGGCCAGGTGGTATCGCGTGAACATCTTAGCCAGGAAGTGCTGGGTAAACGTCTCACACCGTTCGATCGGGCCATTGATATGCACATCTCTAACCTGCGCCGTAAGTTGCCAGAGCGTAAGGATGGGCATCCGTGGTTTAAAACCCTGCGTGGCCGTGGTTATCTGATGGTCTCCGCTTCATGATAGGCAGCTTAACCGCCCGCATCTTTGCCATTTTCTGGCTGACGCTGGCACTGGTTTTGATGCTGGTCTTGATGCTGCCTAAGCTCGATTCCCGCCAGATGACGGAGCTCCTCGATAGCGAGCAACGTCAGGGCATCATGATTGAGCAGCACGTAGAAGCGGAGCTCGCTATTGATCCGCCCAATGATTTGATGTGGTGGCGCAGGCTTTTTCGCGCTATTGATAAATGGGCGCCGCCCGGCCAACGTCTTCTGCTGGTGACCAGCGAAGGGCGCGTGATCGGTGCGGAACGCAGTGAAATGCAGATCATTCGCAACTTTATTGGCCAGGCAGATAACGCCGACCATCCGCAAAAGAAAAAATATGGTCGGGTCGAGATGGTGGGGCCCTTCTCCGTACGTGACGGGGAAGATAACTACCAGCTTTACCTGATTCGTCCTGCAAGCAATTCCCAGTCCGATTTTATTAACCTGCTATTCGACCGGCCGCTTCTGCTGCTCATTGTCACGATGCTGGTCAGCTCGCCGCTGCTGTTGTGGCTGGCATGGAGTCTGGCTAAACCTGCACGTAAGTTGAAAAATGCGGCCGATGAAGTGGCGCAGGGTAACCTGCGACAGCACCCTGAACTGGAAGCGGGACCGCAAGAATTCCTGGCGGCAGGGGCCAGTTTTAACCAGATGGTGACGGCGCTTGAGCGGATGATGACCACCCAGCAACGCCTGTTATCTGACATCTCCCATGAGCTACGCACGCCGCTGACGCGCCTGCAGCTCGGAACCGCCCTGCTTCGCCGCCGTAGCGGAGAGAGCAAAGAGCTGGAGCGTATCGAAACGGAAGCGCACCGTCTGGATAGCATGATCAACGACCTGCTGGTGATGTCTCGCAATCAGCAGAAAAATGCGCTGGTGAGCGAAAAGGTGAAGGCCAATCACCTGTGGCATGAGGTGCTGGACAACGCCGCCTTTGAAGCTGAGCAGATGGGCAAGTCGTTTACCGTTAACTTCCCGCCCGGACCCTGGCCGCTGTACGGTAACCCCAACACGCTGGAAAGCGCGCTGGAGAATATCGTGCGTAACGCCCTGCGTTACTCGCATACGAAGATTGAGGTGGCCTTCTCGGTGGATAAAGACGGCATTACCATTAACGTGGATGATGACGGCCCGGGCGTCAGTCCGGAAGATCGCGAACAAATTTTCCGTCCGTTCTACCGTACCGATGAGGCGCGCGATCGCGAGTCTGGCGGCACGGGGTTGGGTCTGGCGATTGTCGAGACCGCGATGCAGCAGCACAATGGCTGGGTGAAAGCCGACGACAGCCCGCTGGGCGGTCTGCGGTTGACGCTGTGGCTGCCGCTGTATAAACGTTCGTAGCTCCCCCCTCACCCTAACCCTCTCCCCCCAGGGGAGAGGGGACTACCCGGTGCGTTTTTTTCACCTTCGCCCCCCAGGGGAGAGGGGACTGCCCGGTGCATTTTTTTTCACCTTCGCCCCCTTGGGGAGTGGGGACTGCCCGGTGCGTTTTGCTCACCTTCGCCCCCCTGGGGAGTGGGGACTACCCGGTGCGTTTTTTTCACCCTCGCCCCTTTGGGGAGAGGGCCGGGGTGAGGGGCCGTTACCTCCCCCACAATCTCCGCGAATTATCCTCGATCTTCCCGCTAATACGGCGCTTCTGCATCGTTCTGGTCCAGCTGGTGGACAATCCTGCCGCCGACAGCAGACGATGGTACTGCTCATCGTCAAACGGCATATGCCAGGCGATCGCGCAGGCATCGTACACCGACACATCACTCACGCGGGAAACGAGTTCCAGTGGGGCATCCGTCAGCACTTTCCCCGCCAGCACCACCCGGTAGAGCCAGCCGGTTTTACCGGCACTTTGCAGCCGGGCGGACATATCCTCTATGCCAAAATGGTAGTTCAGTTTGAAGCACGGCGAACGCGGCTGCGTCACCTGAATCAGGGCATCACCCCAGCGGAAGATATCGCCGATAAAGACGTTTTGTTCGGTCAGCCCTTCGGTAGAGAGGTTCTCGCCAAACGCGGGGGCGACGAAGCGCTCCGCCTGCCCGGGGAATTCGTTCATCCAGAAAGCATAATGCTCGCGCGGATAGTGGCACAGCGCGCGCTCCGGCCCGCCGTGAATTTTCTTTTCAGCCTGCTCATCACCCACGAGACCGCGCTCGGTTAAGCTCAGCTCGCCGTCCACCTGTACTTTGGCGATAGCGCTGGGGCGGCTGCCTTCGTACTCCGTTACCTTGCCTGTAAACACGTTGACCGGGTAGTGCATCTCTACTCCTTCAGATACAAAAAAAGCGAGTCATCAGACTCGCTTCTCATTCAGGTCAATGCAACCTTATTTTTTAGCAGCGAAACGCGCAGCCGCTTCGTCCCAGTTCACGACATCCCAGAAGGCTTTGATGTAGTCAGGGCGACGGTTCTGGAACTTCAGGTAGTAAGCGTGTTCCCACACGTCCAGACCCAGGATTGGGAAACCGGATGCACCAGAGATCGCTTCACCCATCAGCGGGGAGTCCTGGTTAGCAGTAGAAACTACCGCCAGTTTGTCGCCTTTCAGCACCAGCCACGCCCAGCCAGAGCCGAAACGGGTCGCAGCGGCTTTTTCAAACTCAGCTTTGAAGTTGTCCACGGAACCGAAGTCACGCTCGATAGCGGCTTTCAGGTCGCCCTGCAGGGTAGTGCCAGTTTTCAGGCCTTTCCAGAACAGGCTGTGGTTAGCGTGACCACCTGCGTTGTTACGCAGTACGGTCTTTTTGTCGGCTGGCAGCTGGTCCAGTTTGGTGATCAGCTCTTCAACCGGCAGGTTAGCGAACTCTGGCAGGCTTTCCAGCGCGGCGTTCGCGTTGTTCACGTAAGTCTGGTGGTGTTTAGTGTGATGGATTTCCATCGTCTGCTTGTCGAAATGCGGTTCCAGTGCGTCATAGGCATACGGCAGGGATGGCAGTGTATAACTCATAATCCTCTCCATTAGTGTCGGGCGGCACAGCTGTTAATGCCGCGTAAGCAGTTGGTTCATTATAGTTAATTAAATGATATTGAAAATGATTATCAATGCCGCACTCTTTGTGCGGTTATTAATTTATTATAAATGACTGAATGACGGGGCGATCATGCCGCCTTGCGGCTGCGCTGGCGCCACTGGACCGGCGTCATGCCCACTTCGCGGTTGAACACCACGGAAAAGTAGTTACTGTCCTCAAAACCGCAGCGCATCGCCACCTCACTCACCATCAGTTCCGTGTGCTGCAACAGGTATTGTGCGTGGCAGATCCGCAGCTGGCGCAGGTAATGATTAACCGTCATACCGGTCTGCGTGCGGAACTGCTGACGCAATGCCCGCTCGCTGCACTGCTCCTGCTCGCAGAACTTCTCCAGCACAAAGCTGCGGTTCAGGCTGCCCGCCAGAGCGGTGATGAGTTTGTCGAGCAGCGCTTCCTGCTCATTCGCTGAAGGGTGATCAGTGGCGTAACGAAAGCGCTTAAGCGTCATCACCAGCTGCGCGAAAAGGAGTTCAGACATTGAGTTAGCAAGGGGATCACTCTTCTGGCTCTCTTGCTCCAGTTGGGCAATCACCTGTCGAACCTGAGTCACGCCGTTACTGCTCAGTCGCCAGTGCGGTTCGCCGCGCGCCTCAGTAAAACGCGGAATAGCCGCCGCCCAGTCGACGTTGAGCTTCAGCCTTTCAGGGCAGTAGATAACGTTCTGCAACACCAGGTCGTTAACAGAAGCGTAGGAGTGTTTATCTTCGGCGCGAATGTAAAACAGGTCACCGCGGGTGATGCGATAAGGACGGTCATTAAGCACGTGAAGCCCGTTGCCTCGCCAGACCAAAACCATTTCGCAAAACTCATGGGTATGCTCGGCAAAGACATTTTGCGGGTAGCGATCCGCCACAGCAACGGCCTGGCCGGCACCGGCAAAAAAGTCGGCTTTGCGAAGGATCAACTGAGCGGCCACGGTACACCTCAACGACTAATAACCGCTTATTATCGGCCATTTACGCTGAAAAAACGGTGATTTTCCTCGCGTTACTGAAGCGGCGTATCCCGGCCCTGGCGAATGTCGCGCGGGGACCAGTTAAATTCCCGGCGAAATAGCGTTGAAAAATGGTTACTGTCGCCGAAACCGCAGCGATAAGCGATATCTGTCACGCTCTCATCGGTGTGGCGCAACAGATGACGCGCCTTAATCAGGCGTAAACGGTTGAGATAGCGCTGTGGCGTCGACCCGGTGTGCTGTTTCAGCTGGCGATGCAGGGTGCGCAGCGAAAGCGAAAAGTTATCTGCCAGCGTTTCCCAGCACACATCTTCGGCAAAATGGTCTTCCAGCCACGCCATCAGCTGATTAAGACGCTCATCGTTATTGCCCGCCTTTTCCATCAGGCTGCTACGGCGCAGCAGGACCAGCAGCTGCATAAACAGCAACTCATAACTGGCGATCGCATGGGTATCCCCGCCAGCGTCCATCCTCTCCATCTGGCTTACCAACTGCCTCACCTGCTGTAAGGTGGACTGGTTAACACGCCAGTGCGACGGATAATGGCCGTCCTGCTCCTGCGGCAACAGCTTATTCAGTCCCGACAGAAACTGGAACGCCTCTGGCGAACGGTAGAGAACATTGGTCAGGCAGAGGTTGTCGGTATGTTCATATAAATGCCGATCATGATCGCGCACAAAGCAGACGGTACCGCCGCTAATGGTGTAGGGCTGGCCGTTGAATACGTGTATGCCGGTGCCGTGTTCCACAATCACAATCTCATGAAAATCATGATGGTGTTCTGGAAACGCCGCCTGAGGAAGCCGTGGCTCGATCGCGACTGGCGAACCTCCAGAAGGGAAAAAATCCACGCTGTGCAGTACGGTCATAACGGCCCCTACGAATGAGAAATGTTCTCAAAATAGTAATTAAGCCCCTGCGAACTCACCTTAAATTTTTGACAGCAAAGTGCGCAAAGCCTGTCGGTTTTTTAAGAAACGCGCGGAAAGATCGGGAAATGCGGTCAGGGTCACATCTCCTGAATTCCCGGGGATAACTGGAAACTGTGAACTCTCTCACGTTCACCTTCGCTTTCTTGCCAGCTGCCGATTTTGCCTGTCAGTGGCAAGAAGGTCTGTTTTTCTTCCCTTTCTTACACTCTCCGCTAATGACTTAAGAAAGGATCTGACCATGACTGTTCGCCATTGCGTGGCTGTCGATTTAGGTGCCTCCAGCGGCCGCGTCATGCTGGCCCGCTATGAACCTGCTCAGCGCACACTTTCGCTACGCGAAATCCACCGCTTTGTGAACTGCCTGCAGAAGCAGGACGGTTTTGATATCTGGGATATCGATAGCCTGGAGGCGGAAATCCGTACCGGCCTGAATAAGGTATGCGATGAGGGTATGCGTATCGACAGTATCGGCATTGATACCTGGGGAGTGGATATCGTGCTGCTGGGCCACAACGGTGAGCGCGTTGGCCTGCCTGTTTCATATCGTGATGCCCGTACAGACGGCGTCATGGCTCGTGCCGTGGAGCAGTTAGGTAAAGCCGACATCTACGGCCGCAGCGGCATTCAGTTTCTCCCTTTCAACACCCTGTATCAATTGCGTGCACTGGTGGAGCAGCAGCCAGAGCTGACGGCACAGGTTGCCCATGCGCTGATGATCCCGGACTACTTCAGCTACCGGCTGACCGGGAACATGAACTGGGAGTACACCAATGCCACTACCACGCAGCTGGTGAATATCAATTCTGATACCTGGGATGAGAACCTGTTGAACTGGACGGGGGCATCTCCCCAGTGGTTTGGCACCCCGACTCACCCGGGCAACGTGATTGGCCAATGGGGCAGCCCGCAGGGCAACGCTATCCCGGTGGTGGCCGTCGCCAGCCATGATACCGCCAGCGCCGTGATTGCAGCGCCGCTGGCCGATCAGGATGCGGCGTATCTCTCTTCCGGCACCTGGTCGCTGATGGGCTTTGAGAGCAAAACCCCCTACACCTGCGAGAAGGCGCAGGCGGCCAATATCACTAACGAAGGCGGCGCCGAAGGGCGCTACCGGGTGCTGAAAAATATTATGGGGCTCTGGCTGCTTCAGCGGGTGCTGAAAGAGCAGGCCATCAGCGACCTGCCTGCGCTGATTGCAGAGACCGAAAGGCTGGCACCCTGCCGCTTCCTGATCAACCCCAATGATGATCGTTTTATCAATCCGGCAAACATGAGCAGCGAAATTCAGAGTGCCTGCCGTGAAAGCCATCAACCGGTGCCTCATCTGCCGGCTGAATTAGCGCGCTGCATCTTCGACAGCCTCGCCCTGCTCTATGCCGACGTACTGAGCGAACTGGCGGCACTACGCGGCAAACCGTTTAGCCAGTTGCACATTGTGGGCGGCGGCTGCCAGAACGCGCTGCTGAATCAGCTTTGCGCCGACGCCTGCGGGATCACGGTGATTGCCGGGCCGATTGAAGCCTCTACGCTCGGCAATATCGGTATCCAGCTCATGACCCTGGATGAGCTGCGTAGCGTCGATGAATTCCGAACGCTGGTCAGTCACAACGACAATCTCACCACGTTCACCCCTAATTCCTGCCATGAAATTGCCCGCTACCGGGCACAGTTTCAGCAAAACCGACTGACAAAGGAGCTTTGCGCATGACCACTCAATTAGAACAAGCCTGGGAACTGGCTAAACAGCGTTTCGCCGCCGTGGGCGTGGATGTCGAGGAGGCGCTCCGTCAGCTCGATCGTCTGCCGGTCTCCATGCACTGCTGGCAGGGCGACGACGTCGCAGGCTTCGAGAACCCAGGCGGCGCACTGACGGGTGGTATTCAGGCAACCGGCAACTATCCGGGTAAAGCCCGCAACGCCGGGGAGCTGCGCGCGGATCTGGAGTTGGCCCTGAGCCTCATCCCCGGGCCTAAGCGCCTTAACCTGCATGCCATCTACCTTGAATCCGACGAGCCCATCGCCCGTAACAAAATCAAGCCGGAACACTTTAAAAACTGGGTGGAGTGGGCAAAAGCAAACAAGCTGGGTCTGGATTTTAACCCCTCCTGCTTCTCCCACCCGCTCAGCGCGGATGGCTTTACCCTTGCCCATATTGATGACGAGATTCGCCAGTTCTGGATCGAGCACGTGCAGGCCTGCCGTCGTATCTCGGCTTACTTCGGCGAGCAGCTTGGCACGCCATCGGTGATGAACATCTGGGTCCCGGACGGCATGAAAGACATCACCGTCGACCGCCTCGCGCCGCGTCAGCGTCTGCTGAATGCGCTGGATGAGGCGATCAGCGAGAAACTTAACCCGGCGCACCACATCGACGCCGTAGAGAGCAAGCTGTTCGGCATTGGCGCAGAGAGCTATACCGTGGGCTCCGGCGAGTTCTACATGGGTTACGCCACCAGCCGCCAGACGGCATTGTGTCTGGATGCCGGCCACTTCCACCCAACCGAAGTGATCTCCGACAAAATTTCCGCCGCCATGCTCTACGTGCCGCGCCTGCTGCTGCATGTAAGCCGTCCGGTACGCTGGGACAGTGACCACGTCGTGCTGCTGGATGACGAGACCCAGGCCATTGCCAGCGAGATTATCCGCCACGACCTGTTCGACCGCGTACACATCGGCCTCGACTTCTTTGATGCCTCTATCAACCGCATTGCGGCATGGGTTATCGGCACCCGCAATATGAAGAAAGCCCTGCTGCGCGCCCTGCTGGAGCCAACTGCGGAGCTGAAGAAACTGGAAGCGCAAGGCGATTACACCGCGCGTCTGGCGCTGCTGGAAGAGCAAAAATCACTGCCATGGCAGGCCGTCTGGGAGATGTACTGCCAGCGCAATGACACGCCGGCAGGCAGCCAGTGGCTGAATAACGTGCGGGCGTATGAGAAAGACGTGCTGAGTCAGCGCGGATAACTGCCCCCTCACCCCTACCCTCTCCCCAAAGGGGAGAGGGTGTTCAAATTCCCTCGCCCCTTTGGGGAGAGGGTTAGGGTGAGGGGTGTTACCTCACCGCGATAACTGGAAAAGAAAACTATGCAGACCATCACTAACGCCTGGTTCGTCCAGGGCATGATTAAAGCCACTTCCGATGCCTGGCTGAAAGGCTGGGATGAGCGCAACGGCGGTAACCTGACGCTGCGTCTTGATGACGCAGATATCGCGCCGTTTGAAGCGGATTTTCACCAGAATCCGCGCTATATCGCGCTGAGCCAGCCTATGCCTTTGCTGGCGAATACCCCTTTTATCGTGACCGGTTCCGGTAAGTTCTTCCGCAACGTACAGCTCGACCCGACCGCAAACTTAGGCGTGGTAAAAGTGGACAGCGACGGCGCGGGGTACCACATTCTTTGGGGGCTCACAAACGAAGCGGTGCCAACCTCAGAGCTGCCGGCACACTTCCTCTCCCACTGCGAGCGCATTAAGGCGACTCATGGCAAAGACCGGGTGATCATGCACTGCCACGCAACGAACCTGATCGCCCTGACCTATGTGCTGGAAAACAATACCGACTTCATTACCCGCAAACTGTGGGAAGGCAGTACCGAGTGTCTGGTGGTATTCCCGGACGGGGTTGGCATCTTACCGTGGATGGTACCGGGCACCGATGAGATCGGCGAAGCCACTGCGCAAGAGATGCAGAAGCATTCGCTGGTGCTGTGGCCATTCCACGGGGTATTTGGCAGCGGCCCAACGCTGGATGAAACCTTCGGTCTGATCGACACCGCCGAGAAGTCCGCAGAAGTGCTGGTAAAAGTCTATTCCATGGGGGGGATGAAACAGACCATCACCCGGGAAGAGTTGATTGCGCTGGGCAAACGTTTTGACGTCACCCCTATGCAGTCGGCGTTAGATCTCTACAAATAAGAACATCGCGCCCCGCTCACAGAGACGGGGCGAAACTTACCTGCAATCCCTACAACTGACTCAAGTGGAGTAAAAGCAATGAAAATAAAGACAAGCTTGATCCTCACCGTTGCCGCGCTGGCGTTGTCCGGTTCCGCTCTGGCGGAAGTTAAAATTGCCCTGGTGGCAAAATCGTTAGGTAATGGGTTCTTCGAAGCCGCCAACGTGGGCGCGCAAGAGGCAGCCAAAGAGTTAGGTGATGTTAAAGTCATTTATACCGGGCCGACCACCACCACCGCTGAAGCGCAGATCGAAGTGCTGAACGGTTTGATCGCCCAGGGGGTGGATGCGATCGCTATCTCCGCCAACGATCCTGATGCGCTGGTGCCGGTGCTGAAAAAAGCGATGCAGCGCGGTATTAAAGTCGTTTCCTGGGACTCTGGCGTGGCGAAAGCCGGTCGTCAGATCCACCTGAATCCTTCCAATAATGCCCTGATCGGCGAAACCAACGTGAAGCTGGCAGCCGACGCGCTGAAAGCCCTGAACGTGGAAAAAGGCGAAGTGGCCGTACTGAGCGCCACCCCCACCTCAACCAACCAGAATACCTGGATTGCCGAGATGAAAAAGGTGCTGCCACAGTACCCGTCCGTCAATCTGGTGACCGTGGCCTACGGCGACGATCTTTCTGATAAGAGCTATCGCGAAGCGGTGGGCCTGCTGAAAACGTATCCGGATCTGAAAGTGATCGTCTCGCCCTCCTCCGTAGGTATTGTCGCCGCCGCCCAGGCGGTGAAAGACCAGGGCAAGATAGGCAAAGTGTACGTCACCGGTTTAGGTCTGCCGTCTGAAATGGCGGGCGCGGTGAAATCGGGCGCCAGCAAAAGCTTCGCTATCTGGAATCCGATTGACCTTGGCTACGCCGCTACCTATCTGGCGGATGACCTGGTGAAAGGCACCGCCACCAAAGGCGAAGCCAGCATGGGCAGACTGGGCAAAGTGAAGCTGGATGCCGATGGCAACGGCGCCATGGCTGAGCCGTTTGTTTACGATGCCAGCAACATTGATAAGTTCTCGAAGATTTTCTAATCCTTTCTCCCTCTCCCTGTGGGAGAGGGTTGGGGTGAGGGCATCAGGCCGCACTTCCCCTACCCTTCTCCCGAGGTGAGGGGGGATAAATATGGAGAACTATCATGACACCACTCCTCCAACTGAAGGGCATCACCAAGGTCTTCCCCGGCGTGCGTGCCCTTGAGAACGTTCAGCTTGAGCTCTGGCCAGGTAAAGTCACCGCCCTTATCGGCGAAAATGGCGCGGGCAAATCCACGCTGGTGAAAGTGATGACCGGCATTTACCAGCCTGAAGAGGGCGAAATTCTCTACAAGGCAATCCCTATTCAGCTCCCGACGCCGGAATCTGCGCACAAGGTCGGCATTACGGCAATTCATCAGGAAACCGTCCTGTTCGATGAACTCTCGGTCACCGAAAACATTTTTGTCGGTCAGTACCTCTATAAAGGTCTTTTTAAAAAACTCGACTGGTCAGAGATGCACCGCCGCGCGCAGGCCATCCTCACCCGTCTGGAGGTACAGATTGACCCACGAGCTACGCTAAAAACCCTGAGCATCGCCCAGCGGCACATGGTGGCGATCGCCCGCGCGCTGTCGTTTGATGCGCAGGTGGTGATCCTCGACGAGCCGACCGCGGCCCTGTCGCAGCACGAAATCCTCGAGTTTTATCAGATCGTGGAGCGCTTAAAGCAGGACGGGAAAGCGATCCTCTTCATCTCGCATAAATTCGACGAAATCTTTGAGCTGGCCGACCATTACACCATTCTGCGCGATGGGGTGTATGTCGGTTCCGGCGCGATGAACGACATCACCGAAGAGCGGATGGTCGCCATGATGGTGGGCCGCGCCATCACTCAGACCTTCCCCAAAGTGGAGTGCGAAAAGGGCGAGACGGTGCTGGAGGTGAAAAACCTGTGCCACCCCACCGAGTTTGCCAACATCTCCTTTACCCTGCGCAAAGGCGAAATCCTCGGCTTTTACGGGCTGGTTGGCGCCGGGCGCACCGAGCTGATGCAGGCCCTCTCTGGCGTCTCGCGCCCCTCCTCCGGTGAAATCGTCCTGAAGGGTAAAACGCAGCATTTCCGCCAGCCGTCGGACGCCATCAAAGCCGGCATCGTCTGCGTGCCGGAAGAGCGCCAGAAGCAAGGGGCGATCATTGAGCTGTCGATTGCGCAGAACATCAGCCTGCCGCAGCTTGGCAAAATGAACCCCAACGGGGTGCTAAATCATGATCGTGAATGGCAGCTGGCGGATGAGTACGCCAGACGTCTGCAGGTGAAAGCCTTTAGCTGGAAACAGCCGGTTGAAACGCTTTCCGGCGGGAATCAGCAGAAGGTGGTGATCGGCAAATGGCTGGCGACACATCCTGACGTGATCATCCTCGATGAGCCAACAAAAGGCATTGATATTGGCTCCAAAGCCGCCGTTCATCAATTTATGTCCGAGCTTGTCGGTCAGGGTCTGGCGGTGATTATGGTCTCGTCAGAACTGCCGGAAGTGATGGGTATGGCCGATCGCATTATCGTCATGCACGAAGGGCTGATGGTGGCGGAGTATCAGGCAGGGGGCGCAACGGCAGAAACCATCGTCAGCGCCGCCAGCGGTGCAAAACAGGAGGCCGCATAATGGTCAGGCAACTGCTGAAACACCGTGAAGCGCTGCTGGGCGCGGTGATCATTTTGATGATCGTCGCCATTGGCAGTCGCGTGCCCTCGTTTATCGCCCCGGGAAACCTGGTGGAGATGTTTAACGATACCTCCATCCTCATCATTCTCGCCCTCGGCCAGATGATGGTGCTGCTCACCAAAGGCATCGATCTGTCGATGGCGGCTAACCTGGCGCTGACCGGCATGATCGTCGCGCTCATCAATTTCCATCATCCGGATGTGCCCGTCTGGGCGCTGCTAATTCTGGCCACGGCGCTCGGCCTGCTGATGGGCATGATCAACGGGCTGCTGGTGTGGAAGCTCGGTATTCCAGCCATTGTGGTGACGCTGGGTACGATGAGCATCTATCGTGGGATTATCTTTTTACTTTCTGGCGGCGGCTGGGTGAACTCCAATCAGATGGGGGCAGATTTCCTCGGCCTGCCGCGTGCGGCGGTGCTGGGCTTGCCCGTACTGAGCTGGTGTGCGATTGCCGCGCTGTTGCTGGTGGGCTATTTCCTGCGTTACAGCCGCACCGGGCGTGCGCTCTACACCGCGGGCGGTAACGCTACGGCGGCCTACTACACCGGCATCAACGCCGGGAAGATGCAGTTTGTCAGCTTCTGCCTGTCCGGTGCGCTGGCAGGGTTCTGCGGATATCTGTGGATTTCCCGCTTCGCCGTGGCCTATGTCGACGTGGCTAACGGCTTTGAGCTGCAGGTGGTGGCCGCATGCGTGATTGGCGGTATCAGCACGATGGGCGGCACCGGTCGCGTGCTCGGCTGCCTGTTCGGCGCGCTGTTCCTCGGGGTAATTAACAATGCCCTGCCGGTCATCGGCGTGTCCCCGTTCTGGCAGATGGCCATTTCCGGCACGGTGATTGTGATTGCGGTGCTGCTCAACGAGCGCGGCAATAAACGCAAAGGGCGGTTAATTCTGCGCGATGCGGCGCTGGCGCGCCAGAAACTGGCGGTGAAATCATGAGCAAAATTATGACCACTGAAGAGATGAAACCGACCCCACCCTCGACGGGTTTTTTCCAGAAACTGCTGTGTTGGGAAGGGTTCTTGCTGGCGGTCACGCTGGCGGTATTTGTGGTGAATGCCCTCGCATCGCCTTATTTCCTCGATATCTGGAACCTGTCTGACGCCACTTTTAACTTTACCGAAAAAGCGATCATCGTGCTGCCGATGGCGATGTTGATTATCGCCCGCGAGATTGACCTCTCCGTGGCCTCTACCATTGCGCTGAGCTCTACGGTGATGGGCTTTTGCGCAGCGGCGGGCGTAGATACTCCGTTGCTGGTCTGCGTGGGGCTGGGCGTCGGGCTGCTGTGCGGCCTGTTCAACGGCTGGCTGGTGACGCGCTTTAACTTATCTTCCATTGTCATCACCATCGGCACCATGAGCCTCTATCGCGGGATCACCTACATCCTGCTGGGCGATCAGGCACTGAACAGCTATCCGGAGAGCTTTGCCTGGTTTGGGCAGGGTTACGTCTGGGGCGCACTGTCGTTTGAGTTCGCGCTGTTTATCGTGCTGGCGGCGGTGTTTGCCTTTGTGCTGCATCGCACCAACTTTGGTCGCCGGACCTATGCCATTGGCAATAACCCGACCGGCGCATGGTATTCCGGCATTAACGTGAAGCGTCACAACCTGCTGCTGTTTGCTCTGGTGGGGCTGATGGCGGGTCTCGCCTCGGTGTTACTTACCTCGCGCCTGGGCAGCACGCGCCCGACGATTGCGATGGGCTGGGAGCTGGCGGTAGTGACCATGGCGGTGCTGGGCGGTGTAAACATTCTGGGCGGATCCGGCAGCATGGTGGGGGTGATTATCGCCGCCTTCCTGATGGGGCTGGTGACCTTTGGCCTGAGCCTGCTCAACGTGCCGGGGATTGTGATGTCGGTGATTATCGGCGCGATGCTGATTGTGGTGATCTCACTGCCGATTATCACCCGGCGAATTATGCAGCGGAGACGGATTTAATTTCCCCCTCACCCTAACCCTCTCCCCAGGGGAGAGGGAACTCGCTGGTGCGGCCATTTAACCTCTCCCAAAGGAGAGGAACGGGGTGAGGGGAACGGATTACCCAAAAATCATATTAAGGAGAATTATCATGAGCTTTATGTTGGCGCTTCCCAAAATCAGCCTGCATGGCGCAGGCGCAATCAGCGATATGGTCAACCTGGTGGCGAGCAAGCAGTGGGGTAAAGCCTTGATCGTGACCGATGGTCAACTGGTGAAGCTTGGCCTGCTCGACAGCCTCTTTGCCGCGCTGGACGCCCATCAAATGTCATATCACCTGTTTGACGAGGTGTTTCCCAATCCGACGGAAGCGCTGGTGCAGAAAGGGTATACCGCATACCAGGAGGCGGAATGCGACTACGTGATTGCCTTCGGCGGCGGTAGCCCCATTGATACCGCTAAAGCGATTAAAATCCTTACCGCCAACCCTGGCCCCTCTACCGCTTATTCCGGCGTCGGGAAAGTGAAAAACGCAGGCGTGCCGCTGGTTGCGATCAACACCACCGCAGGCACCGCAGCGGAGATGACCAGCAACGCGGTGATTATCGATTCCGCACGTCAGGTGAAAGAGGTGATTATTGATCCGAACATCATCCCGGATATTGCCGTGGACGATGCCAGCGTGATGCTGGGTATTCCGGCGTCCGTTACGGCCGCCACCGGCATGGATGCCCTGACCCACGCCATTGAAGCCTACGTCTCGGTCGGCGCGCACCCGCTCACCGACGCCAACGCGCTGGAAGCGATTCGCCTGATTACCCTGTGGCTGCCGAAAGCGGTCGACGAGGGCCATAATCTTGAAGCCCGCGAGCAGATGGCGTTTGGTCAGTATCTGGCTGGCATGGCGTTTAACAGCGCCGGTCTGGGTCTGGTTCATGCCCTGGCGCACCAGCCAGGCGCCACGCACAACCTGCCGCACGGCGTGTGTAATGCCATCCTGCTGCCGATCATCGAAAACTTTAACCGCCCGAATGCCGTGGCCCGCTTTGCCCGCGTGGCGCAGGCGATGGGCGTCGATACCCGCACGATGAGCGACGAAGCGGCCAGCATGGAGGCCATCCATGCCATTCGCGCCCTGAGCGCTCGCGTAGGTATCCCTTCTGGTTTCAGTAAACTGGGGGTAACGAAGGCGGATATTGAGGGCTGGCTGGATAAAGCGCTCGCCGATCCCTGTGCGCCCTGTAACCCACGAACCGCCAGCCGCGACGAAGTGCGCGAGCTCTACCTGGAGGCATTATGATCCGCAAAGCCTTTGTGATGCAGGTTAACCCTGACGCACATGACGAGTACGAACGCCGCCACACGCCCATCTGGCCTGAGCTGGAGGCGGTGCTAAAAGACCACGGCGCGCATCACTACGCCATCTTCCTTGATAAGCAACGCAACCTGCTATTTGCGACCGTGGAGATTGAATCGGAAGAGCGCTGGAACGCCGTCGCCCATACCGACGTCTGCCAGCGCTGGTGGAAACATATGCGTGACGTTATGCCCGCTAACCCGGACAACAGCCCGGTGAGTACGGAGCTTAAAGAGGTGTTCTACCTCGAGTAACGACCGGTGCTGCCGCCATCGCGGCAGCACCGCTTTTCAGCTTACCTCCACGGAACTCCCCTGCACCGCCGCAGGACGCGAATGGGTAAGGGTAAACGCCGAGATTGCCGTTACCGCCAGGACAAAGCAGCCCAGCATCAGATAGGTATCCTGGAAGCCGATCCGGTCATACATATTGCCGGCGAATGCGGAGAGGAAGATTGCTGCCAACTGTTTGGCAAAATTGAAGCCAATCAGATAGATGGTGGCCGACAGGCGAGTATCAAAGACGCCGGTAATATATTTAAACGCCCCCACCAGCAGGAACGGCACCTCCAGCGCGTGAAGCATCTTCAGTGCCACCACCTCCACCGCCGTAGTGGCGAATGACGAGCCGATAATACGCGTAGCCATGATCACCCCGGCAATCAGAAGGGTGTTTTTCGCGCCAATGCGGTTAATGATCCACGGCGAGCAGAACATGATGATGGCGTTGCAAAGTTCCCCTGCCGTCGTGGCAAAGCCAAACGCCCGCGTGCCCGCTTCAGGGGTCGCAAAGAACGTTTTAAAGAAGGTGGCAAACTGCTGATCAAAGACGTCATAGACGCAGGCCACGCCAATCACATACAGAATAAACATCCACATTTTGCGCTGACGGAACAGGTTCACCACGGTCTTAAGGGTAATCTGCGGCTGGTTGGCGCCCAGGGCATTCATCACCTGCGCCGTCTGGTTTGGTTTTGGTTTGGCGACCACTAACAGCAGCATGAGCAAAAGCGCCGCGCCGGACCCCATCCAGAAGACAAGCGACGGATCGATGCTGAATAGTATCCCGCCCGTCGAGGCGCACAGTCCCCAGCCCAGACAGCCGAACATACGCGCTTTGCCATATTCGAAGAAGCTGTTGCGGCTCACACGCTCAATGTAGGCCTCAATCGCCCCCGATCCCGCCGAGAAGACGAAACCGATATACAGCCCGCCGCTAAGCGCCCCCAGCCAGATATTGGTTTTCAGGAGCGGAGCAAATACGTAGAGGAAAAAGGGGGCAAACAAGAAGAGCAAGATAGCGATGATCCACAGCAGGTGTTTTTTCAGCCCCAGCTTGTCGGAAATCACCCCCAGCACGGGCTGGAAAGCGATCGCAGAGAGCGAGATGCAGGAGAAAACAATCCCGGTATGGGTTTTATTCAGACCGATGATATCCGACAGCCAGATAGGCAGAAACGGAAAGCAGGTGGCCATAATGAAGAAGTAGAGAAAAAAGAACGACCCGAAAATCCAGAAATTAGGGTTGTCTTTGTGGGTACAGGCAGTCGTGTTCATTATTTTTATCCTCAACCGGGGGCCGCCTTCACGGCCCCTCACCTTTACACGCGTTCAACGCCAATCAAAATGGCGGTTTCTGGATCGAGCACCGGCAACGCAATCCCTGCCTGCATCAACCATTCGCCGCTTACCGTTTGCGGCGCGTCCATCCATGCCGGAAGTTTGCGCATCGTATGGCCCCCCTCGCCCGTCAGGCGGATGTTAGGGTGATCGAGAAGCGTAATACGATACTGTGCGCCCGCTTCCAGCCCCGGCATGCGCAGCGGCATCATCAGGGTGTAGTCCGGCATGCGGAGCTGGCTGATGATAAACAATCCCTGCCCCTGGTCCTGGCTCACTATACCGGTAGCCAGCGTCGTGGCATCGGGCATATCGATCCGCCACTGGGTGCCGGTGTGGATCACCTCGCGCCACTGTTTGTACAGCGCGGCGTAATGGCGATAGCCTTCGCGCTCCTGCTCGTCCACCGCTAGCGGATCCAGCTCCAGCCCCATGTGGCCAAAGAGCGCCGTCAGGCCACGAAACGCGATGCTGTGCTGTCGGAAAGTGGCATGGCATTTATGATGACCGATATGCGCGCCCATCACCTCTGGCGGGAAGAAGTAACTCATGCCGCGCTGAATGGTGTTCCGCTCCAGCGCATCGTTATTATCCGACGCCCAGAAACGGTGGCAGCGGGTCAGAACTTCATAGTCGATACGCCCGCCACCTGACGAGCAAGATTCAAATTCGATATGCGGGAACCGCTCGCCCAGGACATCCAACAGGCGATAGAACTGACGGGTTTGCGCGTCGGCAGCCGCCTTGCCATTGTGGCCTGGCTGAACCAGCTCGCGGTTCATGTCCCACTTCACGTAATCCACCTGATGCTCGCCCAGCAGCCAGCTCATGCGTTCCAGAAGATAGTCAAAGGCCTGAGGAATGTTGAGGTTCAGTACCAGCTGATGGCGGCCCGTGGCCTGTTCATAGCCCGGCAGCGCCAGCACCCAGTCAGGGTGGGCACGATAGAGATCGGAGTTGGAGTTGATCATTTCCGGCTCAACCCAGATGCCAAACTCCATACCGAGCGCCTTAACGTGACGCACTACGGGAGTTAAGCCGTCCGGGTATTTTTTCTCGTCGAGGTACCAGTCCCCCAGCGCGGCATGGTCATCGTTACGCCCTTTAAACCAGCCATCGTCGATGATAAAGCGCTCCACCCCCAGCGCGGCAGCGTCGTCAGCCATGCGCATGATGTAAGCCGGGTCGTGATTAAAGTAGATCCCTTCCCAGGTGTTGAGGTGTACCGGACGCGGTTTGTTATCCGGGAAACGAATAATGTTTTCACGCAAATAGCGGTGGAACTGCTGGCTCATGCCATTCAGCCCCTGCGCGGAGTAGCTGGCGTACAGGTTCGGCGTCCAGAGGGTTTTCCCCTCGGCAATCGCTATCTCGCCGGGCAGATAGAGCGCCTCCGCCTGCAGATAACGCCGCCCGTCGGTTTTCACTTCGGCACGCAGACGGTGGTTACCACTCCAGCCGAGGTGCACGCCCCACACATCGCCCTGCATTTCATTGAAGGACGGCGTGCCGGTAATCAGCGCCGGGAAGTGTTCATGAGAGGTTTTGCCGCGGCGGTTTTCAATGACAAAGCTGTCATGTTCCAGCCGCAGGCGGTGAGGCTGGAACTCGCGGATCCAGCGGCCATGAAACGCCATGACCTCCTGCGCCCGCTCTGCCACCGGTAGAGTAATAGCCAGTCGATCCACTTGCCACGCCTGCGGCCGCAGGTTGGTCACGCCGTGGCGCACCCGCAGTACACCGCTCTCCTCCAGGTCAATCTCACTGGTCAGGCGCAGACCGGCGTGAGTATCTTCTGCCGCGATAGTCAGACTTTGGCCCTGCTGGGTGACGGCGGTGGTGGTAAAGACCGGCGAGCCATCCATCCCCTGACGATGCCCCTCAATGCCCGGGGAACCAAATAACCCGTGACCCAGTTCGGCCATCAGGGTTACAGGGGAGTCAACATCCAGTCTTCCATTGGCAACAGGACGGGAAAGCGTGGCCGCATCCTGCGGCGAAAAGTGGCGAAGGTGCGGCCCCCAGTAAAGAATCTCGGCGAACGGGTGGGTTTTTATCACCACATCCACCGTCTCGCTTACGAGTCGTAAAATGGCATCTTGCATCAGACATCTCCAGTCATCGGGATGATCTGAGTCTTGATCCGAAACGTTTCGGATACAAACTTAAACGTTTCGGTTTTGTGATCGGGTTTAGAAATTTAGAGAAATTAGGCGGTTTCGCCCGGTGAGAAGGCGGGTTGCCACAACACCTGTAATCTGGCGATATCCTCGCCGCTGATCAGCTGACGAACCATATCGGCAATCTGTCTGCCCACCCCTTCACGGGTAGACTGGATCACTGCCGCCACCTCGGTAGTGACAATGCTGTCCTGCGGTAAACCGTCGTAAACAATCAGCGCCACAGGGTTGTCGCCCGTTAATCGTCCCCTCTGGGAAAGCGCCATCGCGGCCCCATCGCCGTGGGTATTACAGTCGGTAATAATCGCCGTTGGCGGTTCGGGTAAGGCCAACAGATCGCAGGTGGCGGTATACCCCTCGCGTCGGGAAGGAGGCATAGCGCGCAGCCATTCATCTGAGAGCCCCGCCTCCTGCAACGCATCAAGATAACCCTGGCGGCGCTGAGTGATAAAGGCCTGGTTATTACTCTCTCCCAGGAATGCGATACGCCGGTGGCCTTTGGCGATGAGCCAGCGGGTGGCCTGGTGGGTACCGGCATAGTTATCGAAATCAAACCAGGCGTAAGGCTGCGGTAGCTGGCTGCGGCCGAGGGCAAGGAAGGGGAAATTTGCCGCCTGCAGTTGCTCAAGACGCGGGTCGCGATCGAGGGTATGCGCCACGATTAACGCATCCACCCGGCGGCTCTGCACCATGCGCATATAGCTGTGTTTATCGGCCAGATCGTCATCGGCAATCAGCAGCAGGTCAATCTCATGTCGCGCCAGTTCGTGGCTAATTTCGCCGACCATATCCATAAAAACGCTGTTATTGAGCGGAACAGGATGTACCGGGAAGACCAGCCCAACCGCATCAATTTTGCCCATCTTCAGACGACGGGCAAAGGTATTGGGCCGGTAACCACGACGCTGAGCTTCCGCTTCCACGCGCGCACGCGTCTCGCGAGAAACGTCATCATATCCGTTGAGGGCACGACTCACGGTGGTGACCGAGAGCCCGAGTTCTTTGGCGATGGCTTTAAGCGACATGATTATCCGTGTCTTGAAAGTTAGTTCTGTTCCGCCACCATAAGCGCAAACGTATCTGGCTCAAGGGCTTTAAAAATATGCGGCCGATCGGCGGGATAACAAATGTAATCCCCTTCGCCCAGCTCTTCCGGCGCATCGGTCAGGCCCACCACTGCCCGTCCCTGAGTGATAACAATATGCTCAACCGAACCGGGTGGATGCGGATGCGAAATACGGTCTGCGCCCGGCTGAGCCGCCAGCATATAGATATCACGTCGTGCGCCTGGCGGGCAGGTGGCTAACAAAATTGCCTCATAGTTTGCCTGCTCGGCAATCACTTTCGTCCCTTCTCCCCGGCGAATAACCTGGGTAATAGGTTGCTGTGGCTCAAGCAAGCGCGCAAAGGGAATATCCAGTGCCACACAAAGTGACCATAAGGTCTCCAGACTGGGATTGCCGTTTCCGGACTCCAGCTGCGACAGGGTAGATTTGGCGATCCCGGCGCGGCGAGCAATTTCCGCCAGAGAAAGTCCGGTTCGCATACGTTCCCGCACCAGGCTTTTGGCGATTACGCTTATTGGCTGCGTCATAAAACGGCCTCGTGTTCTATAAATCGAACGAATCGTTCATCTTGATAAACTACAATGATGCGTTCATTATAATGGATATACGTTCGATATGGCTAAAATTGTATGAAACCACATTTCTCCTGCCTGAAAGGCGACACGATAAAGGCCATTCTGCTGGTTTGTCTGGCTGTTGGCGTTGTAGGGATGTCTTACGGCTCGTTGGCAATGGCGTATGGCTTCCCCCTCTGGGTACCGTTTTTGCTCTCCATTTCCGTGCTGGCGGGCGCCTCTGAATTTATGTTTATCGGGATTGTGGCCAGCGGCGGCAATCCACTCGCTGCCGCTGCCGCGGGTCTTCTGGTGAACGCGCGCCATGTGCCTTTTGGCGTTACCGTGCGCGAGCTGGTGGGCCAGCGCGGCGCGAGCTTGCTGGGTTGTCACATTATGAATGACGAGAGCGTGGTATTTGGCCTGTCACAAAAAACGCCAGAACAGCGCAAAGCGGCCTACTGGCTCTGCGGGCTGGGTGTGGCAATTATCTGGCCGCTGGGCACCCTGCTGGGGGCGATGGTCGGCAAACTGCTGCCAGAGCCGGAAACCATCGGGCTGGATGCAGTGTTTCCGGCCATTTTACTGGCGTTAGTGGTTCCCGCCTTTAAAAACCGCACCACGCTTATTCGTGCCTTTAGCGGGGCGGCGTTGTCGCTGGCTGCGGTACCCTTTGCGCCGGTGGGCCTGCCCGTCTTGCTCTCTCTGTTTGGCCTCGCCACGAGGAAGAAATAATGGAAAACATGACCGTCTTTATTCTTGGTATCGCCCTGCTGTCGGCGGGCACCTACCTGATGCGGCTTGGCGGGGCGAAACTTGGCAGTCGGTTAGCGTTATCTGAACGCTCCCAGGCGCTGCTGTCGGATGCAGCAACCGTATTGCTGTTTTCGGTGGCGCTGGCGACCACCTTCTATGAAGGAGAGCACTTTTCGGGGATGGCGCGGGTGTTGGGCGTGGCCTTTGCGGTATTCCTTGCCTGGCGCAAGGTGCCGTTGATTTTCGTGATCATCGCCGCGGCGGTGGTAACAGCGTTATTACGCCTGGCAGGCATAAACTAAAAAAGCGCCCCGGGGGCGCTCTTTCGACAAATGCTTTGCTCTTATTTATTCAGTTCTGCAGTCATGTGCACGCGGTTACCGGCGAAGGCCTGGGTAATGGTGTAAGAAGACGCACCGGCCTGCTGTGCCTGGGCGGCGATTTTCGCTTCAGCGCCGTCGATGGTACTGGCGGAGGCGGTAACCGACTGGGCAGCGAAAGAACCGAAAGAGGTAGTCAGAGCGATTACTGCAACAAAAGTTTTGATGCTTTTCATGATATAAACCCTTTAAGTTAGTTGTCTGTGTAAGGCGCCGTGCCTTGATGTGATAAATAATAGGCCTGAACATCAACAACTGAAAGCGGAAGGATTTGCTTTAATAAATCAAAATTACTGAACAATAAATCAGCGGATCGCCAAAACAAAAAAAGCGCCCCGGGGGCGCTCTTTCGACAAATGCTTTGCTCTTATTTATTCAGTTCTGCGGTCATGTGCACGCGGTTACCCGTGAAGGCCTGAGTGATGGTGTAAGAAGACGCACCGGCCTGCTGTGCCTGGGCGGCGATTTTCGCTTCAGCGCCGTCGATGGTGCTGGCGGAGGCGGTTATTGACTGGGCTGCGAAAGAACCGAAAGAGGTAGCCAGAGCGATTACTGCAACAAAAGTTTTGATGCTTTTCATGATATAAACCCTTTAAGTTAGTTGTCTGTGTAAGGCGTTGTGCCTTGATGTGATAAATAATAGGCCCTTACACGGACTACTGAAAGCGGAAGGATTTGCTCACAATATTCAAAATTACTGATTAACAATTAAGCGCTGCGGATGGGTATAGATTGTGGCTCTTCCCGGTTTGCAGAACCCTACCAGCGTCAGGTTGCAACGCTCGGCCACCTCTACCGCCAGGGTGGTGGCAGCGGATACCGCAAACACGATCTCAACGCCGCACATGGCCGCTTTTTGCACCATCTCGTAGCTGGCGCGGCTGGAAACTAACGCAGCTCCCTGCTGCCAGGCTTCACTCTCATTCACTCTGCGGCCCAGCAGTTTATCCAGTGCCACATGGCGTCCGACATCTTCATGCCCACCCGCGATCTCACCCGACGGCAATACCCAGGCGGCGGCATGTGTGCATCCGCTTAACTGCCCTATCGGTTGCACATCGTTGAGATGGTGGAGAGCATGATCAAGGTGAGTGAGTTCAAAACGCTGCGTAAAAGGCAGCGGCACCACGGGTTTGCCAATATCGTTAAGCTGTTCAACACCGCATACGCCGCAGCCGGTTCGCCCTGCCAGCGCACGTCGGCGCTCTTTGAGTCCCATAAAACGGCGGCTTGAGAGTTCGATTTGCACCTCAAGGCCGTTACAGGCCGGGACGACGTCCATGCCGTAGATCTCCTGCGGGTGCGTAATGATACCTTCCGATAATGAAAAACCGATGGCGAAAAGCTCCAGATCCTTAGGAGTGGCCATCATCACCACATGGGAAATGCCGTTGTAAACCAGTGCAACGGGTACCTCTTCTGCCAAAAAATCGGGGATCGCATCGTTAATATGAGGGGGTCTGTATACCCGTTGCTCAACCACGCCAGCAGGCAGCGATGAGGGGCGGATATCACGATTCGGTTTTGACACAACGTATTTCCTGAGCAACCACGAGGGAGAAGCCTGCTATTGCACCATAAAGTGCAGGCCTCGCGCATAGTATGGATCAACTTTTCAGCCTCCATTTATCCTCAGTTTACCTACTCCGTTCGGAGTGACACAACCCGGACGCATAAACATCCCCATAACATCAGGGGTTAATTTTGTGACTAATGTCACGCTTTATAATCAATATAGTGATAATACGTTCACTTTGTTTTAACGCCGTTGGAACAGGCGTACCGACATTGTGGTATTCTGGTCAAACCCCTCGTGTAAATGAGGGATTAACGCAAATTTTCTCATTTGCGGTTAATTCTTAACCGCAAAATAAAACTACAAAGCAATGTCGTAATGAACCAAGGAGTGACCCATGCAGGTCAGCAGAAGGCAGTTCTTTAAGATCTGCGCTGGCGGTATGGCAGGCACAACGGCAGCCGCGCTGGGCTTTGCCCCCGGCGTAGCGCTGGCGGAAACACGGCAGTACAAACTGCTGCGCACCCGCGAAACCCGTAATACCTGTACGTACTGCTCCGTCGGCTGTGGGCTGTTAATGTATAGCCTCGGCGACGGTGCCAAAAACGCCAAAGCATCTATTTTCCATATTGAAGGTGACCCGGATCACCCGGTCAACCGTGGCGCGCTATGCCCGAAAGGGGCAGGTCTGGTGGACTTTATCCACTCCGAAAGCCGTCTGAAATTCCCGGAATACCGCGCGCCAGGCTCCGATAAATGGCAGCAAATTAGCTGGGAAGAGGCGTTTGACCGCATCGCGAAACATATTAAAGAAGACCGCGATGCTAACTTTATTGAGAAGAACACAGACGGCGTCACCGTTAACCGCTGGCTTTCCACCGGAATGCTGTGTGCCTCGGCCTCCAGCAACGAAACCGGCTATTTAACCCAGAAATTCACGCGTGCACTCGGTATGCTCGCGGTCGACAACCAGGCGCGTGTCTGACACGGACCAACGGTAGCAAGTCTTGCTCCAACATTTGGTCGCGGTGCGATGACCAACCACTGGGTCGACATCAAGAACGCCAACCTTATTGTGGTGATGGGCGGTAACGCCGCTGAAGCGCACCCTGTCGGGTTCCGCTGGGCGATGGAAGCCAAAATCCACAACGGTGCGAAACTGATTGTGATCGATCCCCGCTTTACGCGTACAGCGTCAGTGGCGGATTTCTACACCCCTATTCGTTCAGGTACTGACATCACTTTCCTGTCAGGCGTATTGCTGTACCTGATGACCAACGAAAAATATAACCGCGAGTACACCGAAGCCTATACCAACGCCAGCCTGATCGTGCGTGAGGATTACCACTTCGAAGATGGCCTGTTCAGCGGTTACGACGCCGAAAAACGCAAATACGACAAAACCAGCTGGAACTACGAGCTGGATGAGAACGGCTTTGCGAAGCGCGATAAGACCCTGCAACACCCGCGCTGCGTGTGGAACCTGCTGAAAGAGCACGTCTCCCGCTATACGCCAGAAGTGGTCGAAAACATCTGCGGAACGCCAAAAGCGGACTTCCTGAAGGTGTGCGAGCTGATCGCCGAAACCAGCGCGAAAGACAAAACCGCGTCGTTCCTGTACGCACTCGGCTGGACGCAGCACTCCATCGGCGCGCAGAACATCCGTACCATGGCGATGGTTCAGTTGCTGCTCGGTAACATGGGGATGGCAGGCGGCGGCGTGAACGCCCTGCGCGGTCACTCCAACATTCAGGGTCTGACCGACCTCGGCCTGCTGTCGCAGAGCCTGACCGGTTATATGAACCTGCCAAGCGAAAAACAGACAGATTTGCAAACCTACCTGACGGCCAGCACGCCAAAACCGCTGCTCGAAGGCCAGGTGAACTACTGGGGCAACTATCCGAAGTTCTTCGTCTCGATGATGAAAGCCTTCTTCGGTGACAAAGCGACGGCGGAAAACAGCTGGGGCTTTGACTGGCTGCCGAAGTGGGACAAAGGCTACGACGTGCTTCAGTACTTCGAAATGATGCACCAGGGCCAGGTCAACGGCTACATCTGCCAGGGCTTTAACCCGGTGGCGTCGTTCCCGAACAAAAACAAGGTTGTCGAGTCCCTGTCGAAACTGAAGTTCCTGGTGACAATTGACCCGCTCAATACTGAAACCTCGACCTTCTGGCAAAACCACGGCGAGTCAAACGACGTCGATCCGTCAAAAATCCAGACCGAAGTGTTCCGTCTGCCTTCGACCTGCTTCGCGGAAGAGAACGGCTCTATCGTTAACTCCGGGCGCTGGCTGCAGTGGCACTGGAAAGGGGCGGACGCCCCGGGCATTGCCATGAACGACGGCGAGATCCTGGCCGGTATCTTCTTACGCCTGCGTAAGATGTACGCCTCTGAAGGCGGCGCGAATCCAGAGCCGGTGCTGAACATGACCTGGAACTACTCCACGCCGGAGAACCCATCCCCGGAAGAGGTGGCGATGGAGAGCAACGGTAAGGCGTTGGCGGACGTTATCGATCCTGCCACCGGTGTGGTTCTGGCGAAGAAAGGCGATCAGCTCAGTACCTTCGCGCACCTGCGCGACGACGGCACGACGTCCAGCGGCTGCTGGATCTTTGCCGGGAGCTGGACGCCGAAAGGTAACCAGATGGCCAACCGCGATAACGCCGACCCATCGGGCCTCGGCAATACGCTGGGCTGGGCATGGTCGTGGCCGCTGAACCGCCGCATTCTCTATAACCGTGCCTCCGCTGACCCGCAGGGTAACCCGTGGGATCCGAAGCGTCAGTTACTGAAGTGGGACGGCGCGAAGTGGGGCGGCGTGGATATTCCGGACTACAGCACCGCCGCACCAGGCAGCGATGTTGGGCCGTTTATCATGCAGCCTGAAGGGATGGGACGTCTGTTTGCTATCGATAAGATGGCGGAAGGGCCATTCCCGGAACACTACGAGCCGTTTGAGACGCCGCTGGGCACCAACCCGCTGCACCCGAACGTGGTCTCTAACCCGGCCGCACGTATCTTCAAGGGCGACTTTGAGGCGCTGGGTAAAAAAGACAAGTTCCCGTACGTGGGCACCACTTACCGTCTGACCGAGCACTTCCACTACTGGACCAAGCACGCGCTGCTTAACGCTATCGCGCAGCCAGAACAGTTTGTGGAGATCGGCGAGAAGCTGGCGAACAAGCTCGGCATTGCCCATGGCGATACCGTGAAAGTCTCCTCTAACCGTGGCTATATCAAGGCCAAGGCGGTGGTGACCAAGCGTATTCGCACGCTGAACGTTCACGGTCAGGAAGTGGATACCATCGGTATCCCGATTCACTGGGGTTACGAGGGCGTGGCGAAGAAAGGGTTTATTGCGAACACCCTGACGCCGTTCGTCGGTGATGCGAACACGCAGACGCCGGAGTTTAAGGCCTTCCTCGTGAACGTGGAAAAGGTGTAACGGAGACGACCTATGGCTTATCAATCTCAAGACATTATCCGTCGTTCCGCGACAAACAGTTTCACGCCCGCGCCTCAGGCGCGGGACCACCAGCAGGAAGTGGCAAAGCTTATCGACGTGACCACCTGTATCGGCTGTAAAGCCTGTCAGGTGGCCTGCTCGGAGTGGAACGATCTCCGCGACGAAGTGGGGCACAACGTTGGGGTGTACGACAACCCGGCAGACCTGACCGCCAAGTCCTGGACGGTGATGCGTTTCTCGGAAGTGGAGCAGAACGACAAACTGGAATGGCTGATCCGCAAAGATGGCTGTATGCACTGTGCGGATCCAGGCTGCCTGAAAGCCTGTCCGTCGGAAGGGGCTATCATTCAGTATGCCAACGGCATCGTCGACTTCCAGTCCGAGCAGTGCATTGGCTGCGGCTACTGCATCGCAGGCTGTCCGTTCGACGTGCCGCGACTGAACCCGGAAGACAACCGTGTCTACAAATGCACGCTGTGCGTTGATCGCGTTACCGTCGGCCAGGAGCCGGCATGCGTGAAGACCTGTCCAACGGGGGCTATCCACTTTGGTTCCAAAGAGGATATGAAGACGCTGGCGGCAGAGCGCGTGGGCGAGCTGAAAACCCGTGGTTACGACAACGCGGGCCTGTACGATCCGGCCGGGGTGGGCGGGACGCACGTCATGTACGTGTTGCACCACGCCGACAAGCCGAATTTGTATCATGGTCTGCCGGAGAACCCGGAAATCAGCGCCACGGTGAAGTTCTGGAAAGGCATCTGGAAACCGCTGGCAGCGGTCGGGTTTGCTGCCACCTTCGCAGCGAGCATCTTCCACTACGTCGGCGTCGGTCCGAACCGCGCGGAAGAGGAAGACGACAACCTGCATGAAGAGAAAGACGAGGTGCGCAAATGAGAAAACGTGACACCATCGTGCGCTATACCGCGCCGGAACGCATCAACCACTGGGTCACCGCCTTCTGCTTCATGCTGGCGGCGATAAGCGGACTGGGATTCTTCTTCCCGTCCTTCAACTGGCTGATGCAGATCATGGGAACACCACAGCTGGCGCGTATACTGCACCCGTTTGTTGGCGTCATCATGTTCGCGTCGTTCATCATTATGTTTTTCCGCTACTGGCACCATAACCTAATCAATCGGGATGATATCTTTTGGGCGAAGAATATTCGTAAGATCGTCGTCAACGAGGAAGTAGGTGATACCGGGCGTTATAACTTCGGCCAGAAATGCGTATTCTGGGCGGCGATTATCTTCCTGGTCCTGTTGTTGGTCAGCGGTGTGATCATCTGGCGTCCGTACTTTGCGCCTGCTTTCTCAATCCCGGTTATCCGATTCGCGCTGATGCTGCATTCATTTGCCGCAGTGGCGTTAATTGTGGTTATCATGGTGCATATTTACGCCGCCCTCTGGGTGAAAGGCACCATTACCGCGATGGTGGAAGGATGGGTAACCAGTACGTGGGCGAAGAAACATCACCCGCGCTGGTACCGTGAAGTCCGCCAGAAACAGGAAAAGTCATCTGAATGAGTATTCGCATAATCCCGCAAGATGAGCTGGGTTCGAGCGAGAAACGCACGGCGGATTACATTCCGCCGTTGTTATTCCCCAGACTCAAGAACCTCTATAACCGCCGCGCAGAGCGTCTGCGCGAACTGGCCGCGAGCAACCCACTGGGCGATTTTCTGCGCTTTGCGGCGCTGGTCGCCCATGCGCAGGAGGTGGTGCTGTACGACCATCCGCTGCAGATGGACCTCACCGCGCGCATTAAAGAGGCCAATGCGCAGGGCAAGCCGCCGCTGGATATTCATGTCCTGCCGCGCGACAAGCACTGGCATAAGTTGCTGCATTCGCTGATTGCCGAGCTGAAGCCGGAAATGAGCGGCACGGCGCTGGCGGTCATTGAGAACCTGGAAAAAGCCTCTGACCTGGAGCTGGAAGAGATGGCGAGCGCGCTGTTCGCCTCTGACTTCTCGCTGGTCAGCAGTGATAAAGCGCCGTTTATCTGGGCCGCGCTGTCGCTCTACTGGGCACAAATGGCCAGCCTGATTCCGGGCAAGGCTCGGGCCGAATACGGCGAAGCGCGCCAGTTCTGCCCGGTGTGTGGCTCTATGCCGGTCACCAGCATTGTGCAAATTGGTACCACGCAAGGGCTGCGTTATCTGCACTGCAACCTGTGCGAGACCGAGTGGCACGTGGTGCGTATCAAATGCAGCAACTGCGAGCAGACCCGCGATCTCAACTACTGGTCACTGGAAAACGAAGAGGCGGCGGTGAAAGCTGAAAGCTGCGGCGACTGTGGCACTTACCTGAAGATTCTGTATCAGGAAAAAGACCCGAAAGTTGAAGCCGTAGCGGACGATCTGGCAACGTTAGTGCTGGATGCGCGAATGGAGCAAGAAGGCTTTGGTCGCAGCTCGATTAACCCGTTTATGTTCCCGGGTGAAGGGGAGTAGCTTCCTGTAACAGCGCCGGGCGGCACAGAGTTGCCCGGCCTACAGGTGGTAAGGTGCCCTGAAAAATCCTGACTATTGCGTGAAATTAACGGGCAATTTTTGCTCTGCGCCGTGGCCAGAATAATGGCATCCGGCAGTTTCATTCCATGCTTCTCGCAGAGCATGACATTTCAGCCTGGTGGCGTTAGCCATTAAGGCGCTACTCTTCCTCGTTCCCGCCCTCTTCGTATGCGCCGTAAGGCTTCGCAGGCAGAACAATGTAAGTGCCTTCAAATACCGCGCCCGGGGTTTCATCGCCGAAAAGCTCGACCTGCATCTGCACGCGAGCTTTGCGGCCACGCGCCAGGCGGTCGAGATCGCCGCCGAGGGCGCCCAGATCGGCCACTGCGCTTGGCTTGCCGCTAATTGGCGCACTGTAGCGAATGTGGGCGTCTGCCAGGATGATGGTGCCGCCGAGGTGACGCTCACGCAGCATCAGCCAGATCAGTCCCCAGCCGGTGAGCGTTGCCAGCGAGAACAAGCTCCCGGCAAACAACGTATGGTGCGGGTTCTGGTTGCCGGTTTCCGGCATGGTGGTGATGAATTTTTGCCCGGTATACTGCTGGATACGTACGCCCATCTTTTCGCTGAGGGGGATATGTTGATACCAGGCCTGCTGCAGTTGTCCGCACCAGTCGGCACGGTGAAGAATATCGTCCAGGGTAGCGATAGGTTTGATCATCAAAAAGTGGCGGATCGGCGTGGTTTGCGGCGCGGTAATTTCGCCCTGATTAACAAAACCAAGCTTGGCGAAGAACTCCACGGCATCTTCGCGGGCGCTACAGGTGACGCGCTTAACCCCTTCCTGACGCGCAACGGACTCCAGGGTCATTGCCATCAGCGTGCCTAGCCCCTTGTCCTGAACGGAGGGGTGCACCGCCATAAAACGAATGGAGGCTTCATAATCTGCGTTGATATACAAACGCCCGACGGCGACCAGGTTACCCTCTTCATCGACCACCATCTGATGGTGCGCCATGGCATCCCAGGCATCGCGCTCTGAACCTTTCGGCTGATGTAACGGCTTGCGCAGCATCTCCCAGCGGAACTGGTAATAGACCTCTAACTCTTCTTCCGTTTGCGGTACTCGAAGGTGATACATAGGTGTACTCTCTCTTGTTAACCGCGGCCACGCCGCCAGTTGGCTCATACCTGCAGCCAGAAGGTGACAGGGCCATCGTTCACCAGCGAAACCTGCATATCTGCAGCGAATCGTCCGGTTTGCGTATGCATGTCTTGTTGGCGACAACGTTCAACAAAGTATTCATAGAGTGCTTCAGCACGATCGGGCGCAGCGCCTTTAGAAAAACTTGGGCGCATACCGCGCTCGGTATCGGCCGCCAGCGTAAACTGGGAAACGACCAGCACGCTGCCGCCTGCCTGCTGCACGTTGAGGTTCATCTTCCCGTCGGCATCGCTGAAGATGCGGTAACCCAGCACACGTTCACATAAGCGGTTGGCTTTTTGTTCGTCGTCATCCTTTTCGACACCTAACAACACCAAAAGTCCTGGGCCGATTTCACCCGTCACCTCGTCCTCCACGGTGACGCTGGCACGGGTTACGCGTTGAATCAATGCAATCATGGTTGGTCTGCTTCTCGTTGTTTTTCAGCCAGTGCTTCTTGTTTGAGTTCGCGGTAGACCCCGAGAGTGACAGTTATTTCGGCGCCTAGCAAGACGATACACCAGGTCCAGTAAACCCAGACAAACAAAATGGGGATCACTGCCAGTACGCCGTAAATCAGCTGGTAAGACGGGAACATCGTGATGTAAAGGGCAAAGCCTTTCTTACCCAATTCGAAGAGCACAGCCGCCACCAGCGCCCCCACGACAGCATCGCGGTTTGGCACGCGGGTCGTTGGCACGACGCTATAGAGCAGCCAGAAAGAGAGCCACGAGAGGATAAGGGGAAAGATCCGCAGCACATCATCAATCATACTGTTGAGATCGCTGGCCCAGCGTAGCGAGAGCAAATAGGAACTTATCGCCAGACTGGCACCCGCCAGCAGCGGCCCAAGGGTTAAGATCATCCAGTAGACGGCGAAAGAGTAGACCTTAGGGCGTGCTTTCTTACTTCTCCAGATAGTATTCAGCGCACTATCAATGGCATACATTAACAGTAATGCCGTAACGATCAGCCCGCATGCCCCTACCGCGGTCATCTTGCTGGAATTAGCGACAAACTGCTCAATATAATTCTGGATGACATCGCCGGTGGCGGGAATAAAGTTCGCAAAAACAAAATGCCGAAGTTGCAGGCTCACGTCCGAAAACATGGGAAAGGCGGAAAACAGGGCAAAAATAACGGCCACCAGCGGCACCAGAGACAACAGTGACACGTAGGCAAGGTTTCCCGCCAGGGTAGTCATGTTGTCCTCATCGATACGGTGCCAGAGGAGTTTTATCCAGGCCCGGAAAGGCCGAGTGTGGTGGTCCGCTTTTTGATGAACAGTTTTTAACATAACAGCTTCGCAAAGTAGTTCGGTATCGTCTCTTTTCCGGTCACCAGAATGGAAGTCATACCACACTGGCTAGCGCCCTCTATATTATCGGCGTTATCGTCAAAAAAGACGGCATCGCTGGCCGTGAAACCTTCTGCCTGCAGCACTGCCTGGTAGATTCGCGCTTCCGGTTTGCGCATGCCCATCTCCTGGGAGAGGTAAATGTGGTCTGCTGCGGCCTTCACTTCCGGATATTCGTCAGGCCAGAAGGTGGTATGCAGGCGGTTGGTATTCGACAGAATAACGACCCGATGTCCCTGTTCGCGAAGTTTATGCATGATGTCGATCACATCCGGGCGGATCGCGACAAATACCGCCTGCCACCCGAGTGAAAACTGTTCATAACTGAGGGGCAACTCCATTTCATGGCACAGTTTTTCAGCGAAGAGTTCGTCGCTAATTTCGCCGCGCTCATGCTGATGGAAGCTTTCGCCCATCGTGAAATTTTGCTTTAACGTCGCCAGCGGGACACGGCTCAGATCGCTCCATGCGCCCAGCACCCGATTAAAATCGATATCGACGATTACATTTCCTAAGTCAAAGATATAAAGCATGTTTATCTCCTTTTCGCCGTGAAAAGTAACTGTAGCGGGAAAGAGAAGGTTTGGCTATGCGCCAGATTCAGCTTAGAGAAAGGCACAGCCCGACCAGAATGTCGGGCCGTGAGAGGTATTAACCCGGCAGTGGGTCGCTCACGACAACCACTTCGACTTTGCTGGATCTGAGATGGGTTTGCAGCGCGGCACCCGGGCCTTCGTCGGTGAAGAGCGCTGTCGCCTGTGCCACGTTGCCAATCTCGACCGCAGCCGAGGCGTGGTACTTGGTGTGATCGGCCGCCAGCAAAATGTGTCGGGCGTGGGCCATCATCGTTTTCACCACGCTGGCCTCGTTGACATCAAACTCCAACATCGCACCGTCCTGCTCAATCGCCCCGACGCTGGTGACCAGGTAATCCGCCCGAAAGCCCGAGACAAACGCCGTGGCGGCAGCCCCGATGATGCCCCCGTTATGCGGGCGCAAGGTCCCGCCCGGCACCATCACCTCAAAGCGCGGATTTTTGTAGAGAATGTGCGCCACCCGCAGGCTGTTGGTGATGATGCGCAGGTGGTTATGGTTGAGCAACGCCCGCGCAACGTGCTCCACCGTTGTACCAATGGTGATAAACACGGTAGACCCATCGGGAATGTAATCGGCTATGGCTTCGGCAATGGCCCGCTTCTCTTCCGTCAGGGAGACTTCGCGCTGTTCAAAGGCCGTGTTGACCACGCTTGACGCCCGCCCCGCGCCACCGTGATGACGCGTGATCAGCCCCTGCTCGCTCAGCTTACGAATGTCCCGTCGTATCGTCTGCGTCGAGACATCCAGCAGCTGCGCCAGTTCATCGATGTTCATATAGCCACGTTCAGCGATAAGCGTAAGCAGCCGATCGTGACGCGGGTTACCGGTCAATTCGGTAAGGCTCATGGGTTGTCCTTTGAAAACCATCACGTTGAGCATTTTATACAAAAAGTGACAAGAAAGAGCGGGTTTGATCACAGTCGGGGATCCCCGCACGTCCACCGGGGCGGGTACACTTCAGCGCCGCGACCGCGCTGGCAAAGCGCACGGCGTCCTGTGCAGGCGCGCGCTGCGCCAGGCTGACCGCCAGCGCACCGTGAAAAACATCCCCCGCGCCCGTGGTATCCACCACATCCACGCTGAATCCTGGCTGATGGCAAAGCTGCCCACTCTCCAGCCAGTAGCACCCTTCACTGCCCTGGGTCACGTAAATATGACCATTTGTGAGCATTTGTGCTTGTTTAAGCGCCTCTACGGTATTCTCCCGCTGCGCTAAACGCCGCAGGCCCGGTGCGGAAAAGGCCGCATGGTCGCTTAGCGCAATCAGCTCCGCAATGTCCTGCGGCGTGACGTCCGCATCAAGCAGGGTTGGCACCCCCAGCTGGCGCGCCAGGGTGAACGCCTGCCTGGCACCGTCGTGCCAGCGCACGTCCGCCAGCACCATATCCCACTGTGAAAAATCGATATCTGCAAGCCAGTCCGCGTCTGGCGGAAGGTCAGGGCTGGGGTAGTTAGCGATAATCCGCTCCCCGTTCGCATCCACCAGTACCGCCGATTGCGAAGAGCGCGCCCCCTTCACCACGCGGGTAAAACGCGTCTTCACCCCCAGGGACTCCAGCTCCGCAAGCAGGCGGTTGCCGGTATCGTCATCACCCACCCGGCCAATAAAGTCCACGCTTGCCCCGAGCTTCGCTGCAGCCACCGCCGCCGTTGCCGCCGGGCCGCCGCCCACTTCCGTATAGTTTTGCGCGACATACTTTCCCCCTTCTTTCGGCAAATCATCGAGATACCAGATGCGATCCAGCACGGTAATGCCGACACAAACGATGCGAGTCATGGTCAATCCTTATGCGTTTTCTGATGCTCTCATTTTAATTTCACCAAATGTTTAAAAAGTGACCCGTGTCAATTTTTCGACTATAAATTACAAATACGATCAAAAACAGACAACAAAAACGCGCAATACTTGACACGATGTGACAGGAGAGAGAGATGTCAGCAATCGCATTTATCGGTTTAGGGCAGATGGGCGCGCCAATGGCGAAGAATCTGCTGAAGCACGACCATTCGCTTTGCGTCTTCGACGTGAACCCGCAGGCCGTACAGGCGCTGGTGGAGTGCGGCGCGCAGGCAGCACAAACGCCTGAACAGGCAGCAAGAGGGGCCGAGTTTGTCATCACCATGCTGCCAAACGGCGACCTGGTGCGCTCGGTGCTCTTTGGCGAGCAGGGCGTGTGTGAAGGGTTATCCCGCGACGCGCTGGTCATTGATATGTCCACCATTCACCCGCTGCAAACCGACGCCCTGATCGGCGAAATGGCTGAGTCAGGTTTCAGCATGATGGACGTTCCCGTCGGACGCACCTCTGACCATGCCATCGCCGGGACATTGCTCCTGCTGGCAGGCGGCACGGCGCAGCAGGTTGAGCGCGCCACCCCAGTGCTGATGGCGATGGGCAACGAGCTGGTCAATGCGGGAGGTCCGGGCATGGGGATCCGCGTGAAGCTTATTAACAACTACATGAGCATCGCCCTTAACGCGCTTTCCGCCGAGGCGGCCGTACTGTGTGAAGCGCTCGGCCTCTCCTTCGATGTCGCGCTGAAGGTGATGAGCGGTACACCAGCGGGTAAAGGCCACTTCACCACCTCCTGGCCGAACAAGGTACTGAAGGGCGATCTTACGCCCGCCTTCATGATCGACCTGGCGCATAAAGATCTGGGGATCGCCCTGGATGTCGCAAACCAGCTGCACGTTCCGATGCCGCTGGGTGCCGCATCCCGCGAGGTCTACAACCAGGCGCGCGCCGCCGGACGCGGGCGCGAAGACTGGACGGCCATTCTTGAACAGGTTCGAGCATCCGCCGGGCTGAAAAAAACACACTGACAGGAAAGGATTGAGAAATGACGACGTACACCCTGAACGATATCACCCGGCCTTCCGGCGGTTTTGCAATGCTGGCCGTTGACCAGCGCGAGGCGATGCGCCTGATGTTTGCCGCGGCGGGTGCCCCGGTGCCGGTCAGCGACCAACACCTGACCGATTTTAAGGTCAACGCGGCCAAAATCCTCTCGCCGTATGCCTCTGCGATCCTGGTCGACCAGCAGTTTTGCTATCGCCAGATCGTCGAGCAGCAGGCGGTGGCCAAAAGCTGCGCAATGATTGTGGCCGCCGACGAGTTTATTCCGGGGAACGGTATTCCGGTCGACAGCGTGGTGATTGATAAAAATATCGACGCACAGGCGGTTAAACGCGACGGCGGCAAGGCGCTGAAACTGCTGGTGCTCTGGCGCAGCGACGAAGATCCGCAGCAGCGTCTGGAGATGGTGAAGGCGTTTAACCAGCTGTGTCACGACAACGGATTGCTGAGCATTATCGAGCCCGTTGTTCGCCCGCCGCGTCGCGGGGCCACCTTTAACCGCGAACAGGCGATTATCGAGGCGGCAAAAGAGCTCGGCGACAGCGGTGCCGACCTCTACAAGGTGGAGATGCCCCTGTTCGGCAAAGGTTCTCAGCAGGCGTTGCTGACCGCCTCGCAGAAGCTGAACGAGAACATCGCCATGCCGTGGGTGATCCTCTCCTCCGGCGTGGACGACAAACTCTTCCCCCGCGCGGTACAGGTTGCCATGCAGGCGGGCGCATCCGGTTTCCTTGCTGGTCGGGCCGTCTGGTCGTCGGTGGTGGGTCTGCCGGACACCGAAATGATGCTTCGCGATATTTCTGTACCGAAATTGCAGCGTTTGGGTGAGATCGTCGACGAAATGATGGCTCGCCGTTAAGAAAGGAGCTGAACATGAAATGGTTTAACACCCTGAGCCACAACCGCTGGCTTGAGCAAGAGACCGACCGCATTCTCGATTTCGGTAAAAATGCCGCCGTGCCGACCGGCTTCGGCTGGCTGGGCAATAACGGCCAGGTGCATAGCGATATGGGCACCCACCTGTGGATCACCGCCCGCATGCTGCACGTTTACGCGGTTGCCGCCAACATGGGGCGTCCTGGCGCGTATGCGCTGGTTGAGCACGGCATCAACGCCCTGAACGGCCCGCTGCGCGACAGTCAGCACGGCGGCTGGTATGCCTGCGTTAACGATGAGGGCGTGATCGACGCCTCCAAGCAGGGTTATCAGCACTTCTTCGTGCTGCTGGGTGCGGCAAGCGCCGTCACCACCGGCCACCCGCAGGCGCGCCCGCTTCTCGACGAGGCCATTGCGGTGATCGAGCGCTACTTCTGGAGCGAAGAGGAGCAGATGTGCCTCGAATCCTGGGATGAAGCGTTCAGCAAGACCGAAGATTACCGCGGCGGTAACGCCAATATGCACGCCGTGGAAGCCTTCCTGATCGTCTATGACGTGACGCACGATCGTAAATGGCTCGACCGCGCCCTGCGCATTGCCTCGGTGATTATTCACGACGTGGCGCGCAAGGGAGACTATCGCGTTAACGAGCATTTCGACACTCACTGGAACCCGATCCGCGATTACAACATCGATAACCCCGCCCACCGCTTTCGCGCCTACGGTGGCACGCCGGGCCACTGGATCGAGTGGGGCCGCCTGATGCTACACCTGCGCGCCGCGCTGGAAGCCCGCTTTGAAACGCCGCCAGCGTGGCTGCTGGAAGATGCGAAAGGCCTGTTCCACGCCACCATCCGTGATGCCTGGGCGTCCGACGGGGCCGATGGTTTTGTCTACTCCGTGGGCTGGGACGGCAAGCCTATCGTGCGCGAACGCGTGCGCTGGCCGATCGTCGAGGCGATGGGCACGGCTTATGCGCTCTATACGGTCACCGGCGAGGCACAGTACGAGGCGTGGTATCAGACGTGGTGGGATTACTGCATCAAATACCTGATGGATTACGAAAACGGTTCGTGGTGGCAGGAGCTGGATACCAATAACGAAGTGACCACCAAAGTCTGGGACGGCAAGCAGGATATCTATCATCTGCTGCACTGCCTGGTGATCCCCCGCCTGCCGCTGGCACCGGGCTTAGCCCCTGCTGTCGCCGCCGGTTTGCTGGACAGCCTGGCTAAATAATAAAAACGGAGTTTATATGCGTACCCTACACAGTATTGATTTAAAGAAAACTGAAACAGGTTTCACCCTGCGCTGGCAGGACCGCCTGATTGTCTCCCACTCCGCCGATGCGCCCTGCCTGTGGATCGGTGCGGGTAAGGCGGATATAGAGATGTTTCGCGGCAACTTCAGCATCAAAGACAACCTGAATGAGAAGATCGCGCTGACCGAAGCGACGGTGACGCAGCAAGAGGCGGGCTGGGCGATCCGCTTCACCCGCGGCGACACGGTGAGTGCCACGCTGCGGATCGGTGTGGATGCAGAAGGTCGCCTGGAACTCAGGCTGCAAAACGACGCCACCAGCCATAACCGCATCTGGCTGCGGCTGGCAGCGCAGCCGGAGGATCATATCTACGGCTGCGGAGAGCAGTTCTCCTACTTTGACCTGCGCGGCAAGCCGTTCCCGCTGTGGACCAGCGAGCAGGGCGTGGGGCGTAACAAGCAAACTTACGTCACCTGGCAGGCCGACTGCAAAGAGAACGCCGGGGGCGACTACTACTGGACCTTCTTCCCGCAACCCACCTTTGTGAGCACCCAGAAGTACTACTGCCACGTCGATAACAGCTGCTACATGAACTTCGACTTCAGCGCGCCGGACTACCATGAGCTGGCTTTCTGGGAAGATAACGCCACGCTGCGCTTCGAATGTGCAGAAACCTACGTCGATCTGCTAGAAAAACTCACCGCCCTGCTGGGCCGTCAGCCGGCACTGCCGGACTGGGTTTATGATGGCGTGACGCTCGGCATTCAGGGCGGCACCGACGTGTGTCAGCAGAAGCTCGACGCCATGCGTAACGGCGGCGTGAAGGTGAACGGTATCTGGGCGCAGGACTGGTCCGGCATTCGCATGACCTCCTTCGGCAAACGCGTGATGTGGAACTGGAAGTGGAACAGCGAGCTTTATCCGCAGCTGGATACCCGCATTCCGCAATGGAAACAGGAAGGCGTGCAGTTCCTCTCCTACATCAACCCGTACGTCGCCAGCGATCGCGACCTGTGCGAAGAAGCAGCGAAACGCGGCTATCTGACGAAAAACGCCGAGGGTAAGGATTACCACGTCGAATTCGGCGAGTTTTACGCGGGCGTTATCGACCTGACCAACCCCGAAGCCTATGACTGGTACAAAGAGGTCATCAAAAAGAACCTGATTGAACTGGGCTGCGGCGGCTGGATGGCCGATTTCGGCGAGTATCTGCCGACCGACACCTTCCTGCATAACGGCGTAAGCGCGGAAATTATGCATAACGCCTGGCCTGCGCTGTGGGCGAAATGTAACTACGAGGCGCTGGAGGAGACCGGCAAGCTTGGCGAGATCTTGTTCTTTATGCGCGCGGGCTATACCGGCAGCCAGAAGCACTCGGTGATGATGTGGGCGGGCGATCAGAACGTCGACTGGAGCCTCGATGATGGCCTGGCTTCGGTTGTTCCCGCGGCGCTCTCGCTGGCGATGACCGGCCACGGCCTGCACCACAGCGATATCGGCGGTTATACCACGCTGTTCGGGATGAAGCGCAGCAAAGAGCTGCTGCTGCGCTGGTGCGATTTTAGCGCCTTCACGCCGATGATGCGTACCCACGAAGGCAACCGCCCTGGCGATAACTGGCAGTTCGACGCCGACGCCGAAACCATCGCCCACTTCGCGCGGATGACCAGGGTCTTCACCACGCTGAAGCCGTATATCAAAGCCGCGGTTGCGCAGAACGCTAAAACGGGCCTGCCGGTGATGCGCCCGCTGTTCCTGCACTACGAAGACGACGCGCGCGCCTACACGCTGAAGTATCAATACCTGCTTGGCCGCGATCTGCTGGTGGCACCCGTTCACGAAGAGGGCCGCACCGACTGGATCCTCTACCTGCCACAGGACACCTGGGTGAATGCCTGGACGGGAGAAACCTGTCAGGGCGGTGACGTTACCGTCGAAGCCCCGCTCGGCAAAACTCCGGTCTTCTATCGCCAGCAAAGCGAATGGGCAGATCTGTTTAGCACCTTACGTCATATCTGATAAGGCTCGCCCGCAGGGAGACCTGCGGGCAGACGGAGAACAATAATGAGTCAACATACTTCTGATCCGGCAACCCTACGCCTGCCGTTTAAAGAAAAACTCGCCTACGGGATGGGCGATCTCGGCTCTAACATCCTGCTGGATATCGGCACGCTGTACCTGCTGAAGTTTTATACCGACGTGCTGGGCCTGCCTGGCACCTACGGCGGCATTATCTTCCTGATCGCCAAGTTCTTTACCGCCTTTACCGATATGGGCACCGGGATCATGCTCGACTCCCGGCGCAAGATCGGGCCGAAGGGCAAATTCCGCCCGTTCGTGCTCTATGCGGCGTTTCCGGTCACGCTGCTGGCGATTGCAAACTTCGTCGGCACGCCGTTTGAGATAACCGGCAAAACGGTGATGGCGACGGTGCTGTTCATGCTGTACGGCCTGTTCTTCAGCATGATGAACTGCTCTTACGGCGCCATGGTACCCGCCATTACCAAAAACCCGGACGAGCGCGCCGCGCTGGCGGCCTGGCGTCAGGGCGGCGCGACGCTGGGCCTGCTGCTGTGTACCGTCGGCTTTGTCCCGGTGATGAACCTGATTGAAGGCAATGATCAGCTGGGCTATATCTTTGCCGCCACCCTGTTCTCGTTGTTCGGGCTGTTCTTTATGTGGTGGTGCTATAAGGGCGTGACCGAGCGCTACGTCGAGGCGCAGCCCGCTAACCCCGCACAAAAACCGGGCCTGCTGCAGTCGTTTCGCGCCATCGCCGGCAACCGCCCGCTGTTTATTCTCTGTATTGCCAACCTCTGCACGCTGGGGGCCTTTAACGTCAAACTCGCCATCCAGGTCTACTACACGCAGTACGTTTTGAACGACCCGATCCTGCTGTCGTACATGGGCTTCTTCAGCATGGGCTGTATTTTTATCGGCGTGTTTATGATGCCCGGCGCGGTGCGTCGTTTCGGTAAGAAAAAGGTCTACATCAGCGGGCTGATGATTTGGGTGGCCGGCGATCTGCTCAACTACTTCTTCGGCGGCGGCTCGGTGAGCTTTGTGGCGTTCTCATGCCTGGCGTTCTTCGGCTCCGCGTTTGTGAACAGCCTGAACTGGGCGCTGGTGTCCGATACCGTGGAGTACGGCGAGTGGCGCACCGGCGTGCGCTCCGAAGGGACGGTCTATACCGGGTTTACCTTCTTCCGTAAGGTTTCCCAGGCGCTGGCGGGCTTTTTCCCGGGGATCATGCTGACGCAAATCGGCTATGTGCCCAACGTGGTGCAGTCTGACGGAACGGTTGAAGGGCTACGGCAGCTGATATTTATCTACCCGAGCCTGCTGGCGGTCATCACCATCGTGGCGATGGGCTGCTTCTACAACCTCAACGAGAAGATGTATGTGCGCATCGTGGAAGAAATTGAGCTGCGCAAACGTACGGCCTGAATGACTTGAGCGCGCGCCCTGCGGGGCGCGCAGAGGATCGACCATGACACATACTCCTGATCCGTTAACCCTGAAGCTGAGCCTGCGCGAGAAGTGCGCCTATGGGATGGGCGATTTTGGCTCGAATCTGATGCTCTGTATCGGCACGCTGTATCTGCTGAAGTTTTACACCGATGAGCTGGGCATGCCCGCCTTCTATGGCGGCATTATTTTCCTGGTCGCGAAGTTTTTTACCGCCTTTACCGACATGCTGACCGGGGTGCTGCTGGATTCCCGGCGTCATATCGGCGCGAGGGGCAAATTCCGGCCATTCATTCTGTATGCCTCTGTGCCGGTGGCGCTGGTTGCCACGGCGCAGTTTATGGCCAACGATTTTAGCCTGACGGTGAAGACGGCCCTCGCCACCGTGCTCTTTATGATGTTCGGCCTGTGCTATAGCCTGATGAACTGCTCTTACGGCGCGATGGTTCCGGCCATCACCAAAAACCCGAACGAGCGGGCGCAGCTTGCGGCATGGCGTCAGGGCGGCGCGACGGTGGGGCTATTACTCTGCACCGTCGGCTTTATGCCCATTCAGGCGCTGTTCGTCAGCCAGCCCTCCCTCGGCTATCTGGTGGCCGCACTGGTGTTTGTCACCGGCGGTTTGTTCTGCATGTGGTGGTGCTACAGCGGCGTAAAAGAGCGGTATGTCGAGATCTCGCCCGATCACCATAAACCCGGGATCCTGAAGTCCTTCTGCGCCATCTTCCGCAACCCACCGCTGCTGGTGCTGTGCATTGCTAACCTCTGCACCCTGGCGGCGTTTAACATCAAGCTGGCGATTCAGGTCTATTACACCCAGTACGTGCTTAACGATCTGCATTTGCTGTCGTGGATGGGCTTTTTCAGCATGGGCTGCATTCTGATTGGCGTGTTTCTGGTGCCCGGTGCCGTAAAACGCTTTGGCAAGAAGCCGGTTTATCTGGGCGGACTGGCGCTGTGGGCAGTGGGCGACGTGCTGAACTTCTTCTGGGGGACCAGCTCGCTGCTGTTCGTGCTCTTTTCCTGCATGGCCTTTTTCGGCACGGCGTTTGTGAACAGCCTGAACTGGGCGCTGGTGCCGGACACCGTCGATTACGGCGAGTGGAAAACGGGCATTCGCGCCGAAGGATCGGTCTATACCGGCTACACCTTCTCACGCAAAATCTCCGCCGCCCTCGCCGGGTTCCTGCCGGGCATTATGTTGACGCAAATTGGGTATATTCCTCATGCCGTGCAGAGCGCTGGCACGCTGCTGGGATTGCGTCAGCTTATTTTCCTCTGGCCGTGCGGCCTGGCAATCGTTGCCGCCGTGACCATGGGGCTGTTTTATAAACTCAACGAAACGCGCTTCGCGTTAATCATCGAGGAGATTGGAAAGCGGAAAAAACAGTCAGCGAATACCCCTGAGACAACCCCTAACAATAAAGCGTCAGCAGTCACTTTATAACAATAAATCCGGCCCGCAGTTCCTTCCTGATAATCAGGAGGGAGGCCTTTCTGTACTTGATACATGGACAAATTATGAAAAGAATCATCACTGTACTGATTGTGTCGTCTGTGTCCTGCCCGGTATTTGCCGGGGCGTATGTTGAAACCCGCGAAGCCTACAATACGGCCTCTGAGCTTCACGAGGTGATCCTGCGCGCGGGATATAACTTCGATATGGGCGCGGGGCTGATGTTCACCAACGCCTATAACGTGGGGAAATGGGACGAACTCAAGCACAGCTATAACGAAATAGAGGGGTGGTACCCGCTCTTTAAACCGACCGACAAACTCACCTTTCAGCCCGGCGGCCTGATTAACGACAGTAGTGCCGGTTCGGGTGGTGCCCTTTATTTTGACACTAACTATAAATTCACGGACGGGTTTAATCTGACGTTCCGCTATCGCTATAACCATAATAATTACGATACGCCGGACGATAACGGGCTTATGGATAAGAATGACACGCACGAATTCGCCAACTACTGGAATTTCAGGCTTACGGATGCGTTTTTCTACACCTTTGAACCGCACTATTTTCAGCGGGTGAATGATTACCACAGCAAAAACGGCAAGGATCATCATTGGGAAATAACGAATAAGTTCAGCTATAAGCTCGACAGAAACTGGCTGCCGTATCTCGAACTTCAGTGGCTGGATAGATGGAATGATTACAACCGGGAGCAGTATCGAATCCGTTTGGGATTACGCTACGCGTTCTAATAAAAAAGCCGCTGATCTCTCAGCGGCTTTTTAGTGTCCATCAGTGAAGATTAATCTTCTTTCGGACCGCGCATTGCGCGTTTACGGTCGTTCTCAGTCAGGTGACGTTTACGGATACGAATTGACTGTGGAGTCACTTCTACCAGTTCGTCATCATCGATGAACTCCAGAGCTTGCTCCAGGGTCATCTTGATCGGTGGAACCAGAACCGTCGCTTCGTCAGTACCGGACGCACGCATGTTGGTCAGTTTCTTACCGGTCAGGCAGTTTACAGTCAGGTCGTTAGAACGACTGTGAATACCGATGATCTGGCCTTCGTAAACTTCCGCACCGTGACCCAGGAACAGCTTACCGCGGTCCTGCAGGCTGAACAGGGCGAACGCAACCGCTTTACCCTGACCGTTAGAGATCAGAACGCCGTTGTTACGCTGGCCAACGTCGCCTGGACGAACGTCGTCGTAGTGGCTGAAGGTGGAGTACAGCAGACCGGTACCTGAAGTCATGGTCATGAACTCAGAACGGAAGCCGATCAGGCCACGGCTTGGGATCACGTAGTCGAGACGTACGCGGCCTTTGCCATCTGGATTCATGTTTTTCAGGTCGCCTTTACGCTCACCCAGAGCCTGCATCACAGAACCCTGGTGCTGCTCTTCAACGTCCAGCGTCACGTTTTCGAACGGCTCTTGTTTACGGCCGTCGATTTCGCGGAAGATAACTTTAGGACGGGAAACCGCCATTTCGAAACCTTCACGACGCATGTTTTCGATCAGAACTGACAAGTGCAGCTCACCACGACCGGAAACGCGGAAGGCGTCCGCATCAGGGGTCTCTTCAACGCGCAGCGCAACGTTGTGCACCAGCTCTTTGTTCAGGCGGTCAAGGATCTGACGAGAGGTAACGAACTTACCTTCTTTACCACAGAACGGAGAGGTGTTGACGTTGAAGAACATGGATACGGTCGGTTCATCAACGGACAGGGCTGGCAGCGCTTCAACTTTCTGCGGATCGCAGATAGTGTCGGAGATGTTCAGCTCGCCCAGACCGGTGATGGCAATGATATCGCCAGCTTCAGCGATGTCGCTATCGATACGCTCCAGACCCAGGTGAGTCAGCACTTTGCCCACTTTACCGTTACGGGTTTTGCCTTCGCTATCGATGATAGTGACTTGCTGGTTAGGCTTAACTTTACCGCGCTTGATACGACCAATGCCGATAACGCCAACGTAGTTGTTGTAATCGAGCTGAGAGATCTGCATCTGCAGGGTGCCGTCGAGATCAACGTTTGGTGCAGGAACACGGTCAACAATTGTCTGATACAGCGGGGTCATGTCTTCCGCCATATCTTCGTGGTCCAGACCTGCAATACCGTTCAGCGCGGAAGCATAAACGATAGGGAAGTCCAGCTGTTCGTCGGTCGCGTCGAGGTTAACGAACAGGTCGAATACCTGATCTACAACCCAGTCAGGACGCGCGCCAGGACGGTCAACTTTGTTGATAACAACAATTGGCTTCAGACCATGGGCGAACGCCTTTTTGGTCACAAAGCGCGTCTGCGGCATTGGGCCATCCATTGCGTCAACGACCAGCAGAACGGAGTCTACCATGGACATTACACGCTCAACTTCACCACCGAAGTCGGCGTGGCCTGGGGTATCAACGATGTTGATACGGTAGTCATTCCATTTGATGGCGGTGTTTTTGGCGAGGATGGTAATCCCACGCTCTTTCTCCAAATCGTTGGAGTCCATCACACGCTCTTGAGTTTCGGCACGAGCATCAAACGTACCGGACTGCTGCAGCAGCTTATCAACCAGGGTAGTTTTACCATGGTCAACGTGCGCGATGATGGCGATGTTACGCAAATTTTCGATCACAACTTTGCCTCAGGCATTTAGAAATAGCGCGTTATTGTACACGGATTAATCGCACTACAAAACAGGATCACAAACATCCCCCGCAAACAAGTATTGCAGAGATGCTTTGTGATCACTTTCACGGAGCGGTAAAAGGGCACTTTAACGTAAATTGCACCAATATGGTGCTTAATGTTCACATTGAAGCACTATACTGGTGCAACATGACCATCATGGTGCAGCCCTTTTGCACTATAGTGCGCATGATAACGCCTTTTTGGGGTGTTTTAAAAGTTGGCACAGATTTCGCTTTATAAAAAACATGGCATCCAGCCAGTACAAACAGAAATTGAAGACCTCGTTACCACGACGACAATGACCAATCTGGAGAGTTAAGTATGTCCGCTGAACACGTTTTGACGATGCTGAACGAACATGAAGTGAAGTTTGTTGATCTGCGCTTCACCGATACCAAAGGTAAAGAACAGCACGTCACTATTCCTGCTCATCAGGTAAACGCCGAATTCTTTGAAGAAGGCAAAATGTTTGACGGCTCCTCCATTGGTGGCTGGAAAGGCATTAACGAATCCGACATGGTTCTGATGCCAGATGCAACCACTGCGCTCATTGACCCGTTCTTCGAAGAACCAACCCTGATCATCCGTTGCGATATCCTCGAACCAGGCACGCTGCAGGGTTACGACCGCGACCCGCGCTCCATCGCGAAGCGCGCTGAAGAGTACCTGCGTTCCACCGGCATCGCAGATACCGTTCTGTTTGGGCCAGAGCCAGAGTTCTTCCTGTTTGACGACATCCGTTTCGGCGCGACCATTTCAGGTTCCCATGTTGCTATCGATGACATCGAAGGCGCATGGAACTCCTCCACCAAATACGAAGGTGGTAACAAAGGTCACCGTCCTGGCGTGAAAGGCGGTTACTTCCCGGTTCCTCCGGTCGACTCTTCACAGGACATCCGCTCTACCATGTGTCTGATCATGGAAGAGATGGGCCTGGTGGTTGAAGCACACCACCACGAAGTGGCAACGGCTGGCCAGAACGAAATCGCGACCCGCTTCAACACCATGACCAAAAAAGCGGACGAGATTCAGATCTACAAATACGTTGTTCACAACGTGGCACACCGCTTCGGTAAAACAGCGACCTTTATGCCAAAACCGATGTTTGGCGATAACGGTTCCGGTATGCACTGCCACATGTCTCTGTCCAAGAACGGTACCAACCTGTTCTCTGGCGACAAGTATGCTGGTCTGTCCGAGCAGGCGCTGCACTACATTGGCGGTGTGATCAAACACGCTAAAGCCATCAACGCCCTGGCGAACCCAACCACCAACTCCTATAAGCGTCTGGTCCCAGGCTACGAAGCGCCGGTTATGCTGGCCTACTCTGCCCGTAACCGTTCTGCTTCTATCCGTATCCCGGTTGTTGCCTCTCCGAAAGCGCGTCGTATTGAAGTGCGCTTCCCGGACCCAGCGGCTAACCCATACCTGTGCTTCGCCGCGCTGCTGATGGCTGGCCTGGACGGTATCAAGAACAAGATCCACCCTGGCGAAGCCATGGACAAAAACCTGTATGACCTGCCGCCAGAAGAAGCGAAAGAGATCCCACAGGTTGCCGGTTCTCTGGAAGAAGCCCTGCAGGCGCTGGACGCAGACCGTGAGTTCCTGACCGCGGGCGGCGTGTTCACCGATGAAGCTATCGACGCTTACATCGCGCTGCGCACTGAAGAAAACGACCGCGTGCGTATGACTCCGCACCCGGTTGAGTTCGAGCTGTACTACAGCGTTTAAGTTAGAGATGAAAACCTGGCGAATTTCTTGTCATAAAACGAAAGACGCCAGAAGATTTTTTGTTGCCGTGGAAACTTTCAGCCCATCTTCGGATGGGCTTTTTTCACCACCAACAACCTGATTTGACGAGTTTTTTACCGCGAAAACGCTATACTGCACTAAAAGAGTGCAATCAACGTCAGGAGACTGCTGAATGGCAACTGGCACGCTGCCCGATGCTGGGCAGATCCTCAATTCACTGATTAACAGCATCTTACTGGTCGATGATGAGCTGGCTGTTCATTTCGCCAACCCAGCGGCACAGCAGCTGCTCGCCCAGAGTTCACGCAAACTGTTCGGCACCCCGCTGCCGGAACTCTTAAGTTATTTTTCGCTGAATATTGGTCTGATGCAGGAGAGTCTGCAGGCGGGCCAGGGCTTTACCGATAACGAAGTGACGCTGGTGATTGACGGGCGCTCGCATATTCTCTCCCTGACCGCCCAGCGGCTGCCTGAAGGATTAATTCTGCTTGAGATGGCGCCGATGGATAATCAGCGTCGCCTGAGCCAGGAACAGCTTCAGCATGCGCAGCAGGTTGCCGCCCGCGATCTGGTGCGGGGATTGGCCCATGAAATCAAGAATCCGCTTGGCGGACTGCGGGGTGCTGCGCAACTGCTCACCAAAGCCCTGCCCGACCCTGCGCTGGCGGAATATACCAATGTCATCATTGAGCAGGCAGACCGTCTGCGTAATCTGGTGGACCGTTTGCTTGGCCCGCAGCAGCCCGGTATGCACGTCACGGAGAGCATTCACAAGGTCGCCGAGCGCGTGGTGAAACTGGTCTCTATGGAGCTGCCTGAAAACGTCACTCTGGTGCGGGATTACGATCCCAGCCTTCCCGAACTGCCACATGATCCGGACCAGGTTGAGCAGGTTCTTCTCAATATTGTGCGTAATGCCTTGCAGGCATTAGGACCTCAGGGCGGTGAAATTGTGCTGCGTACGCGCACGGCGTTCCAGCTAACGCTGCACGGGGTGCGCTATCGTCTGGCCGCGCGGATTGATGTGGAAGATAACGGCCCAGGCATTCCTTCCCAGCTGCAGGACACGATCTTTTACCCCATGGTAAGCGGTCGCGAAGGTGGCACCGGGCTGGGCTTATCCATTGCCCGTAATTTGATTGATCAGCATTCCGGCAAAATTGAATTTACCAGTTGGCCGGGTCATACCGAGTTTTCGGTTTACCTGCCGATTCGGAAATAGAGGGTTAAGTTATGCAACGAGGGATAGTCTGGGTAGTTGATGACGATAGCTCCATCCGCTGGGTGCTTGAACGCGCGCTAACCGGCGCAGGGTTACATTGCACAACCTTTGAAAGCGGCAACGACGTGCTCGACGCACTCACCACCAAAACCCCGGATGTGCTGTTATCTGACATCCGCATGCCCGGCATGGACGGGCTGGCGCTGTTGAAGCAGATAAAGCAGCGTCATCCAATGCTTCCGGTCATCATAATGACCGCACACTCGGATCTGGACGCAGCCGTTAGCGCCTATCAGCAAGGGGCCTTCGACTATCTGCCCAAGCCGTTTGATATTGATGAAGCCGTGGCGTTGGTTGAACGCGCGATTAGCCATTATCAGGAGCAGCAACAGCCACGTAACACGCCGGACTTTGGCCCCACCACCGATATCATTGGCGAAGCGCCCGCAATGCAGGATGTGTTCCGCATTATTGGTCGTTTGTCGCGCTCCTCTATCAGCGTGCTGATTAACGGTGAATCGGGTACCGGTAAAGAACTGGTCGCACATGCTCTGCATCGCCACAGCCCGCGGGCAAAAGCCCCCTTTATCGCCCTGAACATGGCGGCGATCCCCAAAGACCTGATTGAGTCTGAACTCTTTGGTCACGAAAAAGGAGCCTTTACCGGCGCAAATACTATTCGTCAGGGGCGATTTGAGCAGGCCGATGGTGGCACGCTCTTCCTGGATGAGATCGGCGACATGCCGCTGGATGTACAGACACGTTTACTGCGCGTACTGGCTGATGGCCAGTTCTATCGCGTGGGCGGCTATGCCCCGGTGAAGGTGGACGTGCGTATTATTGCGGCCACCCATCAGAATCTGGAGATGCGGGTGCAGGAGGGCAAATTCCGTGAGGATCTGTTCCACCGCCTGAACGTCATCCGTGTACACCTGCCGCCGCTGCGTGAGCGTCGGGAGGACATTCCACGTCTGGCGCGTCATTTCCTGCAGGTTGCGGCCCGTGAACTGGGCGTTGAAGCGAAGTTGTTGCACCCGGAGACGGAAGCGGCTTTAACGCGTCTGGCATGGCCTGGTAACGTGCGTCAGCTGGAAAATACCTGTCGCTGGCTGACGGTCATGGCAGCGGGCCAGGAAGTGCTGATTCAGGATCTGCCGCCTGAGCTGTTTGAAGCGCCTGTTCCGGAAAGCGCCGGCGGCCAGACATTGCCCGACAACTGGGCAACGCTGCTGGCCCAGTGGGCTGACCGTGCGCTGCGATCCGGTCATCAAAATCTGCTTTCCGAGGCGCAACCGGAGATGGAACGTACTCTGCTCACCACTGCGCTGCGTCATACCCAGGGGCATAAGCAGGAGGCGGCACGCCTGCTGGGTTGGGGACGCAATACGTTAACGCGCAAGTTAAAAGAGCTGGGAATGGAGTAGTACGCGTACCGATTGTAAAAATGGGCAGTCAGGTGCAATTTGCTGCATTTTTATACTTTACTGTTCCGATGAGTTGGGTATGATCTCGCCCGAAAATCGGGGAGAGTCATCATGCTGGAATCAATTATCACTATGGCGGCAGGGAGCATCGAGGCGGGTGCAGCTGCCGGCCATACGCCACAAACCGCAATCGCTGCGGTGCTCTGTGCGGCACTGGTTGGGCTGTTTAGCTGACCGAAACCCCTCTCCCCCTGGGAGAGGGGTACATATCAAATGACGCGCGAGAACTGCTGTAGACGCGCTTTCTGACGCAAATACGCGTCGAAACACATGCAGATATTACGAATCAATAAACGCCCTTTCGGCGTCACTTCAATTGCGTGCTCGTTAACATCCACCAGCCCATCTTTCGCCAGCGGTGCGAGCAGACTCATATCTTCTGCAAAGTAGTCGCTAAATTGCAGATCCCATTGCGCTTCTACCTCACTAAAGTCGAGACGGAAGTTGCAGATAAGTGCTTTGATCACATCACGACGGATGCAGTCGTCACGCGTTAACGCGATGCCGCGCCAGAGCGCATTACCGGTTTCATCAACCTGCTGATAATAGAGCTTTAACTCTTTCTGATTTTGCGCGTAGCAGTCACCCAGCATGCTGATTGCCGAGACCCCCATCCCCAGCAGATCGGTATCGCCCTGCGTGGTATAGCCCTGGAAATTACGGTGCAGTACCCCTTCGCGCTGAGCAATTGCCAGCTCGTCATCCGGGCGGGCGAAGTGATCCATCCCGATAAACTGATAGCCGGTTTCGGTCAGCGAGGCGATGGTTTCCTGCAGGATATCCAGCTTCTGCTGGGCAGAAGGCAGATCGGCCTCTTTAATTTTGCGCTGAGCGGCAAACAGCGTCGGCAGGTGCGCATAGTTGAAGACACTCAGACGGTCCGGGTTAAGTTCGCCCACGCGCTTCAACGTGAAGGCGAAGCTTTCAGGCGTTTGCTTAGGCAGACCGTAAATCAGATCAATGTTGGTCGAGGTAAACCCGATATCACGCGCGTGGTTGAGCAGGGCAAAGATAAAGTCTTCGTCCTGCTCGCGGTTAACCAGCCGCTGGACCTCTTTGTTAAAGTCCTGCACGCCCATACTCAGGCGGTTGAATCCTTCAGCGCGGAGGTGATCCAGCACATCCAGCTCAATTTCGCGCGGGTCAACTTCAATTGAGATCTCTGCGTCATCGATGAAAGCGAAGTTATTACGCAGTAGCGTCATCAAACGGCTAATCTGCGCTTTATTCAGATAGGTTGGTGTGCCGCCGCCCCAGTGCAGCTGAGTGACGTGACGACCCGCAAACAGTGGCGCACGATGCACAATTTCTTGTTCCAGGGCATCCAGATACTGATCGGCTTTATGCTGCTGGCGGGTAACAATTTTATTGCAGCCGCAGAAATAGCAGAGCTTGTGGCAGAAAGGAATATGAACATACAGGGAGAGCGGGCGCTCAGGATAACGCGCAACAGCCTGCAAAAAATCGGGTTCTTTGAACGCGTCTGAAAACTCAAGCGCGGTCGGATACGAGGTATAACGTGGCCCGGAATAGTTATATTTCTGGATCAGGGCCAGATCCCAGTCGATGGTTGGTACAGACATGCTCACTCCCTCCGTTGGTGTCGCGTTCGTTTACGGCGGCCCGGCCTGGTTCCTGTAGGCGCCAGCATCCGGGTGCGCAGCCACTTCTGTCGCCGCGACAACCGCCGTAGTTTAACGAATAACCACACCAGATAACATACAACCGGAAGGGTTATAAGCAGGACAACTGTACCTGCCGGGTGCAAATGTTAATTTCCACCTTTCAGAAGACGCATCATATCTTCTTTCTTTTCTTCTTCTTCGTCTTCTTCTTCTTCGTCGTCGTAAGACAGACCAAGCTTCTGCATCAGTTCGTCGATGCGGTCCAGTTTAGCATCTACCCAGGACTGCTCTTCGGCGGTCAGGGCTTCACCCTCTTCAAGACGTTCCAGCAGCGCGTCCAGGCGCTCATCGTTCTCCAGCATATCCAGCTCAGCCTGCGGTGAAAGCATAGGTTTCTCGCTCTTTGGTTTGTGCTGCTTAGTGACTGGGGTGTCGGTCACGCCCAGTGGAATGGGAGTTTTACTGCCAATACGCGGATCTTTCTGCTGTTTGTTTTTCGCAGAAGAACCGGATGCACCGCTTCCGCTGGCACGACTGCCCGCAGCATGACCACGATGCTTTTTATCGCGCTTACGATCGCGTGCTTCCTGATTCAGTTCTTCACGCGTTTTGCGTCGGGCTTTTGCGGGGCGCTTAGCACCTGCTGCAGAGGTCGGTTTTTTCATGGTGTTTTGTCTTTTACGTCGTTTTCTTCAGTATAGAATTGCGGCGAAATCTAGCAGAAAGCAAGCAAAGAAAAAAGGCGACAGAGCAATCTGTCGCCTTTTTTCCTGACTCTTACCCTTATCGGGTCTCACGTTCCGTGTATGCCTTCAACAAACCCTGTTTTTCCGTTAGCAGATACCGTCCGTGATATGTTCCCTTTCCTTTTAAACGCCTCCAGGCGTTCGTCATCCTGACTATCCTGAGTCTTCGCCTCCTGGCGCTCCTGACCCTTATCCTTAAGTCCGTATCCTGTTGGCATCCTCGCCGTTGAGAGATACTTTACCGTCCTGAAGTAAACTAACAAGCCACTCGCGTTATTTAACGCTTAATTTCAGAATTGGCTGAATACCTAATCACCTGATTTTAATCATTTTGATTTTCATATGCCCTACGATTTCTCTGAAATCTCCCATAGGCTGAATGGCATATCTCTTACAAATTTTATGGTTTTTACTTACAGAGCCAGTGCCAATGGGAAAAGCCTTTTTGTTCTGTTCAGGTATAATCCCCCTCAACGTTACGAATTTCTGGAGACAACCACGTGACCAAGCTGAATTATCACCAGACGCATTTTGTTCTGAGTGCGCCTGATATCCGTCATTTGCCTGCTGATACTGGTCTTGAAGTGGCATTTGCCGGCCGGTCAAACGCGGGGAAATCCAGCGCCCTGAACACGCTGACCAATCAAAAAAGCCTTGCCCGTACTTCTAAAACGCCGGGGCGTACGCAACTTATTAACCTGTTCGAAGTGGCGCCAGGTAAACGCCTGGTCGACTTGCCTGGCTACGGCTATGCAGAAGTTCCGGAAGAGATGAAGCTGAAATGGCAGCGCGCGCTCGGTGAGTATCTGGAAAAACGTCTGTGCCTGAAAGGGTTAGTGGTACTGATGGATATCCGTCATCCGCTTAAAGATCTCGATCAGCAGATGATCAACTGGGCCGTCGAGAGCGATATCCAGGTGCTGGTTCTGTTAACCAAAGCTGACAAGCTGGCCAGCGGAGCACGTAAGGCGCAGCTGAATATGGTGCGTGAGGCTGTACTGGCCTTTAACGGCGATGTTCAGGTTGAAGCGTTTTCTTCTCTGAAGAAGCAAGGCGTGGATAAGCTGCGTGAGAAGTTAGATAGCTGGTATAACGAGCTGGAACCCGCGACAGAAGCGGAAGAGTAATAATCAGCGCGGCGATGTCCGCGCTTTTTTTTGGCTCAAATATTTTCTTTGCCCCAATAAAAAACGCCCCAGTCATTACTGACTGGGGCGGCTAAAATATTCAGCCAAATCCGATTACGTGAAGTAAAAGGTCTGAAAGATAGAACATCTTACCTCTGTACCCTACGTCGTTAACTCTACTCTTTTTTGGGTTATAGACAAAGCACTTTTTGTAGTTTTTTTTCATTCTTTACATAGGTAAATCGAATGATCGTCACAAAAAGTTCTTAGTTATGTTGCTTACTTACAGGAAATTCCCTTTTCCCCCAGTATGTTTAGTGAGCTTGATCCCAGTTTTCGCCACTTCCTACTTCCACCAGCAGCGGAACATCCAGTTTCATGCTGTTTTCCATCAATTCATGGATCTTATGCGTTGCCGCCTCGAGATCGTCTTTGTGTACCTCAAAGACCAGTTCATCGTGTACCTGCATGATCATATGCACCCGCGGCTTTTCCTTTTCCAGCCACGCATCGACGGCGATCATCGCGCGCTTAATAATATCCGCTGCGGTGCCCTGCATCGGGGCGTTAATCGCCGCACGCTCTGCGCCGGCACGACGCGCCGCATTGCTGGATTTGATATCCGGCAGGTACAGGCGTCGGCCATCGAGCGTTTCGACATAGCCTTGCTCTTTCGCCTGGGCGCGGGTGCGTTCCATGTACTGCAGCACGCCAGGATAACGTTCAAAGTACAAATCCATATACCGCTGGGACTCTTTACGCGGAATGTTCAGCTGACGCGACAGGCCGAATGCGCTCATACCGTAGATCAAACCGAAGTTGATCGCTTTAGCGCTGCGACGCTGTTCGTTCGTCACGCTCTCCAGCGGCAGACCAAAGACTTCGGCGGCCGTTGCGCGGTGAATGTCCTGGCCTTCAGCAAACGCCGTCAGCAAGCCTTTATCACGCGACAGATGCGCCATAATACGCAGCTCAATTTGCGAGTAGTCCGCTGAGACGATCACGTAATCTTCCGGAGCAATAAATGCCTGGCGAATACGTCGCCCCTCTTCGTTACGTACCGGGATATTTTGCAGGTTAGGATCGGTGGAGGATAGACGACCTGTCGCCGCCACCGCCTGGTGGTACGAGGTATGCACTCGTCCGGTTTTGGGATTGATCATCAACGGCAGCTTGTCTGTATAGGTCGACTTCAGCTTCGCCAGCCCGCGATATTGCAGAATCACTTTCGGCAGCGGGTAGTCCAGCGCCAGCTCCTCAAGCACCTCTTCTGACGTCGATGGTGCGCCGCCCGGCGTTTTCTTCAGCGGTTTTATTCCCTGCTTCTCAAACAGGATGGTCTGCAGCTGTTTAGGCGAAGAGAGATTAAACGGCTCGCCGGCGAGCTCATGGGCTTTTTGCTCGAGCTCCGTCAAGCGCTGCGCCAGCTCGCCAGAATGGTTATGCAGTACCGTTGGGTCAATTTTGACGCCGTTGCGTTCAATACGGGAAAGCACCGGCACCAGCGGCATCTCTACATGCTGGAATACGTTCATTGGGCCTGCCTGCTTTTGCAGTTTTGGCCACATTTTCAGATGCAGCTGCAGGGTAACGTCCGCATCTTCTGCGGCATAACGGCCCGCTTCTTCAAGCGCAATCTGGTTAAAGGTAAGCTGATTCTTGCCCTTACCGGCGATCGCTTCAAAGGTGATGGTTTGATGCTTCAGCCAGCGGTCAGATAGCGAATCCATATCATGACGGCCCGCCACGCTATCCAGAATGTAGGATTCCAGCATGGTATCGAAGGCGATACCGCGAAGCTCAATACCGTAATTCTGCAGTATGCCACGGTCATACTTCAGGTTTTGCCCGACCTTCAGCGCTTTGTCATCTTCCAGAATAGGTTTCAGTAGTTCAAGAACACGTTCGCGAGAGATCTGATCCGGGGCATCCAGGTAGTCATGTGCCACAGGAACATAGGCCGCAATGCCCGGCTCCGTCGCAAACGACAGGCCTACCATATTGGCTGAAATGTTATCGAGACTATCGGTTTCGGTATCAAATGCGAAAACCGGCGCGTTTTTTAATTTCTCGATCCAGGCGACCAACCGTGACTCTTCGAGAACCGTTTCGTAGTGTTCAAAAGAGAGCGTCACGGCTTCTTCTTCTGCCTGCTCTTCAGCATCGACCATAATTGTCTCTTTCGGCTTCGCCGCGGGTTTTGCCCCTTTCGCCTGCAGCCATTTACCCGCTTCTACGTCTGCGCTCCAGCGTTTGAATTCATACTGTTTAAACAGACTCAGCAGTTCGTCTGCTGCAGGCTGTTGTACTTCAAGCTGTTCGCAGCCCAGCTCTAGCTCTACGTCGGTTTTAATGGTGGCCAGCTTATAAGAGAGATAAGCCACCTCTTTGTTATCGGCAAGCTTACCCGCCATGGTTTTCGCACCACGGAAGGTGAGACCGGCAATTTTGTCCGATTCTGCGTAGAGCGTATCCAGCCCGCCTAACCCCTGCAGCAATGCCTGGGCGGTTTTCTCACCCACACCCGGTACGCCGGGAATGTTATCCGAGGAGTCGCCCATCAGAGCGAGGAAATCGATAATCAACTCTGGCGGTACACCATATTTTGCGACCACCTCTTCTGGCCCCAGAATCGTGTTGGTCATGGTATTGATGAGGGTGATCCCTGGCGTAACCAGCTGCGCCATATCTTTATCACCCGTACTAATCAGAACCGGACGACCCATTTTTTCGGCTTCACGCGCCAGGGTACCAATCACGTCGTCTGCTTCAACACCCGATACCGCCATTAAAGGCAGACCCATTGCTTTGACCATCTTGTGCAGCGGTTCAATTTGCGCGCGCAGATCGTCTGGCATTGGCGGACGGTGAGATTTGTAGTGCTCAAACAGCTCATCACGGAAGGTTTTACCCTTGGCATCAAAGACCACAGCCGCGTGGCTGGGTTGATACTGCATGATTAAACTGCGCAGCATGTTCAGCACGCCGTACATTGCGCCGGTAGGCTCTCCGGCGCTGTTGGTCAGAGGAGGAAACGCATGATACGCCCGATACAGGTATGAAGAGCCGTCGACGAGAATAAGAGGGTTTTCTGGGATCTGAACCATAGTGTCCGTGCCTTTGAGTAATTTATGGATAAAGGATGCCACATCAGGATGAAAACATCAGTTTTTCAGGCCTAATACAGACAAAGATTTTGCGATCGTCGGGATCGTTCGCAAAACCCGCCTGTGGATAAGTTTGTGTGTAGTTTCTGGCAGCCTGGATAACTCTCCGTATCCGCGATCCTTATAAATATATTAATCATTATTTATCAGTTGCTTATATTTCGATCCCGGACAGATTAACGGACCTGGCGACTATTTACTCCATGTGGATATTAACTACGCCAGCCTAAATAAACAGAATAAACCTCCGCTACAACAGCGTTTTCCTCACTGCCCCACGTTAAACCACCGTTCTTTTGCCTGATTTCTGGTAAAATCAGCGCCCTGCGCCTGCACTAGAGGGCGATACTCACGTAACTCTTTGAAAATACTAATCATGTCGAGACTGCTCGCTGCGATAATACTGTTGATCAGTGTCGCATTAACTATTCTGCTCACCATCGCCTGTTCTGTGCCGATCATCATTGCCGGCGTCATTAAATTGCTAATGCCGTTACCGGGCGTATGGCGCGCAGTCTCTACTTTTTGCAATTTCATGATGTATTGCTGGTGCGAAGGATTAGCTGTTCTGCTCAAACTCAACCCCCATTTAAAATGGGATGTGCAGGGCCTTGAGGGGTTAAACAAGAAAAACTGGTATTTGCTCATCTGCAACCATCATAGCTGGGCAGACATCGTAGTGTTGTGTGTGCTCTTCCGCTCGCATATTCCCATGAACAAGTATTTTCTTAAGCAGCAGTTGGCCTGGGTTCCTTTTCTGGGCCTGGCATGCTGGGCGCTCGATATGCCTTTTATGAAGCGCTATTCGCGCAGTTATCTTATTCGCCATCCTGAACGGCGTGGACAGGATGTCGACACTACCCGGCGTTCTTGCGAAAAATTTCGTGTTCATCCCACAACTATCGTGAATTTTGTGGAGGGATCGCGCTTCACTGAAGAGAAGCAGCAGCAAACGCACTCTCCTTATCGTCACCTACTGGCGCCCAAGGCAGCAGGCATCGCTATGGCTGTCCATGTCCTGGGCCAGCAGTTCGATAAGTTGCTTAACGTTACGCTCTGTTATCCTGAGAATGATCAGACGCCTTTCTTTGACATGCTAAGCGGTAAGCTGACACGCATTGTAGTACGTGTGAATCTGATGCCTGTGGCGGAGGAACTGCACGGGGATTATGTTAACGACAAGAATTTTAAACGCCGTTTCCAGCTCTGGCTGAACACGTTATGGAGCGAGAAAGACGCGCTTATAGAGAACCTCAAAGCAGAATATAAAAAAGCCGGTCATTGACCGGCTGTTTTTTTACTTTTTCTCTACCAGGTATTTCACCGTATCAGCATATTGCTGTACGAAAATATCCATGCTGCTGGTGTCCATGCCCTGCATGTTCAGCTGATATTTACCGTTAACATACATTGCCGGAACGCCGCGCAATTGCATGTCGGCAGCAGCCTTTTCCTGCTGAGCTACAAGGGATTTCACCACGAAGCTATTCCAGGCCGCGTCGTACTCTTCGCCTTTCACGCCCGCGTCTACAAAGACTTTACGGATATCGGCAGTTGTCTGCACGGTCTGCGTTTTCTGCACCGCTTCGAACATTGGCGCAGTGATTTTATCTTCCACGCCCAGCGCCATCGCTACGGCCCATGCCTGCGTCAAATCTTTACCCAACGGGCCAAGAAACTCGACATGGTATTTGGTCATTTTGGTGCCTTCTGGCAGTTTTTTCTTCACGTTATCGGAAACGTGGAGAACCTGCTCGAACTCATAGCAGTGCGGGCAGTAGAAGGAGAAGAACTCAAGCACCTGAGGTTCTCCGGCGACAGGCTTTTCAAGGGTGATGTACTGTTTGCCATCGGTGAACTGCGCTGCCGATGCGCTAAATGCCAGAATCATACCTGCCAGCGCCAGCCAAATTTTTTTCATGATCACTTATCTCCTGGATGTGTCGGATTAATACATGGGCGTTAATTGTAAAGGGGGTTCCTGAAGAACCTTCACTTGTTCAACAAAGGTGGAAATCTGATTACGCCAGTAATCTTCGCCGGTAAGCCACGGGAAGTTTCTGGGGAACGCGGGATCGTCCCAACGCCTGATTAACCATGCGAGATAATATACAAAACGCATGGCGCGTAAAGGCTCAATCAGGGCAATTTCATCTGAATCGAACGGCGTAAATTCTTCATATGCTTCGATAATAGTTTCAAGCTGCATACGCTGCTCGGCTTTATCGCCGTTCAATAACATCCAGAGATCCTGAATGGCCGGGCCCATACGGGCGTCATCGAGATCGACAAACAACGGGCCATCTCGCCAGAGAATATTCCCGGCATGACAGTCCCCATGCAGTCGCAGCGTATTGACGTTGTCGTCCCAGCGCGCAGAGACAGCAGCGATAAGTTTATCCGTCGCGCTAAGGAAAGATGCTTTCAGGGCGGAGGGGATCAGCGAGGAGGTCTCGAAGACCTGCCGCGGTTCGTGCAGATATTCCTGCGTACCGATAGTCGGGCGAACGTTAAACGCTTTTTTCTGCCCCGTCTGATGGATTCGGCCGAGATAGCGCGCCACCCACTCCATCTGATCGATGTTATCGGCTTCAAATTGTCTGCCACCAAGACTGGGGAAGACGGCAAAAGAGAAGCCCTGATGCGTTAATAGCGTTTGGTTAGCGAAGGCAAGGGGGGCGGCGACCGGTACCTCATCAGCCAGCAGATCGAGCGCAAACTGATGTTCTTCCTGGATTTGCTCAGCAGTCCAGCGCTGTGGGCGGTAAAACTTCACCACGAAGCGCTGGCGATCCTCGTCCTGAAACTGGTAGACGCGATTTTCGTAGCTGTTTAAGGGAGTAAGTCCGGAGTCCACACGAATGCCCTGTTCAAACAGTGCATCCATAATGGTATCCGGATGTAAGGTCTGGAAATTGAAAGCCTGGTCGTTCATCCGATCATCCGGAAATTATACGAATGATTCAGGATATCATTTAACGACGCAAACGGTGGTGCCTCTTACAAGCTTTTACTCTTTAATTATGCCGCGCGCACGCAACAAAGCGGTTTTGAAATCCTCTTCATAATCTTTCTTAATCCCCGGAATTGCCGCGTCTTTTTCGCTATCACGCATTTTTAAGTGATAGATCAGAATGTCGTCAGAAAGGTCGGTCAGCTCGCCCTCAAAACCTGACTCCTGAGCCAGTTTCTGTAAAAATTGCATCAGGTTCAGCTCTGGCTCTTTTTGCCAGGCTGGCTGGAGAAGTTCAATGACTTCGTTGAGACGTTTACATTTCATGATGATGCTCCTTTCGTTTAGAGTGACACGTTAGCAGGGTCAATCCCACAATAAAAGAGGCGATATTAGTGAGCCAGGTGAGTAATATCTGCGGCGTGATCCTTGCGGGGGGCAAAGCTTCTCGCATGGGCGGGATCGATAAAGGTCTACAAAGTCTAAACGGCAAACCGCTATGGCAGCATGTCGCGGACGCATTGCGTCGCCAGGTCGCGACGCTGGCGATCAGTGCCAACAGGAATCTCGACATTTATCAATCCAGTGGGTATCCGGTTTATCAGGATCGGTTGCCTGGTTTTCCGGGTCCCCTTGCCGGCATGTTATCGGTGATGCAGCAGTCACAGGCGGAGTGGTTTCTGTTCTGCCCCTGCGATACCCCCTTCATTCCTGCCAATCTGGTGGAACGCTTTCTATCTGCAGCAGCAGACGCGCCGGTTGTCTGGGCGCATGACGGTGAGCGTGACCATCCCGCCGTGGCATTGTTACACCGCAGATTAATAGCACCACTAGAGGATTACCTGACGGCTGGAGAGCGGCGTGTCATGGTTTTCCTGCGTCAATCCGGAGGGCACGCAGTGGATTTCAGCGATCTGAAATCGTCATTTATCAACATCAATACCATTGAAGAGATCATTAAGCATCAGGGGACGATATGACACCGATTCTGGCCATCGCTGCCTGGAGCGGCACAGGTAAAACGACACTGTTAAAAGCACTGATCCCGGCACTATGTGCCAGAGGGATCCGGCCAGGTCTGATTAAACACACGCATCACAATATGGATGTAGATATACCGGGTAAGGATAGCTATGAGCTACGCAAAGCCGGGGCATCGCAAACGCTGGTCGCCAGTAATAACCGTTGGGCGTTGATGACCGAAACACCGAGCGCAGAGCCACTGGACTTGCATTACCTGGTGAGCAGAATGGATCATTCTGTATTGGATCTGGTGCTGGTCGAGGGGTTTAAACATGAAGCCGTACCGAAGATTATTCTTTTCAGAAGTAATGCCGGGCACAGTCTTAGCGAGCTAACGCTGGATAATCATGTTATCGCTGTAGCCAGCGATATTCAGCTGGATCTGAAGGTTCCATTGCTGAATTTGAATGACACAGACAGTCTGGTGTCGTTTATTGAGACGTGGTTAGCAGCGCAATAACCCGCATTTTGCGAATTATGACGTTATAAGAACGCAAAAAGCCCATCCTTC
>NZ_DJCE01000005.1:0-194111 GCF_002430365.1 Leclercia sp. UBA5958 | reverse complement strand
GAAGGATGGGCTTTTTGCGTTTTTGCATCTACGAACCTGCACACAAAGATATCCCCCTAACCCATCGCATATACGGTAAACTATCCCGGTTTTTGCATCTGGATAGCCTCTATGAATCACTCCCTTAAGCTCTGGAATACCTTCGGTATTGACCGAAATGCCTTACAGATCGTGCAGGCCACTGACTCTCAACAACTGCTGGCGGCATGGAATCACGCAACGCAACAAAACCAACCTGTTCTCATTCTGGGCGAAGGCAGTAACGTACTGTTCCTGGAAGATTATTCAGGTACGGTAATTATTAATCGCATTTCCGGGATTGACGTTGAAGAGACGCCAGAGCGTTGGCGTCTGCACGTGGGCGCTGGCGAAAACTGGCACAATCTGGTGCAATTTTCCCTTGATAACGGCATGGCTGGTCTGGAAAATCTGGCCCTGATCCCTGGCTGTGCGGGTTCATCTCCTATTCAGAATATCGGTGCTTATGGCATTGAGCTTAAGCATGTCTGCGAATACGTGGACTGCATTGAACTGGCGACCGGGAAAGCGCTGCGTTTAACCGCAGAGCAGTGTCGCTTTGGTTACCGTGACAGTATTTTCAAACATGAGTATCAGGACAAGTTTGTGATCGTGGCGGTGGGACTTCAGCTGACGAAACACTGGCAGCCGGTACTCTCTTACGGCGACTTAACCCGTCTCGATCCTGCGACCGTCACCCCGCGGCAAATTTTTGATGCGGTTTGTCATATGCGGATGAGCAAACTTCCCGATCCTAAACAGCAGGGCAATGCCGGTAGCTTCTTCAAAAATCCGGTTGTCACCGCTGAGGTGGCAAACGCACTGCTCGCACAGTGGCCCGCTGCACCGCACTATCCCCAGGCGGATGGTAGCGTGAAGCTGGCCGCGGGCTGGCTGATCGATCAATGTCAGCTTAAGGGTACCACTTACGGCGGAGCCGCAGTCCATCGCCAGCAGGCACTGGTATTGATCAACGAAAACAGAGCGACCAGCGACGATGTTGTGCAACTGGCACATCAGGTTCGTCTGCGCGTTGGCGAAAAATTTAACGTCTGGCTGGAGCCTGAAGTTCGCTTCATTGGCGCCCACGGCGAAGTAAATGCGGTGGAGACGATCGCGTGAAAGACAATACAATTCCCTTGACGTTAATCTCTATTCTGGCCGATGGCGATTTTCACTCTGGCGAGCAACTTGGCGAGCGCCTGGGTATGAGCCGGGCGGCGATTAACAAGCATGTTCAGACCTTACGCGACTGGGGCGTGGATGTCTTCACTGTCCCGGGGAAAGGCTATAGCCTGCCGGAGCCCATCCAGTTACTGGATCAGAATCTCATCCAGGGTCAGTTAGAGGAGGGGAAGGTTGCCGTACTGCCGGTCATCGACTCCACTAACCAATATCTGCTGGACCGAATTGGCGAGCTGAACTCTGGCGATAGCTGTGTGGCTGAATACCAGCAGGCGGGCCGCGGTCGTCGCGGGCGTAAATGGTTCTCACCCTTTGGCGCTAATCTCTATCTCTCTATGTACTGGCGTCTGGAGCAAGGACCGGCTGCCGCCATGGGACTAAGTCTGGTCATCGGTATTGTGATGGCCGAGGTTCTGCAGTCGTTAGGCGCAGATAAAGTGCGTGTTAAATGGCCAAACGATCTCTATCTGAACGATCGCAAACTGGCAGGTATTTTGGTGGAAATGACCGCCAAAACCGGCGATGCGGCCAACATCGTGATTGGCGCTGGCATTAACATGATTATGCGTACGGTACAGAGCGATGTGGTAAATCAGGGCTGGATCAACCTGCATGAGGCGGGGGTAAATATTGATCGCAATACCCTGGCGGTGCAGATGATCAAAGAGTTGCGGACATCGCTGCTCAGCTTTGAACAGGATGGTTTGACACCGTTCCTGGCGCGCTGGGAAAAGCTGGATAACTTTATTAATCGACCGGTGAAATTGATTATTGGCGATAAAGAGGTGTTTGGCACCTCCCGCGGTATCGATGCACAGGGGGCACTGCTGCTTGAACAGGATGGGGTGATCAAACCCTGGATGGGCGGCGAAATCTCGCTTCGTAGCGCGGAGTAGTAAGGCAATGCGCTTCCCCTCTCTCGTAAGAGAGGGGAAGCCGTAGATTACTGCGGGTAAGGCACCCAGTCACCGGCATTCAGACGGACATACGGCTTGTTCTGATACTGAATGACCACCGCATTGGCGTTTTCAGACACTTTTGCCGTTTGCGGCAGATCCTTGATGTACTGATCCCAGTTAACGTTATCTTCAACGAAGATTTTGCCGTCCACCGCGCGGGCTACCAGTTCAGAGATGGCCAGGTAGCTTGTAGGCTGGGTGATCTCAATCGCTCCACCCTGATGTGGGGCTTTCATACCGAAGAATTTCACCCCGGCCGGCACGTTAGTAATTGAGGGGCTCGGGATATCGCGCAGGCCAGAAACCTGCATCTTATCGCCCTTCAGCGCACCGCCGTGCTCCGGTACCACTACCACCATCACTTTGCGCCCTGACTTCTCCAGTTGGGTGAAGAAGGCATCCAGTTCATCAAACAATTTCTGGGCACGCAGCTTGTAATCCGCCACTTTGCTCACGCCAGGGAAGTGGTTCCCATCATGCAGCGGCAGGGTGTTATAGAAAGTCGCAGTGCGCGGGTTCTGGTCTTTCTCAATGGTCTGCATCCAGCGTTCAAGCACCGCGGTGTCGTCATACACTGGCGAACCGTCGAAGCCCAGCAAGGTCACCGGCAGCCCTTTCTGATCCATCAGCGGCGCGTGCATGCCGCCGTTTTCCTGCACTTCTTTCAGGAATCCACCGAACACGCCGTTGTGGCCCAGCATCAGGTGCTGCGTGAAGCCCAGTTTCTCCAGATTATCGAACAGGTAGCACTGGTTACCGGCTGGCTGGTAGAGATTTTTATGCGATGGCTGACCGCAGCTGGCGCGCAGTAGACGAATGGCCGCCGGGCCGCTGTAAGAGGTGGCGGAGTTGAAATCCTTGAACTGGATATCAAAGTGCGACCACAACGGATGCGACATTAGCCCTGCGGCTTCCACATCTGCCCACGACAGGGAGCAGATATTGATAACCAGCAGTTCAAACGGCTGGGCATCGGCTGGCAGTGCGTCCGGGAATTTGGTCTGGCGTTTTTCTTCGGCATTATAGAACGTAGACAGCCAGGCATTGAGATTGGCCGTCGTCGGCGGTGCCGTCTGAGCCGGTATATCGCCCACCACGGCGGTGTTACCAGCTGCCGCTACCGTTGGGGCTACCGAAGCGCCGTCGGTGGTGACGGTGGTAGTGGGTTGGCCGCCTGGCCACAGGGTAAGGGCCGGGCCGGCAATGGTCAGCACGTTCAGCCAGATCATGATGGCGACCACAAACACCGTAACGCGGATCCACTGTGACAAGAACAGCCATGCGATAAACAGCACAAACAGCGCGCCAATCATCTGCAGGTTAATAAAACGGGTCACCAGGTCGAGCATATAGTCAGCGCTAAAGCCTGCAACCTGAGAACCCTGGCTCATAATACTCTGTGGACCCGGCAGCCAGGTGTCATGCCAGAAGAGGGCGAAGCCGATGGGGATCGCCACCCAGTGGCGCAGGCGATGCAGACGATACTTCGGGATCGGCATCAGCAGGAAGGCCATAAAGACCAGGTTCGGCAGGGGATGGAAATTCAGGTATCCCGCCCATAGCAGAGCGAACTTCACCAAAAAGTAAAAGTTCCAGCCAGAAAGGCCGCGCCAGTACTGCCAGAGCGGCGAAGGCGCCGAAGTCGTATAAGAAGAATTTGTCATTTTTTCGGTTTGCCCTGTTGCGACGCTCTGTTCAGCGTACCGGCGGGTTTAACATAGCGAGGCTTACTAAAAACAATTCGCGCTGCATCACGGATCCGTCGTGAATAATGGCGCGTGTAATACCCTAGCGGGAAGAAGATGAGCGCACAGAGCACCACGAGCTGAATGATATCGCTGACGTTCATCATGATGGGTTCTCCACAGCATCATCCAGTAAGCGTAGCGGATGCGGAATGCGCCGCCAGGCATGACCATCGTGCGTGGCGTTAAGGATCGGTTTGATATCGGTCTCCAGCGGCAGCGGTTTGTTCCACTGTTCAGGTTTAACGGCGCGCATCTGCATAATCTCCGCGGCGATCTGGTTATCTTCAAACCAGACCACCCGGTTAGAGAAGATATCGCCGGTAGGCAGCGGGAAGATATGGTTCAGGGCGGTATCAAGATCGTTTATCCGGCAGAATGATAAGAACAGGACCAGCCGGTTATCACCGATGGTCATGATATCCCCGGTACGATTTGGACGGCACAACGTCAGCGCCTGCTCGACGCGAATGCCTGGAACCGGACGCAGCGCCACCATCACCCCTTTATTATCAGCAGGCAGCAGCGTGTTGCTCATCATATTGCCTACCGCGTCGCAGAAGGTATCCCATTTCTGGAAGCCGCGTAGCTTCATAGGCTGGGTCATGGAGAGCAGTGTTGAAATATCTTCCGGCACGTGGCGGCTGAACTGCTGGCCCTGAATACTTTCGATAAGCGTCAGGCAACGGGAGAGCGGGGCATTCCACGGAATAACCATATTCGCACCGCAGCCCAGCAGAAGGCGCTCATCGGTGGCGCGCAGGCTGGTGAGATTTTCACGCACTACGATTTTCAGAGCGCTACCACGTTGGCGGCGTAGCGTGTGGATCTGCCGCGCAATGGCATCAATTTGGTTGTTCTGAGTCAGCGAAAAGATGATGGTTGCCGCCTGGGTGGAGCGGGCTTCGTTGAATAACGCTTCGTTGTTCTCAAATAACGACCAGTGTTCTGACAGCGGCGGTGCGCCTTCCAGTACCGAGACGTTACTGAGGATCCGTTTCTCATCGCTGCGAGGCTGCACTACCGCCTCTTCCTGCTGCGTAAGGTGCCAGGCATTATCCTGACGGGAAAGCGTTAATTGCTGACGAGCACTGACCCCTTTTTCATTGCACCAGAACGCAACATCGTAAAGATGAATGTCGGTTTGATAGCGCAGACTGGCAAGGCCGAACAGCGAACGGTATTCCCCCATTAATAATGAGAATTGCTTGTCATTATTCGTACCCGGACTCAGAACCAAAAGGGTACAATTGTAAAAATGCGCCCATTTATTCATTTTTTCCAGCCAGCCGCGCAATTTATCAACCGGAATATTTAACCAGGCGTTATTTGTACATTTAAGGACAATTAAATAGTGATCGGGATCGAGGTTGCACTGGATGTCACTCGGCAAAAAGTAGAGACCCTTCTCTGTTTCCGGCATGGAAAATAGACGAACCGTATCCGGGCCGCCATTTTCCTCCAGCCTGACAATCGATTTAGGATCGTCGCCCATCGTAATAACCGCGACTTTGGCGCGCGCATCCTGAGCAGAAACTGTTTGATTAAGGAGATGTATTGCGTCTTCGTCGCGATCGGTGTTGATCCACCAGACACCGCCTGCTGGCATATGCCGCAATTCATCCCATAATGACTGGATGCCAATAGAAAAAATGGGGTTCACGATGTCCCTCTTTGCCACTAATTTGTCTGTATTCAGTTTACTAGCGAAAGCGAAGAAATAAACCTAACATTGAAATTAAAGAACATCAGATTTAGCATGTAAATGAAATTTCTCTGGCAGGACGCCTGGCTACATCTGAGCATTAGAATTTCCTCAATGGGATGAGACGTGAATGTCTAACAATGAACCCGTAAATACGACGCTGGACTCCGGCCTCGGATACACCTTTCAAAATGACTTTCTGGCACTCAGCCAGGCTTTTTCATTGCCAGAAATTGACTACACCGATATTTCGCAACGTGAACAATTGGCTGCAGCGATTCGACGCTGGCCGTTACTGGCCGAATTTGCTCAACAAAAATAAGGGAGCCGTGAATGGCCATAGTTGGATTGCAAGGCGTGCGCGGTGGTGTGGGTACCACATCAATTACGGCGGCGCTTGGCTGGTCATTACAGTTATTAGGTGAATCGGTGCTGGTGGTAGACGCCTGCGCCGATAATTTGTTGCGCATGTCGTTTAATGTCGATTTCAGCCATACCGGCGGTTGGGGTAGAGCACTGCTGGATGGTACGGACTGGCGTGATGCCGGGCAACGCTACACGTCGCAGCTGGACGTGCTGCCTTTCGGTCAACTGACCGACAGCGAACGGGAAAATGAATATAGCCTGTATGAGACGCTGGGGCAGTTCACCACTGCATTACAGACTTTAAAAGCGCGTAGCCATTATCAATGGATTTTGATCGACTTGCCTCATGGCCACTCGCCGCTGACGCGCGCGCTGGTGGAGCTTTGCGATCACACGCTGGCTATCGTCAAGCCAGACACTAACTGCCATATCCGCCTGCACCAGCAATCTTTGCCAGTCGGCGCACGTATTCTGATCAACGACCTGCGCATCGGCAGCCAGCTGCAGGACGATCTCTACCAGGTGTGGCTGCAGAGCCAGCGTCGTCTGCTGCCGATGGTGCTGCATCGCGATGAAGCGATGGTTGAGTGCATGGCGTCGAAGCAGCCGCTCGGGGAATACCGTAGCGACTCGCTGGCCGCCGAAGAGATGATGATCCTGGCGAACTGGTGTCTGCTGAACTTTAACGGTGACAAAATCGCCACCGGGAGCACCCCATGAATCGCCTGGGCGCCTTGCTGCTTATTCCGCCGGTACGAGCGCGTCTGAGCGAGCGTTACCGTAATTACCGTCTGCACGGCGCCTCTCCCTTCAGTGCTGCTCTGGGCTGTTTGTGGATGATTTTGGCCTGGCTCTTTATTCCCCTTGAACACCCGCGCTGGCAGCGTATTCGTGGCCGGCATAATGAACTGTATCCGCATATCGACCCTGACCGTCCGCGTCCGCTGGACCCGGCGCGTTATGCCCTTCAGGCCATCTGGTTGCTGGCGACCTCGGGACGCAAAGAGAAAGCGTCGTCGCGCTGGGGCAGCATGTCGCGCTTTAAAACCCTGCGCGGGCGTTATCACCAGTGGCTGGACCATCTACCCACTCGCCTGCATAACAACACCAGCCATCTTGATTCCCAAAAGGAGCTGGGACATCTGCACCCGCGGCTGCGTCGCTTTATTCTCGGTGTGGTGGTCTTCTTCTCGCTGATTTTGGCCCTGGTTTGCATTACCCAGCCCTTTAACCCGATGGCGCAGTTTATCTTCCTGATACTGCTATGGGGCGTAGCGTTGCTGGTGCGCCGCATTCCTGGGCGCTTCTCTGCGTTAATGCTGATTGTGCTGTCGCTGACCGTCTCCTGCCGTTACATCTGGTGGCGTTACACCTCCACTCTCAACTGGAACGACCCGGTCAGTCTGGTGTGCGGCCTGATCCTGCTGTTTGCTGAAACCTATGCCTGGGTAGTACTGGTGCTGGGCTATTTCCAGGTAATCTGGCCACTAAACCGTCAGCCGGTACCGCTGCCAAAAGATACCCGCGTCTGGCCGAGCGTCGATATCTTTGTGCCGACCTATAACGAAGATTTGAGCGTGGTGAAAAACACCATTTACGCATCGCTGGGTATCGACTGGCCGAAAGACAAGCTCCAGATCTGGATCCTGGATGATGGCGGGCGCGAAGAGTTCAAACAGTTTGCCGACAGCGTAGGGGTGAATTATATCGCCCGTACTACCCACGAACACGCGAAAGCGGGCAACATCAATAACGCGCTTAAGTATGCCAAAGGCGAATTTGTTTCGATTTTCGACTGCGACCATGTCCCCACACGCTCATTCCTGCAGATGACCATGGGCTGGTTCCTGAAGGATACCAAACTGGCGATGATGCAGACGCCGCACCACTTCTTCTCACCCGATCCGTTCGAGCGCAACCTTGGCCGGTTCCGCAAGACGCCAAATGAGGGCACGCTGTTTTACGGGCTGGTCCAAGACGGTAACGACATGTGGGATGCCACCTTCTTCTGCGGCTCATGTGCGGTAATTCGCCGTAAACCGCTGGATGAAATTGGCGGCATTGCGGTAGAAACGGTGACCGAAGATGCGCACACCTCCCTGCGCTTGCACCGTCGGGGTTACACCTCCGCCTATATGCGTATTCCGCAGGCTGCCGGGCTGGCGACAGAGTCGCTCTCTGCGCATATCGGTCAGCGTATTCGCTGGGCGCGCGGCATGGTACAGATCTTCCGTCTTGATAACCCGTTGTTTGGCAAAGGGCTTAAGTGGGGGCAGCGTCTTTGCTATTTAAACGCCATGTTCCACTTCTTATCCGGGATCCCGCGCCTTATCTTCCTGACGGCGCCGCTGGCCTTCCTGCTGCTGCATGCCTACATCATTTACGCCCCGGCGATCATGATCGCGCTGTTTGTACTGCCGCACATGATTCACGCCAGCCTGACCAACTCGCGCATTCAGGGCAAGTATCGCCACTCGTTCTGGAGTGAAATCTACGAAACCGTACTCGCCTGGTATATCGCCCCGCCAACCATGGTGGCACTGATCAACCCGCATAAAGGGAAATTCAACGTCACGGCGAAAGGCGGGCTGGTGGAAGAGGAGTATGTGGACTGGGTGATCTCCCGGCCTTACATCTTCCTGGTGCTGCTTAATATTGTCGGTATCATCGCCGGTGTCTGGCGCTATTACACCGGGCCTGAGAACGAAGTGCTGACCGTGTTTGTGAGTATGGCGTGGGTCTTCTACAACCTGATCATTCTCGGCGGCGCGGTGGCGGTTTCGGTGGAAAGTAAGCAGGTGCGTCGCGCCCATCGCGTCGAAATCGCCATGCCGGCTGCTATCGCCCGGGAAGACGGTCACCTCTTCTCCTGTACCGTACACGACTTCTCTGACGGCGGCCTGGGCATCAAGATCCACGGCCAGGCGCAGGTGCTGGAAGGGCAGAAGGCTAATCTTCTGCTTAAGCGTGGCCAGCAAGAGTATGTTTTCCCAACCCAGGTGGTGCGCGTACTGGGCAACGAAGTGGGTCTGCAGTTGATGCCGCTGACGAAAAAGCAGCATATCGATTTTGTGCAGTGTACCTTCGCCCGTGCCGATACCTGGGCGCTCTGGCAGGACAGCTTCCCGGAAGATAAACCGCTGGAGAGCCTGCTGGATATTCTGAAACTGGGTTTCCGTGGCTATCGCCACCTTGCCGAATTTGCTCCATCGTCCGTGAAAGTGATTTTCCGGTCAATTACTTCGCTGGTTTCCTGGGTTGTGTCGTTTGTTCCTCGCCGTCCTGAGCGTGGCGAGGCGGTACAGCAAGCAGACCCGGTTATGGCTCAACAATGATGATAATGCGATGAAAAGAAAACTATCATGGATTAGTGCAGTGGCGGTCGGGATGAGTGCGCTCCCCTCCTTTATGGTCTCGGCGGCACCGGAGACGACTCCTGCGCCAACGGTACCTGTTGTCGCAGCCCCCGCTGAGCCGGCAGCCACCGCCGCGCCGGGGCAAACGGAAGCGGTGATCCCGAATCAACCTACAACGGGCCAGACGCTACCGCCGTCGGACGCGCCAGTAGGCCGGGTCATGCCTGGCGTGCAGGGTGCCGATGCGCCGATTGTCGCCGACAGCGCACCGTCACGCGATGTGAAGCTCTCCTTTGCTCAGATCGCGCCACCGCCGGGTAGCATGGTGTTGCGCGGTATTAACCCGAACGGCGGTATCGAGTTCGGCATGCGCAGCGACGAAGTCGTTTCTAAAGCATTGTTGAACCTTGAATACACCCCCTCTCCCTCGCTGTTGCCGGTACAGTCACAGCTGAAGGTTTATCTGAACGATGAACTGATGGGCGTCCTGCCGGTGACCAAAGAGCAGCTGGGCAAGAAAACCCTGGCGCAGTTGCCGATCAACCCGCTGTTTATCAGTGACTTCAACCGCGTGCGGCTGGAATTTGTTGGCCACTATCGTGACGTCTGTGAAAACCCGGCCAGCAGTACGCTGTGGATGGACGTGGGGCGTAGTAGCTCGCTGGATCTGACCTATCAGTCGCTGGCGGTGGCTAACGATCTTTCGCGCTTCCCGGTGCCGTTCTTTGACCCGCGCGACAATCGCCCGCTGAACTTACCGATGGTCTTTGCCGGTGCGCCGGAAATCGAACAGCAAAAAGCGGCATCGATTGTCGCCTCCTGGTTCGGTTCTCGCAGCGGCTGGCGCGGCCAAAGTTTCCCGGTCATCTATGACAAACTGCCAGACACCAACGCGATCGTCTTCGCCACGAACGCCAGCCGTCCGGCGTTCCTGCGCGATCATCCTGAGGTGAAAGCGCCGACCATCGAGATGATGAGCCATCCCAACAACCCGTACGTGAAGCTGCTGGTGGTAATGGGTCGTGATGACAAAGACCTGCTGCAGGCGGCGAAAGGGCTGGCGCAAGGCAACGTGCTGTTCCGTGGTAATAGCGTGGTGATTAACGATGTGAAACCGCTGCTGCCGCGTAAGCCATACGATGCGCCAAACTGGGTGCGTACCGATCGCGCGGTCACCTTTGGCGAACTGAAAACCTATGAAGAGCAGCTGCAGGCCACCGGTTTGCAGCCCTCATCCATTAGTCTGTCGTTAAATCTGCCGCCGGATCTCTATCTGCTGCGCAGCAACGGCATCGACATGAATCTGAACTACCGCTACACCGCGCCGCCGGTGAAAGACAGTTCGCGGATGGATATCAGCCTGAACAACCAGTTCCTGCAATCCTTCGCGCTGACCAGTACGCAGGATGCGAATCGTCTTCTGCTGCGTCTGCCGGTTCTGCAAGGGCTGCTGGACGGTAAAACGGATGTTTCGATTCCGGCGCTGAAGCTGGGTGCGGTAAACCAGCTGCGCTTTGATTTCCAGTACATGAACCCGATGCCGGGTGGTACGGTTGAAAACTGTATTACCTTCCAGCCAGTACAGAACCATGTGGTCATTGGCGATGACTCCACCATCGACTTCTCGAAGTATTACCACTTCCTTGCCATGCCGGATCTGCGCGCATTCGCCAACGCCAGCTTCCCGTTCAGCCGTATGGCTGACCTCTCGGAATCGATCGTGGTAACGCCGAAAGATCCGAACGAAGGCCAACTGACGACGCTGCTGGATGCCATGGGCTCCGTCGGTGCGCAAACCGGGTTCCCGGCGCTAAACTTCACGCTAACCAGCGATGCCAGCCAGTTGCAGGGTAAAGATGCCGATATCCTGCTGGTAGGGGCGATTCCGGATGCGTTAAAAGATGACAAGCGCGTTGATCTGCTGGTGCAGGCGACAGAAGCCTGGGTGAACACCCCGCTGCGCGAAAGTTCTTTACCGAGCATTATGCCGGATGAGAGCGACCGTCAGGCTAATGCCCGCGCGGAAGTCTCTTCCACCGGCCCAATGGCCGCCGTTGTGGGGTTCCAGTCGCCGTATAACGACCAACGCAGCGTGATTGCCCTGCTGGCAGACAGCCCGCGCGGCTATGAACTGCTGAACCAGGCCATGAACGACAGCGGCAAACGTGCGGCGATGTTTGGCTCGGTATCGATCATCCGTGAGTCTGGCGTCAATAGCCTGCGCGTGGGGGATATCTACTACGTCGGTCATCTGCCGTGGTTTGAGCGCGTCTGGTATGCCCTGTCAAACCATCCGGTGTTGCTGGCGATCTTCGCCGCGATAAGCGTCGTGCTGCTGGCCTGGGTGTTGTGGCGTCTGCTGCGCATCTTCAGCCGTCGTCGTCTCGATCCGGATCATGAGTAAACCGTGATGAAGGGATTTCGCTACGGTTTGTTGGCGCTGTTTATGCTGACCGCGTGGAATCTTCAGGCCGCCTGCAGCTGGCCGGCCTGGGATCGGTTCAAACAGGCTTATATCAGCGAAGATGGACGGGTTATCGATCCCAGCGATGCCCGTAGCATCACCACGTCGGAGGGGCAAAGCTACGCGCTGTTCTTTGCCCTCGCCGCCAATGACCGTAAAACCTTCGACCAAATCCTGCGCTGGACGCAGGATAACCTGGCGAAGGGCGCGTTAAATACGCAGCTTCCTGCCTGGCTATGGGGTAAAAAAGCCCCCGACAGCTGGCAGGTGCTCGACCCCAACTCCGCCTCGGACGCTGATATCTGGATCGCCTGGTCGCTGCTGGAGGCCGGTCGTCTGTGGAAGGAGCAAACTTACACCGATACCGGGCGGGCGCTATTAAAGCTCATCGTTCGTGAAGAGGTGGTGAAGGTGCCGGGTCTGGGCTACATGCTGCTGCCGGGCAAAGTGGGTTTTGCGGAACAGAATCTGTGGCGCTTCAACCCAAGTTATCTGCCGCCTCAGCTGGCACAATATTTTACTCGCTTTGGCGCGCCCTGGAGCACGCTGCGGGAGACCAACCTGCGCCTGCTCCTGGAAACTGCGCCGAAAGGATTTTCACCCGACTGGGTACGTTATCAAAAAAACGGCGGCTGGCAGCTCAAGCCAGAGAAAACGCTCGTCAGCAGCTATGACGCTATTCGCGTCTGGCTGTGGGTGGGCATGATGCACGACAGCGATCCGCAAAAAGCGCGGTTGTTGGCACGGCTGAAACCTATGGCAACCCTTACCGCTAAAAAAGGGATACCGCCGGAGAAAGTGGATGTCGCCACGGGTAAACCGACCGGACAGGGCCCGGTGGGCTTCTCCGCTGCGCTGCTGCCTTTCTTGCAAAATCGCGATGCACAAGCCGCGCAGCGTCAGCGTGTAGCAGACAACTTTCCTGGCGATGACGCTTATTACAGCTACGTACTGACCCTCTTTGGACAAGGCTGGGATCAGCATCGTTTTCGTTTCACCGTGAAAGGTGAATTACTACCTGACTGGGGCCAGGAATGCGCAAGTTCACAATAAGTTTACTCAGTTTATCGCTCGGTCTGGCCTTACTGCCGGCCGCGCAGGCGGTGAACTCCCCACAGCAAAAACAGCTGCTTGAGCAGGTACGGCTGGGCGAGTCCACGCAGCGCGAAGACCTGGTTCGCCAGTCGCTGGATCGCCTCGAACTGATTGACCCGAACAACCCGGACGTGATGGCCGCACGCTTCCGCTATTTGCTGCGCCAGGGCGACACCGCCGGCGCGCAAAAAGAGCTGGACCGCCTGAAGACGATGGCGCCAACCTCAGAAGCTTATAAATCGTCGCGCAGCAGCATGTCTCTCTCCAGCCCTGACGGACGTCAGGCGCTGCAGCAGGCCCGTCTGCTGGCCACTACCGGCCATACCGCCGAAGGGATTGCCGCCTACGATAAGCTGTTTGCTGGCAGCCCGCCGGATGGCGATATCGCCACCGAGTACTGGACGCTGGTGGCGAAGGTGCCTGCCCGTCGCAATGAGGCGATCAACCAGCTTAAGAGCATCAATGCCAGCCGCCCCGGCGATAGCCAGCTACAGAACTCACTGGCCCAGCTTCTTTTTCAGAGTGGGCGTCGTGATGAGGGCTTCGCCGTGCTGCGTCAGATGGCGAACTCCAACAGCGGGCGTAACGCCGCGTCGTCTATCTGGTATCAACAAATTAAAGACACGCCGGTCAGTGATGCCAGCGTAAAAGCCTTACAGGATTATCTGCAGGTGTTCAGTGAAGGGGATAGCGTGGAGTTAGCGCGTACCCAACTGGCGCAGCAGCAGCAACAGCTTTCCGACCCGGCGTTCCGTGCGAAGGCGCAGGGGCTGGCCGCCGTTGAGGCGGGTCAGGGCGAGCGGGCTGTGTCAGAGTTGCAGCAGGCGGTCAGCGCGAATCATGCGGACAGTGAAGCGGTAGGCGCTCTCGGGCAGGCTTACTCCCAGAAAGGCGATCGTGCCAGGGCAGTGGCGCAGTTCGAGAAAGCGATCGCGCTCGATCCGCAAAGTGAAAACCGCGACAAGTGGGACAGTTTGCTCAAGGTTAACCGCTACTGGCTGCTGATCCAGCAGGGCGACGCGGCGCTGAAAGCCAATAACCCAGGCCAGGCCGAACGCTATTACCAGCAAGCGCGCAACACGGATAATACCGACAGCTATGCCGTATTAGGACTGGGGGATGCGGCCATGGCGCGTAAAGACAGTGCCAGCGCCGAGCGCTACTACCGTCAGGCGCTGCGTATGGACAGCGGCAACAGCAACGCGGTGCGTGGACTGGCCAACCTCTATCGCGCCGAATCACCGGAAAAAGCGACCCAGTTTATACAATCGCTCTCTGCCAGCCAGCGCCGCAGTATCGATGATATTGAACGCAGCCTGAGCAACGAGAAGCTGGCCCAGCAGGCCGAGCAGCTCGAAAATCAGGGTAATTATGCTCAGGCGGCGGAGATCCAGCGCCGCCGACTGGCGATGGATCCGGGCAATGTCTGGATCACTTACCGGCTGTCACGCGATCTTTACAGCAGCGGTCAGCGAAGCCAGGCCGATACGCTGATGCGCAACCTGGCCTCGCAGAAGCCGGGCGATCCGGAGCAGGTTTACGCCTACGGACTTTATCTCTCGGGCAACGATCAGGATCGTGCCGCGCTGGCACACCTGAATACGCTGCCCCAGAGTCAGTGGAACGATAACATCCGCGAACTGGGCGATCGTCTGCAGGGCAACCAGGTGCTGGAGACCGCGAACCGCCTGCGTGATAGCGGTAAGGAGCGGGAGGCGGAAGAGTTGCTACGTCAGCAGCCACCCTCGACGCGTATTGATCTGATCCTGGCCGACTGGGCACAGCAGCGCGGCGATACGGCGGCGGCAAAAACAGCCTATGAAACGGTGCTAAAACGCGAGCCGCAAAATGCCGATGCGATACTTGGCCTGACGGAAGCGCACATCGCCGCGGGCGACAAGTCTGCAGCCCAGGCCACGCTGGCGACGCTGCCTGCCACGCCGCAGGGCGAGTCCCCTTCCATCAATATGCAGCGTCGTATCGCGCTGGCCCAGGCAGGGCTGGGTAATACCGACACGGCGCAACAGACCTTTAGCCGCCTCATTCCGCAGGCGAAATCGCAGCCGCCGTCGATGGAGAGTGCGCTGGTACTGCGCGACGCGGCCCGTTTCCAGGCGGCGAACGGTCAGCCAAAGGCGGCGCTTGAGACTTACAAAGATACGATGGTGGCCTCGGGGATCACCCCGACCCGTCCGGTGGATAACGACACTTTCACCCGCCTGACGCGTAATGATGAGCGCGATGACTGGCTGAAGCGCGGCGTACGTAGCGACGCGGGCGATCTCTATCGTCAGCAGGATGTTAACGTCACCCTGCAGCACGAGTACTGGGGCTCCAGCGGTACGGGGGGCTACTCTGACCTTAAAGCCCATACCACCATGCTGCACGTCGACGCACCGCTTTCCGACGGCCGGATGTTCTTCCGTACGGACATGGTCAATATGGACGCAGGCTCGTTCTCTACCGCAAGCAATGGATCTTTTAATCCGAAGTGGGGCACCTGTGCCAGTACGGCATGCTATGGTCACACTAGCCAGACGGCGGATGGCGCCAGCGTTGCGGTGGGCTGGGAAAACAGCACCTGGGCGATGGACATCGGTACCACACCGATGGGCTTCGAGGTCGTCGATGTTGTTGGCGGTATCAGCTATAGCAGCGATATCGGTCCGCTGGGCTATACGGTTAACGCGCACCGTCGCCCGGTCTCCAGCTCCATGCTGGCCTTTGCCGGACAGGTTGATCCCAATACCCATAAAACCTGGGGCGGTGTACGTTCCACCGGGGGCGGGGTCAGCGTTAGCTATGACAAGGGTGAGGCGAATGGGATCTGGTCTAGTCTGAATGCCGATTCCCTGACCGGCGAGAACGTGGCGGACAACTGGCGCGTGCGCTGGATGACCGGCTACTACTACAAACTCATCAATGCCAATAACGAGCGCCTGACCGTCGGCCTCAGCAATATGCTCTGGCATTACGATAAAGACCTGAGCGAGTACACGCTGGGACAGGGCGGCTACTACAGCCCACAACAGTATGTCTCCTTCGCGCTGCCCATCAACTGGCGTAAGCGTACCGAGAACTGGTCCTGGGAGCTGGGTGGCTCGGTCTCCTGGTCACACTCGAAAAGCAATGACGGTAAGCGCTACCCGATTCAGAGCCTGATCCCTGTTGAACCAGGCAGATACGGCGATCGCAGTGAGCCGGAAGAGGGAAGCAGCAGCAGCGGTACCGGTTATACCGCCCGGGCTATTATTGAACGTCGTGTCACCTCCAACTGGTTTGTTGGGCTGGGGGTCGATATTCAGGAGGCGAAGGATTACACCCCAAGCCATGCGCTGATGTATGTACGCTATTCTGCCGCAGGCTGGCAGGGTGACATGGACATACCACCGCAGCCGCTTATGCCTTATGCGGAATGGTAACCAGAATAACCTTAATCGTTTTGTTAGCCTCTCTTAAATCGATTGCGATGGGGTATACTCAGGCGGCAGCGGGGTCACATCTGATTACCCCGCGTGTCGTGTTCTCTGGAGAGTCATTTTGCGTGTCAGCCGTTCATTAACTATCAAACAAATGGCGATGGTTTCCGCCGTCACTATGGTGTTTGTTTTCATCTTTTGCGTCATTCTGTTGGTTCATTCCATTCAGCAGAATCGCTACAACACGGCTACGCAACTTGAAAGCATTGCCCGTTCGGTTCGTGAACCGCTCTCTGCGGCCATCCTGAAAGGGGATATCCCGGAAGCAGAAACCATCCTTAAAGGGATCCAGCCGGCCGGCGTCGTCAGCCGGGCGGATGTGGTGTTGCCTAATCAGTTCCAGGCGCTGCGTATGCGCTTTATCCCTGAGCGTCCGGTGCCGATGATGGTAATGCGAATGGTCGAACTGCCGGTGCAAATCTCGCTCCCCATCTATTCGCTGGAACGCCCGGCAAATCCGCAGCCGCTGGCTTATCTGGTGCTCCAGTCAGACTCTTATCGCATGTTTAAATTTGTGATGAGCTGGCTATCAACGTTAGTGACTGCTTACTTACTGTTGACGCTGATGCTGACGGTGGCATTGACCTGGTGTATTAACCGACTGATTGTGCATCCGCTACGCCGTCTGGCCCGGGAACTCAATGATCTACCGGGAGAGTATCAGGTGGGTCACCAGCTGCCGTTGCCGCGCCTGCATCATGACGACGAGATCGGCATGCTGGTCCGCAGCTACAACATCAATCAACAGCGGATTTTGCGTCAGTATGACGAGATGAACTGCAATGCGACCCGCTTCCCGGTATCGGATTTACCGAACAAAGCGTTCCTGATGGGTCTGCTGGAGCAGACGGTCGCCCGCCAGCAGACGACGGCGTTGATGGTCGTGGCCTGTGAAACCTTGCAGGACACCGCCGGGGTGTTGAAAGAGAGTCAGCGAGAGATGTTGCTGCTCACGCTTGTGGAAAAGATGAAATCCGTCCTCTCCCCGCGGATGGTGCTCTCTCAGGTCACGGGGTACGACTTCGTGATTATCGCCCATGGGGTGAAGGAGCCATGGCATGCCATCACGTTAGGTCAGCAAGTGCTCACTGTCATTAACGAGCGGTTGCCGGTTCAGAGCATCCAGCTGCGCCCCAGCGCCAGCATTGGCATTGCCATGTATTACGGCGATCAGAGCGCCGAGCAACTTTACAGCCGGGCCTTCTCCGCCGCCTTTGCTGCGCGTCGCAAGGGTAAAAACCAAATCCAGTTCTTCGAACCCGAAGAGATGGAAAAGGCGCAGCAGCGCCTGACGGAAGAGAGCGATATCCTTAACGCGCTGGATAATCATCAGTTTGCCATCTGGCTGCAGCCGCAGGTTGAATTGAGTACGGGCCGGGTAAAAAGCGCCGAAGCGCTACTGCGTATGCAGCAGCCGGACGGCTCCTGGGAGCTGCCGGAAGGGTTAATCGAACGTATTGAAAACTGTGGGCTGATGGTGACGGTGGGCCACTGGGTGCTGGAGGAGTCTTGCCGGCTGCTCTCAGCCTGGCAGGCTCGTGGTATTACCCTGCCGCTGTCGGTCAATCTCTCTGCGCTGCAATTGATGCACCCGACGATGGTTTCCGAGCTGCTGGAGTTGATTCATCGCTATCAAATCCAGCCTGACACCCTGATTCTTGAGGTAACGGAAAGTCGCCGTATCGACGACCCGAACGAAGCGGTGGCGATTCTGCGTCCGCTGCGCAATGCCGGGGTACGTATCGCGCTGGATGATTTCGGTATGGGGTATGCGGGGCTGCGTCAGCTGCAGCATATGAAAACGCTGCCGGTGGACGTGCTGAAGATCGACAAGACCTTTGTGGAAGGTTTACCGGACGACAGCAGCATGGTGCAGGCCATTATTCAGATGGCGCAAAGCCTGACGCTGGACGTGATTGCCGAAGGGGTCGAAACCGAGGCACAGCGCGACTGGCTGGCAGAGGCTGGCGTGAAGTATGGGCAGGGTTATCTCTTCGCCCGTGCCGTTCCACGCGATCTCTTTGAAGCGCATTACCTTTCTCCCCATGACACCCCTGCGTTGAATTAAAATGTTGCTGGCTTGTGCGAGCCAGCTCAAACTTTTTAACATTTGTGTTTCATTTCTAATCTGAGTCTGTATCTGTCCTGAGAGCCGGGTGGTATTTTAAATCCGCAGGTAATTATTATCCCTATAGTGCCTGTGGTTTTTCTTCCCAAGGACATCATATGAAAACCTCACTCTTCAAAAGTCTCTACTTTCAGGTGCTGACTGCGATTGCTATCGGCATTCTGCTGGGCCATTACTACCCTGAACTGGGCGCGCAGATGAAACCGCTAGGCGATGCGTTTGTTAAGCTCATCAAGATGGTTATCGCCCCGGTTATCTTCTGTACCGTGGTGACCGGTATCGCGGGCATGGAAAGCATGAAGGCGGTCGGTCGCACTGGCGCGGTCGCGCTGCTCTATTTTGAGGTGGTCAGCACCCTGGCGCTGATTATCGGCCTGATTATCGTGAACGTGGTGCAACCCGGCGCCGGCATGAACGTAGACCCCTCTACGCTCGATGCCAAAGCGGTCGCCGTCTACGCCGATCAGGCAAAAGATCAGGGTGTGGTGGCCTTCCTTCTGGATGTGATTCCCGGCAGCGTCATTGGCGCTTTTGCCAGCGGTAACATTTTGCAGGTACTGCTGTTTGCCGTGATGTTTGGCTTTGCGTTGCATCGCCTGGGAAGCAAAGGGCAGCTGATTTTTAATGTGATTGAAAGCTTCTCTCAGGTCATCTTCGGCATTATCAATATGATTATGCGTCTGGCACCTATCGGGGCCTTCGGGGCGATGGCGTTTACCATCGGTAAATATGGCGTGGGCACCCTGGTACAGTTGGGCCAGCTGATTATCTGCTTCTATATCACCTGTATTCTGTTTGTAGTGGTCGTGCTGGGGAGTATTGCAAAGGCCACCGGCTTCAATATCTTTAAGTTCATCCGCTATATCCGCGAAGAGCTGCTCATCGTGCTGGGTACCTCCTCGTCCGAGTCGGCGCTGCCACGTATGCTCGATAAAATGGAGAAGCTGGGCTGCCGCAAATCGGTGGTGGGGCTGGTCATTCCGACGGGCTACTCTTTTAACCTGGATGGCACCTCGATTTACCTGACCATGGCCGCGGTATTTATCGCTCAGGCGACCAACAGCCACATGGATATTTTCCATCAAATCACGCTGCTGGTCGTGTTGCTGCTCTCTTCGAAAGGGGCGGCCGGGGTGACGGGCAGCGGCTTTATCGTCCTGGCGGCAACCATTTCAGCGGTGGGTCATCTGCCGGTGGCGGGGCTGGCGCTGATCCTCGGTATTGACCGCTTTATGTCTGAAGCTCGTGCGCTGACTAACCTGGTCGGTAACGGGGTAGCGACCATCGTGGTCGCGAAGTGGGTGAAAGAGCTGGATCATAAAAAGCTCGACGATACCCTCAATAATCGTGCGCCAGACGGCAAAACGCACGGTTTATCCTCCTAAAATCTGCTCTCAGGCCCGCATTCCCTTGTCGGAGTGCGGGCTCCTGCGCATAATGGCCCCTCATACCTGTCATAATTCGACAAGATTTTTTTCGGGTATATTTCACTTCATGCCGTGACGTTTCGCTTAACGCGCGGTCTAATCGGAGTGTTTTGAATATCGTCTTTAGAGTGCTCCAGGGCGTGTAGCACTCTTTTTAACCAGGAATGTTGATCAGGGGTTCACATGCAGGGCACAAAAATTCGACTCTTAACCGGCGGTTTGCTGATGATGGCAGCAGCCAGTTACGTGCACGCTGATGCGCTCCAGCCCGATCCTGCATGGCAACAGGGGACGCTGGCGAACGGCTTCCAGTGGCAGGTCCTCTCGACGCCTCAGCGTCCCAGCGATCGGATTGAAATCCGCCTCTCGGTAAATACGGGCTCCCTGACGGAAAGCACGCAGCAGACCGGCTTTAGCCACTTTATCCCCCGGCTGGCGCTGACCCAAAGCGGCAGCCTGCAGGCTGTGCAGGTGCGTTCACTGTGGCAACAGGGCATCGACCCGAAACGCCCACTCCCGCCTGCCGTGGTCTCTTATGACTACACCATGTTTAACCTCAGCTTGCCGAACAACCGTAATGATTTGCTCAAAGAGGCGCTGACCTGGCTCTCTGATACCGCAGGCAACGTCTCCATTACCCCTGAAACCGTTAACTATGCGCTGAGCAACAGTGACATGGTTGCCACCTGGCCCGCGGATACCAAAGAGGGCTGGTGGCGCTATCGCCTCAAGGGATCAACGCTGCTCGGCCACGATCCGGCGGAGCCGCTGAAGCAGCCGGTTGATATTGAACAGGTTAAATCTTTCTACCAGAACTGGTACACCCCGGATGCGATGACCCTGATTGTGGTGGGTAACGTCGACGCCCGTGCGGTAGTAGAGCAGATCAATAAAACCTTCGGCGAACTGAAAGGTAAACGCCATACGCCGGCGCCAGTGCCGACCTTGTCGCCGCTGCGTGCCGAGCCCGTCAGTATCATGACCGACACAGTGCGTCAGGATCGTCTCTCAATCATGTGGGATGGCCCGTGGCAGCCTATTCGGGAATCCGCAGCCCTGCTGCGTTACTGGCGTGCAGATTTAGCTCGTGAAGCGCTGTTCTGGCATGTTCAGCAGACGCTTAGCAAGAACAACACTAAAGATATCGGTCTGGGCTTTGATTGCCGGGTGCTGTTCCAGCGTGCACAGTGCGCCATTAACGTCGAGTCGCCGAACGATAAGCTGAACGCGAATATGGCGGTGGTGGCGAAAGAGCTGGCGAAGGTACGTGACAACGGGCTGCCGGTAGAAGAGTTTAACGCGCTGGTGGCGCAAAAGGGCCTTGAGCTGCAAAAGCTGTTTGCCACCTATGCGCGCACAGATACCGATATCCTTATCAGTCAGCGTATTCGCTCCCTGCAAAACCAGGTGGTGGATATCGCGCCGGAGCAGTATCAGAAACTGCGCCAGGACTTCCTGAGCGGCCTGACGGTGGAGATGCTGAACCAGGATCTGCGTTCGCAGCTTTCACAGGATATGGCACTGATTCTGCTGCAGCCGAAGGGCGAGCCTGAGTACAACATGAAAGAGCTGCAAGAAACCTGGAGTAATATTATGGTGCCCGCGCAAAGTGCGGCTCCCGTTGTTTCTGGTGATCATCAGGACGTGACGGATATTCCGCAGGCGCAGTAAGGTGGGCGTTCGCGCAAAGATAAACGGTGGTAATGCCGATCGGTTAAGCAATCCGGTATTTCCATGTCACTAAAGTGGAAAGGTTCCGTTCACTAAGGCATCTCTGCTTTATGCCGGTTCCTCTGCGGTGAACGTGCCAGGGGGGCTCTCCGCCGCCCCCCTGGCTACCCCGGCTCCCGGCAATGAAAATCGCCGCTTCGCGGTACCCTCGGCTTTCCCCCTCCGGCTATCGGGTCGGGCGCGATCCTACATCCCTGTAGGTCACGCCCTCTCGGCGCATCCCTGCGCCTCGCCCCGGCCTGCGGTCAACGCCTCGGCGATTTTCTGCCGGACTGGCCCTCCCTCCGGCCACTCTGCGGCCTGACCGGGGCCGCGGGGATTGACAAGGGGGACCCGGCGGTCCCCCTTGTCACGTTCACGGGTGCTGTGATGCCATATTCTGCTGAACATGAGGTGAACGGAACGATTCCACCGTGCTTAACCGATCGGCATTACAACCCAGGTAGCCGTTTTTTAGTGCGGCATCGCCTCACGGGGAATAATCGCCCCGCGATACTGAATCACCGTACTGGCGGTGAGGTGGCCGCGCTGGGCTGCCGCTTCCGGCGTGCCGCCTGTCAGGCGTACAGCCAGATAACCGGCGCTGAATGAATCGCCCGCGGCCGTGGTATCAATCACTTTTTCCTTCGCCAGCTTCACTGCCGGAACGTCGATAACCGGCTGACCGGCAACCGCGACCAGACAGGAATCGGCACCGCGCTTGATCACCACCTCAGAGACGCCTGCCGCCTGCGTCCGGGCAATCACCTCATCCACCGGCTTTTCGCCCCACAACGCATCTTCGTCGTCGAGGGTTAAGAAAGCGATATCGGTACATTGCAGCATCTGGGAGTAGACCTGCTGCGTCTCTTCGCGGCTGGCCCACAGACGTGGACGGTAGTTGTTATCGAAGATTACTTTGCCACCATTAGCCCGGCATTCACGCAGCAGAGAGAGCAGCTTATCACGGCTGCTCTGGCTCAGGATGGCGAGGCTGATGCCGCTCAGATAGAGATAGTCGAACGTAGCCAGCTCTTCGCAAATGCGCGCCGCGTCCTCGCTCTCCAGCCAGAACTTCGCCGCCGCTTCATTGCGCCAATAGTAGAAGGTACGCTCGCCAGTGCTGTCGGTTTCGATGTAGTAGAGGCCAGGCAGGCGATTTTCCATGCGCTGAGTCAGGGAGGTATCGACGTTCTCCGCCTGCCAGCTCTCCAGCATCTGCTGGCTGAAATTATCGGTACCCAGTGCCGTGACATAGTTCACTGACAGCGCATCAGGGGAGACCTGACGGGCAATGTAAACCGATGTGTTCAATGTATCGCCACCAAAGCCGCGGCTCACTTCCGCGCCTTTTTGGGAGAGTTCAATCATGCATTCGCCAATGACGGCAATCTTTTTGGACATAATCTTGAACCTGAAGAGTGAAATTAGAGGTAGTGTGCTCTGGCACCGTTTAGTGGTCAACCATATTAAAACGACGTTCCATTATTTTTTTGAACTGGAACAGGTTCCGCTTCAGTTTCTGTCATCAGAATTTCATTTTCGCCTGCAACCAGCCTTAAAGTTCTTATCTCCTGCGCCGATAACCTTTGACGAGTCCCGTCAGCTCATCTCCCATTCAACAGGACATCTGAAATGAAGTTACAGCAGGATATCCAGCGGCTAGTTGTTCCTCAGGCAAGTATTGAGAACTTGCAGGAGCATCGCTACTGGCTGCAATGTGAGCGCGCTTACACCTGGCAGCCCATCTATCGCATTGATGGCACGCTGATGGCCGTTGAGATCCTGACCATCGTGACGCATCCGTCAACGCCCGATCAGCGTATCGCGCCGGATCGCTACTTTGCGGAAATTCCGGTGCGCAAACGTCTGGATGTGCTGGAAGAACAGCTCACCATGCTGGCGGAAAAGCAGCCCTTTTTCATGCAGCATAAGATCCTCGCCTCGGTAAACGTCGATGGCCCTACGCTGATGGCGGTGCGTCAGGATGAGACGTTAAAGCAGCTCATCGCTACGCTGCCGTGGATCCGCTTTGAGTTGGTTGAGCATATACGCTTACCGCAAGATTCGACCTTCGCTGCAATGTGCGAGTTTGCTCCGCTGTGGCTGGACGACTTCGGTACCGGCATGGCCAACTTCTCGGCTCTGAGCGAAGTGCGCTATGACTACATCAAAGTGGCGCGCGATCTCTTCATCATGCTGCGCCAAACACCGGAAGGGAGAAACCTGTTCACCCTGTTGCTTCAGCTGATGAACCGCTACTGCCAGGGGGTCATTGTCGAGGGCATCGAGACGCTGGAAGAGTGGCGAGACGTGCAAAGCTCTCCGGCCGCTGCTGCGCAGGGTTACTTCCTCTCTCGCCCCGTCCCGATGGACACGCTCGAAAACGTCATCCTTACTCTGTAGGTTTTGGCTGCTTCCCATAATAGTGCGTGAATGACGCGCTATTACCGGACGCAGCCGCCGCTTTCCCGTTGCCTGCGCTATATTCTAGAAAGGCAAGCGAAAAAGGGAGTGCGGAATGACCAAGACAACAAAGATAATCACCTGGTCGCTAGGGATCTTCTTGTTGTTGATTGTGGTGATAATCGTCATTATTGCGACGTTTGACTGGAATCGCCTCAAACCGACCATCAACCAGAAAGTCTCGACTGAGTTAAACCGGCCCTTCGCCATTCGTGGTGATTTGGGCGTAGTGTGGGAGCGCCAGAAAGAGGAAACCGGCTGGCGCAGCTGGGTTCCATGGCCACACATCCATGCTAACGACATCATCCTCGGCAACCCGCCGGATATCCCCGAAATTACCATGGTGCATCTGCCGCGCGTAGAGGCCACGCTGGCGCCGCTGGCGCTGTTCACTAAAACGGTCTATCTACCGTGGATCAAGTTGCAACAGCCGGATGCCCGGCTGATCCGTCTGTCGGAAAAAAAGAACAACTGGACCTTTGATCTGGCGGGGAGTGACGAAGAAAAAGATCCCAACGCCAAACCGTCCTCCTGGTCTTTCCGCCTGGATAATATCCTCTTCGATCGCGGACGGATCGATATCAACGATGCGGTGACGAAGGCAGATATTGAGATCTTTGTCGATCCGCTGGGTAAACCGTTGCCCTTTAGCGAAGTGACGGGGAACAAAGGCAAAAAAGATAAGGTCGGTGATTACGTCTTTGGCCTGAAGGCGGAAGGGCGCTACAACGACCAGCCTTTAAGCGGCAAGGGTAAAATTGGCGGTATGCTGGCCCTGCGAAGCGAAGGCACGCCGTTCCCGGTACAGGCTGATTTCCGCTCTGGCAATACGCGGGTGGCCTTCGTTGGCACGGTAAACGACCCGATGAAAATGGGTGGTGTTGATCTCCAACTGAAATTTGCCGGGGATTCGCTGGGCGAGCTCTATGAGCTGACTGGCGTGCTGCTGCCCGATACTCCACCGTTTGAAACCGACGGTCATCTGGTCGCGAAAATTGATGCTGAAAAGTCGTCGGTCTATGACTATCGCGACTTTAATGGCCGCATCGGCGACAGTGATATCCACGGCTCGCTAACCTATACCACCGGCAAGCCGCGGCCGAAGCTTGAAGGGGATCTGGAGTCCCGGCAGCTGCGCCTCGCCGACCTGGGCCCGCTGATCGGGGTGGATTCGGGCAAGGGTGCCGAGCGCGCGAAACGCGCCGAGCAGAAAAAGGGTGAGAAAAGCGCTCAGCCTGCCGGCAAGGTGCTACCAAACGATCGTTTTGAAACAGATAAATGGGATGTGATGGATGCCGATGTGCGTTTCAAAGGCCGCCGTATTGAACATGGCAGCAGCCTGCCCATTAGCGATCTCTCGACCCATATCCTGTTGAAAAATGCCGACCTGCGCCTGCAGCCGCTGAAGTTCGGCATGGCGGGCGGAACCATCTCATCAAATATTCATCTGGAAGGGGATAAGAGCCCTATGCGTGGGCGGGCAGATATTCAGGCGCGGCGGCTGAAGTTAAAAGAGCTGATGCCTGACGTCGAATTGATGCAGAAAACCCTCGGTGAAATGAACGGTGATGCTGAGATCCGCGGTACCGGTAATTCCGTGGCTGCTCTGCTGGGTAACGGCAACGGTAACCTGAAGCTACTGATGAACGATGGACTGATCAGCCGTAACCTGATGGAGATCCTCGGCCTGAATGTGGGCAACTTTATCATTGGTCAGATTTTTGGCGATGATGAAGTGCGGGTGAACTGCGCGGCGGCCAATATCGATCTGGTCAACGGCGTTGCCCGACCGCAGATCTTCGCCTTCGATACGGAGAATGCGGTCATCAACGTGACGGGCACCGCCAGCATGGCCTCTGAGCAGCTCGACCTCACCATCAATCCGGAAAGTAAGGGCATCCGTATCGTTACGCTGCGCTCGCCGCTGTACGTACGCGGAACCTTTAAAAATCCGGATGCGGGGGTGAAAGCCGGGCCGTTGATTGCCCGTGGTGCGGTGGCCGCGGCGCTGGCAACGCTGGTAACGCCGGCGGCGGCGCTGCTGGCGTTGATTTCGCCGTCTGAAGGGGATGCGAATCAGTGTCGGAATATACTGGCACAGATGAAAAAGTAAGGCGCAGGACGTAAAAAAAACGGCAACCCAGAGGTTGCCGTTTTACGTTTACAGCGACTGATGCCGCGTTTCGTGCGTCAGCAGCAAGGCAATCAGCGTCAGAGCTGCCATCGCGGCCAGGTAGACACCCACGTAGAACAGTCCGTAGTTTGCCTGTAACCAGGTGGCGATGTAGGGCGCCACGGAAGCCCCCAGAATCGACGAGACGTTATAGGAGAACGAGGCACCGGTATAACGCACTTCAGTCGGGAACAACTCAGGCAGAAGCGCACCCATCGGGCCAAAGGTCAACCCCATCAGGCTCAGGCCAATCAGCAGGTAGGCCATCACCAGCGCCGGGCTGCCGGAACCCAGCAGCGGCGGGAAGACGAACAGCGCAAACAGGATAATCAGCGAGGTGATGGTGATCATGCTCGCGCGGCGGCCAAATTTATCCGCCAGCAGGCCAGCGATAGGTACCATCACGCCAAAGCCAATCACCGCCATCATCAACATCCACAGCACTTCATTACGCGGCAGCCCCAGGCCGACCGGCGCAGGCGCGGTGCTGTAGGTCATGGAGTAGACGGTCATGATATAGAACAGGGTATAAGTTGCCAGCATGATAAATGTGCCGAGCACGGTCACGCGGACGTGTTTGGTCAGCAGGGTACCCATCGGCACTTTTACCTGCTTTTTGGCCGCTGCGACTTTGGCGAATACTGGCGTCTCGTGCAGTGAGACGCGCACATACAGGCCAATCAGCACCAGCACGGCAGAGAAAATAAACGGAATACGCCAGCCCCAGCTCATAAACTGCTCATCATTCAGCAGCCAAGAGAGCAGCAGGAAGGTCCCGTTAGCAAAGAAGAAGCCAATCGGGGCACCCAGCTGCGGGAAGGAGCCGTACAGTGCACGTTTACGTGCGGGGGCGTTCTCGGTGGCCAGCAGCGCCGCGCCGCCCCATTCACCGCCCAGACCCAGACCCTGACCAAAACGCGCCAGCGCCAGCAACACCGGCGCCAGAATGCCGATGGTCTCGTAAGTGGGCAGCAGGCCGATGGCGACGGTAGAGATCCCCATGGTCAGCAGCGAAGCAACCAGCGTGACTTTGCGGCCAATACGGTCACCAAAGTGACCAAAGAGCGCGGAACCAATCGGCCGCGCCACAAAGGCGATGGCAAAGGTCGCCAGGGACTGCAGCGTCGCGGCGGTCGGGTCGCCCTGCGGGAAGAAGATATGTGGAAAGACGATAACCGCAGCGGTCGCGTAAATGTAGAAGTCGAAAAACTCGATGGCGGTGCCAATCAGAGAGGCGACAACGACTTTGTTACGTGAGTTAACCGGGGCGTTTTCCTGTTGTGAATCGAGAGTTGTGGTTGTGGCCTGCATAAACTTTTCTTATTTTTGGCGAACGAACGGCCATATTACGCACAGCAAAAGCGACATTTCAATCTGTAACAAACCCGGCGGGAGGGCAAAAAAGCAGCAAAAAGGGGATAATGTTCAGCCTGCTAAAATAGCTTCTATGAAATGCTTCACATAAATTTAAACTTGGTGGAAAAAACTGGTTTTTGGTTAAATAAAAGTTACAGGCTGGATTTATATGCTGAAATGATGGATCGGGCTGAAATTTTGCGTTTTTATTCAGCCCGATGATGTCACTAGCGGTGGGTTTTGCCCGGCATTCGCCGGTCATCTTTGTACTCGGCGGTGGCGATCCACGCTGCGCAGAACAGGGTCAGACGCGCAAAGAAGTAGAAGAATGCCATCAGCCCCAGCACCGAACCAAAGGCGGCGCCAGAGGGGGATTTCACCAGCGAAGGTAGCGTATAGGTCATCACGATTTTGATGATCTCAAAACCGATAGCGGCAATCAGCGTACCCCGCATCAACGCCTTACGACGGGGCCGATGGCGTGGCAGGCGCCAGAAGATCCAGAAGAAGAGCAGATAGTTCGCCAGGATTGAAATAGCTAATCCAATCAGTCGCCAGGCGGGTTTTAGCCACTCGATATTATCAAGATAGAGCGCTGAGATAATCATCTGCTGTGCCGAACCGGCCACCGAGGTGATAGAGAGAGTGACAATCAGCGCCACCAGCAGGCCAATCAGCGAGATAAAATCACGGAAGTATTTCAGCCAGATCTTCTCCTGGTCCTGCGGCGTGCGCTCCCAGACGTCACGCGACTGGGCGCGGATCGCCTCGCGCAGGTTCCCCATCCAGTTAATACCCGAGTAGAGGGCAATCAATAGCCCGACAATCCCTACCGTGGTGCGCTGCTGGATCGCAGTATTAATGGTGCTTTTCAGGGTGGAGGCAAGCGTCGGATCGCTAACGTTCATCAAGATTTTACCGAAGATATCCTGCAGCAGGGTCGGATGCGACGCGAGCACAAAGCCTGCTGCCGCAAAGGAGACCATCAGGATGGGAATCATCGATAAAAACGAGAAGTAGGTAATGGCGGCGCCAAACTGGTTACCCAGCCGATCGTTAAATCGCTCGGTGGCTCGCAGGATGTGGGCAATCATTGGGCGCTGCTGTACGAGCTGAACCAGCAGCTTCGCTTTTTCGACCAGGCTTCCCGCACTGCTTACATCGTGGCTTGTCACTTCCGCGTTTTCTGATGCCGCGGAAGGCGGGGTGGTGTCCATTTTTTTGACTGGTTCGTAATCCAGTTCCTGTACAGGGCGTTGCTGGTTGTTGTCCGGCATCGGTGACGTTTTCCTTTTCGGTACGCAGGATGTTCCTGAAATTATATACCCTAAATAATTCATGCTGCTTGCCACGGCCCCGGCGGCTAAGGCTCGGGAGAGCGAATCACAGGCCAACGCCTGAGCCGCGTGAAGTATCACGGGTACAGATTCAGTCTAGTCTACGTACGCCTTCATTAATTCTGTTAGCCACTCCATAAACAGGCGAACCCGGCGGGAGAGGTTGCGGCGGTGGGGATAAATTAGCGAAACCGGCATCGGGCCCGGACGATATTGTGGCAGGATCTCCAGCAGCTTTTTGGCGCGCAGCGCGTCGCGAGCCCCGACGCGTGGCACCTGAATAATCCCCAGACCCGCCAGAGCGGAGGCGTGATAGGTTTCGGTACTGTTCACCGTCAGGATGCCGCCGGTTTTAACCCAGCGGGTGCTCTCACCGTCATAATATTCAAAGCCCTGCGGGCGACTCCCCAGATTGAGCGCATAATGCACCACCGCGTGAGAGGCTAAATCGTCCAGCGTCTCGGGATAGCCAAAACGCGTCAGATAATCGGGGCTGGCGCAGTTGATGACTGACAGTTTGCCCAGCGGGCGTGCAATAAGACCAGAATCTTTCAGAGTGCCGACGCGCACCACGCAGTCGAATCCTTCCCGAATCACATCCACCAGACGGTCACTACTGCTCAACTCCAGTTCGATACCGGGATACTGCTGTAAAAACTGTGGCAGTCGCGGAATGACTAAATTTCGTGCAATGGCCACCGGCATATCCACCCGCAGTCGTCCGCTGATGCTGGCAGGGTCGAGCAAAAAAAGACCATCCAGTTCGTCGAGGTTTGCCAGCAGATCTTTTGCCCGCTCGTAATAGACCATTCCGTCCTGCGTAAGGCTGACGCGGCGCGTGGTCCGGTGCAGCAATTGCGTGCCAAGCCCGTTCTCCAGCGCCTGAATTTGCCGGGATACGCTCCCTTTAGGCAGGCCTAAAGAGTCCGCTGCGCGAGAAAAACTCTCCAGTTCCGCGACGCGGATGAAGAGCTGCATTGCGTGAATTTTATCCATAGGTTGCGCTCATTGTTGTTCAAATAGAAACAGTAAAGCGTTACTGACTACCTTTATTGATTTTCTATCACCTAATAAGCTCTTTCTCAACGACCACAACAGCCGAAACGAGGTTTCTTATGAGTGAACGTATAGCCATTGTGACTGGCGGCAGCCGGGGATTGGGGAAAAACGCGGCGCTGAAGCTGGCTGCGAAAGGTGTCGGAATTATCCTCACCTGGAATAGCAGCCAACAGGAAGCGCTCGATGTTGTTCGCGAAATTGAGCAAAAAGGGGTGAAAGCCGCAGCGTTACAGCTGAACGTCGGCGAAGTTGCCGGCTTCGAACATTTTGCTCAGCAGGTCGGGGAGACCCTCAGGCAGTACTGGCAGCGCGACAGCTTCGACTATTTATTGAACAATGCTGGGGTGGGTTTATATGCCCCCTATGTTGAAACCAGCGAAGCGCAATTTGATAACGTCATGAACATCCATTTAAAAGGTCCGTTTTTCCTGACGCAGCGTCTCCTGCCGCTGATGAGAGACGGGGGACGGATTTTGAACGTCTCTTCCGGGCTGGCACGCTTTGCGCTCCCCGGGTCCAGCACCTATGCAGCGATGAAAGGGGCGATGGAGGTGTTAACCCGCTATCAGGCGAAAGAGCTGGGGGAACGCGGCATTAGCGCCAATATCATCGCGCCAGGGGCGATTGAAACTGATTTCGGTGGCGGCATGGTACGTGATAATGCCGAGCTTAATCAGCAGATCGCCGCGCAAACCGCGCTGGGGCGCGTAGGTCTGCCGGATGATATTGGTGATGCTATCGCCGCGCTGCTCAGCGATGAGCTGGGCTGGATGAACGCCCAGCGCATTGAAGTCTCGGGCGGTATGTTCCTGTAAGCCGGTTACGCCTGCTGATACTCTTTTTTCAGCAGGCCAAACAGCCAGTCATTATGCCACCGGCCAGCCAACTGATAATTTTCTCGCAGCTCGCCTTCCAGCACAAAACCCTGCTTCTCCAGCAGCCGCCTGGAGGGCAGGTTTCCGGCCGTCACGGTGGCAGTTAACCGGCGAATTCCCCCCTCGTTAAAGGCAAAATCACACACCGCTTTTAACGATTCAAAGCCATATCCCAGACCCTGCGCCTGCGGGGCGAATAAGAATCCCACCTCGGCAATATCCTCTTCATGATGCAGATATCCCGTTACGCCCAGTGGCGTCTGGCTGAGGGTGTCCCGAACCAGCAAGCATAACCAGTGCGCGCTGCCAGGCGTCCACTCGGGCAGGCGGGATTCAAAGGCCTCCCGGATCGCCGTTTCCGGGCGGTTATCTGCAACGTAGCGCATCACGTCCGGGTCTTGCTGAAGCGCCAGGAAAAAGGACCAATCCGCTTCGCCCAGCGGCGAGCAGGTTAAACGCGGGGTATGCAGTACCGGCATCAGGCTTATCCCATAAATTGTGTTAATGATTATACGGCTGTCACTGTAATACCATAGATTCTCAGGTATGGTTAAGCCTGTATAAATAAAAGAAAAAAGTCGCATAGAGACGACCCCATATCTGTTTTCATTTTACGGAAAGGAAAATGATGACCCTCAGCAAAACGCATCACGTCCGGGAACAGTTTGAACACTGTCTGGGTATCATTCGTCAGGCGTCGGTGGAGATCCTGCTGCTCCTGAAAGTGCATGTATCGGAAGGCAAGGATCCCCGCTGGTTTCTGGAACAGCTGGATAACGCGCGCCTCGGCCTGGGAGGTTGGGCGGCGTTGGCGAAGCGGCTACACCTGAACGACGCTGAAATGTCGAACTTCACGCTCCAGCTGCGTCTGCTGCAACAGCGTGTACCACAGTATGAGAGTGGACAGGATGTCAGCGACAACCAGCTGATTGCGGCGACGCGTTTTGTCACGGCCCTTGAGCATGTGCGCCAGCAACAGCCCCTGCTGACCTACAGTACCGAGCTTGCCCCGGCGGATGAGGCGCAACAGCTGCAGGCGCAAAAGCAGGTGCGCGCAGTCGAGATGATGCTGAAAGCGCTGGTGCTGAAAGCCTGGCCCGATCCTACGCGTCTGAACAATCACCTGAAAACCCTGTTCAGCGCCGATCAGGTTCGACGCTGGCTACGACAGGGCGAACGCAACGATGTGCTGAGCGGCATGAAATTCAGCGAGCTGGCGCTGATGGTCGTGGATAAAAAGGAGTTTTCCCGCTATTACGCTGCGCTTTTCAGCGATCAGCACCATCTCACCCTGCTGGTGGAGCCGCGAAAAACGCTGCAAACCTTCCTCGACGATATACGCCAGATCCGTAATACGCTGCTGGCCGGAGAGGCCTTGACCCCGGCACAGATTGTCTTAATGGACAGCTACTACGACCAGATTGCCAGCCCGGTGCAGCGTGCCTTTGAGCAGGGGCGTACCCGGGTTAATCCGGCAGCCTTGCTGGCGGTGGAGACCAACGACCTGCACCGCTTCTGGGAGCATGCGCAGCAGAAAAACAAGGCGGCCGGCGGCGATAGCGATGAAATTGGTGAGAATATCGATAAACCGCAGCGACGGGCGGAGCGCACGCCGGAGCAGCGCGATCAGCTTATCTCCGGGCTACTCTGGGGGGCAGTAGGGGTTATGGTGCTGGCGATGCTGGCAGGGGGCGTCTGGCTCTTCGTTGGCGATTCGCAGCCCCGGGCCGCGGAAGTGGTCGTTCAGACCCAGCAGCCCGAAGATATGCGTGACACCCCTTCATCGCGGGACACGCTGACGCGGATGGGCATCACCTGGGATGAGAACAACTTCCGTTCGGCCATCGATCGTAATGATGCCCGCGTGGTGCAGCTCTTTCTGAAAGGGGGGATGGACTGGAAAGTCTCCTGGACTGAGCAGGCGCACTCGGCGGGTAACGTTGCCGTACTGGAGATGTTGATGCGCTATCGCCTGCAAATGACGGAGCAGAAGCCCTGTCGGCGATTTATCACTACCCTGAGCCATGCCATGTCATCCGGCGAGAAGCTCACGAGCACGCGCAAAACCTGGCTACAGGCCTTTTGCACCGTGCCGGCGGTAGTGGCGCGTCAACGTTACGAGGTTGAGCAGGCCACCCGCCGGGCGCAGGCGCAGCCGGATGCCAGCAGCAAAAAGTGGCAGGGTATCCAGACGGAAATTTATGAAGTGATTCGCTAGCGCGCTGAGGGGAGCTACGGCTCCCCATATAGCCCAATCAGGCGACGAATCACGCCGTTTGTCCAGCCAAAGCCATCCTGCAGCGGGTACTCCCCCCCGCCACCTTCACGAGGCGTACTGCTGGCGATGTGGTACTTCTCGATCAGCTTGTGGTGCTCCTTGTAATAGTGGTTCACCGTTTGCAGCCAGCTCCAGGCAATTTCATCGCCGAGCGAGTCGTTGCCATACTGTTTGAACCCCTGGATCGCCATCCATTGCAGCGGGGCCCAGCCGTTGGGTTTATCCCACTGTTCGCCGGTCTCATACTCCGTGGCCATGATGCCGCCTGGCGTCAACAGACGCGCTTTTACGGCATCGGACAAACGTTCGGCCTGCTCATGCGTCGACATTCCTACGTACAGCGGCACGATGCTGGCTGCAGAGAACAGGGCCATCTCCTCGCGTCGCCAGTCGTAGTCACGATAGCAGCCCGTCTCTTCATCCCACAGATAACGGTTCACCGCCGCGCGACGATCGCTCGCCTTCTGATGGAAAATCTCTGCGGTCTCTTTATCCCCTTTCGACGCCGAAATATTAGCGATGGCGCTCTCCAGCTTGAAGAGGAACGCGTTCAGATCGATAGGGATAAACTGCGTCGTGCGGATGCTCGCCAGCCGTGACGGATCGCGCAGCCAGCGGGAGGAGTAGTCCCAGCCCGAGGCCGCCCCGGCGCGCAAGTCGCGATAAACTTCGTTTGGCGGACGGCCAGAGTGGCGGGCCGTTTCCACGTCTTCGATCCAGGATTCATCGCGCGGAGTGTCACGGTCATCCCAGTAGCGGTTGAGCAGAGAGCCGTCTGGCATACGCACTGCGCTACGATAAGCCTGGTTGAGCAGCAGCGACTCGGCGCCGTCCATCCAGAACGCGTATTCCATCTTCAGGTGGTCCAGATAGCGCTTCGCGCCGCGCACGCCGTCCTCTTCGAACAGCTCGACCATCAGGGCGAAGACCGGCGGCTGGGAGCGGCTCAAGTAGTAAGTACGGTTGCCGTTCGGAATGTGACCGTAGCGCTCAATCAACCACGCAAAATTATCCGCCATACATTTCAGCAGATCGTTGCGGCCGCTCTCGGCCAGCCCCAGCATGGAGAAATAGGAGTCCCAGTAGTAGGTTTCGCTGAAACGGCCGCCCGGCACGATATAGGCCTGCGGCAATACCAGCAGTGATGACCACGGGATATGATCCTGCGGCTCGCGCGTCAGCACCGGCCACAGGTTATCAATGTGCTCTTTCAGGGATAGACCAGGGTCAGAGATGTACTCTTTGCTGTAGTCTTCCGGCAGCCAGAAGTGGTTCTCCACAAACTGGCGCAAGTTAAAGTCCCGGTGGCGTCTGACTTTACGGTAGCGGATAAGGATATCCAGCGGATCCATCTTTGGCGCGCAGTCGGGGAACGTTTTGCTGTCTGCAAAGAGTCGCGTCGACTGAACGTGCTCAAACAATTCAAGGTAACGATCGGCCGGGGTCAGCGCATCAGATGCGGGCAACCCCTCGATCATTTCCGGTTCCGGCTCCGCCTCAATCATCTCATCCAGTTTTAACTCGCAGGGATCGGTTTCGTAGCGAATCTCTTCCGCAATCTCGAACTCGATAACCTCTGCTGCCTGTAATTTCTGGTTGAACATGGTGGTGTGGACCTCCGGTTTTGTCGTAACAAATACGGGTTTTTCCCGGTCGTCTTTTAAGCGTAGACATTCGCTTCGGTGAATGCGGTGCGAAGTGTGCGGTTGATCACGCTTTTTTCCCCGCTAACGACGCGCAAAAAACACATTAACCCAATGAATTTACAACGTTAAAAGGTATTTTAAGGACGTTAAGCGGGGAATGAAAAATCAGAGCATTCGTTGTCGCGCATTCTCATGAACCGTGGCTGCGGTGTGACTGGCTTTCTGGTTCGCGTTAGCGCTCTCGCCCAGCGCCTTACTGGCCGCTTTTTCTGCATGTGCGGCACTGTACGCGGCGAGATGCGAAATCACAATCGCGTAGATACTCATTAGTGACACCCACAGGATGCTGTTTTTCCACCACAGCAGGGTAGGTATCGTCAGTATGGTCCAGGCGAGGGCCAGGACGAGGTGTATCTTCGACATAAACGTCGCGGTAATTTTCAGATGCATGTTCTCTACTCAGTCTTAAATTATTTTCTGAAGGGCACGGCTTAGCGCCTTTTAAGATTAGCCAACTCCCTGGCCGGCAACGGGCTATTTTGTTACCGTTTGTACATAAGTCCATGAGGCGTGCCTTTGCCGCTAACGTCACCCGCTTTACCCGGAGGGAAAGTGGATTAACGCTGTTAGCAACCTGGCAGCGGGTGGAGAAGACGGGGCGAAGGAGGGGGCGTGATCTCCCCATCCCCTGTGGCAGCCCACAAGGATGATGCGTTGTCTTTTATTTCATCACGCCAAAAAAAAACTGGCCGTTGCGCGGCCAGTTTGGGTAAAGGACTCTCCTGCGCAAACAATCAGCGCATGGTAACGAACTCTTCCGCCGCCGTCGGGTGAATCGCAACGGTGTTATCAAAGTCTTTCTTGGTTGCGCCCATCTTCAGCGCCACCGCGAAGCCCTGCAGGATCTCGTCCATGCCGAAGCCAATACCGTGAATGCCGACGATTTTCTCTTCCGGACCAACACAAACCAGCTTCATACGGCAAGGCTGGCGATGAGAGGTGACCGCCGTGTACATGGCAGTAAACGACGATTTGTAGACTTTGACCTGCTCGTCACCATACTGCTCGCGCGCCTGCGGCTCGGTTAAGCCAACGGTGCCGATAGGCGGATGGCTGAAGACCACGGTCGGGATATTGCTGTAATCCAGATGCTCGTCCGGCTTGTTGTTAAACAGACGCTCAGAGAGGCGACGGCCCGCTGCAACGGCAACCGGCGTCAGCTCAACCGCGCCGGTGTTATCGCCAACGGCGTAGATGCCCGATACGCTGGTGTTCTGGAATTTATCGACAACGATGTAACCTTTTTCATCGGTTTTAACGCCAGTTACCGCCAGGTTGAAGTTGTCATTGGCGGGTTCGCGACCAATTGCCCAGATCAGGCAATCTACGGTCTGGCTACGGCCATCTTCAAGCTCCAGCGTCAGGCTACCGTCGGCATTTTTCACTACCGCTTTCGGTACGGCATTGGTGTGCAGGGTTGGCCCTTCCGCGTTCATCACTTCGACCAGGGTCTCAACGATCAGCGGGTCGAAGCTGCGCAGCGGCGCATGTTTACGCACGAACAGGTGCGCTTCTGCGCCCAGGCCGTTAATTACGCCAGCCAGCTCAACGGCGATGTAGCCCGCACCGACAACGGCAACGCGCTTAGGCAGAGCAGGCAGCTCGAAGAAGCCGTCGGAGTCGATACCGTACTCCACGCCCGGAATGTTCGGGTGGCTCGGACGGCCGCCGGTGGCGATCAGGATATGATCGGCGGTGATCGTCTCGCCGTTCACTTCGATCGTTTTTGCATCTACAAAGCGGGCGAAACCGCGGATTACGTCAACGTTGTTCTTGCCCAGCACGTTATCGTACGAGGTGTGAATACGGTCGATGTAGGCGGTACGGCTGGCGATCAACTTATCCCAGTCGAAGTGGTTAAGGGTCGTGTCAAAGCCATAATCCGGGCCATACATATGGATAGCTTCGCGGATCTGCGCCGCGTGCCACATCACTTTCTTCGGTACACAACCCACGTTTACGCAGGTGCCGCCTAACTCTTTGGCTTCAATCAGCGCACACTTCTGGCCATACATGGCCGCACGGTTAATAGAGGCGATGCCGCCGCTGCCGCCGCCAATGGCGATGTAGTCATAATGCTTGCTCATGAGTCTTATCCTTAATATCTGGTTGGCGCGATTGTATACCTGAAATCAATAGTTTCCACCGATGCCTGCAATTACTCCGGCACGATCCAACTGACGGTGGCGTGGCCGGTTCCCGCTGGCACCAGGGTTTTGTGCAGCCACGGCAGCACATTGTTCATCTGCGCTTCGAGCTTCCACGGCGGGTTAATGACAATCATGCCGGAGGCGGTCATACCGCGTTGATCGCTGTCCGGACGGACGGCCAGCTCAATTTGCAGGATTTTGCGGATGCCGGTCGCTTCGAGGTCTTTGATCATGCGTTTAATTTGCGCGCGCAATACCACCGGATACCACAGGGCGTAGGTGCCAGTGGCAAAGCGTTTGTAACCTTCGTTGATGCCGGTTACCACCGCCTGATAATCGGTTTTAATTTCGTACGGCGGGTCGATCAGTACCAGACCGCGACGGGAGACCGGCGGCAGTTTAGCCTTCAGTTGCTGATAGCCATCAGCCTTATCTACCCGGGCGCGGTTGTCTTTCTGGAATTCAGAGCGCAGCAGCGGGAAGTCGCTCGGGTGCAGCTCAGTCAACTGCAGGCTGTCCTGCTCGCGCAGCAACTGGCGGGCAATCAGCGGGGAACCGGGGTAGTAGCGCAGCTGGCCGTTGCGGTTGAAATGATTAACCACGCCGATATAGGGCTCCAGCTCGGCAGGCAGGTCGTCCTGCTGCCAGATGCGGGCAATACCTTCCAGATATTCACCGGTGCGCTCGGCATGTTCGCCGCTCAGTTGATAGCGGCCCGCGCCGGCATGGGTGTCCAGATAGAGAAAGGGTTTATCTTTCTCTTTCAGCGCTTCAATGATCAAGCTCTGAACAGTGTGTTTAAGGACGTCGGCGTGGTTGCCCGCGTGGAAGCTATGGCGATAACTGAGCATGGGTAAAGGTGTTCCATCAGGTAAAAAAAAGCGTATCGCCACAGTATACAGAAAAGTCGCCACCGCCGCGAAAGCGCAACGCCCGGTATTGAAATCCTCTACACTTACCCCCATTACTGACCCATATGCACAGCGCCGGATGCGCGCTTCACTTACCCTATTTAACAGGACAGCGTTTATGACCAATCCATTACTGACGCCTTTTTCCCTGCCGCCATTTTCTAAAATTCTCCCTGAGCATGTGGTGCCTGCCGTTACCGAAGCGCTGGGCAACTGCCGCGCAGCGGTAGAGAGCGTGGTGGCGCAGGGCGGGCCGTACACCTGGGAAAATCTGTGTCAGCCGCTGGCCGAGGTGGACGACGTGCTGGGGCGCATTTTCTCGCCGGTGAGCCACCTGAACTCGGTGAAAAACAGCCCGGAACTGCGCGAAGCCTATGAACAAACCCTGCCGCTGCTCTCCGAGTACAGCACCTGGGTTGGTCAGCACGAAGGACTGTATAAAGCCTACCGCGACCTGCGCGACGGCGACCATTACGCCGCCATGAATACTGCCCAGAAAAAATCGGTCGATAATGCCCTGCGTGATTTTGAACTGTCCGGTATCGGGCTGCCAAAAGAGAAACAACAACGCTATGGCGAAATCGCCGCCCGTCTGTCCGAGCTGGGTAACCAGTACAGCAACAACGTGCTCGATGCCACCATGGGCTGGACGAAGCTGATTACCGACGAAGCGGAGCTGGCGGGGATGCCGGAAAGCGCGCTGGCTGCAGCAAAAGCCCAGGCCGAAGCGAAAGAGCAGGAAGGGTTCCTGCTGACGCTGGATATCCCGAGCTACCTGCCAGTGATGACCTACTGCGACAACCAGGCTCTGCGTGAAGAGATGTACCGCGCCTACAGCACGCGTGCGTCCGATCAGGGGCCGAATGCCGGTAAATGGGATAACAGCCCGGTGATGGCCGAAATCCTTGCCCTGCGTCACGAGCTGGCGCAGCTGCTGGGCTTTGAAAACTATGCCGACAAATCTCTCGCCACCAAAATGGCGGAGAACCCGCAGCAGGTGCTGGACTTCCTGACCGATCTCGCCAAACGCGCCCGTCCGCAGGGTGAGAAAGAGCTGGCCCAGCTGCGCGCCTTCGCGAAAGCGGAGTTCGGCGTGGACGAACTGCAGCCGTGGGACATTGCTTACTACAGCGAAAAACAGAAACAGCACCTCTACAGCATCAGCGATGAGCAGCTGCGCCCGTACTTCCCGGAAAACAAAGCCGTGAATGGCCTGTTCGAAGTGGTGCAGCGTATCTACGGCATCACCGCCAAAGAGCGCAAAGATATCGACGTCTGGCATCCGGATGTGCGTTTCTTCGAGCTGTATGACGAGAAAAATGAATTGCGCGGCAGCTTCTACCTCGATCTCTATGCGCGTGAAAACAAGCGCGGCGGGGCGTGGATGGATGACTGCGTGGGCCAGATGCGTAAAGCGGACGGTACTCTGCAGAAGCCGGTTGCCTACCTGACCTGTAACTTCAACCGTCCGGTGAGCGGCAAACCGGCGCTCTTTACCCACGATGAAGTGATCACCCTGTTCCACGAGTTCGGTCACGGTCTGCACCACATGCTGACCCGCATCGAAACCGCGGGTGTCGCCGGTATCAGCGGTGTGCCGTGGGATGCGGTCGAGCTGCCGAGCCAGTTTATGGAAAACTGGTGCTGGGAGCCGGACGCGCTGGCGTTTATCTCCGGCCATTATGAGACCGGCGAACCGCTGCCGAAAGAACTGCTGGATAAAATGCTGGCGGCGAAAAACTATCAGGCGGCGATGTTTATTCTGCGCCAGCTGGAGTTCGGCCTGTTCGATTTCCGTCTGCACGCCGAGTTCAGCCCGGAGCAGGGGGCGAAAATCCTTGAAACGCTGGCCGAGATTAAAAAGCAGGTCGCCGTTATTCCGGGGCCAACCTGGGGTCGCTTCCCGCACGCGTTCAGCCACATCTTTGCGGGCGGCTACGCAGCGGGTTACTACAGCTACCTGTGGGCCGACGTGCTGGCTGCAGACGCATACTCTCGCTTCGAAGAGGAAGGCATTTTTAACCGCGAAACCGGTCAGTCGTTCCTCGATAACATCCTGACGCGCGGCGGGTCTGAAGAGCCGATGGCGCTGTTCAAACGCTTCCGTGGCCGTGAGCCGCAGCTGGATGCGATGCTGGAGCATTACGGTATTAAGGGTTAATTGCCGCAGTGAAAATTTGTTTGTTTGATGAAACAGGCGCCGGAGACGGCGCCTTATCTGTTCTGGCCGCCCGCTGGGGGCTGGAGCACGATGATGAAAACCCGATGGCGCTGGTAATGACGACAACGCATCTGGAACTGCGCAAGCGCGACGAACCGAAGCTCGGCGGCATTTTTGTCGATTTTGTCGGCGGGGCGATGGCGCACCGGCGCAAGTTTGGCGGCGGTCGCGGCGAAGCGGTTGCCAAAGCGGTCGGCATCAAAGGCAGTTATCTGCCGGACGTGGTGGATGCCACGGCAGGGTTAGGGCGCGATGCGTTTGTACTGGCCTCGGTGGGCTGTCGAGTGCGAATGCTGGAGCGTAACCCGGTAGTGGCAGCATTGCTGGACGATGGATTAGCGCGCGGCTATGCGGACCCGGAGATTGGTCCGTGGCTGCAAGAGCGCCTGCAATTGATCCACGCCTCCAGCCTGACGGCGTTGACCGACATCACACCACGCCCACAGGTGGTCTATCTCGACCCCATGTTCCCGCATAAGCAGAAAAGTGCGCTGGTGAAGAAAGAGATGCGGGTGTTTCAGTCGCTGGTGGGTCCGGATCTGGATGCGGATGGGCTGTTGGCACCTGCCCGGCTGCTGGCGACAAAGCGTGTGGTGGTGAAACGTCCGGACTACGCACCGCCGCTGGCGGATGTGGCGACCACCAACGCGGTGACCACGAAAGGGCATCGGTTTGATATTTATTCTGGTACGCCGGACGTATAGTGCGGTCTGATGCCCTCACCCCAACCCCTCTCCCACGGGGAGAGGGGCTCGATCATTCCCTCTCCTGTGGGAGAGGGGCAAACGTTTTATTTACTCGTCTTCTTCGTCACGCAGCGGAACAATCAGCATATCCACGTGCACGGTATTGATCAGCTGGCGCGCGGAAGACATCAGCTTGCTCCAGAAGTCCTGATGATGACCGCAAACCACCAGGTCCATATCGTATTTCTTAATCGCATCAACCAGCACCTGACCGAGGTCGCCGCTACCGCTCAGGGTCTCGGTAATCGGGTAACCCGCATTCGTTGAAAGCTCGCTCAGGGCGTGGTGAGTCTCTTCAGAAATACGCTTCTGCATATCCCCAAGATTGACATCGATAAGGCCGGTATAGAGATCGGAGTAGTTAACGTCGACGTGAATCAGGGAAACTTTCGCATTATACGGACGTGCCATGGATACGGCTTTATCGACCAGCACTTTGCTCTCCGGGGAGAGATCGACTGCGATAAGAATATGTTTGTAAGCCATAGTGTTACTCCTTCCTTAAGTGATCGATGACCAGCGCATTCAGCCGCTGTCTACCTGCTCTCATTACGGCCCAGTTGAACAAATTTTTCAAGCATTGGTGTTGATAACGATTAACCTTGTGGCAAAAAAATTAACGGATCTCCTACACTATTGATTAAGCCGGTCGGATATTAAAACGTTAACCCGTCCGGTTTCGTGTGACTCTTTCACTGAGCGGTCTGTCAGGGTATCGGGGAGCGGTAGTCCCGAAGCGTTGCTTCGTGGGCGTGTCGCCGGGGAGGAGGTATGATTAGCACCGTCGCATTATTTTGGGCGTTATGTGTAGTTTGCATCGTAAATATGGCGCGCTACTTCTCATCGCTACGCGCGCTACTGGTCGTTCTTCGTGGTTGCGATCCATTGCTTTATCAGTATGTGGACGGTGGAGGGTTCTTCACCTCGCATGGACAGCCCAGCAAACAGATGCGTCTGGTGGGGTATATCTACTACCAGCGTTACCGCGATCATCATGATGAAGAGTTCATCCGGCGCTGCGAGCGCCTGCGTCGTCAGTTCATTTTAACCAGTGCGCTGTGTGGCCTGGTTGTGGTGAGTATGATTGCGTTGATGATCTGGCACTGAACAAAAAAAAGCGGGTCAGTTTCCTGACCCGCTTTTTTTGTCTCTGCCTGCGATTAGAGGAACTGCAGGGAGATCCAGTACAGACCGCCAGAGAGCAGGATAGACGCCGGAAGGGTAAACACCCAGGCCATCAGGATGTTGGTCACGGTTTTGCGCTGCAAACCGCCGCCATCAACGATCATGGTACCTGCCACGGACGAAGAGAGTACGTGGGTTGTAGAGACCGGCATACCAGTATAACTCGCCAGACCGATAGAAACGGCGGCGGTCATCTGCGCCGACATCCCTTGCGCATAGGTCATGCCTTTCTTACCGATCTTCTCGCCGATGGTGGTTGCCACGCGGCGCCAGCCAATCATCGTACCCACGCCCAACGCTAACGCGACCGCCATGATGATCCAGATTGGCGCGTATTCGATGGTGTTCAGCATGTCGCCTTTCAGTTTCTTCAGCAGACGTTTATCGTCAGCGTTCACGTCAGGCAGCTTGCCCACTTTGTCGGTCACGTCGGAGATGCACAGCATAATGCGGCGCAGCTGGCTACGTTGCTCGACAGAGAGTTTGTCGTAGCTTTCGACATCCGTCAGCATGCCTTTCGCCCGTTCCAGCGCGCTTACCGCGTTAGCCGGGTGACAGTGGAACTCACCCGGTGCCGTAGTTGCCCCCGCGTCCGGAGAAGGGATTAACTGATCCACGCCGGTCGCTTGTTTCAGCAGCTCAGGACGCTGCTGGAAGAAGGTTTCCACGTTGTTGACCGCATCGCGCGTACGGGTGATTTCGTAGCCCGTGGCGTTCATATTCACCACAAAGCCCGCCGGTGCCACGCCAATCAGGACCAGCATCACCAGACCAATGCCTTTCTGACCGTCGTTAGCGCCGTGAGAGAACGCAACGCCGATGGCAGAAATGATCAGGGCGATACGTGTCCAGAATGGTGGCTTTTTCTTGCCATCTTTCTTTTCACGCTCGGCCGGCGTCAGGTGGATACGGGCCCGTTTTTTGGTGCCGCTCCAGTAACGACGCAGCAGGAAAATCAAGCCACCTGCGACCACCAGACCAACGATAGGAGAGATAATCAGGGAGCCGAAAATACCCACGACTTTGGGGATGTTCAGCGCGTCCACCACCGAGGTGCCCGTCATCAGTGCATTGGTTAAACCAATACCGATAATCGCGCCAATCAGGGTATGTGAACTGGAGGCTGGCAGGCCAAAATACCAGGTACCGAGGTTCCAGATAATTGCGGCAAACAGCAGGGAGAATACCATGGCAAGGCCATGGCCGGAGCTGACGTTCAACAGGAGATCTGTTGGCAGCATATGCACGATTGCGTAAGCTACACTCAGACCTCCAAGCAGAACGCCAAAGAAGTTAGCCACCGCCGCCATGACAACCGCAACCTGCGAGCGCATAGCACGTGTATAGATAACCGTTGCCACTGCGTTCGCCGTGTCATGGAAGCCGTTAATCGCTTCGTAGAACAAAACAAATGCCAGAGCAAGCAATAATAAAAGCCCGGTATGCAGATCCAGGCCAGCAAACAAATGTAGCATAGGACGTTACGCCATCTTGGGGACATGAACGCGGCGCATTATCCAGGACAAATGCGCAACGGGCAAAGTGAAATATAGCTTTTTTTTGATTTACTGACTGAATTAAGCGTAGCACTAAAACAATATTTTATTACATTTCAACGAAATGAATAAAAATCAGGTTATTAACGCTGGTAGGGCCACCGACGAAACTTTACAATTCGCGCCCTGTGAATCTGGAGGATTAAGACGTGGAAAGGTTTGATGCCATCATTATTGGTGCCGGTGCGGCGGGAATGTTCTGTGCGGCAATGGCCGGACAGGCAGGGCGTCGCATTTTGCTGCTGGACAATGGCAAAAAACCTGGGCGTAAAATCCTGATGTCAGGCGGTGGGCGCTGCAATTTTACTAACCTTTATGTTGAGCCTGCTGCCTATCTCAGCCAAAACCGTCATTTTTGCAAATCTGCCCTGGCGCGCTACACCCAATGGGACTTTATCGACCTTGTGGGTAAACATAATATCGCCTGGCATGAAAAGACGCTCGGTCAACTGTTTTGCGACGATTCTGCGCAGCAAATTGTCGATATGCTCGTCGCTGAGTGTAATAAAGGCGGCGTTACTCTCCGTTTACGCGCCGAAGTGTTAGAAGTAACCCGCGATGAGCAGGGCTACACCCTGCAACTGAACGGTGAAACCGTTCAGGCGGCGAGTCTGGTCATTGCCAGCGGCGGCCTGTCGATGCCAGGGCTGGGGGCGTCGCCATTTGGTTACAAAATCGCCGAGCAGTTTGGCCTGAAAGTTTTACCGACCCGCGCCGGGCTGGTGCCGTTTACTCTCCATAAGCCGCTGCTCGAGCAGTTGCAAACCCTCTCTGGCGTTTCGGTGCCGTCGGTGATCACCGCCGAAGACGGTACCGTTTTTCGTGAAAATCTGCTCTTTACCCACCGTGGCCTTTCCGGTCCGGCGGTATTACAAATTTCCAGCTACTGGCTGCCCGGTGAGTTCGTAACGGTGAACCTGCTGCCGGAGTGCGACCTGGCGGCGTTTCTCGATGAGCAGCGTGCGGCGCATCCGAATCAGAGCCTCAAAAATACCCTTGCCATTCACTTGCCGAAACGGCTGGTGGAGTGCCTGATCTTGTTGGGCCAGATTCCTGATATCACGTTAAAACAGCTCAACAGTCGCGATCAACAGACGCTTGTCGATACCCTTACGCAGTGGCGAGTGCAGCCTAACGGCACCGAAGGCTATCGCACCGCAGAAGTTACCCTCGGCGGCGTAGATACCCATGAACTCTCTTCCAGAACGATGGAAGCCCGTAATGTGCCAGGCCTCTACTTTATTGGCGAAGTGATGGACGTTACCGGCTGGCTGGGCGGTTACAATTTCCAGTGGGCATGGGCCAGCGCCTGGGCCTGCGCGCAGGCGCTGGCGGAAAAGTAAAACCTGCCAGACGCCCCGTTGTGAGATAAAATATACCCGTTATCCTTCAAGCTGCAGCTGCGTTGGCTTTGTTACCCTGCTCCTCCCCGGAGCTTGTCTTTTAAGGCCAGCACAAGCGTTTTAGTCCGCAGCTTGAATGATGCAGGGTAGTGAATTCCCGCCCCCGAGCGGGATTTTTATTTTATTAAGGGTAAAGAGACCATTTAACGGTCCGCCCTTTTCTTTGCTGCATGGTGTGTCTGGTTCTCAAAAAGGGTTGTATATGGCATCTGCTCATCTCGGTTTCCCTACGGAAACCGTTGTTGTCTTTGTTGTGATGGCTGTCGGGGCGATGTTTATCGACCTCTTCATGCACCGTCACGACAAACCGATCTCGTTAAAAAGCGCCGCGATGTGGTCCATCTTCTGGGTCATGATGGCGATGGCCTTCGCCGGTTTTCTCTATGTTCACCACGGCGCGGAGATGGCCAGTCTGTTCCTCACCGGTTATGCGCTCGAGGAGGTCCTCTCGGTCGATAACCTGTTTGTGATGATGGCGATCTTCGCCTGGTTCGGCGTGCCGGATAAGTATCGCCACCGCGTGCTCTACTGGGGCGTGTTAGGGGCGATCGTGTTCCGTGGGATCTTCGTGGCAATCGGCACCAGCCTGTTGAGCCTGGGGCCCTACGTGGAGGTGGTTTTTGCGCTCATCGTTGCCTGGACGGCGGTGATGATGCTTAAACGTGGCGAAGAGCAGGATGAAGTGGAAGATTATTCCAACCATCTGGCCTACCGTCTGGTGAAACGCTTCTATCCCGTCTGGCCAAAGATCAGCAGCCACAAGTTTCTTCTGACGCAGAAAGAGGTGGATGCTGAACTGGAAAAACCGGAAAACCAGGAGGTGATGGTCGGACGCGTGAAGAAGGCGAAGCGCTATGCCACGCCGCTGCTGCTTTGTGTGGCAGTTGTTGAGCTTTCCGATGTGATGTTTGCGTTCGATTCGGTGCCGGCCATTATCGCCGTAAGCCGCGAACCGCTGATTATCTACAGCGCCATGATGTTTGCCATCCTCGGCCTGCGTACGCTCTACTTTGTGCTGGAAGCGTTGAAGCAGTATCTGGTGCACCTGGAAAAAGCGGTGGTGCTGCTGCTGTTCTTTGTGGCCTTTAAGCTGGGGCTTAACGCCACCGACCATTTCTGGCATCACGGCTATGGCATTGGGGCAACCGCCAGCCTGTTTGTGGTACTGGGGGTACTGGCGCTCGGTATTGTGGCGAGTCTGTTGTTCCCCGGGAAACGGAACGCAAGTTAAACGCAAAACGGCAACCTCTGGGTTGCCGTTTTCGTCTCTGCCCAAAAGGAGCTTAATTTTTGATGGGCGAATTCCTGCGCGCGCGCGCCGGATGGAAGTGCCGCCAGTGCGGATCTTGTGCCGCAGCCAGCAGCTCGTGATCGCCACGGGTATCGCCCCAGGCGCGCAGATGGTACTGGGTGAGATCGCCATATACCTTCTCCAGTCTGGCGACCTTCTGTGCACAGCGGCAATTGTGGCCGGTAATCTTCCCGGTCAGCTTACCCTCTTTCACTTCCAGCTGGGTGCCAATCAATTTGATACCGAGTTTGTCGGCCCACGGCTGCAATACCAGCGCCGGAGAGGCAGAGCAGATCGTCACTTCAGCGCCAGCGTTCACTTCCGCGGCAACCGCCAGCACGCCCTGCGGACGCATCAGCTTTTTCCAGTACTTTTCACAAAATGCTTCCGCCTGCTGACGTAACCAGTGTTCATCTACCCCGGTGAGGAAGGTTTTGATTAACACCTCTTTCAGTTCGTCGCGGGTCAGTTTGCGGCGCACACAGTGGAGCGTAGGCAACGCCATGCGCACCAGGCGACCCGCAAAATAGCGTTTGCCAAAAGCAAAGCGCAGGAAGGGAATAAAGCTGTCGTGATGGGTTAATGTTCCATCAAAGTCGAAGACAGAGAGCACGGTGGACTTTGCCGTGGTCTCGTCGGCAATCATATTGGTCATAACTACGTCTTAGCGATAGAAAAGTTTCTGCCCGTCAGTTTACCTGTTTTAACCGACTATTTCTTAAACCGACGGGCGTTTTTTACAGCCCGATTGCGCTCAGGATCAGATAATGTCATCCACTACGCCGCCGTCCACGCGCAGCGCCGCGCCGGAGGTGGCTGAAGCCTGCTGCGAGCAGACATACACCACCATGTTCGCCACTTCCTCTACCGTGGCGGCACGCTGAATCACGGAGCTGGGGCGGTTGGCCATTACAAACTCTTTCGCCAGCGTTTCGAGCGATTTGCCTGTCTTCTCGATCTCATCTTTCATCATGTCGGCAAAGCCGTCAGAGAGCGTCGGCCCTGGCAGCACGCTGTTGACCGTTACGCCGCTACCGGCCACAAATTTCGCTAGCCCGCGCGCCAGCGACAGCTGCGCCGTTTTGCTCACCCCGTAATGGATCATATCTGCCGGAATATTGCAGGCGGACTCGGAGGAGATAAACACCACCCGGCCCCAGCCCTTGCGCACCATGCCGGGCAGCAGGGCGCGTGAAAGACGCACGCCAGACATCACGTTGGTCTGCCAGTAGCGATCCCAGGTTTCATCGTCGGTTGCATAGAAATCCTGCGGGCCGTAAATGCCGGCGTTATTGACCAGAATATCAACGTTCGATGCCGTCCGCAGAACCGCCTCTACCCCTTCCTGGGTGCTCAGATCGGCAACCGCCGCACGTACCGTTACGCCGGGGATCACCTGCTGTAACTGCTGAATCCCCTCGTTGACTGATTCGGTACTGCGGCCATTGATGATCACTTCGGCACCGCTTTCGGCCAGTCCTCTGGCAATGGCGAAGCCAATTCCACCGGTAGAAGCCGTTACCAGCGCCACTTTCCCCGTAAGATCAATTTTCACGGTCTGCTCCTTGTCATGATTGAAGTTCAGACCCATAAGCGTAGCAGTTCAGCGTTATGACGGCTGGCTGAAGAGGCGCAGTAAGGTATCGACCTGTTCATCGAGCGGGGTGAGGGTGCGTTTCACTATCAGATGCAGCGGCGTGGCGCGACGTAAGCCGTGGCTAAGCGGCAGCGTTTTAAGCACCCCCTGTTCAAGCTGGGTCTGGATGCGCTCATCCGGCAGCCAGCCGTAGCCCACCTGTGAAATCACCGCTTCGATGGCGGCATCGATAGTGGAGAAGGTCCAGGAGCCGCCCGTGTCCCGCGCCGCTGTGTGGCTATCGGCAATCTGGATCAGCGGCCACGGGCGCAGCATGTCATCGTTAAGCGGTGCGTCGAGGGTAAACAGCGGATGGTCACGATGGGCGACGGCGACAAAATCGATGTTCATCAGCCATTCGCCCAGCCCGGTGATGTCCTGACGACGTGTTAACACCATGATGTCGGCTTCACTGGCGGCCACGTCAATGCTGGCGTTTTCCAGCACCTCGGTCAGCCGGACCTGCGTGTGCGGATAGCGCTGCTGGAACTGACGCAAAATGGCAAACAGGCGACGGCGGGGGAAAATACTGTCTACCATTAAGTCGATGCGGGTGCGCATTCCGCTACGCAGGGTGGCCGCGCGCGTCTCAAGGTAGGTAAAGCCTTTAAGCAGGGGTTTCACCTGGCTCAGCAGTTGCTCCCCGGCGGGCGTCAGTACGGCCCGTCTCCCTTCCGCCACCAGCAGCGCCACGCCGATGCGCTCTTGCAGTAAAGAGAGGTTGTAGCTGACGGATGACTGGCTGCGGTTTGTCAGCTCTGCCGCTTTGGCAAAGCTGCCAGCCTCCACCACTTTTTCCAGTAATGACCACTGTTCAAGCGTTGTCTTGTGCATAACTCATCTAAATTTTGAATTAATTTGATTCAAACATAGCGTTATTCATTTAATTTTTGAAGGGGTACGATACGTTCATCAAAACAAAGGAGACACATTATGAGCAACTTCGACAAACACGACTTAAGCGGCTTTGTGGGTAAACACCTGGTCTATACCTACGATAACGGCTGGAACTACGAAATTTACGTCAAAAACGAAAATACCCTCGACTACCGTATCCACAGCGGTCTGGTGGGCAACCGCTGGGTTAAAGATCAGCAGGCGTATATCGTCCGTGTTGGGGAAAGCATCTACAAAATCTCCTGGACCGAACCTACCGGTACCGACGTCAGCCTGATTGCGAACCTGGGCGACAAACTGTTCCACGGCACCATCTTCTTCCCGCGTTGGGTGATGAACAATCCGGAAAAAACCGTCTGCTTCCAGAACGATCACATACCAGAGATGAATGCCTATCGCGATGCCGGCCCGGCCTATCCGACAGAGGTTATCGATGAATTTGCGACCATCACCTTTGTGCGAGACTGTGGTCCAAATGATGACAGCGTTATTGCCTGCGCGGCCAGCGAGCTGCCAGAAAACTTTCCCGCTAATTTAAACTAAGCGCGACAATTAACGTAAATGAAAAGTTCCCGGCGCATTTGTTATTTATTCAAATGGCCGGGATTTTCTTTTATTGGTTGACCTTCGGTTTAGGAAAATATTTTCTAATGTTAACGCAGCGCACAAATTAAATAATTCATATTAATAATAACTTATTGTTTGATAAGGGTTTAAATTGAATTACTGTCTTTAAATAATTCCCTTCTTAATTTTTTCCTAACAAATCAGCATTACCTTGAGATGAGTTTATGGTTCGTTGAAATAAACGGACCGGCTTTTGGTTAATATCCAAAAAAAGCTTTTCACATCTCAAGGAAATTAAAGATGAGTGATTTCTTGCCTTTTTCCCGCCCGTCGATGGGGCCGGAGGAATTAGCGGCGCTGCAGGAGGTATTAACCTCTGGCTGGATCACCACAGGCCCCAAAAACCAGGCGCTTGAAGAGGCATTTTGCACGCTGACGGGCAACCGCCACGCTATTGCCGTCAGCTCCGCCACCGCCGGGATGCACGTCACGCTGATGGCGCTGGGCATTGGCCCCGGCGACGAGGTGATCACCCCTTCCCTGACCTGGGTGTCGACGCTGAACATGATCGTTCTGCTGGGCGCGACGCCAGTGATGATCGATGTCGACCGGGATACGCTGATGGTCACGCCCCAGGCGATCGAGGCGGCGATAACGCCCCGTACCAAAGCGATTGTGCCGGTCCATTATGCCGGCGCGCCGTGTGATATCGACGGGATCCGTGCCATCGCTGAACGCCACGGTATTCCGGTGGTGGAAGACGCCGCACACGCCGCAGGAACCTACTACAAAAGCCAGCACGTCGGCCATCAGGGCACGGCGATCTTCTCCTTCCACGCCATCAAAAACATGACCTGCGCCGAGGGCGGGCTGGTGGTCACGGACGATGAACAGCTGGCGCAGAGCATTCGCAGCCTGAAGTTTCACGGCCTGGGCGTGGATGCCTATGACCGGCAGACCCATGGCCGCGCGCCGCAGGCGGAGGTCATTACCCCCGGCTTCAAATACAACCTGGCGGATATCAACGCCGCGCTGGCGCTGGTGCAGCTGGGCAAGCTCGGGGAGGCCAACCGGCGTCGCCGCGACATTGCCGACCGCTACCTGCATGAACTCTCTGATACGCCATTTCAGCCGCTGCGTATTCCGGAATGGCCGCACTTGCATGCCTGGCACCTGTTTATCATTCGCGTGGATGAAGCGCGCTGTGGGATATCCCGCGATGGCCTGATGGCCGGGCTGAAAGAGAAGAGCATTGGCACCGGCCTGCACTTTCGCGCGGCACACACGCAAAAATACTACCGCGAGCGTTTCCCGGATGTCTCACTGCCGAACGCCGAATGGAATAGCGCGCGCATTTGTTCCCTCCCTCTTTTCCCGGACATGACCCATGACGACACAACCCGCGTCATTACCGCGCTCCATCAGCTTGCAGGACATTGATATGTTCAGCGCCCCGACCATACAGAAAGTTTCCGTGGTGATCCCGGTCTATAACGAACAGGAGAGCCTGCCTGAGCTTCTGCGCCGCACCACGGCTGCCTGCGAGACGCTGGGCAAGGCATACGAAATTTTGCTGGTGGATGACGGCAGCAGCGACGACTCCGCCCACATGCTCACCGACGCCGCGAACGAGCCGGGGAGCCACATTGTCGCCGTGCTGCTGAACCGTAACTACGGCCAGCACTCGGCGATCATGGCCGGTTTCAGCCACGTGACGGGCGATCTGGTCATCACTCTGGATGCCGACCTGCAAAACCCGCCGGAGGAGATCCCGCGCCTGGTTGCCAAAGCCGATGAAGGTTATGACGTGGTTGGCACCGTGCGGCAGAACCGCCAGGACAGTCTTTTACGCAAGCTGGCATCACGCACCATCAACCGCCTGATCCAGCGCACCACCGGCAAGGCGATGGGCGATTACGGCTGTATGCTGCGCGCCTATCGCCGCCATATTGTCGACGCCATGCTGCACTGCCACGAGCGCAGTACGTTCATTCCCATTCTGGCGAACACCTTTGCCCGTAAGGCCACGGAGATCCCGGTGCTGCACGCCGAGCGCGAGCACGGCGAGTCGAAGTACAGCTTCATGCGTCTGATCAACCTGATGTACGACCTGATCACCTGCCTGACCACCACGCCGCTGCGTCTGCTGAGCGTCTTCGGCAGCGTGATCGCGCTCGCCGGGTTTGCGCTTTCCGTGTTGCTGGTCGTTCTGCGTCTGGTCTTTGGCCCGCAGTGGGCGGCGGAAGGGGTCTTTATGCTATTTGCCGTGCTGTTTACGTTCATCGGCGCCCAGTTTATCGGTATGGGGCTGCTGGGGGAGTATATCGGCCGAATCTACAACGATGTTCGCGCGCGTCCGCGCTACTTTATTCAACGTGTTGTCCGTCAGGAACACGAAGCGTCTCAAGAGGAAAAACACCCATGAAAGCTGTCGTCTTTGCCTATCACGATATGGGGTGCACGGGCACACTGGCCCTGCTGGAAGCAGGCTATGACATTGCTGCCATTTTTACGCATCCGGATACCGTCGGTGAAAACACCTTCTTCGGGTCGGTGGCGCGTATTGCGGCCGAGCGCGGCATCCCGGTTTACGCCCCGGATGACGTAAACCATCCGCTGTGGGTTGACCGCATCCGCAAGATCGCCCCGGAGATGATCTTCTCGTTCTACTACCGCAGCCTGCTGTGCGACGAGATCCTGAGCGTGGCGACAAACGGGGCGTTTAATCTTCACGGCTCCCTGCTGCCCGCCTATCGCGGCCGCGCACCGCTGAACTGGGTGCTGGTCAACGGCGAAACGGAAACCGGCGTAACCCTGCACCGCATGGTCAACCGCGCCGATGCCGGGGCGATCGTCGCGCAGCAGCGTGTGGCCATCGGCCCTGACGATACCGCCCTGGAACTCCATCATAAGCTCTGTGCTGCGGCGCAAACGCTGTTGCGTGATACGTTGCCGACGCTTCTGAACGGCTCCTTCAGCGAAATCGCCCAGGACGAGAGCAAGGCCAGCTGCTTTGGCCGCCGCACCCCGGAAGACGGGCGTCTGGACTGGCATAAACCGGCGCGACAGCTGCACAACCTGGTGCGCGCCGTGACCGACCCGTGGCCGGGGGCGTACAGCTTCGCCGGGGTCAGCAAATTTATCGTCTGGAAATCCCGGGTGCGTGACGACATACCTGCCGCCAGGCCGGGCACCGTTGTCTCCGCCTCACCGCTGATCATCAGCTGCGGTGAGCAGTCCCTGGAGATCGTCACCGGGCAAACTGACAGCGGCCTGTACGTGCAGGGCGCGCAGCTGGCGCAGTCTCTCGGTCTGGTTGCCGGGGCACTGATCACCAGCGCGCCGGTTGTCGCTATTAAGCGCCGCACGCGCGTGTTAATCCTTGGGGTGAACGGTTTTATCGGCAACCACCTGACCGAGCGCCTGCTCAGGGACGACAACTACGAGATCTACGGTCTGGACATTGGATCCGATGCGATCGGCCGCTTCCTCGACAACCCGCGTTTTCACTTCGTCGAGGGGGATATCAGTATCCACTCCGAGTGGATCGAATATCACATTAAGAAATGCGACGTAGTGCTGCCGCTGGTGGCGATTGCGACCCCGATCGAGTACACCCGTAACCCGCTGCGCGTGTTCGAGTTGGACTTCGAAGAAAACCTGAAGATTATCCGCGACTGCGTGAAATACGATAAACGCATCATCTTCCCGTCGACCTCGGAAGTGTACGGCATGTGCACCGACAACAACTTCGACGAAGACACCTCGAACCTCGTGGTCGGGCCGATCAACAAGCAGCGCTGGATCTACTCCGTGTCCAAACAGCTGCTGGACCGCGTGATCTGGGCCTACGGCGAAAAAGCGGGGCTGCGCTTTACCCTGTTCCGTCCGTTTAACTGGATGGGGCCGCGGCTGGACAACCTCAACGCGGCGCGCATCGGCAGCTCGCGCGCCATCACCCAGCTGATCCTTAACCTGGTGGAAGGGTCGCCTATCAAGCTGATTGAAGGCGGTAGGCAGAAGCGCTGCTTCACCGATATCAGCGATGGCATCGAGGCGCTGTTCCGCATCATTGAAAACAAAGATAACCGTTGCAACGGCGAGATCATCAACATCGGTAATCCGGATAACGAAGCGAGCGTTCGTGAGCTGGCCGAGATGCTGCTGGCGAGCTTTGAGCGCCACCCGCTGCGCGATCGCTTCCCGCCGTTTGCGGGCTTCCGCGAAGTGGAAAGCAGCAGCTATTACGGCAAAGGCTATCAGGACGTTGAGCACCGCAAGCCCAGCATCCGCAATGCGAAGCGTTGTCTGAACTGGACGCCGACCATTCAGATGGAACAAACCATTGATGAAACGCTCGATTTCTTCCTGCGCACCGTGGAGCTATCGGAACAGGCCTCATGAAAAAAGTCGGTTTACGCATTGATGTCGACACCTTTCGCGGCACGCGTGACGGCGTGCCACGGCTGCTGGCGCTGTTGAGCAAGCACGGCGTGCAGGCCAGCTTTTTCTTCAGCGTCGGGCCAGACAACATGGGGCGTCACCTGTGGCGCCTGGTTAAACCGGCCTTTCTGTTCAAAATGCTGCGTTCGCGCGCGGCCTCTCTCTACGGCTGGGATATTTTACTGGCTGGCACCGCCTGGCCCGGCAGACGTATCGGGGCAGGCAATGAAGCGGTTATCCGCGACGCCGCGCGCGATCATGAGGTGGGGCTTCACGCCTGGGATCACCACGCCTGGCAGGCATGGGCCGGGGTCTGGGACATACCGCGTCTGACGCGCGAGGTGGATCGCGGCATGCTGGAGCTGGAAGCGATTACCGGCCAGCCTGTTCGCTGCTCGGCGGTGGCCGGGTGGCGGGCCGATCAGCGGGTGGTGAAAGCCAAAGAGCCGTTCGCCTTTCACTACAACAGCGACTGCCGGGGTACCGGTCCGTTTTTGCCGCTGTTAGGCGAGAACCGCTTCGGCACCGTGCAAATCCCGGTCACGCTTCCCACCTGGGACGAGGTGGTCGGGTGCGAGGTCAGTGCCGACGGCTTTAATCGCTTCATTCTGGACGCCATGCATCGCGATGCCGGGACGCCGGTCTACACCATCCACGCCGAGGTCGAAGGCATTGCGTATCAGCAGGATTTCGATGCGCTCCTGACGATGGCGGCGCGGGAGGGCATTCAGTTTTGCCCGCTGAGCGCGCTGTTACCGGACGACCTCCAGAGCCTGCCGCCCGGCAAAATCGTTCGTCGTGAAATGGCTGGCCGGGAAGGCTGGCTTGGCTATCAACAAACCGTGAGTTCGGGACTATGAAAACAGCCCGTTATGGCGCAGCGCTTCTCGCTCTGTTTATCGTTTACTACCTCATTCCGGTCGATCTGCGCCTGCTGTGGCAACCAGACGAAACGCGCTACGCGGAAATCAGCCGCGAAATGCTGGCCTCGGGCGACTGGGTGGTGCCGCATTTTCTGGGGCTTCGCTACTTCGAAAAACCGATTGCCGGATACTGGATCAATAGCATCGGGCAGTGGCTGTTTGGCGACGGCAACTTTGCCGTTCGCGCCGGATCGATTTTCTCCACCGGGCTGACGTCGCTGCTGGTGATGTGGCTGGCCTGGCATCTCTGGCGCGATAAGCGCGTCGCCTTGTTATCCGGCGTGATTTTTTTAACCCTGCTGCTGGTCTACGGTATCGGGACCTATGCCGTGCTGGACCCGATGATTACCCTCTGGCTGGTGGCCGCGATGTGTAGCTTCTGGCTGGCCGCGCAGGCAAAAAGCCCTGGCGGGAAAGCGGCGGGCTATCTGCTGCTGGGGCTGGCCTGCGGCATGGGCGTGATGACCAAGGGCTTTCTCGCCCTGGCGGTACCGGTCATCGGCGTGCTGCCGTGGGTGATTGTGCAAAAACGCTGGAAAGAGGTGCTGCTGTTTGGCTGGCTCGCTGTCCTGAGCTGCGTGCTGATTGTCCTGCCCTGGGGACTGGCGATTGCGCACCGTGAACCTGACTTCTGGCGCTACTTCTTCTGGGTGGAACATATCCAGCGCTTTGCACAGAGCGATGCCCAGCATAAAGCGCCGTTCTGGTATTACCTGCCGTTCCTGATTGCCGGTAGCCTGCCGTGGCTGGCGCTGCTGCCCGGGGCGCTGCGTCTGGGCTGGCGCGACAGGCAAGAGGCGGGGCAGGGGTGGTATTTACTGGGCTGGGTAGTGATGCCGCTGCTGTTCTTCAGCATCGCCAAAGGCAAGCTGCCGACCTACATTCTGCCGTGCTTTGCGCCTCTGGCGATCCTGATGGCACGCTATGCCTGCACCGTGGCGGAAAAAAGCGTCCGGGTGCTGCGCGTCAACGCGGGCATTAACCTGGCATTCGGCGCGCTTGGCGTGGTGGCCGCGCTGGTAGTGTCACCGTGGGGGCCGACAGCGCATCCCGTCTGGGCTCCCGTTGAGCTGTATAAAATTTTCTGTGCGGTCATGGCGTTCCTCGTCTGGGCGGCGGTGGGCAAGTACACCCTGCGCGACAGCCCGCGGCGCTGGTGGCTGGCGGCGCTCTGTCCGGCCGGGCTGGCGCTGCTGGTTGGGTTCGCCATCCCCAGCAAGGTGGAGGATTCAAAGCAGCCTCAGTTGCTAATCGAGACCGTGCGCGTGCCGCTGCAGGAGAGCCGGTTCGTGCTTGCAAACAACGTGGGTGTGGCGTCCGGACTGGCCTGGGAGCTTAAGCGTAACGACATCATTCTTTACGGTCAGGCAGGGGAACTCCGCTACGGTCTGAACTACCCCGACGCACAGGGGCGCTTCGTGAGCAAAGAGGCGATCGCCCAGTGGCTGGAGGAGCATCGCCAGCAGGGTCCGGTGTCGCTGGTGCTTCTGCTGTCTAAAAATGACGATCTTGTTCGCGCGAAGCTGCCTGAACCGGACAGCCTGTACGTTCAGGGCCGCCTGGCTTATTTGCAGTATTTCCCGCAATGATGACCTGGATCGGGCTGATATTGGCGAGCCTGCTGAGCTGCGCAGGCCAGCTTTGCCAGAAACAGGCGACCCGTCCGGCAACAACCGGGCGGCGCGGCGCGCACCGTGCGCTCTGGCTTGGCCTTGCGCTGCTGGCGCTGGGCAGCGGGATGCTGGTCTGGCTGGTGGTGTTACAGCATCTGCCGGTCGGGATTGCCTACCCAATGCTGAGCCTCAATTTTGTCTGGGTGACGCTGGCGGCAAAAACCCTCTGGCGTGAGCACATTTCGCCGCGCCACTGGCTGGGCGTGGGCTTGATTATCGTCGGGATTATTGTGCTGGGAGGAAGCCTGTGAAGGGCGTGTTATGGGCATTATGCAGCGTGATTCTGGTCAGCGCGGCGCAGCTGTTGCTGCGCGCGGCGATGGTGGCCTTGCCCCCCGTCAGCGATCTCGCGGTATTTATGCTGGCGCTCTGGTACCGTGCGCCGGGAACCGGTTCGCTGGTGCTGGGCCTGATGGGCTATGTGGTATCAATGGGCTGCTGGTATCTGGCGCTGCACCGTCTGGCGCTCAGCAAAGCTTATGCCCTGCTGAGCCTCAGCTATGTGCTGGTGTGGGGCGCAGCCATTGTGCTCCCCGGCTGGGACGAACCATTTTCCTGGCACGGGCTGGCTGGCGTCGGGTTGATTATTGCGGGTGTGCTGACAATTTTTCGCCCGACGCGTCGTTAACAGAATGGACCGCCGCCGCGGTAAGCGCAAAAGGGGTGGCGGTGCAGACGGCAAGGCTCAGCGACGCAATCTGACACTGACTGACCGAATGCAGCGCGTGGGCCGCGCTGTCGATGCTGACAATTTGCCACGAGTGCGCGCCGCGCTGTTTAACGATGGCACCTTTTCGCGTCCAGATGCGCCAGAACGCCGCAAGCTGGTTATCCGGCGCTTCATTTTCCAGTTCGGCATGTTCGGCACTGCTGAACACGGCGTTGGCGAGCGTCCGCCAGTTATCCTGCGCACGAATATGTTCCAGCGAGCAGCCCACGTCACCTTCATCGCTGACGATCAGGGCAATATCATCCTCACAGTGGCTGACGCTGAACCACAGCGGGTAGTGGTCGGCAAAGCCCGGTTTTCCCTGATCACTGTAAATAATCTCCGGCAACGGCTCTGGCGCAAACAGGCGCGAGAGCAGCCCGCGGCCCGCCAGCCAGCGGGCGCGCTGTGCGCCCTCAGGGGCATAACGGGTAAGGGCTTCGGCCCAGTTATCGGTACTGAGCGAGGAGATTTTTCCCAGAAAAACCTGGTACATAAGAGGTCTGGCCTTCAGTCGAAATAGAGATATCCGCACAGTTGCGCGGCGAAACCATTACTATAATCTATTGCTGCTCACAATAGCTAACCGGGAAGCGGATTACCCCGGCAATCGACTTTTTGGCCGCCCTGGTCCGAGCAGTATCGCCAGCTTGCTGCCGCCCTGAGTCGTCTCCATCCAGATTTTACAGACGCTGGTGAGCGGTACGGAAAGCAACATGCCGACCGGCCCCAGCAGCCAGCCCCAGACTAATAACGACAAGAAGACCACCATCGTCGACATCCCCAGACGGTGGCCCATCATGCGGGGTTCGACAATATTTCCCAGCACCATGTGCACGACCAGGAAAAGTGCACCGACCATCATGCATTCGTAAAAACCATTGAACAAAAAGGCCTGGATCATGGGCGGCCCGGCGGAGAGGACCGCGCCAATATTGGGAACATAGTTAAGCAGAAAGGCCAGCACACCCCACATCAGTGCAAACTGGACATCCAGTAGCGCGAGCCCCAGCCAGACGATGGCTCCCGTCCACAGGCTCAGTAACGTTTTCAGCGCCAGATAGTGCGACACCCCCTTCAGGGCGCGGTGCAGGCCGGCGATGTGGATCTGCGGATTGTGCAGGGCAAAGCGCATTTTATAGGGGACGTGGCGCACCTCGAAAAGCATAAAGACGACCGTCATCACCAGCAGCACAATGCTCGCCATCGCCCCGGAAAGTTGGGTCATGAATGCGGTGGCGAAGGTCATCACCTTCTCGGAATCCATTCGCTGCAGCATGCGTTCTGGCGAAATGTGCAGGTTAAGAAAAGGCATCATCTGCTGTAAATCCACCAGTTTGCGCGTCAATTCCCGGTTGTATTTTGGCAGCATTGCGACAAATTCATTCATCGAGGCCGCCAGTACGCCGAAGAGGGCGATGAGGACAATCAGCATTACCACCACCACAATGGTAATGGCGATTGGGCGACTGACCCCGCGCCGTAAAAACCAGGTCACCAGAGGGTTAAGGACAATTGCGAAGAAGAGCGCCAGCAAGAGCTGGACAAGGATATCCGCCGCGGCGTGGATCCCGGCCAGTATCACCACCAGGCAGGCCAGCTTGAGTAAAATGTGAAGTCCTGCTTTATCGGGAGGCGTGGGCGTCATGACGATTCCTTTTGTTGTATGCATATAGAGTGTAGTGCGCGGCAGACGCTTCGTTAGACGCTGATATTCTGAAAAGTCGCTGCTGATTTTCTGCCCCTGACGTGGTAATAGTGAAACACTGTTGTAAAAATCCTGGTGATATCCATGCCCGAACCTGCCGCCGAACTGGCGCTGAGCGGATTGCGCCTCAATCTGCGTATTGTCTCTGTCGTTATTTTTAACTTTGCCAGCTATCTCACCATCGGCCTGCCGCTTGCGGTACTGCCAGGTTATGTCCATGAAACCATGGGCTTTAGCGCATTCTGGGCGGGGCTGGTGATCAGCTTGCAATACTTTGCCACCCTGATGAGCCGCCCGCACGCGGGCCGCTACGCCGATCTTTTCGGGCCAAAGAGCATTGTGGTATTGGGGCTGTGCGGCTGTTTTCTCAGTGGCGTGAGCTACCTGCTGGCCGACTGGACCCACGCCTGGCCGATGGCAAGCCTGGCGCTGCTCTGCCTGGGGCGCGTGATTCTCGGTATCGGCCAGAGCCTGGCGGGAACCGGCTCAACGCTGTGGGGCGTTGGCGTCGTCGGCGCGCCGCACATTGGCCGGGTGATTTCATGGAACGGGATTGTCACTTACGGTGCGATGGCGATAGGTGCGCCGCTTGGCGTGCTCTGCTATCGCTATATTGGCCTGCAGGGGCTGGCACTCACGATTATGGGAGTGGCGTTACTCGCCATTCTCTTCGCGCTGCCGCGCCCGAAAGTGAAAGCCAGCAAAGGAAAACCGATGCCGTTTCGGGCGGTGCTGGGACGCGTCTGGCTTTACGGCATGGCGCTGGCGCTGGCCTCGGCAGGGTTTGGCGTCATCGCCACCTTTATCACCCTGTTTTACGATGCTAAAGGCTGGGACGGTGCCGCCTTTGCCTTAACGCTGTTTAGCTGTGCGTTTGTCGGCACCCGCCTGTTGTTCCCCAACGGCATTAACCGCCTGGGCGGGCTGAACGTGGCGATGATCTGCTTTGCCGTGGAAATTATCGGCCTGCTGCTGACCGGGATCGCTAACGAGCCGTGGGTCGCGAAAATTGGCGTTTTCCTGGCGGGGGCTGGTTTTTCGCTGGTCTTCCCGGCGCTGGGCGTGGTGGCGGTGAAGGCCGTGCCGCAGCAAAATCAGGGCGCAGCGCTGGCGACCTATACGGTGTTTATGGATATGTCGCTCGGGATCACCGGGCCGCTGGCCGGACTGGTGATGGCATGGGCAGGGGTGCCAGTGATTTATCTTGCGGCGGCGGGGCTGGTCACGGTGGCGTTGTTATTGACCTGGCGGCTAAAAAAAAGGCCCCCGACGCCAGCGCCGGAGGCCACTTCAACGTGATGGATTACTGAATCACGAGAGTGTTAATGATATTTTCAGCGGCAGTTTGCGCTTTCTGCTGATCGTCGGCAGGCAGCGTAATCTGCAGAGTCAGCAGTTTGTTATCGACCTTGCCGAGCACCACGGATGAGTACGCGGTCTGGCCTTTGGCCGAGATAATGCTATCCAGCTGCTGCAGCTTGTGGCCTTTCAGTTCAATGGACTTGTTGGTCACCACCTGCAGCTGCGGGTCACGGGTACGCTGTTGATCTTCAAGGCGCTTCGCCAGCACGCCCAGATCTTCTGAGGTGTCGTCGCCGACAATCACGATCACGGCTTTTTGCCCCGTCGCGTCGGAATAAACGTGCATATTGTTGCTCTGGGTGCCCAGTTTACCGCTCTGATCGGTCATGTCCGCCGGCAGAGAGAAACTGAGTTTGCCATCCATCAGGCTGATCGGCTGGCTCGTTGCGTTGCTTTCAGCAGACGCGGCCTGAGCGGCAGATTTGGTATCGCTGTTGTCACAAGCTGCAAGCCCCATTACCAGCAGGCCAATCCCGACATATTTAACCAGATTGCGCATTAACTTCTTCCTTTCGATAAACGGCCATAACGGCTCATTCTTCCATCTTATCACAACTGCTCTGGGGAACCTTTACCCTGCCTGCAATGCCGAGATTTCAGATTTATCTGCCAGCTTTTTCATACACATATTCAGCAATACACCATACATCGGCAGGAAGAATGCCAGGCTGATAAGCACCTTAAAGGCGTAATCCACCAGCGCGATTTCCATCCAGTGCTGCGCCATAAACGCATCCGGGCTACGCCAGAAGGCGATAAAGAAGAAGGCCAGAGTATCGCTCACATTGCCAAACAGCGTGGAGGCGGTGGGAGCCAGCCACCAGCGACGACTCTGCCGCAGGCGGTTAAAGACGTGCACATCGAGGATCTGCCCCAGCGCATAGGCCATAAAGCTGGCGGCGGCGATACGCGCCACAAACAGGTTAAAGTGCGCCAGCGCGCCAAATCCCTGCCAGCTTCCCATATAAAACAGGGAGGAGATCACATATGAGATAAACAGCGCAGGCAGCATTACCGCGAAAATAATGCGACGAGCCAGCGGCGCGCCAAAGATCCGCACGGTAAGGTCGGTTGCCAGGAAGATAAACGGGAAACTGAATGCGCCCCAGGTGGTGTGGAAACCAAAAATGGAGATGGGGAGCTGCACCAGGTAGTTACTGGAGGTAATCACCAGCAAATGAAAAAGCGAAAGCCAGAACAACGCTTTTACGCGCTGCGATTGTGTAAAGGAGTTCATATTGTACCTTTTTGATTAATATTTGGGGTGAGGGAACCCAATAAAGCCGCCGCATGATACTGCTTTGACAGGCGTTTGCAATGGCTAATTTTCACGCAATCGTTAACCTGGTTTGCTTTGCCTGAAACGCGGCGTAAACTACTGCCGTTTTTCTGTGAACGAGATGAAGATGACCGATCTGTTTTCTACCCCAGACCACACCCTTGATGCCCAGGGCCTGCGTTGTCCGGAGCCGGTAATGATGGTGCGCAAAACCGTGCGTAACATGCAGACCGGCGAAACGTTGCTGATCATCGCTGACGACCCGGCGACAACCCGCGATATTCCTGGCTTTTGCACCTTTATGGAACACCAGCTGGTAGCACAAGATACCGGCGCGCTGCCGTACCGCTACCTCATCCGTAAAGGCCAGTAGTCCTCTCGCCCGACAGGGCGTGACTGCCTCCCGGCAGAACGCCCATCACATTTTCAAACCATCGTTTCAAAATTAAGCGTTTTTGTGAGGCGCTTCACCTTCGCTTTTCAGGGCGTAGTCTAGTTTTTAAGCGGAAAACTAAAACAACGTTTTAACGCTTACCTCACTACCCTGGAGTTGACTCGATGAAAACGACCCTCAAGCCGTTGCTGGCCGCGCTGTGTCTGTCTGCCGTTGCTGCATCCGTCTCTGCTCAAACTATCAAAGCTGCCGATGTGCATCCCGAGGGCTACCCGAACGTGGTGGCGGTTCAGCACATGGGCGAAAAACTCAAACAACAAACCGACGGCAAACTGGAGATTAAAGTCTTCCCCGGAGGCGTACTGGGCGATGAAAAGCAGATGATTGAGCAGGCGCAAATGGGGGCCATTGATATGATTCGCGTCTCTATGGCGCCGGTTGCCGCCATCCTGCCGGATATCGAAGTCTTTACCCTGCCGTACGTCTTCCGCGATGAAGACCATATGCACAAGGTCATTGATGGCGATATCGGCAAGCAGATTGGCGATAAGCTCACGGCTAATCCGAAATCGCGTCTGGTCTTCCTCGGCTGGATGGACTCCGGTACCCGCAACCTGATCACCAAGGCCCCGGTAGCGAAACCTGAAGATCTGAAAGGGCTGAAGATTCGCGTGCAGGGGAGCCCTGTCGCGCTGGCCACGCTGAAAGATATGGGCGCTAACGCGGTCGCGATGGGGGTGAGTGAGGTTTACAGCGGTATGCAGACCGGCGTCATCGACGGCGCAGAGAACAACCCACCGACCTATATCGCCCACAACTACATGCCGGTCGCCAAGAACTACACCCTGAGCGGTCACTTCATCACCCCGGAAATGCTGCTCTACTCGAAAGTGAAGTGGGACAAGCTCAGCGCCGACGAGCAGCAGAAGATTTTGACCCTGGCCCGCGAAGCTCAGATGGAACAGCGCAAGTTGTGGAAAGAATATAACGATCAGGCGCTGGCGAAAATGAAAGCGGGCGGCGTGCAGTTCCACGATATCGATAAAGCGGTCTTTGTGAAAGCGACAGAGCCGGTGCGCGCCCAGTACGGTGACAAGCACCAGGATCTGATGAAAGCCATCGCTGACGTTCAGTAAACCGGAGTATGTATGTCCGAAATCTACCTGAAGTGGATGGACCGTCTCTACCTGCTGGCGATGGCGATTGCCGGGCTGTCGCTGCTGGTCATGACCATTGTTATTCCGATCGGCATCTTCTCTCGCTATGTGCTCAATCGCGGTGAATCCTGGCCCGAGCCGGTTGCCATTATCTGCATGGTGACGTTCACCTTTATCGGCGCGGCGGTGGGTTACCGCGCCGGTTCCCACATCGCGGTCAACATGCTCACCGACCGCCTTCCCGCCGGGCTTAAAATGCTCTGCGCCAGGGTGGTGGATCTTCTGATGCTGCTGATTTCGCTCATCATCTTCTGGTACAGCTACCTGCTGTGCATGGAACTGTGGGAACAGCCCGTGGCGGAATTTCCTTTACTGACCTCCGGCGAAAGCTACCTGCCGCTGCCGGTGGGATCGGCAATGTTGATTCTCTTTGTGCTGGAGCGGCTGTTCTTTGGCTCCCAGGAAAACCGCCCGGTCGTGATGATCGGTAACCACAGTTAAGGGGTGAACGATGGACGCTTTTGTTTTGTTATTCACCCTCGCCATTTTGCTGGCACTGGGGATGCCGGTGGCCTTTGCCGTAGGGTTAAGCGCCGTTGCCGGGGCGCTGTGGATTGATTTGCCGCTGGAGGCGCTGATGATTCAGATCACCAGCGGGGTAAACAAATTTACCCTGCTGGCGATCCCGTTCTTTATCCTCGCCGGGGCGATCATGGCGGAAGGGGGCATTGCGCGGCGGCTGGTGAACTTTGCCTATATTTTTGTCGGGTTTATTCGCGGCGGATTGTCGCTGGTAAATATTGTGGCCTCGACCTTCTTCGGCGCTATTTCGGGGTCGTCGGTGGCGGATACCGCCTCTATCGGCAGCGTGATGATCCCGGAGATGGAAAAGAAGGGCTATCCGCGAGAATACGCGGCGGCGGTCACGGCCAGCGGATCGGTGCAGGCGATTTTAATCCCGCCCAGCCATAACTCGGTGATCTATTCGCTGGCGGCTGGCGGCACGGTTTCTATCGCCACCCTGTTTATCGCAGGCGTTTTGCCGGGGTTGCTATTGGGATTAAGTCTGATGATCCTCTGCCTCGGATTTGCCCATAAACGCGGCTATCCAAAAGGGGAAAAAATCCCCTTTAAACAGGCACTGAAGATTTTTGTCGATGCCCTGTGGGGGCTGATGACGGTGGTGATTATCCTTGGCGGGATCTTGTCCGGGATCTTTACCGCGACCGAATCAGCGGCGGTGGCCTGTCTCTGGGCCTTCTTCGTCACCATGTTTATCTACCGCGATTATAAATGGAGCGAGCTGCCGAAGCTGATGTGCCGCACGGTCAAGACGGTCACCATTGTGATGATCCTGATTGGCTTTGCCGCGGCATTTGGCGCGGTGATGACCTACATGCAGTTGCCGATGCGCATCACCGAGTTCTTTACCGCGCTCTCGGACAACAAATACGTGATTTTGATGTACCTCAATATCATGTTGCTGCTGATCGGCACCCTCATGGACATGGCACCGATCATCCTGATCCTGACGCCGGTGCTGCTGCCGGTCACCAACTCTCTGGGGATTGATCCGGTGCACTTCGGCATGATCATGATGGTGAATCTCGGGATCGGGCTGATTACGCCGCCGGTAGGATCCGTGCTGTTCGTTGCCAGCGCGGTGAGCAAACAGAAGATCGAAAGCGTGGTCCGCGCCATGCTGCCCTTCTACGCCATGTTAGTGATCGTACTGGGGATGGTGACCTATATCCCGGCCATCTCATTGTGGTTACCGGGAGTGTTGGGGATGCATTGATGCCGTTTCCCCCAGCATCGTGGGTGAGGACTGGGGTGGGGCAGCAAACCCACCCCAGCCGCCATTTGGATGTTTTACCGACGACGCAAAAGTCGCAATGCGTTCGCGGTGACCAGCACCGTCGCTCCGGTATCTGCCAGCACCGCCAGCCACAGACCGGTTATGCCGAGTAGCGTTGTGACCAGAAAAATAGCCTTCAGCCCCAGCGCGATAGCGACGTTCTGACGAATATTGGCGCGGGTGGCGCGGGCAAGGGCGATCATCTGCGCCAGCCCGGTCAGGCGATTGTGGGTCAAGGCTGCATCGGCGGTCTCCAGCGCCACGTCGGTGCCGCTACCCATCGCGATGCCCAGCGTCGCGGCTTTCATCGCCGGGGCATCATTAATGCCATCTCCCACCATCGCCAGAGGGGCATCTTCTTTCAGCTTCGCCACGGCACGCACTTTATCGGCAGGCAGTAATCCGGCCCTGTAGGCCAGCCCCAGTTCGTCCGCGATGGCTGCGGCGGCGCGAGGGTTATCCCCGGTGAGGATGACGCCCTGAATGCCCATCTGATGCAGTGCGGCGACCGCCTGTTTCGCATCCTCGCGCAGGGTATCGCGTAGCGCCAGAACCCCTTTGGTCACGCCATCCTGCAGCACAACCACAACCGTTTGCCCGGCCTCCTCTAAAGCCTGAGCCTGTGCGTCAGGGGTGCCGCCCGCCGCGATAATCACGACCTTTTTACCTTCGACCTCGGCTTCAATGCCCGATCCTGGCAGCGCACGCTGCGCGGTTGCCGCCGGGATCGTCAGCCCGCGGGATTGAGCTTCACGAACAATGGCCTGCGCCAGCGGGTGCGTGGAACCTTGCTCAACGGCCGCCGCCAGCGCAAGCAGTTCGTTCTCACTGCTCTCCTGCGGATAGATACCGGTCACCTGCGGCTTTCCGACGGTCAGCGTGCCGGTTTTATCGAAGGCGACGTGCTGTACCTGACTCAGCTGTTCCAGCGCGGCACCGCCTTTAATCAGCGCCCCGTGACGCGCGGCAGCGGCAAGGCCAGAGGTAATAGCCGCAGGCGTGGAGATCACCAGTGCGCAGGGGCAGCCAATCAGCAGCAGCGTTAACCCCTTGTAGATCCACGCTTGCCACGGCGCGCCAAAGAACAGCGGCGGAATAAGGGCCACCAGCAGGGCGACCAGCATGATGGCCGGGGTATAAATCCGGCTGAAGCGATCGATAAATCGCTCAACCGGGGCGCGGCGCTCTTCGGCTTCCTCAATGAGCTTCAGAATGCGGTCGATGGCGCTGTCGCCGGGTTCTGAGAGAACGGTAAGCTGTACCAGACGATCCACGCTGGTGGCCCCTGCCGGAACTCGTTCTCCGGTCTTGCGTTCTACCGGAATCGACTCACCGGTCAGGGCGCTTTCATCGAAACTTGCCATTGCATTTAGCAGGGTGCCATCGGCGGGCAGGCGCCCGCCTGCGGCCACTTCGATGACATCGCCCGGACGTAGCGCACTGATGGCCACGGTTTTACGTTCGTGATTAACGACCTGAGTGGCGGTTTCAGGGCGGAGCGCCATCAACGCGCTTACCCCTTTGCGCGCCCGGCTCGCTGCCCATCCTTCCAGGCGTTCACCCACCAGAAATAGCAGCAGCACCATGGCGGCCTCTGCCGTCGCGCCGATAAACAGAGCACCTATGGCCGCCACGCTCATCAGGGTTTCGATGGCAAACCAGCTTCCGCTTTTCATCAGGCGTAGCGCCTGACGGGCAATGGGATATAGCCCCACCAGCGTGGTAGCGATAAAGACCAGGTTACCGAGAGGGTGGTTAAACTGCTCCAGCGTCCAGCTCAGCGCCATCAGCACAATCAGCGTGATAAGCGGCAGATTTTCCCGCAGGAAGGAGGTGTGTACGACCGGGGCGGATTCACTGCGCAGGGAGTAACCGGCGTTGACGACGGCGGCCTCAACCCGGGAAGTGACATCGCTGTCGGCGCTGACCAGCAACTTTTCCGTGGCGAACAGCACCTGGACGTGATTAACCCCCTGCACCTGTTTCACCGCATTTTCGACTTTGCGCGCGCAGGCGGCACAATCCATGCCGTTAACGACCCAGCTATAACGTTTTCCGCTTTCAGTCTGCGGGGTTAGCGCTTCTGTTTTGCAGGCGCTATCGCAACAGCAGGGCGCTTCGGGCTGGGCGGGCGTAAGCTTAAGTGCCGAGAATTGTGGCACTTTTTTTGACGTTTCTGGAGTCGACATGGCACTCTCCGGTAATGATAATTTTCTCATTAACCGCAGCATACACTCTGGAGTCGACTCCAGAGTCAAGCGTTTTTAAATATAGAGCGAACGCACGATCAGGAAGTGCCCGGCGAAGTAGCAGGCGGCAGCAATCGCGTTATCAGCCCGGAAACGGCGACGATAGTGGCTGCCCAGCCAGACGATATTCCCGATAAGCAGCAGGGTCGCACCGAAGAAGGCTGACATTGCCGGGGCCGTTGGACGGAAGAACCACAGTTCACCCGCCAGCCAGACCATCACCAGCGTCATGGCAATAAAGGTGCAAACGGGCCAGCGCATCTCCTCCAGCCGCGTCCAGATCACCGCAATCAACAGCGCCCCAATAACCAGCAGCGCCAGCGGTAGCGGCCAGAAGAAGGAGAGCGTCATCTGGCTGGCGAAATAGATGGTATAGAGCAGATGCGACAGGAAAAACGCCCCTACGGCATAGAGCAGCCGCTGGCGCGGAAGAAGTGTTAACGCATCACCCACCAGCGAGGCGCACAGTCCGGCGAGCACCAGATAGCTGACGGCGTTGAACATAGGCGCCTGCCAGGCAAGGAGTAATAACAGCAGCAGCGTGACGGGTTTAAACAACCAGCGCTGCCAGGCTGGGCCACGGTAAGACGCATCGACGTAAAGCCATGCGGAAAAACAGACAGCGATAAATGACCAAAGCATATTAACTCCCTGTATCTGTTACGGCTGAATAATCAGTTTCTGATTTAGTGTAGTGACGCGGGCGGGCGTTTGGCAATGCGGGGAAGGCAAGGTATCCTCAATTCCGTCTAATCTGATGGAATGCGTTGATGAGCAAGATCCCGCTTTTTTTCATTATCGTGGTGGCGATTATTGTCATTGCCGCCTCGTTTCGCTTCGTGCAGCAGCGCCGCGAGAAGGCGGATAATGATGCTGCGTCACTGCTGCAAAAGCGCGTGGTGGTGAGCAATAAACGTGAGAAACCCATTAACGATCGCCGTTCACGCCAGCAGCAGGTGACGCCTGCCGGAACCGCCGTGCGCTATGAAGCGAGCTTCAGGCCGCAGACCGGAGGGCTGGAGATGACCTTCCGCCTGGAGGCGCAGCAGTATCATCAGCTGACGGTGGGGGAGAAAGGGGTGTTGAGCTACAAAGGATCGCGGTTTGAAGGATTCAGGGCTGAGTAATGCTCGATCGGTCCCCTCTCCCTGTGGGAGAGGGTTAGGGTGAGGGCATCAGGCCGCACCTTACTTCTTCACCTGCGCCTTAAACTTCTTCATCCACACCAGCAGTTCAAACACGCCGAAAATAAAGACCCGTACCTGCTGCCAGGCAGTCATTTGTGGGCCATCTTTTGGCAGGCCGTTTTTCAGCATCACCATCTGCAGGGCGTGCATAAACGAAGTGAAAATCAGCGCTACGTTAACAAAGATGTTCATTGGACGCGGGAAAGGGTGCACCAGATTGAGAATCAAAAATGCCCAGACCCCCAGCATCAGCAAACGCCCCAGATTAATCAGAACCGGCATCGGTCTCTCCTTGTGATTGTCGGTGATAAAGACGATAAGCCACCTGACCGGCCACTTTTTCCCGGTGCAGATCCCAGTGTACGGGCACCGGCGGCAGGCCGTTTTCCACTTCACTCTCTACGTAGATTAGCGCGTTATCTGCCAGCCAGCCGTTGTTTTCCAGTAATGCTAATGTCTCTTCCAGCAACCCTTTACGAAACGGCGGATCGACAAAGACCACATCGTGCGGCGTGCCGGGTTGCGCGAGGAAGGTGAGCGTGTTGGTATTCACCACTTTGGCATGGCTCGCCTTCAGGGTTGCAAGGTTTTGCTGTAGCTGCTGCGCTACGCCGCGCTCCATCTCCAGCAGAATGGCGCTGGAGGCATAGCGGGAGAGGGCTTCCAGCCCCAGCGCGCCGCTGCCGGCAAAGCAATCCAGGCAACGGGCATCGGCCATCGACGGTGCCAGCCAGTTAAACAGCGTCTCACGCACGCGGTCGGTGGTGGGGCGCAGGCCGGGACTATCCGGCACCGGAAGTTTACGGCCTCGCCACTGGCCGCCGATGATACGTATCTGACCGGCCGCAGCACGGTTGGGTTTCTTCATATCTTTGCTCAGGTCACTCATTGGGCCTGCGCTTGCAGGCGGTGATGTGCGTTAAGTTAAGTGATAAACTATTTCATCATTTTTTTAGCTTCCATGTATATAGCGCCGGAAATTAACCGCGAGGGGTGTAGTCGCAAATGGCAAAAGAGAAAAAACGTGGCTTCTTTTCCTGGCTGGGCTTTGGGCAGAAAGAGCAGGAAACCGAACAGCAGGTTGAAGAGCAGCAGGCTGTTGACGCGCAGCCCGAGCCTGAAACGCCAGTAGAAGCGATTGCTGAACCCGCAGCGGAAGAGCACGCTCATTCGAAAGAAGAGACAGAGGCCTTTGCCGAAGAGGTTGTCGAGGTCACGGAGCAGGTACAGGAGAGCGAAAAACCGCAGCCGGTTGAGCCTGAGCCTCTCCCTGACGTTGAGCCTGTCGAACAACCAGAGCCGGTAACCGAGAAGAAGGTTGAGCCAACCCCGCAGGCGGTTATCGAACACGAAGCGCTGCCGCTGCCGGAAGAGGTGAAAGCCGAAGCGGTCTCAGCCGAAGAGTGGCAGGCCGAAGCGGAAACTGTCGAGATTGTCGACGCGGTGGAAGAGGAAGCAGAACGCGAACCGGAACTCACCGACGAAGAGCTGGAAGCCCAGGCGCTGGCAGCCGAGGCCGCTGAAGAAGCGGTCATGGTCGTGCCAGTGGAAGCGCAGCCAGAAGATGAGGCCGTGCAGGAGCAAGAAAAACCGACGAAAGAGGGGTTCTTCGCCCGTCTGAAGCGCAGCTTGCTTAAAACTAAAGAAAACCTCGGTTCCGGATTTATCAGCCTGTTCCGCGGCAAAAAAATCGACGATGATCTGTTTGAAGAGCTGGAAGAACAGCTGCTGATTGCTGACGTCGGTGTTGAGACCACGCGAAAAATCATCGCCAGTCTCACCGAAGGCGCAAACCGCAAACAGCTGCGCGATGCTGAAGCGCTGTACGGTCTGCTGAAAGACGAGATGGGTGAAATCCTCGCAAAAGTTGACGAACCGCTTAATATTGAAGGCAAAATGCCCTTTGTTATTCTGATGGTTGGCGTTAACGGCGTAGGGAAAACCACCACCATCGGTAAGCTGGCGCGTCAGTTCGAGCAGCAGGGCAAATCGGTGATGCTGGCGGCGGGCGATACCTTCCGTGCGGCCGCGGTTGAGCAGCTGCAGGTGTGGGGCCAGCGCAACAACATTCCGGTCATTGCTCAGCATACCGGCGCAGACTCCGCCTCCGTGATCTTCGACGCCATCCAGGCCGCGAAGGCGCGTAACGTGGATGTGCTGATTGCCGATACCGCCGGGCGCTTGCAGAACAAATCGCACCTGATGGAAGAGCTGAAGAAGATTGTTCGCGTCATGAAGAAGCTGGATGAAGACGCACCGCATGAAATTATGCTGACCATTGACGCCAGCACCGGACAGAACGCCATTAGTCAGGCGAAATTGTTCCATGAAGCGGTAGGGTTGACCGGTATTACGCTGACAAAACTGGACGGCACCGCAAAAGGCGGGGTAATTTTCTCCGTGGCAGATCAGTTCGGTATTCCTATCCGCTACATTGGTGTTGGCGAACGTATCGAGGATTTGCGTCCGTTTAAATCGGACGACTTTATTGAGGCACTATTTGCCCGAGAGGATTAACAATGATTCGCTTTGAACACGTCAGCAAGGCCTATCTCGGTGGGAGACAAGCGCTGCAGGGAGTTACCTTCCACCTGCAGCCGGGCGAGATGGCATTCCTGACCGGCCATTCCGGCGCGGGGAAAAGTACCCTGCTCAAGCTGATCTGTGGGATCGAACGGCCAAGCGCCGGGAAAATCTGGTTTAGCGGCCACGATATTAGCCGTCTGAAAAACCGTGAAGTGCCGTTTCTGCGTCGTCAGATCGGCATGATTTTCCAGGATCACCATCTGCTGATGGATCGCACCGTTTTCGATAACGTGGCGATCCCGCTGATTATTGCCGGGGCCAGCTATGATGATATCCGTCGTCGCGTCTCTGCGGCGCTGGACAAGGTTGGGCTGCTGGACAAAGCGAAGAACTTTCCGATTCAGCTTTCCGGCGGTGAGCAGCAGCGCGTGGGCATCGCCCGGGCGGTGGTGAACAAACCTGCCGTTCTGCTGGCGGATGAACCGACCGGAAACCTGGACGAAGCCCTCTCCGAAGGGATTTTGCGTCTGTTTGAGGAGTTTAACCGCGTTGGGGTGACGGTATTGATGGCGACGCACGATTTGGGCCTTATCTCCCGTCGTTCGTACCGCATGCTGACGCTCAGCGACGGGCACCTGCACGGAGGCCTTGGTGAATAAGCGCGACGCAATCAACCAGATCCGCCAGTTTGGCAGCAAATTCGACCGTTTCCGCAAACCGCATAGCGGAGGTGACGGCAATCGCAATCAACCGAGACGTGCGAAAGCCGCCCCGAAACCAAACTCGCGAAAAACTAACGTCTTTAACGAGCAGGTCCGCTACGCCTTCCAGGGCGCACTGCAGGATCTGAAGAGCAAGCCGCTGGCGACCTTCCTCACGGTGATGGTGATTGCCATCTCCCTGACGCTGCCCAGCGTCTGCTACATGGTCTACAAAAACGTAAACCAGGCGGCGTCGCAGTATTACCCATCGCCGCAAATCACCGTCTACCTTGATAAAGCGCTCGACGACAACGCTGCGGCGCAGGTTGTGGGGCAGATCCAGGCCGAGCAGGGGGTAGAGAAGGTTAACTACCTTTCGCGTGAAGAAGCGCTGGGGGAGTTCCGTAACTGGTCTGGCTTTGGCGGCGCGCTGGATATGCTGGAAGAGAACCCGTTACCCGCCGTGGCGGTGGTGATCCCGAAAATCGATTTCCAGGGCACGGATTCGTTGAACACGCTGCGTGACCGGGTTTCTCGCATTAACGGTATCGATGAAGTGCGCATGGACGATAGCTGGTTCGCGCGCCTGGCGGCGCTTACCGGGCTGGTGGGGCGCGTGGCGGCGATGATTGGCGTGCTAATGGTCGCGGCGGTGTTCCTCGTCATTGGTAACAGCGTCCGTCTGAGCATCTTTGCCCGTCGCGATACCATCAACGTGCAAAAGCTGATCGGCGCAACGGATGGCTTTATCCTGCGTCCATTCCTCTACGGCGGGGCGTTGCTCGGTTTTACCGGCGCATTTCTTTCACTGATATTGTCAGAAATTTTGGTGATGCGGCTCTCTTCTGCCGTTACTGAAGTGGCGCAGGTTTTCGGAACTAAGTTTGATATCAGTGGGTTAGGGTTCGATGAGTGCCTGTTATTACTGCTGGTTTGCTCAATGATTGGGTGGGTCGCAGCCTGGCTTGCTACCGTCCAACATTTACGTCGCTTTACTCCGGAATAATAAAAGCGTGATATAATCTTTCCCTGCACCGAGTTGTCGCTCTGCAGGGAAAGAGCTCCCTGTTGTCTCTTCCCCGCAGTATCATCTCCATGTCACAATTTGTGCGTAATTTATTCACCGTTGCACCTGGAACTTGTGGATAAAATCACTGTCTGATACAAGAGTGGATGCTATTCTCGTTGCTCAAACGCTTTGGCATGGTTATTGCCTGATGGGGATAACCTGGACCAGAAGAGATCATATTGAGAGGAATGAATGACCAAAGAAATGCAAACTTTAGCTTTAGCCCCTGTTGGTAACCTGGAGTCTTATATCCGGGCTGCGAACACCTGGCCGATGTTAACGGCCGAGGAAGAAAAGGAGCTTGCTGAAAAGCTGCATTACCAGGGCGATCTGGAAGCAGCTAAGACGCTGATCCTGTCTCACCTGCGCTTTGTTGTTCACGTTGCTCGTAATTACTCGGGCTACGGCCTGCCGCAGGCGGACTTGATTCAGGAAGGTAACATTGGCCTGATGAAGGCTGTACGTCGCTTTAACCCGGAAGTGGGTGTGCGACTGGTCTCCTTCGCCGTGCACTGGATCAAAGCGGAAATTCACGAATACGTACTGCGTAACTGGCGTATCGTGAAGGTCGCCACGACGAAAGCGCAACGCAAACTCTTCTTTAACCTGCGTAAAACCAAGCAGCGTCTGGGCTGGTTTAATCAGGATGAAGTGGAAATGGTGGCGCGCGAGCTGGGTGTAACCAGTAAAGACGTGCGTGAGATGGAATCCCGTATGGCCGCCCAGGACATGACCTTTGACATGTCTTCCGACGACGATGCGTCCGACAGCCAGCCGATGGCACCGGTTCTGTATCTACAGGATAAAACCTCTAACTTTGCTGACGGCATTGAAGAGGACAACTGGGAAGATCAGGCCGCCAACAAGCTGAGCTTTGCGATGGAAGGCCTCGACGAGCGTAGCCAGGATATTATCCGTGCCCGCTGGCTGGATGAAGACAACAAGTCCACCCTGCAGGAGCTGGCCGATCGCTACGGCGTCTCCGCTGAACGTGTGCGTCAGCTTGAAAAGAACGCCATGAAAAAACTTCGCGCCGCTATTGAAGCGTAATTTCCGCGAAGTCCCCGTTTAGCCGAAATAGGTCAGGCTGCAGGAAGGCGGCAAATGAGTGAATCCCGATGAGCTTACATGAGTAAGTGATTCGGGTGAACGAGAGCAGCCAACGTACCTGCGGCTTGAAATATGAAGGATAAAAGCCCCTGGATGTGAATCCGGGGGTTCTGTTTTTTTAACGCCCGCTCTGGCGAAATTTTACCCCCTGGCAAACACTTACTGATGCGCTACGCATGCGATCCTCAGGGGGATAAGGTGAACAACAAAGAACTGAATGACCGGCGCTTGCAGGCAACGCCGCGCGGCATTGGGGTGATGTGTAACTTCTATGCCGATAAAGCCGAAAACGCCACGGTGTGGGACGTGGAAGGCAACGAATACATCGACTTCGCCGCCGGGATCGCGGTGCTGAACACTGGCCATCGTCATCCAAAAGTCATCGCCGCCATCGAAAAACAGCTTCACGCCTTTACGCATACCGCCTACCAGATTATCCCGTACGAAGGCTATGTCGCCCTCGCAGAGCGCATTAATGCCCGCGTGCCGATCGACGGGCCGGCCAAAACGGCCTTCTTCTCAACCGGCGCAGAAGCGGTTGAAAATGCGGTGAAGATCGCCCGCGCCTGGACCCGTCGTCCAGGCCTTATCACCTTTGGCGGTGCCTTCCATGGCCGCACCTTTATGACCATGGCCCTCACGGGCAAAGTGGCACCCTATAAACTGGGATTCGGTCCTTTCCCCGGCTCGGTCTACCATGCGCAATTTCCCAACGAACTGCACGGGGTAAGCACCGCTGAGGCGCTGCAAAGCGTGGAACGCCTGTTTAAAACCGACATCGCCCCGGATCAGGTGGCAGCCATCATCATTGAACCGGTGCAGGGCGAAGGCGGGTTCAACGTGGCCCCCGAAGATTTTATGCTGGGGCTGCGCGCCATCTGCGATAACCACGGCATTTTGCTGATTGCCGATGAAGTCCAAACGGGCTTTGCCCGTACCGGCAAACTCTTCTCAATGGAACATCACCGCGTGAAGGCGGATCTCATCACCATGGCGAAAAGCCTGGCGGGCGGGATGCCGCTCTCGGCGGTCTCGGGGCGCGCAGAGGTGATGGACGCCCCCGCGCCCGGTGGGCTGGGCGGCACCTATGCGGGTAATCCGCTGGCGATTGCTGCAGCCCATGCGGTGCTGGACGTGATCGATGAAGAGGATCTCTGCGCACGTGCGGCGCATCTCGGCCATCATCTGGTGGAAGTGCTGAACAACGCCAAAGAGAGTTGCCCTTATATCGCTGATATCCGTGCTCAGGGCTCAATGGTGGCGGTGGAGTTCAACGACCCGCAAACCGGACAGCCCTCGCCGGAATTTACGCGGCAGGTCCAGGAGCGCGCCCTGAAAGAGGGGCTACTGCTGCTAAGTTGCGGCGTGTATGGCAACGTGATTCGTTTCCTCTATCCGCTTACCCTTCCCGAAGCTCAGTTCCGTAAAGCGCTGGATATTATTTCTGCGGCGCTGACACGTTAAAGCCTTTTACCCGGCAGAAAAAACTGCCGGGTTTATCATATATTCATTTCAAATTAGCTATTCCATATCCATGAAAATGGGGTATGTTTTAGCAGAGTATGCTGCTTTGGCGCCGGCAGCATACCAAAATATAACTATCATATGCTTTTCTTATGCCGATAAGAAAAATAATGTGCCGCACAACAACATCACAACAATTGCAAAAACCATAACAATGGGGATTCTCAGGATGAACATGAAGGGTAAAGCGTTACTGGCAGGATGTATCGCGCTGGCATTCAGCACCATGGCCCAGGCAGATATCAAAGTGGCGGTTGTGGGCGCCATGTCCGGCCCGGTAGCACAGTACGGCGATCAGGAGTTTACGGGCGCAGAGCAGGCGGTTGCAGACATTAATGCCAAAGGCGGCATCAAAGGCGAAAAACTGCAGATCGTAAAATATGATGACGCCTGTGACCCGAAACAAGCGGTCGCGGTAGCGAACAAAGTGGTAAACGATGGGATTAAATACGTTATCGGCCACCTGTGCTCCTCATCCACGCAGCCTGCGTCTGATATCTACGAAGACGAAGGCATTCTGATGATTACCCCGGCAGCTACCGCACCGGAGCTGACTTCACGTGGTTACAAACTGACCCTGCGTACCACCGGTCTGGACTCCGACCAGGGGCCAACCGCGGCGAAATACATTCTGGAAAAAGTGAAGCCACAGCGTATCGCTATCGTTCACGACAAACAGCAGTACGGTGAAGGCCTGGCGCGCGCGGTGCAGGATAACCTGAAAAAAGCCAACGCCAATGTGGTCTTCTTTGACGGTATTACCGCCGGTGAGAAAGACTTCTCTACGCTGGTGGCGCGTCTGAAGAAAGAGAATATCGATTTCGTCTACTACGGTGGTTATCACCCGGAGATGGGCCAGATCCTGCGTCAGGCACGCGCTGCCGGTCTGAAAACCCAGTTTATGGGTCCGGAAGGGGTTGCGAACGTCTCCCTGTCTAACATTGCGGGTGAGTCTGCCGAAGGTCTTCTGGTGACCAAGCCGAAGAACTACGACCAGGTGCCTGCGAACAAACCGATCGTAGATGCGATCAAGGCGAAGAAACAGGATCCAAGCGGCGCGTTCGTCTGGACTACCTACGCGGCGCTGCAGTCTCTGCAGGCGGGTCTGAACCAGTCCGCCGATCCGGCTGAGATTGCCACCTGGCTGAAAGCGAACTCTGTTGAAACCGTGATGGGGCCGCTGTCATGGGATGAGAAGGGCGACCTGAAGGGCTTCGAGTTCGGCGTGTTTGACTGGCATGCTAACGGTACGGCGACCGACGCTAAGTAAGACTGGTGCGGTTTGATGCCCTCACCCTAACCCTCTCCCACGGGGAGAGGGGACTGTTCGGTGGAGTTTGATGCCCTTACCCTAACCCTCTCCCATGGGGAGAGGGAACTGTTCGGTGGGGGCTTTTTTCCCGCTCGCTGAGAGGGAGTGCCGGAACCGCCTTTCTCCCTCTCCCTGTGGGAGAGGGCCGGGGTGAGGGCATCAGGCCGCACATACCTAACCGCAAAAATCTAGCGCTTCTCCCACCCATTGGTCTGCGCCGTAAACCCTAAAGCCTGCATAAATGCCGCCATCACGCCGCGGTCCTCCACACCGACATCCGCCATCCACCATGACGTCACGCTCGGGTTATCGCGGATCACCTCTTCAATCAAATACTGCCCCACGCCACGACGGCGGGTCACGTCACGCACGCGCAGCGAGTCCAGCGCGCCCTGCGTACCGCTCAGGGTCACGCGAACGGCGGCCAGCAGACGTTCGTTAAAACGGGCAGCGTAAATACGATGGGTGTCATCAACGTTCAGAGAAGAGGGGGAGTATTCCGGCCAGATTTTGCCCAGGTCGATATGATCCTGGTCGCTAAAGGTCACCAGACGAATGATAGTCAGTTTCATTAGCAGCATGTCCACATTTAAAAAGTAGGGGCAGTGTACTCAATTTATATCCTGACCGGCGTCCTCTTTTTTAATCCATTATCCAGGTGATTACTTTTTTAGCAGTCGCATGGGTAGGGATAAAACGCAGGGATCGAAAAATAAGCAGAATATTACCCTGTAAGGCAGCGTTTTATTCCGCGCTTTGTACCGTTATTTTATGCTGCAAACTCCACTTTTATTTGTTTATCTCCGACTGATTTCAGAATATTATCTTTGCTTAATCGCCTGAAAAATAGAGATTTTAGTCTGGTTTTTGCCAAAAAACTGCGCTAAACCATTAAAGGCACTGGTAAAAATAGCGTTGTTCATTAAAAGTACAGAATGCTTTTTAACCATAATAAAACAAAATATAAACATCACGTCACGAATGGGGATTCACAGATGAAAAGGAACGCGAAAGCATTAATCGCGGGGATGGTTGCACTGGCAATTTCGCAGGCAGCGATAGCGGAAGAGATTAAAGTTGCCGTGGTAGGCGCGCTGTCCGGTCCTGTTGCCCAGTGGGGTGATATGGAGTTTAACGGCGCGCGTCAGGCTATCCAGGATATCAACGCTAAAGGCGGTATCAAAGGCGACAAACTGGTTGCCGTCGAATATGACGATGCCTGCGACCCTAAACAGGCCGTCGCCGTAGCCAACAAAGTGGTTAACGATGGTATCCAGTACGTGATTGGTCACCTCTGCTCCTCTTCAACTCAGCCGGCGTCTGATATCTACGAAGATGAAGGCATTCTGATGATCACCCCGGGCGCCACCAACCCGGAGCTGACCCAGCGTGGCTATGAGCACATTATGCGTACCGCCGGGCTCGACTCCTCTCAGGGGCCGACCGCCGCCAAATACATTCTCGAGACCGTTAAGCCAAAGCGCATCGCCATCATTCACGATAAGCAGCAGTATGGCGAAGGGCTGGCGCGCTCCGTGCAGGACGGCCTGAAAAAAGGCAATGCGAACGTGGTCTTCTTCGATGGCATTACCGCCGGTGAGAAAGACTTCTCCGCGCTGATTGCCCGCCTGCAGAAAGAGAACATCGACTTCGTCTATTACGGCGGCTACTACCCGGAAATGGGTCAGATGCTGCGCCAGGCGCGCGCTACCGGCCTGAAAACCCAGTTTATGGGGCCAGAGGGGGTGGGCAACGCCTCCCTCTCTAACATCGCGGGCGATGCGGGCGAAGGCATGCTGGTCACGATGCCAAAACGCTATGACCAGGATCCGGCAAACAAAGCTATCGTGGATGCGCTCAAGGCGCAGAAAAAAGATCCAAGTGGTCCGTATGTCTGGATCACCTATGCCGCCGTGCAGTCTCTGGCCACGGCGCTGGAGCGTACCGGCAGCAAAGAGCCGCTGGATCTGGTGAAAGATTTAAAAGCACACGGGGCGAACACCGTGATTGGGCCGCTGAACTGGGATGAGAAAGGCGATCTGAAGGGATTTGAGTTTGGTGTCTTTAAGTGGCACGCCGATGGTTCGTCTTCGGCCGCCAAATAATTATCCCACCGCCCGGCTCTCCGGGCGGGTATAAAAAGGTTTGCATATGTCCGAGCAGTTTCTCTATTTCCTGCAGCAGATGTTTAACGGCGTCACGCTGGGAAGCACCTACGCGCTGATCGCTATCGGCTACACCATGGTTTACGGCATTATCGGCATGATCAACTTCGCCCACGGCGAGGTGTACATGATTGGTAGTTACGTCTCCTTTATGATCATCGCCGCGCTAATGATGATGGGCATCGACAGCAGCTGGCTGCTGGTCGCCACCGGGTTTGTCGGCGCGATTGTGATCGCCAGCGCCTACGGCTGGAGCATCGAGCGCGTCGCCTACCGGCCGGTGCGCAGCTCCAAACGCCTGATTGCGCTGATCTCCGCCATCGGGATGTCCATTTTCCTGCAAAACTACGTCAGCCTGACCGAAGGTTCGCGCGATGTGGCGCTGCCAAGCCTGTTCAACGGCCAGTGGATTGTGGGGGCCAGCGAGAACTTCTCTGCCTCTATCACCACCATGCAGCTGGTGATCTGGATCGTGACCTTCCTGGCGATGCTCGCCCTGACTATTTTTATCCGCTACTCCCGCATGGGACGCGCCTGCCGCGCCTGCGCGGAAGATTTGAAAATGGCGAGCCTGCTTGGGATTAACACCGACCGCGTGATCGCCCTGACCTTCGTGATCGGCGCGGCGATGGCTGCCGTGGCAGGTGTCCTGCTCGGCCAGTTCTACGGCGTAATCAACCCTTACATCGGCTTTATGGCCGGGATGAAGGCCTTCACCGCAGCGGTACTGGGCGGTATCGGCAGTATCCCGGGCGCGATGATTGGCGGCCTGATCCTCGGCGTGGCGGAAGCGCTCTCTTCGGCGTACCTGAGTACAGAATATAAAGACGTGGTGTCGTTCGCCCTGCTGATTCTGGTGCTGCTGGTGATGCCTACCGGTATTCTGGGCCGTCCGGAGGTAGAGAAAGTATGAAACCGATGCATTTCGCGATGGCGCTGCTCTCTGCCGCCATGTTCTTCGTGCTGGCGGGCGTCTTTATGGGCGTCCAGCTGGAGCTGAGTGGTACCAAACTGGTCGTGGATTCCGCGGCTGACATTCGCTGGCAGTGGGTATTTATCGGCACGGCGGTGGTCTTCTTCTTCCAGCTGCTGCGCCCGATTTTCCAGAAGACGTTGAAAAACGTCTCAGGGCCGAAATTCGTGCTGCCGGCAATCGACGGCTCGACCGTTAAGCAGAAGCTGTTCCTCGTGGCGCTGCTGGTGGCCGCGGTAGCGTGGCCGTTCGTGGTCTCTCGTGGCACGGTGGATATCGCCACCCTGACCATGATTTACGTAATCCTCGGTCTCGGTCTGAACGTGGTGGTGGGCCTGTCGGGCCTGCTGGTGCTGGGCTACGGCGGTTTCTACGCCATCGGCGCCTACACCTTTGCGCTGCTGAACCACTATTACGGCCTCGGCTTCTGGACCTGTCTGCCGCTGGCGGGGCTGGTCTCGGCTGCTGCGGGCTTCCTGCTTGGCTTCCCGGTCTTGCGCCTGCGCGGCGACTATCTGGCGATTGTGACCTTAGGCTTCGGTGAAATCGTCCGTATCCTGCTGCTCAACAACACCGAAGTGACCGGCGGCCCGAACGGCATTAGCCAGATCCCGAAACCGACCTTCTTCGGCCTGGAGTTCAGCCGCACCGCCCGCGAAGGCGGCTGGGACACCTTCAGCAACTTTTTTGGCATTAAGTACGATCCGTCCGACCGTGTGATTTGGCTCTATCTGGTGGCACTGCTGCTGGTGGTCATCACGCTATTCGTGATTAACCGTCTGCTGCGCATGCCGCTGGGCCGCGCGTGGGAAGCGCTGCGTGAAGATGAGATCGCCTGTCGCTCGCTGGGTCTGAACCCGACCCGCATCAAGCTGACCGCGTTCACCATCAGCGCCGCGTTTGCCGGCTTTGCCGGAACGCTGTTTGCCGCGCGTCAGGGCTTCGTCAGCCCGGAATCCTTCACCTTTGCCGAATCTGCCTTTGTGCTGGCGATTGTGGTGCTGGGCGGGATGGGATCGCAGTTCGCCGTTATTCTTGCAGCCGTCCTGCTGGTGGTCTCCCGCGAGCTGATGCGCGACTTTAACGAATACAGCATGCTGATGCTGGGTGGTTTGATGGTGCTGATGATGATCTGGCGTCCGCAGGGCTTGCTGCCGATGACCCGTCCGCAGTTGAAGCTTAAGCGTGCGGAAGCGAAAGGAGAGCAGGCATGAGTCAGCCATTATTATCCGTTAACGGTCTGATGATGCGTTTTGGCGGCCTGCTGGCCGTCAACAATGTGAATCTGGATCTGCATAAGAAAGAGATCGTCTCCCTGATTGGCCCGAACGGCGCAGGAAAGACCACGGTCTTTAACTGCCTGACCGGCTTCTATAAGCCGACGGGCGGCACCATCATGCTGCGCGAGCAGCACCTGGAAGGGCTGCCGGGCCAGCAGATTGCCCGCATGGGCGTAGTGCGTACCTTCCAGCACGTGCGCCTGTTCCGTGAAATGACGGTGATTGAAAACCTGCTGGTGGCGCAACATCAGCAGCTTAAAACCGGCCTCTTCTCCGGCCTGCTGAAAACCCCGGCCTTCCGCCGCGCGCAGGAAGAAGCGCTCGACCGCGCCGCTACCTGGCTGGATCGTATCGGTCTGCTGCAACACGCTAACCGCCAGGCGAGTAACCTGGCCTACGGGGATCAGCGTCGTCTGGAGATTGTCCGCTGCATGGTGACCCAGCCGGAAATTCTGATGCTCGACGAACCGGCCGCTGGCCTCAACCCGAAAGAGACCAAAGAGCTGGACGAGCTGATTGCTGAGCTGCGCGATCATCACGACACCACCATCCTGCTTATCGAACACGATATGAAGCTGGTGATGGGCATTTCTGACCGTATCTACGTGGTAAATCAGGGCACACCGCTGGCCAACGGCACGCCGGAAGAGATCCGCAACAACCCGGACGTGATCCGCGCATACCTGGGTGAGGCATAAGATGGAAAAAGCGATGTTAACGTTCGACAAGGTCAATGCGCACTACGGTAAGATCCAGGCGCTGCACGATGTCAGCCTGCACATTAATCAGGGCGAAATCGTCACCCTGATTGGGGCCAACGGCGCGGGTAAAACCACGCTGCTCGGCACCCTGTGCGGCGACCCGCGTGCCAGCAGCGGGCAGATTGTGTTCGACGGCAAAGAGATCACCGACTGGCAGACCGCCAAAATCATGCGCGAAGCGGTGGCGATTGTTCCGGAAGGGCGCCGCGTCTTCTCGCGCATGACGGTGGAAGAGAACCTGGCGATGGGCGGTTTCTTCGCCCACCGCGACCAGTTTCAGACCCGCATCAAATGGGTATACGAACTCTTCCCCCGTCTGTGGGAGCGTCGCGTGCAGCGTGCCGGCACCATGTCCGGTGGCGAACAGCAGATGCTGGCGATTGGTCGCGCGCTGATGAGCCAGCCGCGTTTGCTGTTGCTTGACGAACCCTCGCTCGGCCTTGCGCCGATCATTATCCAGCAGATTTTCGACACCATCGAACAGCTGCGCAAAGAGGGGATGACCATCTTCCTCGTCGAGCAGAACGCCAACCAGGCGCTGAAGCTCGCCGACCGCGGCTACGTGCTGGAGAACGGTCGCGTGGTGCTGTCCGATACCGGCGACGCGCTGCTGGCGAACGAAGCCGTGCGGAGTGCGTATTTGGGCGGTTGAGAGATTCATCTTTTAAAAAGGAGCCATCTGGCTCCTTTTTTGTACGCCTTACCTGTACAATAAACCTGTACTTAAAAGGAGGCTCTATGCGTACAATGAACTATAGCGAAGCCCGGCAGAATCTTGCCTCCGCGCTCGAGTCCGCGGCAGCAGGAACGCCAGTCACTATTTCACGTCGTGGTCATAAGTCTGCGGTGATCATCAGTATGGAAGAGTTTGAGCGCTATCAGACGGCAAAGCTCGACGCAGAGTTTGACGCCATCATGGGTATTCATGGCAGCGAAATCAGGGAGCTGGCTGATAAATGACGCTGCAATTTATCTCAGCGGAAGAGATAGTGCTGTTTCACGACAAGCTGCTTAGCGTGACGCCGGGCGTTGCGGGAATGCCGGATCCAGGCCGGGCGGAAGCCCTGCTGTATCGCGTGCTGAATAAGTACGAATACGAAGGCGTTACCGATGTCTGGATGCTGGCGGCGATGCACCTGCTGGCTATCTCTCGCGGTCACATCTTCAATGACGGCAATAAGCGAACGGCTTTGTTTATTACCCTGCTGTTTCTCAAACGTAATGGTATTTCGTTAAAGGCCAATCCCGATTATGTGGATATGACCGTTGAGGCAGCGGCAGGGCGTTTGACGCTTGACGAGGTTGTCCAGCGTCTACGTTGTTAGCCCGAAGCCTTCTCTTCGCGTGGGTAAGTACCAGACCAAGGTAAAAGCAAAAAGGCAACGTACGTTGCCTTTTTTAGTGTTTGCTCCCTCACCCCGTGGGAGAGGGCCGGGGTGAGGGCATCAGACCGCACAAGGCTAAAGCAAAAAGGTAACGCACGTTGCCTTTTTTAGTGTTTGCTCCCTCTCCCCGTGGGAGAGGGCTGGGGTGAGGGCACCAGACCGCACAAGGCAAAAGCAAAAAGGCAACGCACGTTGCCTTTTTTAGTGCTTGCTCCCTCTCCCCGTGGGAGAGGGCTGGGGTGAGGGCACCAGACCGCAACGAATCCAACCCCCAACCCCTTCACACAACCATCATCCCCCTGACGTCTTGTTGTAACCTATCTGTAAACAAACAGTTATTTTTCTGTCATTCGAGCATGTCATGTTACCTCGCGAGCACAAAACGCGTGATATCGCGCATCCGGCACAATAAGAGAGATGACAATGACATCGTTACGACACACAGCTTTGGGTCTGGCAATCGGTCTGGCTTTTGCGACGAACGCAATGGCTGTCACTACCATTCCATTCTGGCATTCCATGGAAGGGGAGTTGGGTAAAGAAGTAGACTCCCTGGCGCAGCGTTTCAATGACACCCACCCGGATTACAAAATTGTGCCGGTGTACAAAGGTAACTACGAGCAGAGCCTGAGCGCGGGCATCGCCGCCTTCCGTACCGGCAACGCACCTGCCCTGCTGCAGGTGTATGAAGTGGGCACCGCCACCATGATGGCCTCGAAAGCCATCAAACCGGTCTACGAAGTGTTTAAAGACGCGGGCATCAACTTCGACGAATCCCAGTTCGTGCCGACGGTTTCCGGTTACTACACCGATTCCAAAACCGGCCACCTGCTGTCTCAGCCGTTCAACAGCTCTACCCCGGTGCTGTACTACAACAAAGACGCCTTTAAGAAAGCCGGTTTAGACCCGGAGCAGCCGCCAAAAACCTGGCAGGATCTCGCCGAGTACACTGCGAAGCTGAAAGCCGCAGGGATGAAGTGCGGCTACGCCAGCGGCTGGCAGGGCTGGATCCAGATTGAAAACTTCAGCGCCTGGCACGGCCTGCCGGTGGCGACCAAAAACAACGGCTTCGACGGCACCGACGCAGTGCTGGAGTTCAACAAGCCAGAGCAGGTAAAACACATCGCGCTGCTTGCCGATCTGAACAAGAAGGGTGACTTCAGCTACTTCGGCCGTAAAGACGAATCCACCGAGAAGTTCTACAGCGGTGACTGCGCTATCACTACCGCCTCCTCCGGCTCGCTGGCGGACATCCGTCACTACGCCAAATTCAACTACGGCGTGGGCATGATGCCTTACGACGCCGACGTGAAGGGCGCGCCGCAGAACGCCATCATCGGCGGGGCGAGCCTGTGGGTCATGCAGGGTAAAGATAACGGCACCTACAAGGGCGTGGCCGAGTTCCTCGACTTCCTGGCGAAGCCAGAAAATGCGGCCGAATGGCACCAGAAGACCGGCTACCTGCCGATCACCAAAGCCGCCTACGACCTGACCCGCGAGCAGGGCTTCTATGAGAAGAACCCGGGGGCGGATATCGCCACGCGTCAGATGCTGAACAAGCCGCCGTTGCCGTTCACTAAAGGTCTGCGTCTGGGCAACATGCCGCAGATCCGTACCATCGTGGATGAAGAGCTGGAAAGCGTCTGGACCGGGAAGAAAACGCCACAGCAGGCGCTGGATTCTGCGGTAGAGCGCGGGAACCAGCTGCTGCGCCGCTTTGAACAGTCGACGAAATCGTAATTAAAACTCATCCCCTCACCCCGACCCTCTCCCCAAAGGGGAGAGGGTGTCATCGTCCCCTCTCCCCTTTGGGGAGAGGGTTAGGGTGAGGGGTGAAAAACTACCTGAGCTAAACTATGTCCTCATCCCGTCCGGTGTTCCGCTCCCGCTGGCTACCCTATCTGCTGGTCGCGCCGCAGCTGGTTATCACCGTTATCTTTTTTATCTGGCCTGCGGGCGAAGCGCTCTGGTACTCGGTACAAAGCGTCGATCCGTTCGGGCTCTCCAGTCAGTTTGTTGGCCTGGATAATTTCGCTGCCCTCTGGCACGACAGCTATTACCTCGACGCATTCTGGACGACGATGAAATTCAGCGCGCTGGTTACCGTCAGCGGCCTGCTCGTCTCGCTGTTTTTCGCCGCGCTGGTGGATTATGTGGTGCGCGGCAGCCGCCTCTATCAAACCCTGATGCTGCTCCCCTACGCCGTGGCGCCTGCCGTGGCCGCCGTGCTGTGGATCTTCCTGTTTAATCCCGGGCGCGGGCTGATTACCCACTTCCTGGCAGAGCTCGGCTATGACTGGAACCATGCGCAGAACAGCGGTCAGGCGATGTTCCTGGTGGTCTTCGCCTCGGTATGGAAGCAGATCAGCTACAACTTCCTGTTCTTCTTCGCCGCGCTGCAATCTATTCCGCGATCGCTGGTAGAGGCCGCCGCCATTGATGGTGCAGGCCCGATACGCCGCTTCTTTCGTCTTGCCCTGCCGCTAATCGCGCCGGTGAGTTTCTTCCTGCTGGTGGTCAATCTGGTCTACGCCTTCTTCGACACCTTCCCGGTGATCGACGCCGCCACCGCAGGCGGCCCGGTACAGGCCACCACCACCCTGATTTATAAGATCTATCGCGAAGGCTTCGCCGGCCTGGATCTCTCGGCGTCCGCCGCCCAGTCCGTCGTGCTCATGTTCCTCGTCATCCTCCTGACGGTGGTGCAGTTCCGCTATGTTGAAAGTAAGGTGCGCTACCAATGATTGAGAACCGTCGTGGGCTGACGATTTTCAGCCATACCATGTTGATTCTGGGGATCGTCGTTATTCTTTTCCCGCTGTATGTGGCCTTTGTGGCCGCCACGCTGGACACCAAAGCGGTGTTTGATACGCCAATGACGCTGATCCCCGGCACGCATCTGCTAGAAAACATGAGGACCATCTGGACCCAGGGCGTGGGCGCCAACAGCGCGCCGTTCTGGCTGATGATGCTCAACAGCTTCATCATGGCGTTTGGCATTACGGTGGGCAAAATCACCGTCTCGATGCTCTCGGCCTTCGCCATCGTCTGGTTCCGCTTTCCGCTGCGTAACCTCTTCTTCTGGATGATTTTCATCACCCTGATGCTACCGGTAGAAGTGCGTATCTTCCCGACGGTGGAGGTGATCGCTAACCTCGGCATGCTCGACAGCTACGCGGGCTTAACCCTGCCGCTGATGGCCTCGGCCACCGCCACCTTCCTGTTCCGTCAGTTCTTTATGACCCTGCCGGACGAGCTGATTGAAGCGGCGCGTATCGACGGTGCCTCGCCGATGCGCTTTTTCCGCGACATCGTGCTACCGCTCTCACGCACCAACCTCGCGGCGCTGTTTGTGATCACCTTTATCTACGGCTGGAACCAGTACCTGTGGCCGCTGTTGATTATTCAGGACGTCAACCTCGGCACGGCCGTGGCAGGCATCAAAGGCATGATCGCCACCGGCGAAGGCACCACCCTCTGGAACCAGGTGATGGCGGCGATGCTGCTCACCCTTATCCCACCCGTCGTCATAGTTTTAGCCATGCAGCGTGCATTTGTCCGCGGCCTGGTCGATAGCGAGAAATAACATGGCAGGTTTAAAACTTCAGGCAGTAACCAAAAGCTGGGATGGCAAAACCCAGGTCATTCAGCCGCTCACGCTCGACGTAGCGGACGGCGAGTTTATCGTCATGGTCGGCCCGTCCGGCTGCGGCAAATCGACGCTGCTACGGATGGTGGCTGGGCTGGAGCGCGTGACCTCCGGAGATATCTGGATTGACCGCCAGCGCGTCACCGAGATGGAGCCAAAAGATCGCGGCATTGCGATGGTGTTTCAGAACTACGCCCTCTATCCGCACATGAGCGTGGAAGAGAACATGGCCTGGGGGCTGAAAATCCGCGGCATGGGCAAAGGCCATATTGAGGAGCGCGTTAAAGAGGCGGCGCGCATTCTGGAGCTGGACGGCCTGCTAAAGCGTCGCCCGCGTGAACTCTCCGGCGGCCAGCGTCAGCGCGTAGCGATGGGGCGCGCCATCGTGCGCGATCCGGCGGTGTTCCTGTTCGATGAGCCCCTCTCTAACCTTGACGCCAAGCTGCGTGTGCAGATGCGTCTCGAGCTACAGCAGCTGCATCGCCGCCTGAAAACTACCTCGTTATATGTGACCCACGATCAGGTGGAGGCCATGACCCTCGCCCAGCGGGTCATGGTAATGAACAAAGGGATTGCCGAGCAGATTGGCACGCCGGTGGAAGTGTACGAGAAGCCGGCCACCCGCTTTGTGGCGAGCTTTATCGGCAGCCCGGCGATGAACCTGCTGGAAGGGCGTATCAGCAGCGCGGGCACCCACTTTGAACTGGAAAGCGGGATGGCATTGCCCATCAACTGGTACTATCGTGGTTACGCCGGGCGTAAAATGACGCTCGGTATCCGCCCGGAACATATCGGTTTAACCTCTCAGGCGGACGGGGGCGTGCCGCTGGTGATGGACACGCTCGAGATGCTGGGGGCAGACAACCTGGCGCACGGACGGTGGGGCGAGCAAAAGCTGGTGGTGCGTCTGGCCCATCAGGAACGCCCTAAAGCAGGCAGCACGCTATGGCTGCACCTGCCGGAAAATCACCTGCATCTCTTTGATGGTGAAACAGGACAACGACTATGAGTAACTGGCCTTATCCCCACATCGTCGCCCACCGTGGCGGCGGTAAACTGGCTCCGGAAAACACCCTGGCGGCTATCGACACCGGCGCGCGTTTCGGCCATACGATGATCGAGTTCGATGCCAAGCTGTCGAAAGATGGCGAAATCTTCTTGCTGCACGACGACAATCTGGAGCGCACCAGCAACGGCTGGGGCGTGGCGGGGGAGTTGCCGTGGCGTGACCTGCTGAAAGTGGATGCCGGAAGCTGGTACAGCGGTGAATTCAAAGGCGAACCGCTGCCGCTGTTAGCGGAGGTGGCGGACCGTTGTCGTCAACACGGGATGATGGCCAATATTGAGATCAAACCCACGACTGGCACCGGGCCGCTCACGGGAAAAGTGATTGCCCTCGCCGCACGTCAACTGTGGGAAGGGATGACCGCACCGCTGCTATCGTCGTTTGATATTGACGCGCTCGAGGCGGCCCAGGCCGCCGTTCCGGAACTGCCGCGCGGAGTGCTGCTGGATGAATGGCGTGAAGACTGGCGCGAGTTAACGACCCGCCTGCAATGCGTGTCGATTCACTTAAACCACAAGCTGCTGGATGAAGTACGGGTCAAGGCGTTGAAAGAGGCGGGGCTGCATATCCTGGTGTATACCGTCAACAAACCCCAGCGTGCAGCCGAGCTGCTGCGCTGGGGAGTGGATTGCATCTGCACCGATGCCATTGACCAGATAGGCCCGAACTTTACGGCTGGTTAAGCAGGGTGCCATTCTGCTGCTGCGGCAACATATGCTGTTGCTGCATGCCGCTCTGACTGGTGGTGCTGTTGAGCATGCCGCCGCTGGTGTTGGGTAACGCCTGCACACCCGGCTGGCTTTGCTGGATCCTCTGCGTATTGTTATTCATCTGCGTTTGCAGCTGCTGTTGCTGGATGCGCGTCTGCGTCTGCAACTGCTGATTCAGCATCCCTTTCTGTTGCTGCTGTTGGTTCATCATCTGGGTCTGCATCCGTTGCTGGCTCGGATTCTGATAACCCGGCTGATTAGGGTTATTCAGCGTATTAATCGGCTGTGCCAGCACGGCAAAAGGCAATAACGTCGTCAGTAAAAGAAGTCGTTTCATTGTGATTTCCCCCTTCTGAGGTCTCCTCTAAGTTTACCTCTATTCCGTCACTACGATGATTTTTTAGGAGTTGTGAACCAGGCTTAAACGGGAATATGGGTCCCTTCACCTGGAGAACAACAATGATAAAACCAACGTTTTTACGCTGGGTAGCCATTGCTGCCCTGATGGCAGGCGGCACCTTTAGCGTGGCAGCCAATCCCCCCGCGGCACCTCCCGTCTCTTACGGCGTAGAGGAGGATGTCTTCCATCCGGTGCGCGCGAAGCAGGGGATGGTCGCCTCGGTAGACGCGCTGGCAACGCAGGTGGGGGTCGATATCCTGAAGCAGGGCGGTAACGCCGTGGATGCGGCCGTCGCCGTAGGCTATGCGCTGGCGGTGACCCACCCGCAGGCGGGGAATCTGGGGGGCGGCGGCTTTATGATGCTGCGCACCAAAGACGGGAAAACGACCGCCATCGACTTCCGTGAAATGGCGCCATCTCAGGCCACACGAGACATGTTCCTGGACGATCAGGGCAATCCGGACAGTAAAAAGTCGCTCACTTCACACCTTGCTACCGGCACGCCAGGCACCGTCGCGGGCTTTTCGCTGGCGCTGGAAAAATATGGCACCTTGCCGCTAAACAAAGTGGTACAGCCTGCCATTAAGCTCGCGCGTGATGGCTTTGTGGTGAATGACGCCCTGGCGGACGATCTCAAAACCTATGGCAGCGAAGTGATTCCGAATCATGAAAACAGCAAGGCCATTTTCTGGAAAGAGGGCGAGCCGCTGAAAAAGGGCGACAAGCTGGTGCAGACGAATCTCGCTAAAAGTCTGGAGTTGATTGCGGAAAACGGCCCGGACGCCTTCTATAAAGGGGCCATTGCCGACCAGATTGCCGACGAGATGCAGAAGCATAACGGGCTTATCACCAAAGCGGATTTAGCGGAGTACAAAGCCGTTGAGCGCGAGCCGGTCAGCGGCGATTATCGCGGCTATCAGGTGTTCTCAATGCCGCCGCCTTCGTCCGGGGGGATCCATATCGTGCAGATCCTCAACATTCTCGAAAGTTTCGACATGCACAAATTTGGCTTCGGCAGCGCGGATGCGATGCAGGTAATGGCCGAGGCGGAGAAATACGCCTACGCTGACCGTTCGGAATATCTCGGCGACCCCGATTTTGTGAAGGTGCCGTGGCAGGCGCTAACCAGTAAAGCCTATGCCAAATCCATTGCGGAGCAGATCGATATCAATAAGGCTAAACCTTCGAGCCAGATCCGTCCTGGCAAGCTCGCCCCTTATGAAAGTAACCAGACCACCCATTTCTCGGTGGTGGATAAAGAGGGCAATGCGGTGGCGGTGACCTACACGCTCAATACCACCTTCGGCACCGGGATCGTAGCGGGCAACAGCGGTGTTCTGCTGAATAACGAGATGGATGACTTCTCGGCCAAACCGGGCGTGCCGAACGTCTATGGTCTGGTGGGCGGTGATGCGAATGCGGTGGGGCCGAAGAAACGCCCGCTCTCCTCTATGTCACCGACGATCATGGTAAAAGACGGTAAGACCTGGCTGGTGACCGGCAGCCCTGGCGGCAGCCGCATTATTACCACCGTGCTGCAGATGGTGGTTAACAGTATCGATTTCGGGATGAACGTCGCCGAAGCGACCAACGCCCCGCGTTTCCATCACCAGTGGCTACCGGACGAGCTGCGCGTGGAGAAGGGCTTTAGCCCGGATACCCTGAAACTGCTGGAGCAGCGCGGGCAGAAAGTGGTGGTGAAAGAAGCGATGGGTAGCACTCAGAGCATCATGGTCGGGCCGGACGGCGAGTTGTATGGGGCATCGGATCCGCGTTCGGTGGATGATTTGACGGCAGGGTATTGATGTTTTCCCCTCACCCTAACCCTCTCCCTAAGGGAGAGGGGATTGCCCGGTGCGGTCTGCACTTATGGGAAGAGTATTTGCCCGGTGCGGTCTTTTCCCCCTCGCCCCTTTGGGGAGAGGGCCGGGGTGAGGGGGGAGGCTTACTTCATCCGCGCCATATAATAGGCATCCACATACTCCCCGTTGCGCAGGGCAAATTTCTTGCCGGTCCCTTCAATTTCAAAACCGAAACTTTTATAGAGCGCGACGGCGGCGGGATTATCGGCAAACACCGTCAGTTCAATACGTTCAATGCGTAACCAGTTATCACACAGGTTAACCATCTCGCTCATCAGGCGGCGACCCACGCCCCGTCCCTGCATATCCGCGGCGACGCTGATGCCGAAGGTTGCAACATGACTACGGCGTGGATTTTCCATTACATCCAGTGCCATATGCCCCACCACGCGCCCTTCCAGACAAGCGACGAGATGGCGCCTGCCCGGCCTGGCGGCTACGCGTTCTTGCCACATCTCCAGAGAGGGGTGAGGAAGTTGTAGCGTATCTTGATACACCTCCGGATGCGTCATGATCTCGCGTAATGCGGCGGCATCGCTGGCTTCAATGTGGCGTATCACTATCTCACTCATTCCTTCATCCTCTGTAGGTTAATGTCCTCTTTAACATCAGTGACTTTAAAATTTGAGTCAACCCACCTTTTTTGCAAAAAGTATTGGACAAGTGCGAATGAGAATGATTATTATTGCTCTGCATTCAGGAAGACCACTACGGGAACCTGAAAGCACGACATTGCTCACATTGCTTCCAGTATTACTTTAGCCAGCCGCGTGCTGGCTTTTTTTTGCCTGCGATTTTGCCTCGACCGCGTTTTCAGTGACCTCTGGCGTCAACCCCACCACGTTGGTCTTCTCAATCTTCAGGGGCATCACTTCCGCCTGGCCAGAGAAAGTACCGCCTTTTTTCACCGCCAGCGTGCGGTAGGTGAGGGTGCCGGTGACATGGCCATTCTCGCAAATATCTACGATGTCGCAGGTGCACTGGCCATTCACGCTGCCGTCAATGATCAGCTCACGGCAGCTAATATTCCCTTCAATCACGCCGCCACGCATCACCTTGATCAGGTTCTCTTTGGCATCAACATTGCCTTTCAGCGTGCCGTGAATATAGACGTGGCCGCCGGCCACGATATTTCCCTCAAAGCAGACGTCGCTGGCGATAACCGTTGTGGCCTGTTTTTCCGTTGCGGTCGGCTCTTTTTCACGAACTTCAACGGGGGCGGGACGGGAGATAACGGGCTGTTCGATCTCTTCGGATTTTTTCTTCTTAAACATACGATTAACCTGATTAGAAAAAGCGTGGATAGTGAAGTGGAGTAAGGAGAGCGCGCCGAATATCTGCGCCGGCAGGGTGGCTGATAAGGTCCAGCAAATCAGTGTGAGAAACCAGAAAACCAGCGCGATATTTAACGCGAAATAATTGCCAGCCATATGCGTAGCTACTCCCTTAGCGACCATGTGGTTTTGGCTAGTATTTATCGGGATTCGTTCTCTTCAGGTCAAGCTGTTGCCCGCATTTTAGGAATGGACAAAGCCTGCTATTAGCCGCTCTGTTAACGCGCTTAAGCGCATGGGATCGTGAAAGGGTGAAGCGGTCTGATTAAATTCACCCGCGGGTTGCGCTATGGTTAAAGCAGTTTTCTGAATCAGGACAACATGATGACATTACATTGCGCCTTTATTGGCTTTGGTAAAAGCACCACCCGGTATCATCTGCCTTACGTTCTTAACCGGAAAGAGAGCTGGCATGTCGCCCATACCTTCCGCCGCAGCGCAAAGCCCGAAGAGCAGGCCCCGCAATATTCTCATATCCACTTCACCAGCGATCTCGATGAAGTGCTAACGGATCCGCAGGTCAAACTGGTGATTGTCTGCACCCATGCGGATAGCCACTTTGATTACGCGAAGCGTGCGCTGGAAGCGGGTAAAAACGTGCTGGTGGAAAAACCCTTCACCCCGACCATTGCGGAAGCAAAAGAGCTGTTCGCGCTGGCAAACAGCAAAGGGCTGACCGTCACGCCGTATCAGAACCGCCGCTTCGACAGCTGCTTCCTGACCGCGAAGAAGGCGATTGAGAGCGGCAAGCTGGGTGACATTGTCGAAATTGAAAGCCACTTCGATTACTACCGCCCGGTCGTAGAGACCAAACCTGGCCTGCCGCAGGACGGCTCGTTTTACGGTCTGGGCGTACACACCATGGACCAGATCATCTCCCTGTTTGGCCGCCCGGATCATGTGGCCTATGACATCCGCAGCCTGCGCAACAAAGCCAACCCGGATGACACCTTCGAAGCTCAGCTGTTCTACGGTGACCTGAAAGCCATCGTCAAAACCAGCCATCTGGTGAAAATCGACTACCCGAAATTTATCGTGCACGGCACCCGGGGCTCGTTTATCAAATACGGCATCGACCAACAGGAGACCAGCCTGAAGGCCAATATCATGCCGGGCGAAGCGGGCTTTGCGGCGGATGACTCCGTAGGGGTGCTGGAGTATGTCAACGAGGCGGGCGAGACGGTAAAAGAGACGCTTGCGCCGGAAACCGGGGACTACGGTCGGGTCTACGATGCGCTGTATGACACCCTCAGCAATGGCGTGCCAAATTACGTCAAGGAAACTGAAGTTCTCACCAATCTTGAAATCCTTGAGCGGGCCTTCGAGCAGGCATCACCCTCCACGGTAACCCTCGCCAAATAAGCAGTTCTGACTCCTTTGTTCTTGTTCAATGATTTTGAACAGAGGAGTCAATTTTCACCCTCTATGATCCCAGGTCGATTGCGTCCACACTTACTCCATCGAAACGAACTGGGGTAAAAACAGATGATCTTCTTACGCAAAGCTAACGAACGTGGTCACGCAAATCATGGCTGGCTGGACTCATGGCACACCTTCTCGTTTGCCGATTATTATGACCCGAACTTTATGGGCTTCTCGGCACTGCGGGTAATTAACGATGACGTGATTGATGCAGGCCAGGGCTTCGGTACCCACCCGCATAAAGACATGGAGATCCTGACCTATGTGCTGGAAGGGGCGGTAGAGCATCAGGACAGCATGGGCAACAAAGAGCAGGTTCCGGCAGGTGAGTTCCAGATTATGAGCGCGGGTACCGGCGTGCGTCACTCGGAGTACAACCCGAGCAAAACAGACAAACTGCACCTGTATCAAATCTGGATCATTCCAGAAACAACCGGCATCACGCCACGCTATGAACAGCGCCGCTTTGATGCAGAGCAGGGCAAACAGCTGGTGCTCTCTCCGGATGCGCGTGATGGGTCTTTGAAAGTGCATCAGGATATGGAGCTGTACCGCTGGGCGCTGGCGAAAGACGAACAGTCTGTTCATCAGATTGCTGCTAACCGCCGCGTCTGGATCCAGGTGGTTAAAGGCGAAGTGTCTATCAACGGCACCAAAGCGACTACGGCCGATGGCCTGGCTATCTGGGATGAGCAGGCACTCTCTGTGCATGCCGACAGCGAAAGTGAAATCTTGCTGTTCGATCTGCCACCGGTATAAATAATTACTCAACCTTCCCTTTAAACGGGGAAGGTTGAGCTTTGTCCGTGATAAACTGAAGGAATCTTTCCCTACCGATTTCTCAGGACGATGAAAAAGAAACGCCCCGTACTTCAGGATGTCGCCGATCGCGTCGGTGTGACCAAAATGACGGTCAGCCGCTTTTTACGTAACCCGGAACAGGTTTCCGTGGCGTTGCGTGGCAAGATTGCCGCTGCTCTGGATGAACTGGGCTATATCCCCAATCGCGCACCCGATATTCTGTCGAATGCCACCAGCCGCGCGGTGGGTGTCCTGTTACCTTCCTTAACTAACCAGGTGTTTGCCGAAGTCTTACGCGGTATCGAAAGCGTGACGGATGCCTTTGGTTATCAGACCATGCTTGCGCACTATGGGTATAAACCGGAACTGGAAGAAGAGCGTCTTGAATCCATGCTTTCCTGGAACATCGACGGCCTGATTTTAACGGAACGTACTCACACTCCGCGTACCCTTAAAATGATTGAAGTGGCGGGTATCCCGGTGGTGGAGCTGATGGACAGCCAGTCGCCGTGTCTCGATATTGCCGTTGGCTTCGATAACTTTGAAGCGGCCCGGCAGATGACCGCAGCCATTATTGCCCGTGGTCATCGTCACGTCGCCTATCTTGGCGCACGTCTGGATGAACGTACTATCATCAAACAGAAGGGATATGAGCAGGCGATGCTCGATGCCGGTTTAACGCCCTACAGCGTGATGGTGGAACAATCATCCTCATACACTTCCGGTATTGAACTGATGCGTCAGGCACGTCGCGAGTATCCGCAGCTCGACGGTATCTTCTGCACTAACGATGACCTTGCGGTTGGCGCGGCCTTCGAATGCCAGCGCCTGGGGTTAAAAATTCCGCAAGATATGGCCATTGCCGGTTTCCACGGCCACGACATCGGCCAGGTGATGGAGCCGCGTCTGGCGAGCGTGTTAACACCGCGCGAGCGTATGGGCCGCATCGGTGCAGAACGTCTGCTGGCGCGTATTCGTGGGGAAGCGGTGACGCCGAAAATGTTAGATTTAGGTTTCACCTTGTCACCGGGTGGATCCATTTAGTGTGACAAATTTGAAGTAGCTCACACTTATTCATTTCTCGCACCTTTGGATATTGCTTCTCCATAGCCCCGGCAGGACAATGTTACCGATAACAGTTACCCGTAACAATTGACCGAGGGACTCCCTTTGAGCACGACTAACCACGATCACCACGTATACGTCCTGATGGGCGTTTCCGGTAGCGGTAAATCTGCGGTGGCCAGCGAAGTGGCGCATCAACTCCATGCTGCGTTTCTTGATGGTGACTTCCTCCATCCGCGCAGTAATATCACGAAAATGGCCGCCGGCGAGCCGCTGAACGACGACGATCGTAAGCCCTGGCTGCAGGCGCTGAATGACGCCGCCTTTGCCATGCAGCGCACCAATAAAGTGTCGCTGATTGTCTGCTCTGCGCTGAAAAAAACCTACCGCGACCTGCTGCGTGACGGTAACCCGAATCTCTCTTTCATCTATCTGAAAGGCGATTTTGCGGTGATTGAAAGCCGTCTGAAGGCGCGTAAAGGTCACTTCTTCAAAACCCAGATGCTGGTCACCCAGTTTGAAGCTCTGCAAGAGCCGGGTGCGGACGAGCAAGATGTATTAGTGGTTGATATCGATCAGCCGCTGGAAGGTGTGGTCGCAAGCACCATCGAGGTTATTAATAAAAGGCAGTAAGTTTTGAGTACTTTAACGCTTGTGTTGACAGCAGTGGGCTCCGTTTTACTGCTGCTGTTTTTGGTCATGAAAGCGCGTATGCACGCTTTCGTGGCATTGATGGTGGTGTCTATTGGTGCAGGTCTCTTTTCCGGTATGCCGCTCGACAAGATCGCAGCGACAATGGAAAAAGGGATGGGCGGCACGCTGGGCTTTCTGGCGATAGTGGTCGCGCTGGGCGCGATGTTTGGCAAGATTCTGCATGAAACGGGCGCGGTCGATCAGATTGCCGTCAAGATGCTGAAATCGTTCGGCCATAGCCGCGCACATTATGCCATTGGCCTGGCCGGTCTGATTTGCGCTCTGCCGCTGTTCTTTGAAGTGGCCGTTGTGCTGCTGATAAGCGTGGCATTCTCCATGGCGCGCCATACCGGTACCAATCTTGTGAAGCTGGTCATTCCGCTGTTTGCGGGGGTGGCGGCAGCGGCGGCATTCCTGCTGCCTGGGCCCGCGCCGATGCTGTTGGCCTCGCAGATGCACGCTGACTTCGGCTGGATGATCCTGATTGGCCTCTGCGCCGCTATCCCGGGAATGATTATTGCTGGCCCACTGTGGGGCAACTTCATTAGCCGCTACGTTGAACTTCATATTCCTGACGACATTACCGAGCCGCACCTGGGCGAAGGCAAAATGCCCTCCTTCGGCTTCAGCCTGGCGCTGATCCTGCTGCCGCTGGTGCTGGTGGGCCTGAAGACCATCGCCGCGCGCTTTGTGCCGGTCGGTTCCAGCGCCTACGAGTGGTTTGAGTTTATCGGCCACCCGTTCACGGCGATCCTGGTAGCCTGTCTGGTAGCGATTTATGGTCTGGCGATGCGTCAGGGCATGCCGAAAGACAGAGTGATGGAGATCTGCGGCGCGGCGCTGCAACCTGCAGGGATTATCCTGCTGGTGATCGGTGCCGGTGGGGTGTTCAAGCAGGTGCTGGTGGATTCCGGCGTCGGCCCGGCGCTCGGTGAAGCGTTAACCGGCATGGGGCTGCCGATTGCGGTGACCTGCTTCGTGCTGGCGGCAGCGGTACGTATTATTCAGGGCTCTGCTACCGTGGCGTGTTTAACTGCCGTGGGGCTGGTGATGCCGGTCATTGAACAGCTGAACTACTCCGGTGCGCAGATGGCGGCGCTCTCTATCTGTATCGCGGGTGGGTCAATTGTGGTTTCACACGTGAATGATGCCGGCTTCTGGCTGTTCGGTAAATTTACCGGCGCCACTGAAGCGCAAACCCTGAAGACCTGGACGCTGATGGAGACGATTCTCGGCACCACAGGCGCGATTGTCGGGATGATTGCGTTTTCACTGCTGAGCTGACCCTTGTTTTCCCCCTCTCCCTCTGGGAGAGGGCCGGGGTGAGGGTATCCAACCGCCGGGTTGACCCTTGTTTTCCCCCTTTCCCTGTGGGAGAGGGTCGGGGTGAGGGTATCCAACCGCCGGGCTGACCCTTGTTTTCCCCCTCTCCCTGTGGGAGAGGGTCGGGGTGAGGGCATCAGGCCGCAAAGGTGCTATTTTGTCGGGCGGCAGCTTCGCCATACCCGACCAGAAAAACGCCTCGAACCGCAGCCCCGGTAGCGCAAGCTTCTACAGCAGTACGGCACCTTTCTCCGTGCGCAGCCAGCGCGGCGCTTTCAGCGTATCACTATAAAACCCCACCAAATCCTGCAACAAATCTCCTGCAACTCTTTCATCACCCGCCGAGAGCGAGCGAGACAACAGCAGTTGCGTTAGCAGTTGGCAGTATCTCCCCAGTTGATCGATTTCCGGGTCGAAGCGCGGCGCCTCCAGCGGCAGGTCATCCACCGTGAGACTTGCTTTCAAATGTTCCGGCACAGGATCAAGCAGCATGGGCTGGAGCAGAGCAAGGCGGGCTGCGAGCCGCCCACACAGCGCCATCTTTTGTACCGGGTCTTCACACTCAACCAGCACATCTACGAATCGCTCGCAGTTGTCTGCCAGGTCGGTGAAATCGGTGGTGTGATCGAACGCAGTTGTGAATAAAGCGTGAGAAAAGCCTGGGGTAGTAGTCATAAGACAGCCTCTGATGAGTTGAATGGGCCGCCAAAGGAGGGACCAACCTCACTGGTGGCGGACTGAACGGCGTTGGTCCTACCGGCCTCATCAGCTACCGGCGCGCCTTACGGCGCCACCGTCCAGCCCACCATTGAGGTGTAACTGGCCACGCGATAAAAACGTTATTTATCACGGATGAGGATAACAGGGGACCAACCCTGACGCCTCATTTTGCAGGCGTGGCGAGACGATATTGCTTTGCTGAACAGGTGGCAAGAGAGGCTCTGGAAGGCGGCTCGCAAAACGCAGGATTATTTTTGATGGTGCGGTCTGTTGCCCTCACCCCAGCCCTCTCCCACGGGGAGAGGGAGCAAATACTAAAAACGACAACCAGGGGTTGTCGTTTTGCTTTTACCTAGCCCTTCATCCACGCCCGGATCCCGTCGAGGAACATCTGGGTCGCCATCATTACCAGGATCAACCCCATCAGGCGCTCCAGAGCATTTACCCCTTTCTCGCCCAGCAGACGCAAAAACAGCGACGACTGCAGCAGAATAATAAAGGTGCCGCCCCAGGCAATCAGTAGGGCAATCACCAGGTGGCTCATCTGATTTGGGTATTGATGCGACAGCAGCATCAGCGTGGCCAGAATGGTCGGGCCGGCCACCAGCGGGATGGCCAGCGGTACGATAAACGGCTCCTCACCGGCAGGCAGACCACTGCTGCTGCCTTCCGCGCTCGGGAAAATCATCTTGATAGCAATCAGGAACAGAATAATCCCGCCGGAAATGGAGACGGTCTCGGCGCGCAAGTTAAGGAAGGCGAGGATCTTTTCGCCGGCAAACAGGAAGATAAACATCACCAGCAGCGCGATGAGCAGCTCGCGGATCATGATCGCCCGCCGGCGCTTCGGCTCGGTGTGTTTCAGCACCGACATAAAGATGGGCAAGTTCCCCAGGGGGTCCATAATCAGGATTAAAAGAACCGCCGCGGAAATTATTTCAGTCATTATTATTTATCCCCTGAATCCTTATGGTTATTATCGTAATAAGTGGTATTACTGATTGCGGCGCAATCATCGATTAATTTCGCTTGCGACTTTGGCTGCATTTTGTAATGTGAAGGCTGGAGCCAGTTGGAATCTGGTTCGGCACACTCAGCACACACCTCTGCAGGAAAAATACGCTATGAAAAACGTTGGTTTCATCGGCTGGCGCGGTATGGTCGGCTCTGTACTCATGCAACGCATGGTTGAAGAGCGCGACTTTGACGCCATCCGCCCGGTCTTCTTCTCAACTTCCCAGCTCGGCCAGGCTGCGCCTTCTTTCGGCGGTAGCACTGGTACGTTGCAGGATGCTTTCGATCTGGAAGCGCTGAAGGCACTCGACATTATAGTCACCTGCCAGGGCGGCGATTATACCAACGAAATCTATCCAAAGCTGCGTGAAAGCGGCTGGCAGGGCTACTGGATTGATGCAGCCTCTTCACTGCGCATGAAAGACGACGCCATCATCATTCTCGACCCGGTCAACCAGGATGTTATCACCGACGGCCTGAACAAAGGGGTGAAAACCTTTGTTGGCGGGAACTGCACCGTTAGCCTGATGCTGATGTCGCTGGGCGGCCTGTTCGCACAGGACCTGGTGGAGTGGGTTTCCGTGGCAACTTATCAGGCAGCCTCCGGCGGCGGCGCGCGTCACATGCGTGAACTGCTGGCGCAGATGGGCCAGCTGCATCATCACGTGGCAGACGAGCTGGCGAACCCGGCATCGGCCATTCTGGATATCGAACGTAAAGTGACTCAGCTCTCCCGCAGTGGCGAGCTGCCGGTTGATAACTTCGGCGTACCGCTGGCGGGTAGCCTGATTCCGTGGATCGACAAACAGCTCGACAACGGCCAGAGCCGTGAAGAGTGGAAAGGCCAGGCTGAGACCAACAAAATTCTCAATACCGCTTCCGCGATCCCGGTCGATGGCCTCTGCGTGCGCGTTGGCGCGCTGCGCTGCCACAGCCAGGCATTCACCCTTAAACTGAAAAAAGATGTGTCTATTCCGACCGTGGAAGAGCTGCTGGCTGCGCACAATCCGTGGGCAAAAGTGGTGCCAAACGATCGCGACATCACGATGCGCGAACTGACCCCGGCGGCGGTCACCGGCACGCTCTCTACCCCGGTAGGGCGCCTGCGTAAACTCAATATGGGGCCGGAGTATCTCTCCGCCTTCACCGTTGGCGACCAGCTGCTGTGGGGGGCCGCCGAGCCGCTTCGCAGGATGCTTCGCCAGCTGGCGTAATAATTTGTTAAATCTCAGGGGTGCTTAGACACCCCTTTTTTTGCGTAATACACGGAGTAAAACGCAGATGAGTCATTATTTATCGGGAGTCATATAAAGCGTTGGCTATGCTTTAAGTTGGATGCGTGGCATCCAGCCTGGAGGATGGGTGGAACAGAGAGGATGCACAATGTGCTGTTCCATTCAGGTCACAATAAGGTCGAACCCTTAGCACGCCAGGGCCGACAACAAAAAAAACAGGATGAACACCATGTCCGTTCGTATTGATAGAGACGTGATTAATGCGCTTATTACGGGTCATTTTGCGGACCCCTTTTCTGTACTTGGCATGCACCGTACAGAGGCCGGACTGGAAGTCCGCGCGCTGTTACCTGACGCGACGGAAGTCTGGGTCATCGAACCCAAAACGGGCCGCAAAGTGGGCAAACTGGAGTGCCTTGACTCACGTGGTTTCTTCTCGGGCATTATGCCCCGCCGTAAAAATCCCTTCCGCTACCAGCTTGCCGTACTCTGGCATGGTCAGCAAAACCTGATTGACGATCCTTACAGCTTCGGCCCGCTTCTGCAGGAGATGGATGCCTGGCTCCTCTCTGAAGGTACGCACCTGCGTCCTTATGAAACCCTGGGTGCCCATGCCGATACGATGGACGGCATCACCGGTACCCGATTCAGCGTCTGGGCGCCTAATGCGCGTCGTGTTTCGGTCGTGGGTCAGTTCAACTACTGGGATGGCCGCCGCCACCCGATGCGCCTGCGCCGTGAAACCGGTATTTGGGAGCTGTTTATCCCCGGCGCGCACACCGGACAACTGTATAAATTTGAGCTGGTCGATGCCCACGGACAGCTGCGCATTAAAGCGGATCCCTATGCCTTTGAGGCGCAGATGCGTCCGGATACGGCCTCGATGATCTGCGGCCTGCCAGAGAAGATCGCCATGAGCGAAGCGCGCGTCAAGGCCAACCAGTTCGATCAGCCCATTTCCATTTATGAAGTGCATCTCGGCTCCTGGCGCCGTCATACGGACAACAATTTTTGGCTGAGCTATCGTGAGCTGGCTGACCAACTGGTCCCCTATGCGAAGTGGATGGGCTTTACCCATCTGGAACTGCTCCCGATTAACGAACACCCCTTCGATGGAAGCTGGGGCTATCAGCCCACTGGACTCTACGCTCCGACCCGCCGCTTCGGGACCCGTGACGACTTCCGCTACTTCATCGACGCCGCGCATGCGGCCGGGCTGAACGTGATCCTGGACTGGGTGCCAGGCCACTTCCCGTCGGATGACTTTAGTCTCTCTGAGTTCGACGGCACCAACCTGTATGAGCACAGCGATCCGCGCGAAGGTTATCATCAGGACTGGAATACCCTGATTTACAACTATGGCCGTCGTGAAGTGACCAACTATCTGGTGGGTAACGCCCTTTACTGGATTGAACGCTTTGGCATCGACGCTCTGCGCGTGGATGCGGTGGCATCCATGATCTATCGCGACTATAGCCGTAAAGAGGGAGAGTGGATCCCGAATGAGTTCGGCGGGCGCGAAAACCTGGAGGCCATAGACTTCCTGCGCAGCACGAACCGTATTCTCGGCGAGCAGGTACCTGGCGCGGTAACCATGGCCGAGGAGTCTACCGATTTCCCAGGCGTCTCTCGTCCACCGTCAATGGGGGGGCTGGGCTTCTGGTATAAGTGGAACCTTGGCTGGATGCACGACACGCTGGATTATATGAAGCTGGATCCGGTGCATCGTCAGTATCACCACGACAAACTCACCTTTGGCATGCTCTATAACGGCACCGAGAACTTCGTTCTGCCGCTCTCACACGATGAAGTTGTGCATGGCAAAAAATCGATCCTTGATCGGATGCCGGGCGATGCGTGGCAGAAGTTCGCCAATCTGCGCGCCTACTACGGCTGGATGTTCGCCTTCCCGGGTAAAAAGCTGCTGTTCATGGGGAATGAATTCGCCCAGGGACGAGAGTGGAACCACGACGCCAGCCTCGACTGGCATCTGCTGGAAGGGGGCGACAACTGGCACCACGGCGTACAGCGTCTCGTGCGCGATCTCAACCTGACCTACCGTTACCACAAAGCACTGCATGAACTGGATTTCGACACATACGGCTTCGAGTGGCTGGTGGTGGACGATCACGAACGCTCAATCTTTGTCTTTGTGCGTCGTGATAAAGCCGGGAATGAGATTATCGTTGCCAGTAACTTCACCCCGGTTCCGCGCCATAATTATCGGTTTGGCATCAACCAGCCGGGCAAGTGGCGTGAAATACTCAACACCGACTCTGTGCACTACCACGGCAGCAATGCCGGAAACGGTGGGCTGGTGCAAAGCGATGAGCACGAAAGCCACGGTCGTTCTCACTCCCTCAGCGTGACGCTGCCGCCATTGTCTACCATCTGGCTGGTCAGGGAGGGGGAATGACCCAGCTAAGCGCAGGCCAGGCCGAACCGCTCGGCGCAAGCTTTGACGGTAAGGGGGTAAATTTTACCCTTTTCTCCGCTCATGCGGAGCGGGTCGAACTCTGCGTGTTTGATGCCCACGGGAATGAGCAACGATTCGATCTCCCTGGCCGTACCGGTGAGGTCTGGCACGGCTACCTCGACGGCGTCAAACCGGGTCTGCATTATGGCTATCGGGTTCATGGCCCCTGGGATCCGGCTAACGGACACCGCTTTAACCCGGCGAAACTGTTGCTCGACCCTTATGCCCTTCAGGTGGAGGGCGAGCTGCGGGATACCGGTCTGCTGTGCGGCGGTCTGGATCAACCCGACAGCCGCGACAGTGCGCCCGCCGCGCCCAAAGGGGTAGTGATCGCCGACCGTTACGACTGGGAAGACGATACACCTCCCGCGACGCCCTGGGGCAAGACGGTCATTTATGAAGCCCACGTCAAGGGGCTTACCTTCAAACATCCGGCCATTCCGGCGGAGATGCGCGGCACCTATAAAGCGCTCGGCCACCCGGCCATGATTCGCTATTTCAAACATCTGGGCATTACGGCGCTGGAACTATTGCCTGTCGCCCATTACGCCTGCGAGCCGCGTCTGCAACGGCTGGGGTTAAGCAACTACTGGGGCTACAACCCCATGGCAATGTTTGCCCTCAGCCCGCGCTATGCCGCGCATCCTGTTAAAGCCCGGGATGAGTTTCGCGATGCGGTTAAAGCGCTACATGCGGCGGGAATCGAGGTCATCCTCGACGTGGTGTTGAACCACAGCGCGGAGCTGGATTATGAGGGACCGACGTTCTCCCTGCGCGGAATTGATAACCGTAGCTATTATTGGATCAGAGAGGATGGCGATTATCACAACTGGACCGGATGCGGTAACACGCTGAATCTTAGCCACCCGGCAGTCATGCAGTATGCGTATGAGTGCCTGAAATACTGGGTCGAGACCTTCCATGTGGACGGTTTTCGTTTTGATTTAGCCTCCGTTATCGGACGCACGCCGACGTTTAGCCAGCAGGCGCCGTTGTTTGAGGCTATAAAAAATTGTCCGCTGCTCTCTCGCGTCAAGCTGATAGCCGAGCCCTGGGACATTGGTGAAGGGGGTTATCAGGTGGGAAATTTCCCGCCCCCCTTTGCCGAGTGGAATGACCACTTTCGCGATGCAGCCCGCCGGTTCTGGCTCACGCGTAACCTGTCGCTCGGTGACGTAGCCGGACGATTTGCCGCCTCCAGCGATCTGTTTAAACGCAGCGGGCGGTTGCCGTCGGCCTCGATCAACCTGGTCACGGCGCATGACGGTTTTACCCTGCGTGATTGCGTCTGTTATGACCGAAAACATAACGAGGCCAACGGCGAAGAGAATCGCGACGGAACCAACAATAACCATAGCTTTAATCATGGTATAGAAGGTTTAGGGGGCAGTCAGGATGTGATTGAGCGTCGGCGGGCCAGCGTGCATGCGCTACTGACCACGCTACTGCTTTCGCAAGGTACACCGATGCTGCTGGCCGGAGATGAACACGGCCACAGCCAGCATGGCAACAACAATGCATATTGCCAGGATAACGAACTCACCTGGCTTGCCTGGGACGAGGCAAATACCGGGCTAACAAACTTCGCTGCTGCGCTGATTCACCTGCGCCAGCAAATCCCGGCACTCACGGCCGATCGGTGGTGGGAAGAGGGTGACGGCAACGTTCGTTGGCTCAATAGCAAAGCGCAACCTTTAAGTGCGCAAGAGTGGCAGTGGGGCGTTCCACGTCTGCAGATCCTGCTTTCAGAGCGATGGCTGATTACGCTAAACGCGACCACTGAAGTAGCAGAAATGGTTTTACCTGATGGGGAGTGGCGAGCTATTCCCCCCTTTGCCGGTGAGGACAACCCGGTGGTGATGGCCGTCTGGCATGGGCCTGCGCACGGAGTGTGCGTATTCCAGAAATGATAAAAAAGGAGTTAGTCATGGTTAGGTTAGATAAGAACGATCCATTAATGCTAGCGCGTCAACTGCCATTAAAATCTGTAGCCCTGATTCTTGCTGGTGGTCGCGGTACCCGTTTAAAAGATTTAACAATCACGCGTGCCAAACCCGCCGTCCACTTTGGCGGCAAGTTCCGTATTATCGACTTTGCACTTTCAAACTGCCTTAACTCAGGTATTCGCCGCATTGGCGTGATCACCCAGTACCAGTCCCACACGCTGGTGCAACATATTCAGCGCGGCTGGTCGTTCTTCAGTGAGGAGATGAACGAGTTTGTCGATCTGTTGCCTGCCCAGCAACGTGTGCATGGTGAGAACTGGTACCGCGGTACAGCGGATGCGGTCACCCAGAACCTGGATATCATTCGTCGCTACGATGCGGAGTATGTGGTGATCCTCGCCGGGGACCACATCTACAAGCAAGACTACTCGCGCATGCTCATCGATCACGTTGAAAAGGGTGCACGTTGCACCGTGGCGTGCTTACCGGTGCCCATTGCCGAGGCAACCGCCTTTGGCGTTATGGCCGTGGATGAACACGACAAAGTTATTGATTTTGTCGAGAAACCTGCCAATCCGCCCGCCATGCCCGGTAACCCCGATCGTTCCCTGGCCAGTATGGGCATCTACGTCTTTGACGCCGACTACCTCTACCAGCTGCTGGAAGAGGACGACAATGACGAGCAGTCCAGCCACGACTTCGGGAAGGACATTATTCCGAAGGTCACAAAATCTGGCATGGCCTATGCACATCCTTTCCCGCTCTCCTGCGTTCAGTCCGATCCGGCCTCAGAGCCTTACTGGCGCGATGTGGGAACGCTGGAAGCCTACTGGAAGGCGAACCTGGATCTGGCCTCCGTTACGCCGGAGCTGGATATGTACGACCAGAACTGGCCGATCCGCACCCATATGGAGTCGCTGCCGCCCGCGAAGTTTGTGCAGGACCGTTCCGGTAGCCACGGTATGACGCTGAACTCGCTGGTTTCTGGCGGCTGTATTATTTCCGGCTCCGTGGTGGTGCAGTCCGTGCTCTTCCCGCGAGTACGGGTGAACTCATTCTGTAATATCGATTCGGCGGTACTGCTGCCGGATGTGTGGGTAGGGCGCTCATGCCGTTTGCGCCGCTGTGTTATAGACCGTGCCTGCGTCATTCCGGAAGGGATGGTGATTGGTGAGAACGCGGAAGAGGACGCGCGTCGTTTCTACCGCTCAGAAGAAGGCATTGTATTGGTTACGCGTGAAATGCTGCGCAAACTGCAGGTCAAACAGGAGCGATAATGCAGGTCTTACATGTATGTTCGGAGATGTTCCCATTATTGAAAACGGGCGGGCTGGCGGATGTTATTGGTGCTTTACCGGCTGCGCAAATTGCCGGTGGTGTTGATACGCGCGTGCTGCTGCCCGCTTTTCCAGACATCCGTCGCGGCATACCTGATGCACAGGTGGTGAGCCGCCGGGAGACGTTTGCCGGGCGTATCACACTGCTGTTCGGGCATTACAACGGCGTGGGTATCTATCTGATTGATGCGCCACACCTGTATGACCGACCTGGAAGCCCGTATCACGACACTAACTTATTTGCCTATACCGACAACGTGCTGCGTTTTGCGTTGCTGGGTTGGGTAGGCTGTGAAATGGCCTGCGGCCTGGATCCTTTCTGGCACCCGGATGTGGTTCATGCGCACGACTGGCATGCCGGGCTAGCGCCTGCCTATCTGGCGGCGCGAGGGCGTCCGGCAAAGTCGGTGTTTACGGTACACAACCTGGCTTATCAGGGCATGTTTTATGCGCAGCACATGGATGACATCGAACTGCCATGGTCATTCTTTAACATGCACGGGCTGGAGTTCAACGGCCAGATCTCTTTCCTGAAGGCCGGCCTCTATTACGCCGATCACATTACGGCGGTGAGTCCGACCTACGCGCGGGAAATTACCGAAGCGCAGTTTGGCTACGGTATGGAAGGATTGCTGACCCAGCGCCACCGTGAAGGGCGCTTATCGGGCATTCTTAACGGCGTGGATGAGAAGATCTGGAGTCCGGAAACAGACCTGCTGCTGGCCTCGCGCTACAACCGGGATTCGGTTGAAGATAAGGCCGAAAACAAGCGCCAGCTGCAGATAGCAATGGGGCTGAAGGTTAACGACAAAGTCCCGCTGTTCGCGGTCGTCAGCCGTCTGACCAGCCAGAAAGGGCTGGATCTGGTGCTAGAAGCCTTGCCAGGCCTGCTGGAGCAAGGCGGGCAACTGGCGCTACTGGGGGCGGGCGATCCGGTGTTGCAGGAGGGCTTCCTGGCCGCTGCGGCAGAGCATCCGGGGCAGGTGGGGGTTCAGATTGGTTATCACGAAGCCTTCTCGCATCGCATTATGGGCGGTGCGGACGTGATTCTGGTGCCGAGTCGTTTCGAGCCCTGCGGCCTGACTCAGCTGTATGGCCTGAAATACGGTACCTTGCCGCTTGTGCGTCGCACCGGGGGGCTGGCGGATACGGTATCCGACACCTCGCTGGAGAACCTGGCGGACGGCATCGCCACCGGTTTTGCGTTTGAAGACAGTAATGCCTGGTCGCTGTTGCGTGCGATCCGCCGTGCTTTCGTGTTGTGGTCTCGTCCTTCTCTCTGGCGTTTTGTGCAGCGTCAGGCGATGGCGATGGATTTTAGCTGGCAAGTTGCGGCGCAGTCTTACCGCGATCTTTATCAACGCTTGATATAACAACGCTGGAATCATAGATATGAATGCACCTTTTTCTTATGCATCACCCACACTCAGCGTAGAGGCTTTAAAGCACTCCATTGCCTATAAGCTGATGTTCACCATTGGGAAAGATCCGGTCATCGCCAATAAACACGAGTGGCTCAACGCCACCTTGTTCGCGGTGCGCGACCGCCTGGTAGAACGCTGGCTGCGATCCAACCGCGCCCAGCTGTCGCAAGAGACACGTCAGGTTTACTACCTGTCGATGGAGTTTTTGATTGGCCGCACCCTCTCCAACGCCTTGTTGTCGCTAGGGATTTATGACGACGTAAAAAACGCGCTGGAAGAGATGGGGTTAGATTTAGAAGAGTTGATCGACGAAGAGAACGACCCGGGCCTTGGCAACGGGGGTCTGGGACGCCTGGCAGCCTGTTTCCTCGACTCGCTGGCGACTCTTGCGCTGCCGGGGCGCGGCTACGGTATTCGCTATGATTACGGCATGTTCAAGCAGAACATCGTCGACGGGCGACAGAAAGAGTCGCCGGACTATTGGCTCGAATACGGTAACCCCTGGGAGTTCAAACGCCACAATACCCGCTATAAAGTGCGCTTCGGCGGCCGCGTTCAACTGGAAGGGAAAAAATCCCGCTGGGTTGAAACCGAAGAGATCCTTGCCGTCGCCTATGACCAGATTATCCCGGGTTATGACACCGACGCCACCAACACCCTACGCCTGTGGAACGCGCAAGCCAGTAGTGAAATCAACTTGGGTAAATTTAACCAGGGCGACTACTTTGCGGCAGTGGAAGATAAAAACCACTCGGAGAATGTGTCACGCGTGCTCTACCCGGACGACTCCACCTATTCGGGCCGTGAGCTGCGTCTGCGTCAGGAGTACTTCCTGGTGTCGGCGACGGTGCAGGACATTCTGAACCGCCACTACCAGCTGCATAAAACCTATAACAATCTGGCGGAGAAGACCGCCATCCATCTTAATGACACCCACCCGGTACTCTCAATTCCGGAGCTGATGCGCCTGCTGATCGACGAACATAAGTTCAGCTGGAACGATGCCTTTGAGGTAACCTGCCAGGTCTTCTCCTACACCAACCACACGCTGATGAGCGAAGCGCTGGAAACCTGGCCGGTGGACATGCTGGGCAAAATTCTGCCGCGCCATCTGCAAATTATCTTCGAGATCAATGACTACTTCCTGAAAACGCTTCAGGAACAGTACCCGAACGACACCGGGCTGCTGAGCCGCACCTCTATTATCGATGAGTCTAATGGCCGTCGCGTGCGCATGGCATGGCTGGCGGTGGTGATTAGCCATAAGGTCAACGGTGTGTCGGAACTGCACTCCAACCTGATGGTGCAGTCGCTGTTTGCTGACTTTGCCAAAATATTCCCGATGCGTTTCTGTAACGTCACCAACGGTGTTACCCCGCGTCGCTGGCTGGCGCTGGCCAATAAGCCGCTCTCTGAGGTGCTGGATGCGAACATTGGCCGCAACTGGCGTACCGATCTGAGCCAGCTTAGCGAGCTGGAGCAGCATGCCGACTTCCCGACCGTGAACAAAGCGGTGCGTGACGCCAAATTGCTGAATAAAAAACGGCTGTCGGTATGGATGGCGCTGCATCTGAACGTGGTTGCGAACCCGAAAGCGCTCTACGATGTGCAGATTAAACGTATCCACGAGTACAAACGCCAGCTCATGAACGTGCTGCACGTGATCACCCGTTACAACCGTATCAAGGCCGATCCGGATGCCAACTGGGTGCCGCGGGTTAACATCTTTGCCGGTAAAGCGGCCTCGGCCTACTACATGGCGAAGCACATCATTCATCTGATCAACGATGTAGCGAAAGTGATCAACAACGATCCGCAGATTGGCGATAAGCTGAAGGTGGTCTTCATACCTAACTACAGCGTGAGCCTGGCGCAGTTGATCATTCCGGCGGCGGATCTCTCTGAGCAGATCTCCACTGCAGGGACGGAAGCGTCCGGCACCAGTAACATGAAATTTGCCCTTAACGGTGCGCTGACTATCGGCACGCTGGATGGGGCCAACGTCGAGATGCTGGAGCACGTGGGTGAAGAGAATATCTTTATCTTCGGCAATACCACCGAAGAAGTTGAGGCGCTAAGGGCGAAGGGCTATTCACCGCGTGACTACTACGAGCAGGATGAAGAGCTTCGTCAGGTGCTGACGCAGATCGCCACCGGGGTCTTTAATCCGGACGAGCCTGGCCGCTACCGCGACCTGGTGGATTCGCTGATTAACTTTGGTGACCACTATCAGGTACTGGCCGACTACCGGAGCTATGTGGATTGTCAGGATAAGGTTGACGAGCTTTATCGCCGTCCCGAAGAGTGGACCACCAAAGCGATGCACAATATCGCCAATATGGGGTATTTCTCTTCAGACAGGACGATTAAAGAGTATGCCGAGACTATATGGCATATCGACCCGGTAAGGTTGTAAAAGCAAAACGGCAACGTCGGTTGCCGTTTTCATTTTTTCACCCTCACCCTATGGGTGAGGGCATCAGCCCGCACTGTCCCATCAGGACGCAAGCGATAATTCACGCTTTGGGGCGTTTCTGACCAGCCACTGCGCCACGCGCGATTGCTGTTCGGCATCCAGCCACATCCCCTCTTTCGTACGACGCCACAGCGCATCCTCTACACGGCGCACCCACTCGTGCTCAACCAGGTAGCGCAGCTCCGCTTCGTAAAACTCATGTCCGAAGTGCTCGCCCAAATCGGCTATCTCTTTGGCATCGCCGAGGAGCTGAACGCTGTTGCTGCCATAAGTACGGGCATAGTGGCGGGCCAGCGATTCGCTGATAAACGGATAACGGCGACGCAGTTTTGCCGCGTAGTCATCCCGGTTTCCGTCGATATCACCCCCCGGCAGGGTAGCGCCTTTGGTCCATGCCGGGCCGATGCCGGTGTAATACGGAGTCAATTTCTCCAGCGCGTGTTCCGCCAGCTTACGGTAGGTGGTGAGCTTACCGCCAAACACGGAGAGCAGCGGCGCCTTACCGTCTTGATCGTGGATATCCAGGGTGTAATCACGAGTAATGGCCTGCGGCGAATCGGATTCGTCATCGCACAGCGGACGCACGCCGGAGTAAGTCCAGACCACATCTTCGCGACCCAGCTGCTTTTTGAAGTGCGCGTTATACACCTTCAGCAAGTAGCTGATTTCGCTCTCGTCAATTTCGACATTTTTGGCGTCGCCTTTGTACTCCACGTCGGTGGTGCCAATAATGGAGAACTCATCCATCCATGGGATCACAAACACGATGCGCTTGTCTTCGTTCTGCAGAATATAAGCCTGCTTCTGGGTATGCACGCGAGGCACGACGATATGGCTGCCCTTGATAAGGCGAATACCGTACGGCGAAGGCAGCTTCATGCCGTCGTCAAAGAACTGTTTCACCCATGGACCGGTCGCATTAACCAGCCCGCGCGCTTGCCAGCTGAACTTCTCGCCGGTATCGATATCTTCTGCTTCAACAATCCACAGACCATTCTCGCGGCGTGCGGAGGTCGCGCGGGTGCGGGTTTTCACCTCACCATTTTTGCGAACCACCATTTGCGCGTTTGCGAGCACCAGACGGGCATCATCGACCCAGCAGTCTGAATATTCGAATCCGCGCACGATTTCTGGCTTAAGGACCGATTCTGCGCCAAAACGCACACCGGTAGAGCCGGGCAGACTGGTGCGTTTACCCAGATGATCGTACATAAAGAGACCGATACGAATCATCCACGCCGGGCGCAAGTGCGGGCGGTGAGGCAGGCGGAAGCGCATCGGGATGGCGAGATGCGGGGCCATTTTCAGTAACACTTCGCGCTCAGCCAGCGCTTCGCTCACGAGGCGAAACTCGTAGTGTTCAAGGTAGCGCAGGCCGCCGTGAATCAGCTTGGAGCTGGCGGAGGAGGTTGCGCAAGCGAGATCCTGCGCTTCCAGCATTAATACCGACAGACCACGGCCAGCGGCATCGGCCGCAATCCCGGCACCGTTGATGCCGCCACCTATCACAATCAGATCTTTGGTTTCCATCGTATCCTCACGCACTTTCGCTTACGTTCAAAAATGTTCGATATCGCTCATAATAGCAAAGGAACGCGCCTTTGGTAACATTAAAAAAACAATTTAGAGTGATACAGCTAACATAATGGCGTTTACCCGCCGCCAGGACGTACACTAGAAGGTAAAATAGTGGGGTCCTTACCTCACTTCGCACTACCCTGAATAACCGAAAGAGAGCCGCATGGATCAGTTTGAATGTATTAATGTCGAAGAAGCCCACCAGAAGATGCACCAGGGAACCGCTGTACTGGTAGATATTCGCGACCCGCAAAGCTTTGCCATGGGTCACACCCCGGGTGCGTTTCACCTCACTAACGCCTCCCTTAGTGATTTCATGCGTGACAACGACTTCGATACCCCGGTGATGGTGATGTGCTATCACGGCAACAGTAGCAAAGGTGCAGCACAATACTTGCTGCAACAGGGTTATGACGCGGTCTACAGCGTGGATGGCGGTTTCGACGCCTGGCACCGTCATTTCCCGGCGGAAGTCGAGCACACTGGGTTTTAAGGTATATACTGTCCCCCTTTGTGTGGAATAAGCGACCGCTGCCAATGCTGATGATTACCTCCTTTACCAACCCGCGCGTCGCTCAGGCGTTTGTCGATTACATGGCGACGCAGGGTGTGATCCTGACTATCCAACAACATACGCAAACGGACGTCTGGCTGGCAGATGAGAGCCAGGCCGAACGCGTGCATGCCGAGCTGGCGCGCTTTCTGGAAAACCCGGGCGACCCGCGCTATCTGGCGGCCAGCTGGCAATCCGGCCACACCGGTAGCGGGCTGCACTACCGCCGTTTTCCGTTTTTAGCCACGGTGCGTGAGCGTGCCGGCCCGTTCACGCTGCTGCTGATGGCGGCCTGTATCCTGACGTTTATCATCATGAACGTCGTAGGTGACCAAAGTGTGATGGTGCTGCTGGCCTGGCCCTATGATCCGTCGGTGCAGTTCGATGTCTGGCGCTACTTCAGCCATGCGCTGATGCACTTCTCCTTCCTGCACATTCTCTTTAACCTGCTGTGGTGGTGGTATCTCGGCGGTGCCGTAGAGAAACGGCTCGGCAGCGGTAAACTCATTGTTATCACTCTTATCAGCGCCTTGCTGAGCGGCTATGTGCAGCATAAATTCAGCGGCCCGTGGTTCGGTGGGCTCTCGGGCGTCGTTTACGCCTTGATGGGCTACGTCTGGCTGCGCGGCGAGCGTGATCCTGAAAGCGGCATCTTTCTTCAGCGCGGCTTAATTGCCTTTGCGTTAATATGGTTAATTGCCGGATGGTTTGATCTGTTCGGAATGGCGATAGCTAACGGTGCACACGTGGCCGGTCTGGCCGTTGGGCTGGCGATGGCGTTTGCCGATACGCTGCATGCGCGAAAACGAACATAATTCTGGCAGGGATATTTGATGAAACAGACACAACGTCATGATGCCATTATCGAGCTGGTGAAAAAGCAGGGGTATGTCAGTACGGAAGAGCTGGTTGAACAGTTCGCCGTCAGCCCGCAAACCATTCGCCGTGACCTGAACGACCTGGCCGATCAGAACCGAATTTTACGCCACCACGGCGGTGCGGCGCTTCCCTCCAGCTCGGTCAATACCTCCTGGCATGATCGTAAAGCGACCCAGACGTCAGAAAAAGAGCGTATCGCCCGTAAGGTCGCGAGCCAGATCCCAAACGGCGCCACCTTATTTATCGATATCGGTACCACACCGGAGGCGGTGGCCCACGCGCTGCTGGACCATGAGAATCTGCGCGTGGTGACGAACAACCTGAACGTGGCCAATACGCTGATGCAGAAAGAGGATTTCCGCATCATCCTCGCCGGGGGAGAGTTGCGCAGCCGCGACGGCGGGATCATTGGCGAAGCGACACTCGATTTTATCTCCCAGTTCCGCCTCGACTTCGGCATTCTTGGCATTAGCGGCATTGATACCGACGGCTCGCTGCTGGAATTCGATTACCATGAAGTGCGTACCAAGCGCGCCATTATTGAGAACTCCCGCCACGTCATGCTGGTGGTCGATCACTCGAAATTCGGGCGTAACGCGATGGTGAATATGGGCAGTATCAGCATGGTGGATGCGGTCTATACCGATGAGGTGCCGCCTGAAGGGGTGCTGAAGGTGATTAACGACCATAAAATGCAGCTTGAGCTGTGCTGAGGTAAAAGCAACACGAAAACTTCGGTTGTCATGCCGATCGGTTAAACAGGGTGGAATTGTTCCGTTCACCTCATGTTCAGCGGAATATGGCATGACAACCTGAGGTTGCCATTATCATTTCTGTACGCGCATAACTACACGCCATACCCCATCATCTTCAGCAGCTGCTGGGCATGCTGTACCGCATCCTGGCGATGCGCCACGCCAAGTTTCTGGTACAGATTACGGATATGGGTTTTGATAGTGGTTGCGGCTACCGCCAGCTCCCCGGCGATCTGCTCATTGCTATATCCCGAGTAGATTAACCCCAGCACCTGCCATTCACGCTGGGTGAGCGGGCTGGTGCGGATAAGCTCAGGCACTTCCGGATGGGTCAGCAGACGCTCGACAAAGGTCTCATCGAAATGGGCGAATTTGTGCCGATGGTGCTGGTTGATTTCACGCAGAATACGCTGCGCACGGTGCTGATCCAGCTCGGGCAGGGTGTTCAGTTGAATCAGCTGACGTAACTGTTGCGCCATGGTTTCGCCCTCAATCACAAAGTGACTGATAAAGCCGGTGCGGTTAGCCAGCTGCAGCGCTTCCAGTAAGACGCGCTGGGCATCAGTTTTACGACCTGCCTGCCAGTAGAGCTGGTTTTGCAATAGCAGGTTACGGTTCAGGTCGCTCATCAGACGCAGGCTGCGTGCGTTTTCGTTCAGCTCTTCCAGCACGATCTCTGCCGGTTCGAAATCACCCAGTAAAATCTGCACCCGGGCGATGTTGCGCCACTGGCTCTGCAGGAAGTGATTATTGGCAAATTCTGGCATCGGCGTCTGGCGTAACCAGTTGGCGGCCGATTTTTTATCACCCACCATCTGCCAGTAAATCACCCGCACTTTATCCGCATTAGAGACCCAGTCGCTATGGTACTGGCCGTTGCCAAGCAGGTTTTCCAGGCGATTAAGGTGGTTACGGGCGTTATCCAGATCGCCGCGCGCCAGTGAACACTGCACCAGCAGCGCCAGGCACTGCAGCTGCTGTTGCGGCTGGAATGCCGAAAGCACTTCCACGCCGTGGCGGGCGGTGCTTTCTGCTTCATCCAGACGGGCCCAGGCCCACAGCAGCTGGGCGCGAATACGCAGCAGGAATTCGTGCATCGGTAATTGTTCAAGATGCTGCTCGCGGATCAGCTGGAATGCCTTCTCCTGCGACTCCCAGGCGGCCTGTAAAAAGCCCTGGGCAAACAGAATCTCGCTTTGTTGAATCAGGCTCCACAGCGCGTAGTGCCAGACATCGTGCCGACGTGCCATCTGTTCGGTCTGCTGCATCAGCGCCAGCGAGCGGGCGAGATCGCCTTTACAGTGCAGCACTTCGCCATGCACCGAGGTGGCAACGATACGGCTATAGAAGTTCGCCAGCGGCAGCTCATCGAGAGCAACCATCGCCAGGCGTTGAGCCTCTTCCTGATCGCCATCGTTAATGGCGACCTGGGCGCGCAGGGCGTTAAACTCGCCGTGCAGCGAGCTATCCATATCGCCTTTCATCTCTTGCTCGGCGCGGGCAAGCAGGGTATTCACTTCGCTGTAGCGGTGCTGGCTCTGCATCAGCCATGCCTGCAGCAGCACCAGACGCGGGTTCTCCAGCAGGCTCTCCCACGGCAGGGCACGCAACGACTCTTCCAGCAGCGTCAGTTCGCTATGGTTGAACAGGCTCCAGGCGTGATTGAGCAGGATATCGCGCAGCATATGGGCATCACCCGCCGCCAGCGCATGGTGGATGGCCTCGCTCGGGAAGCCTTGCGCCATCCAGCTTTCCGCTGCGGCGCGGTGGATCTCCGGCAGCTCGGTGGCCAGCTCCCACTGACAACGCTGGCGCAGGAAGCTGCCAAACAGCGGGTGGTAACTAAACCATTCGCCGGAGTCGTCCATGCGTTGCAGGAACAGCCCCTGGCGTTCAATCTCCTCCAGCCGCATCTGGCCATTGTCTTCACCGGTGACGCGGACGATCAGCGCATCGTTCATCGAACGCAGCAGCGAGCTCTTCAGCAGGAACTGCCGCGTGGAGGTGTCAACACTGTCGAGCACTTCGTCGACCAGATAATCTGACAAGTGGCTGGCGTTAATGCCTGCCAGACGCCGTGCGGATTGATGTGTGGGACTATTGTTCTGCCGCGCGGAGAGGGCGATAAGCTGTAAAGCGGTAGCCCAGCCGGCAACATCGTCACACAGACGGCTGCTCTCGGCGGCTTCAATCGGGGACGTCAGGCGGCAGTCGAAGAACTGTTTCGCCTCCTGATGGGTAAAGGAGAGCTGCTGACTGCCCAGCTCAAGCAGTTGATCGCGAACGCGCAGGTTGGCAATACCCAACTGCGGAAGGTTACGCGACAGCACCACCAGGGTAAGGTTTTCTGGCTGATGGCGCAGGAAGAAGCGCATCGATTCATGGATCACCGGATTGGTGATCAGATGATAATCGTCAATGACCAGGAATAGCGGACGGTGCCACTCGGCCAGCTCAATAAACAGCTGCGAGAAGAGCGAAGAGAGGCTGGCATACTGGCGCTTTTGCACCATGACTTCGCTGGTGACGCAGTGGCCGTTTGTGGCTTGCTGAATGGCGGCGATCAGATAGCTGGCAAAGCGCTCCTGCTGGTTATCGCCCTCATCAAGGGAGAACCAGCCAAGATCGCTTTTACCTGACGCCCACTGTGAAATGAGCGTTGTTTTGCCATAGCCCGCAGGGCTCGTTACCAGCGCCAGTCGGAAATTGTTCGCGCCGGAAAGTTTCGCCAGTAACCGTTCGCGAACCACGGTATGGTCAAGACGAACGGGGCGACTTAATTTGGACGGAATCAACATGGTATTCACTTCACTGTGTGGAAAACGAGAATTTTGATTTTTTTTGCGCTTCGTAATTAATGCTTATAAGTTCGGCCAGAAACACTTTTATTGCAAGTTATGACCGTTTTTAATGCGCCTGAATTTGCACTCTGTCACAAAAATATTACCGCATGGCAGGGAACTTTTATATTGGCCTTGAGAGCGCATGGATACTGGGTTGCACCGAAGCTGCTGCTTTAACAAGCCAAACCGTAAACGAAGGTTAACAATCACCTGAGTTAATAAAGTTTCGCGACTGTCATCCCTATAAAATAAAACGTTGGTTTAACGTTAATGTCGAAAAATATTATTTCACGTGAGTAATTATTTCTTGCCTGCGCTATTTCTGACGACCTTAAAAAACATATTGTCACAAGGATGACCTTATTGTGTTGATGACATTTCGTTCATCCTCTTCTGAGACAGGCGGCGATTCGGACTGTTTTCTTGAGCGCTGAAGGGCGAAACCGGGTGGATAAAGTGGCCACGATCACACTTTGATGCTCATCCCCGGTACTCCTCCCTGGCTAATCCCTGGCAGGAGGAGGAAGAGCGTTTATGAGCCAGGCACACTAGCACCAACGTGTTTATTTTTTTCTACAGGATGCCGTTTCCCTATGTCACAGCCTACCTTCAACAAAGCGCAATTTCAGGCCGCACTGACGCGTCAGTGGCAACGTTTTGGTTTAGTCGCCGCAGAGGAGATGACGTCTCGCCAGTGGTGGCAAGCCGTTAGCGGTGCGCTCGCCGAGTTACTGAACGCCCAGCCTGCGGCAAAGCCGGTTAAAGGGCAGCGTCACGTCAACTATATCTCCATGGAGTTTTTGATTGGCCGCCTTACCGGTAACAACCTGCTGAACCTGGGCTGGTACCAGGAGGTGAGCGATGTGCTGAAAGGCCACAATATTCACCTTACCGATCTGCTCGAAGAGGAGATCGATCCGGCGCTGGGTAACGGTGGGCTGGGGCGTCTGGCTGCCTGTTTCCTGGACTCAATGGCGACGGTTGGCCAGTCGGCCACCGGCTATGGTCTGAATTACCAGTACGGCCTGTTCCGTCAATCCTTTGCGGATGGTCAGCAGAAGGAGGCGCCGGACGACTGGCATCGCGGCAGCTATCCCTGGTTCCGCCACAACGAGGCGCTGGATGTGCAGGTGGGCATCGGCGGTAAAGTGACAAAAGCGGGGCATTGGGAGCCAGGCTTTACCATCACCGGCCAGGCCTGGGATCTGCCGGTGCTGGGCTACCGTAACGGCGTAGCTCAGCCGCTGCGCCTGTGGCAAGCGACACACGCTCACCCGTTCAACCTGACCAAATTCAACGACGGTGATTTCCTGCGCGCAGAGCAGCAGGGTATCGACGCCGACAAACTGACAAAAGTGCTCTACCCGAACGACAACCATCTGGCGGGTAAAAAACTGCGTCTGATGCAGCAATACTTCCAGTGCGCCTGTTCAGTGGCCGATATTCTGCGTCGCCACCATCTGGCGGGCCGTAACGTGGCCGATCTGGCTGATTTCGAAGTTATCCAGTTGAACGACACTCACCCGACGATCGCTATTCCGGAACTGCTGCGCGTGCTGATCGATGAGCACCAGATGAGCTGGGACGATGCCTGGGCCATCACCAGTAAGACCTTTGCTTACACCAACCACACCCTGATGCCAGAAGCGCTGGAGTGCTGGGATGAGAAGCTGATTAAAACCCTGCTGCCACGCCATATGCAGCTGATTAACGAGATCAACAACCGCTTCAAAAAACAGGTCGACCAAACCTGGCCAGGCGACAAAGCAATCTGGGCGAAGCTGGCGGTCGTCTATGACAAACAGGTGCGGATGGCGAATCTCTGCGTGGTGAGTGGCTTTGCGGTGAACGGCGTGGCTGCGTTGCACTCCGATCTGGTGGTGAAAGACCTGTTCCCGGAATATCACCAGCTGTGGCCAAACAAATTCCACAACGTGACCAACGGCATTACGCCGCGTCGCTGGATCAAACAGTGCAACCCGGCGCTCTCTGCACTGCTCGACAGCACTTTGCAGAAAGAGTGGGCTAACGATCTTGATCAGCTCATCAACCTGGAAAAGTATGCCGATGACGCGAAATTCCGCGAGCAGTATCGAGCCATCAAGCAGGAGAACAAAGTGCGTCTGGCAGAGTTTGTCAAAGCGCGCACCGGCATTGAGATCAACCCGCACGCGCTGTTCGATATCCAGATTAAACGCCTGCACGAATACAAACGTCAGCACCTGAATTTGCTGCATATTCTGGCGCTGTACAAAGGGATCCGCGAGAACCCGCAGGCCGATCGCGTACCGCGCGTATTCCTGTTCGGTGCCAAGGCGGCACCGGGTTACTACCTGGCGAAAAACATTATCTTTGCTATCAATAAGGTGGCAGAAGCGGTTAATAACGACCCGAAAGTGGGCGATAAGCTGAAAGTGGTCTTCCTGCCGGATTACTGTGTTTCAGCGGCAGAGCTGCTGATCCCGGCGGCGGATGTCTCAGAGCAGATCTCCACGGCCGGTAAAGAAGCCTCGGGCACCGGCAACATGAAGCTGGCACTCAACGGCGCGTTGACCGTGGGTACTCTGGACGGCGCGAACGTGGAAATTGCCGAGCAGGTGGGCGACGAAAACATCTTTATCTTTGGTCATACCGTGGAAGAGGTGAAGGCCCTGAAAGCCAAAGGCTACGACCCGGTGAAATGGCGTAAGAAAGATAAAGTGCTGGATGCCGTACTGAAAGAGCTGGAAAGCGGTAAATACAGCGACGGGGATAAGCACGCCTTCGACCAGATGCTGCACAGCATAGGTAAACAGGGCGGCGATCCTTATCTGCTGATGGCCGACTTTACGGCGTATGTGGATGCGCAAAAACAGGTGGACGTGCTGTACCGTGACCAGGATGCCTGGACCCGCGCCTGTATTCTGAATACCGCGCGCTGCGGCATGTTCAGCTCTGACCGCTCAATCCGTGACTACCAGGCTCGTATCTGGCAGGCAAAACGCTAAGGAAGCGCGATGGAAAGCAAACGTCTCGATAATGCCGCCCTGGCGGCGGGGATCAGCCCCAGCTACATCAATGCTCATGGTAAACCGCAGTCTATTGGTGCTGAGACCAAAAGGCGTTTGCTGGATGCTATGCACAAAGCCACACCCGGCGCAAAAGCAGCGGTCACCCCTGTACCGAATGTGAAAGTGTTCACTGCCGGTAAAAAAATGCCGCTGCCGATCGAAGGCCACGGTGAGTTTGCCTGGCTGCTGACCACTGAAACGGGGCAACAGCATAAAGGCCATGCCACCGGCGGCAAAAACCTGAACCTTCCGGCAAAGTTGCCGGAGGGCTACCACACCCTGACGCTAACCCGTGACGACCATCGCTGGCACTGCCGCGTGATTGTGGCGCCCAAACGCTGCTATGAACCCCAGGCCTTGCTGGAAGGGAAAAAGTTGTGGGGGGCTTGCGTACAGCTCTACACCCTGCGTTCAGAAGCCAACTGGGGGATCGGTGATTTTGGCGATCTCAAATCGATGCTCGCCGAAGTGGGTGAGCGCGGCGGCGCCTTTATTGGCCTGAACCCGATTCATGCGCTTTACCCGGCGAACCCGGAGAGCGCCAGCCCGTACAGCCCGTCGTCTCGTCGCTGGCTGAACGTGATTTATATCGACGTTAATGCCTTAGATGACTTCAAAAACAGTGCTGAGGCGCAGGCGTGGTGGGCGTTAGATACCACGCAACAGGCGCTGAAGCAGGCGCGTGAGGCTGAATGGGTGGATTATGCCACCGTGACGGCGCTGAAAATGGCCGCCCTGCGTATGGCGTGGAAAGGTTTTTCTCAGCGTGACGATGCCGATATGCTGGCCTTCCGGCAGTTTATCGCCGCCGAAGGCGAAAGCCTGTACTGGCAGGCGGCGTTCGATGCGCTGCATGCGCAGCAGGTTAAAGAGGACGAAATGCGCTGGGGATGGCCGGTCTGGCCGGAGGCCTATCAGTCCGTTGACTCCCCTCAGGTTCGCGCCTTTTGCGAACAGCATGCTGACGAAGTGGAGTTCTACCTCTGGCTGCAGTGGCTGGCGTATACCCAGTTCGCCGCCTGCTGGCAAGTAAGCCAGGGTTACAACATGCCGATTGGTCTTTATCGCGACCTGGCGGTGGGGGTGGCAGAAGGGGGAGCGGAGACTTGGTGCGACCGTGAACTCTACTGTCTGAAAGCCTCGGTAGGCGCACCGCCGGACATTCTCGGCCCCCTGGGCCAGAACTGGGGACTGCCGCCGATGGATCCGCACGTTATCGTGTCTCGTGCCTACGAGCCCTTCATCGAACTGCTGCGTGCCAACATGCAGAACTGCGGCGCGCTGCGTATCGATCATGTGATGTCGGTGCTGCGTCTGTGGTGGATCCCGTATGGTGAAACCGCGGATCACGGCGCTTACGTTCACTACCCGGTAGACGATCTGCTCGCGATCCTGGCGCTGGAAAGCAAGCGCCACAACTGCATGGTGATTGGCGAAGACCTTGGCACCGTGCCGGTCGAGATCGTCAGTAAACTGCGCGACAGCGGCGTTTACTCCTACAAGGTGCTCTATTTTGAAAACGACCATGAGAAGAATTTCCGTGCGCCGCAAGCGTATCCTCAGCAGTCAATGGCAGTCGCGACGACGCATGACCTTCCTACGCTCAGGGGCTACTGGGAGAGTGGCGATCTCACGCTCGGTAAAACCTTAGGGCTGTATCCCGATGAGGTGGTGCTGCGCGGGCTGTATCAGGACAGAGAGCTGTCGAAGCAGGGGCTGCTGGATGCGTTACATAAACATGGCTGCCTGCCGAAACGTACCGGTCACAAAGCGTCGCTGATGGCGATGACCCCAACCCTGAATCGCGGTATGCAGCGTTACATTGCCGATAGCAACAGTGCGCTGTTAGGGTTGCAGCCAGAAGACTGGCTCGATATGGCCGGGCCGGTGAACATTCCTGGCACCAGTTATCAGTACAAGAACTGGCGCCGGAAGTTATCCACCTCGCTGGAGGCGATGTTTGCCGATGACGGGGTGAACAAGCTGATTAAGGATCTGGATAAGCGGCGAAAAGCGCTGTCAAAACGCCAGAAATAACAAAAACCCGCCAGATGGCGGGTTTCGTTTTTTTATACCACCGTTGCCAGCAGCAGACAGCCCACCAGGCCGCAGACTGAAATAATGGTTTCCAGCATTGACCAGGACTTAATGGTCTCGCCGATAGTCAGGTTGAAGTACTCTTTGAACAGCCAGAAGCCCGGATCGTTCACGTGCGAGAAAATCACGCTACCCGAACCGACGGCAATCACCATCAGCTCCGGGCTAACACCGGTAGTGGCGATCAACGGGGCAACAATCCCCCCGGCAGTAATGGCTGCCACGGTTGCAGAACCAAGGGCGATACGCAGTACCGCGGCGATAGACCAGGCCATCAGGATCGGCGAGATATTGGTTTCGTGCATCATAGAGGCGATGTATTTATCCACGCCGCTATCAACCAGAACCTGTTTAAACGCACCGCCGCCGCCGATGATCAGCAGCATCATGGCGATGATTTTGATCGAAGAGCTCAGGGTATCGTTAATCTGATCCATGCTACGGCCACGGTTCAGGCCGAAGGTGAAGAGGGCAATCAGCACCGCAATCAAGGTAGCCATAACCGGGTCGCCGAGGAATTCAGCCACGCCCAGGAAAGCATGACCTTTTGGCAGAACCATCTCCGCCACGGCGCGCATCGCCATCAGCACAACCGGTACCAGAGAGGTCCAGACGCTGACGCCAAAGCTTGGCATCTCGTCTTCCGTAAAGGTTTTAGCGTTGTACAGACCTTCCGGAATAGGCTTGTCGATCCCTTTCAGGCAGCGTGCAAACACCGGGCCTGCGAGGATAACGGTCGGGATAGCCAAAATAGTACCGAACAGCAGGGTTTTACCCATATCGGCATGGAAGATGGTCGCGATTGCGGTCGGGCCCGGGTGCGGTGGCAGGAAGCCGTGCGTGACGGAGAGCGCCGCCGCCATCGGAACGCCAACAAACAGCAGAGGAATATTCGCCGCGGCGGCAATGGTGAACACCAGCGGCAGCATCAGTACGAAACCGACTTCATAGAAGAGGGCGAAACCCACGGTAAAGCCGGTTAACACCACCGCCCACTGGATATGCTGCTTACCAAATTTGGCAATCAACGTGGTTGCAATGCGCTGTGCGCCACCGCAGTCCGCCAGCATTTTACCGAGCATGGCACCGAAGCCCATGATCAGCGCCAGGCTACCCAGCGTACCGCCGACACCGGCTTTAATAGAGCTGATAACTTTTACCAGCGGCATACCCTGCATCAAACCGACTGCAAGCGCCACCAGAACCAGAGCGATGAAGCCGTTCACTTTGAAACGGATCATCAAGAGCAGTAATAACACAACACCGATAGCTACGATGACTAATGGCATGATTGACCTGGCCTTTGAATTGTTATGGGTAACGTCGTTGTTTCAACGACTATTGTCCAATTGCCCCAACTGGGAACAGAGTTGTAATGGCACTAACACTGATACCGTCCAGACTACCTAGTTTAGTCGGCTGTTATTGGGGGGGTTAGTGCCCACGCGAATGATACGGGTAACATTGGTGATTTGAGAATCACCCGGCCGGTCAAAATTTGAATTATGAGACGCAGGTCAACTTATGGTGCAGGAGAGGGCAAAAGAAAAGCCGGGCCAGCGTAAACGCATGGCCCGGCCTGGAGTCGGGTTCTATGGCCCGGTTAGCGACGCCGCCACCGGGCAAACCAGACGGGAACTTAGTAGTAAGAGTGCTCGCCGCGCTGGTGCTCGGTAAGATCGCGCACGCCTTTCAGCTCCGGGAACTCATTCAGCAGCTGCTTTTCAATCCCTTCTTTCAGGGTGACGTCGACCATGGAACAGCCGTTACAGCCACCGCCGAACTGCAGAATCGCCAGGCCATCTTCGGTGATCTCCATCAGGGAGACGCGACCGCCGTGCCCGGCCAGCTGCGGGTTAATTTGCGACTGCAGCAGGTACTCAACGCGTTCCATCAGCGGAGCGTCATCGCTCACTTTGCGCATTTTGGCATTTGGCGCTTTCAGCGTTAACTGCGAACCCAACTGGTCGGTCACAAAATCAATCTCCGCATCTTCCAGATACGGTGAGCTCAGCTCATCGACATAGGCAGTCAGTTGCTCAAATTTCAGGGCGGTGTCAGTTGCTTCCACAGCGTCCGGTGGGCAATAAGAGACGCCGCATTCTGCGTTCGGGGTACCCGGATTGATGACAAAAACGCGAATCTGGGTCCCTTCTTCCTGATTTGCCAGCAGTTTGGCAAAGTGCGCTTGTGCAGCATCGGAAATACGGATCATAGCATTGGCCTAATAGTTGACTAAAATACCTGGTTATAATACGCCCAACCTGGGGGCGCTACAAGGTTCGACACAGACACCATACCTGAACCGAGGCCGCGCCGCTTCGCAAAAGCAGGCGGGATAGTTCAGCCACGGTCGTACCTGTTGTCACGACATCATCCACAATAGCGATATGGCGACCCGCCACCGGGAATTCAAGCTGAAACGCCTGCTTCAGGTTCTGCTTTCGCAATCTGGCGCTAAGCTGGTGCTGGGTAGCGGTGGGCCGGGTGCGTCGAAGGGCGGCGGGGTTGTAGTAACACTTGAGCCAGCGCGCCAGCGGACGGCAGAGCAGGTCGCTCTGGTTAAACCCGCGCCGCCAGTGACGCCGAGACCAGAGCGGCACGCTGACAATCATCTCCACCGGAGGCAGTGCCCGGGTGCGTCTGGCCCGCAATATTGCTAACAGCAACAGCCTTGCCAGCGGTTGCGCCAGCTGGCTGCGACGAGAAAATTTAAACTGATGTACCAGCCTGCTGACCGGGGGGATATAGGGATAGACTGCCACCAGTGCCTGCCAGGGCGGTGGCCTGCGCAGACAGCGTCCGCACGGCAGAAAAAGGCTGGATGCCGATAAGCCACACTGCGGACAGCATCCACGCTGTGGAGTAATGGCTTTCTCACAGACTGAGCAGATGCCCCAATGGCTCAGCATTAAGGGCATCCGACATAGCCAGCACAAGCCAGGCACTGTTAGCATAGCTCTCCTCCTTGTAGATAAAAGAGAACAGTAAGCGATGAAGAGTCTTTGGTGGCAGACCGTAGGCACAGGAAATTGTCATCTTGTGCTGCTGCACGGATGGGGGCTGAATGCCGAAGTATGGAATACAATTCGCGAGGAACTCGCCTCGCACTTTACCCTGCACCTGGTGGATCTGCCCGGTTTCGGCCGCAGCCGCGGCTATCAGGCCCTGACGCTGGAGGCGATGGCCGAAGAGGTTCTGGAACGTGCGCCGCAAAACGCGATCTGGCTCGGCTGGAGTCTGGGCGGGCTGGTGGCGAGCCAGATCGCACTGACGCACCCGACGCGCGTTCAGGCGCTGGTGACGGTGGCATCCTCGCCTTGCTTTAGTGCGCGTGAGGGGTGGCCGGGTATCAAACCCGAGGTGTTAGCCGGGTTCCAGCAACAGCTGAGTGACGATTTTCAGCGCACGGTAGAGCGTTTTCTGGCGCTACAAACCATGGGCACCGACACTGCTCGCCAGGATGCGCGCCTGCTCAAAAGCACCGTGCTGTCTTTGCCAATGCCCGACGTCAGCGTGCTGAACGGTGGACTGGAGATACTAAAAACGGTCGATCTGCGCGCGCCGCTGGCTGCGCTGGCGATGCCGCATCTGCGGATCTACGGCTACCTGGATGGGCTGGTACCGCGCAAGATCGTCCCCTTGCTGGATGCGCTATGGCCTGATAGCGAATCGCTGGTAATCCCTAAAGCGGCACATGCGCCGTTTGTCTCTCATCCCGCCGAATTTTGCGCCGCGCTGATTGCGCTACGTCAACGCATCGAATGATTGTTTTTTAATCCGCCTGGCAAAAGTCACGTGCCGCAACAATACTCAAGAAGTCGTTGCGGTTGTTCTGCCTACGACTATCAAAACAACAATTTCTTTGGGAGTTATGACTATGAAACTTGTTACAGGTATTGTTACATCTCTGGTTATCGGGTCACTTTCTTTTGGCGTCTTTGCGGCACAGGAGCTGGAAAAAGACAAAGCGAAAGAGATGAATTTGACCAAAGTCGGTGAGATTTCAACGTCTGACACCACGGCGCCAATGGACGCTAAAAAAGAGCTTTCACAGAAAGCGGACGAAATGGGCGGAAAATATTTTGTGGTTACCAGCGCCAATAAAGATACGAAAAACGTACGCGCAACCGCAGAAGTCTTTAAGTAAGCGAGGCGAGCCGGGCAGTGATGCCCGGCTTCCTGATTAACGCAGTGCCCACCACTCTCTGAGGCAGGCTTTCCCTTCGGGGCAACTTTTACAGCTGCCGGAGAGGCAATTTTCGCGCTCCTCCTGAATACGTACTGCTTTACCCATCGCCTCAAGACGGTGCAGCATGGCATCCACCAGCGCCTGCGGGATATGCAGACGAAGACCGATCTGTTTCGCCTCCATTCTTCCCTGGAGCGCCAGTAAATCGCGAACATCAATCATCGATGCCATATTGCGCTCCTTAGTGGCAACTTTCTGCCGGGCTGTCGCAGCAGTGAGCCGGCGTTTTACGTGTCGCCAGCAGGTTAATATCCACGCGACTGCGCGCCCGGCGCAGCATGCCAAGCAGTACCACGTTGAACAACACCACCGCCAGAATAGAGACCAGGCTGAACTGCGGATGCTGCCTGAAATTGACCGTCTGATAGAAGAGCGTAGAGAGCGAATACGCGATGTTTAGCCCCCACAGTACGGAGAAGCCCATCCAGCCGCGGCTGGACTCGCGGGCAATCGCCCCCATAACCGAGATGCACGGAATATAGAGCAGAACGAAGATCAGATAGCTGTAGGCGGCTGAGGCGCTGCCGAATTTCTCGCTCATCACGCCCATGGCGCCGGTCGCCATTTCACCGTCGCCTTTGCTGGCTTCGATGGGGTTGGCCAGCACGCTCAGGCTGAAGGTCTCTTTCAGGCTCTGCCAGGTTTCATCCACGGCGCTGTACAGCTCGTCACCGAGGTGAAATTCCGCCGGGTTAAAGGCCTCTTCCTGAATGTTTTCGGCGGTGTAGAGCGTGTTCAGTGTCCCGACGACCACCTCTTTAGCCATCGCACCGGTAAACAGCCCAACGGTGGCCTGCCAGTTATCCTCATGCACGCCGATGGGTTTGAACAGCGGCGTGATGACGCGGCTGACGGAGGCCAGCGCGGAGTCGTTGATGTTATCGGCCGCTTTCCCGCTGAGGGTGAAGCTATTCAGGGCGCTAAGGAAAATACTGACCACCACGATCACTTTACCGGCGCGCACCACGAAGCCTTTAAGACGCTGCCATGTTTGAATCAACAGGCTTTTCAGGTGCGGGACGTGGTAGACCGGCAACTCCATTACGAAGGGCGACGCTTCGCCACGCATAATGGTGTGCTTCAGCATCAGGCCGGTAAGAATAGCCATCACAATCCCGAGGACGTACAGCGAGAAGACCACCAGCGCTCCCTGCTGGCCGAAGAACGCCGCCGCAAAGACGGCGAAAATCGCCAGACGCGCGCCGCAGGACATAAAGGGTGCCATCATGATGGTCATCAGACGTTCACGTGGCGCATCCAGGGTTCGCGCCCCCATTACCGACGGGACGTTACAGCCGAAGCCGACAATCAGCGGCACAAAAGATTTGCCCGGCAGACCCAGCGCCTGCATCAGACGGTCCATCACAAAAGCCGCGCGGGCCATGTAGCCAGAGTCCTCCAGGAAGGAGAGGAACAAATACATCATGCCAATCTGGGGAACCAGCGGCAGAACGGTGTTGATCCCGCCGCCAATCCCCTGGGCGAGGAAAATGGTCAGCCATTCGGGGAAGTGCAGGGTGTAGCCGAGCCATTGCAAACCGTGAATGAAGATTGCCACCGAGCCGACGTCAAACAGCGGTTGCAGCGCCCCGCCAATGTTGATTGCCAGCAAGAACATCAAATACATCACCAGCAGGAAGACGGGCAGACCGAGGAAGCGGTTGAGGATAATGCGATCTACCGCAGCGGTGAAGCGGCTGGGCTCAGCGGTCAGGGTATTGCTAACCACTTCGCAGACGGCGGCGATACTCTGATAGCGGGCATCGGCGATATGTAGGGCCGGGTCATCCAGCTCTTCGCTGAGATGGGCCAGCGACGCCTCCAGTTTTTGGGCGGCATTGCCGGCAAAAGCGCGGCTGTAGATATCTCCTTCCAGCATCTGCAGACCAAGCCAGCGGCGCTGTTTTTGCGGCATCGTCGGGTCCATGAATTGCGCCAGCCGATCGGCTTCGCGCAGCAGCGGGCGAGGGTAGTGCACCAGCTCAAGGTCACTATTTTTCTGGTGACGGTCAATGGCCAGCTTCAGGGCATCGATACCACGCCCACGGGTAGAGATAAGCGGCACCACCGGGCAGCCGAGGCGCGCGGCCAGCGCGTCGATATCGATGCGGACTTTCTGTTTCTCCGCAATATCGAGCATGTTCAGCGCCACCACGCAGGGGATCCCAAGCTCCAGCAGCTGTAATGTCAGATAGAGATTGCGCTCGAGGTTAGAGGCATCCACCACGTTAATCAGTAAATCTGCATCGCCGCTCAAAATATAGTGACAAGCTATTTGTTCATCGAGCGAGGTTTGCGACGAGATAGTGGTAAGAGAATAGGTACCCGGCAGGTCAACCAGCGTGACATTATTATCCGTCGTCGAAAATTGTCCCTCTTTTCGTTCAACCGTAACGCCCGCCCAGTTTCCCACGCGCTGACGTGCGCCAGTTAATTGATTAAATAATGTGGTCTTGCCGGAATTTGGATTGCCAATTAAGCCAATGGTTAATTTATTCATTTTTCAAAACTCGTGGTGACGGCTGGCGGATTATTGAGGCATGGCTTCGACTTCAATGAATGCGAGATCTTTTTTGCGCAGCACCAGGTTCACCCGGCGCGTCTCGATATGTATGGGATCGCCCAGAGGTGCTACCCGCACGACCTGGAACGAGGACCCCGGCAACATGCCCAATGACAGGAGTTTCTGTCGATAAGCCGGGCTGATTTCACGCGTGAATCCGGTGATCTTCCATGCACTGTCTGGAGTGAATTGCATAGTGCCTACTTACACTGAGGTGAAATAATAAACAGATGCAATGATAATGAGAATGGTTACTACCAGCAATATTCAAACTGTGACGAAATGTGCATAGCGCTATTAATTTGCGGGCTGTTTGACCTTGCTCAATATTTAATGAATATTCGATTCGTGGAAAAAATGACTTATTTGTTAATGGAGTGATAAATTACAGTTTAATAATGGATGTGCAATCGGTTTCAGAATGAAATAAAGGGTGAGGAATAAAGCAATACTATTACAGGATTAAATACCCTCTCCGGCTGGAGAGGGTAGAGAGGTTTAGCGTTTTTTACCCATGGCTGCCGCCAGGGCATCCATCATCGCGCTATTACCCGCTGGCTGTGCATCACGCCCGCGCGGTTTCGCCGCTTTGGCTGCCGGACGCTGCTGATCGCGAGCGCCGCCGCCGTTACCACGGCGCGCGTTGGTCTCGCCCGGCTGCTCATCCAGACGCATGGTCAGGGCAATACGCTTGCGCTGCAGGTCCACTTCCAGCACCTTCACTTTCACGATGTCGCCCGCTTTGACCACGGTGTGCGGGTCTTCCACGAACTTATCGGCCAGCGAAGAGATGTGAACCAGGCCATCCTGATGGACGCCAATATCAACAAACGCGCCAAAGTTGGTGACGTTGGTTACCGCGCCTTCCAGCACCATGCCTGGCAGCAGGTCGTTCATGGTCTCGACGCCGTCGGCAAAGGTGGCGGTTTTAAATTCAGGACGCGGGTCGCGGCCCGGTTTTTCCAGCTCTTTGATGATGTCGGTGACCGTCGGCACGCCGAACTGCTCGTCGGTGAAATCGACGGCCTTCAGGTTGCGCAGCGCGCTGTTGTCGCCCATCAGATCTTTCAGCGCCTGCTGGGTGGCGGCCAGAATACGCTCCACAACCGGGTAGGCTTCCGGGTGAACGGTGGAGGCATCGAGCGGGTTGTCGCCGTGGTTAATACGCAGGAAGCCCGCGCACTGCTCAAAAGCTTTCGGCCCCAGGCGGCTGACCTTCAGTAACTGCTGGCGGTTCTGGAACTGGCCGTTCTCGTCACGCCAGGCGACGATGTTCTGCGCCATCATGCGGGTTAAGCCTGCCACGCGGGTCAGAAGAGGAACGGAGGCGGTGTTCAGGTCTACGCCAACGGCGTTTACGCAGTCTTCCACCACCGCATCCAGCTTACGCGCCAGCTGCGTCTGGCTGACGTCGTGTTGATACTGGCCCACGCCGATGGATTTCGGATCAATCTTCACCAGCTCTGCCAGCGGATCCTGCAGACGACGGGCGATAGAGACCGCACCGCGCAGAGAAACGTCCAGATCCGGGAACTCCTGGGCCGCCAGTTCAGATGCGGAATAGACGGAGGCGCCCGCCTCGCTGACAATCACTTTCTGCGCCGTCACTTTCGGGAACTGCTTCTGCACGTCAAGGTAGAAACGCTCGGTTTCACGCGACGCCGTGCCGTTGCCAATCGCCACCAGCTCGACGTTATATTTCTCGCACAGGGCGGCCACCGCAACGGCGGCTTTCGCGGCCTGGCCGGTATGTGGATAGATGGTATCGGTGGCAACCAGCTTGCCGGTGCCGTCAACCACGGCCACTTTCACGCCGGTACGCAGACCCGGATCGAGACCCATGGTCGCGCGCAGGCCAGCAGGCGCGGCCATCAGCAGGTCATGCAGGTTACGGGCGAAGACGTTGATCGCCTCGTCTTCCGCGCGTTCGCGGACGGTGCCCATCAGTTCGGTTTCGAGGTGCATTAAGATCTTGATGCGCCAGGTCCAGCTCACCACGTTTTTGCGCCAGCTGTCTGCCGGGGCGTTGTTCAGGCGAAGATTGAGGTGGTCGGCAATGATCTGCTCGCAATGGCTCTCTTTTGGCGGCTCGTCAAACTGCGGGTCAGCATTCAGGGAGAGCTGCAGCACACCTTCGTTGCGGCCGCGGAACATCGCCAGCGCACGGTGAGAAGGGGCGGTAGCAATCGGCTCATGGTGATCGAAGTAGTCGCGGAATTTCGCGCCTTCTTCCTCCTTCCCTGCCACCACGGTGGCAACAATGTGGGCATTCTTCCAGAGATAATCACGCACCCTGGCGAGCAGGGCGGCATCTTCGGCAAAACGCTCCATCAGAATGTAGCGTGCTCCGTCGAGCGCGGCCTTGGTATCCGCCACCCCTTTGTCGGCGTCGATAAATTTGGCGGCTTCTGTTTCCGGGTCATGCGAGGGGTCGTTCCACAGCAGATCGGCCAGCGGCTCCAGGCCCGCTTCAATCGCAATCTGCCCGCGCGTGCGGCGCTTCGGTTTGTAGGGCAGATAGAGATCTTCTAATTCCGTTTTGCTCAGGGTGCCATTGATGGCTTTTTCCAGATCGCTGGTCAGCTTGCCCTGTTCGCCGATGGATTTCAGGATCGCCTGACGTCGGTCTTCCAGTTCGCGAAGGTAGCCCAGACGGGTCTCCAGGTTACGCAACTGGGTATCATCCAGGCCGCCGGTGACTTCCTTACGATAACGTGCAATAAACGGCACGGTGTTCCCTTCGTCAAGCAGGCGAACGGCAGCTTCTACCTGTTCGGCTCTGGCCTGAATATCACCCGCAATAATGCGGCAGAGCGACTCTTTCATCATGATTGGTTCATCTTGTGGATCAAAAATCAGGGGGATAGTTATACGGGCTGGCACCGCAAAATGCCAGCCGGGGAGGGTGCTCTCGGACTATTTAACGTACTGGATCTCATTCACGTACCAGCTCGCTTCACCCGCAGGGGTATGGACGATGGCGATATCCCCTACCTCTTTTTTCAACAGCGCGCGGGCCATGGGGGAGTCGATGGAGATGTAATCCTTACGACCAAAAATTTCATCGTAGCCGACAATGCGAAAACGCTTGAGATCGCCGTCGTCGTTTTCAATTTCAACCCAGGCGCCAAAGAAGACTTTGCCCTCCTGCTGGGGGGAGTAATCGACGATTTTCAGGTTCTCCAGGCATTTGGTCAGGTAACGCACCCGGCGGTCGATTTCGCGTAACCGCTTTTTGTTGTACTGGTAGTCCGCATTTTCACTGCGATCGCCCAGGCTAGCCGCCCAGGTCACTTTTTTTGTCACTTCCGGGCGCTCTTCGCGCCACAGGGTATCCAGCTCTTTCTTGAGGTTCTCATACCCTTCGCGGGTGATCAGGGGCGTTTTCATCATCTTGCCTTACTACCTGGCCTGTCTCATTTACGCACATTAGGTATCACTGAGCGTAACAGACAGGATTAATAATGATTTATGTGATGGATTATGCAGATAAGCTGCTGTTAAATATGCTTTGTAACAATTTCGACTAGAATTTATACCAGAATTAGCTGGTCGTAGACGCGCACTTTTTTAGAATACGTTCTTCAAGAGTATCCGAACCTTTGGGAGTACACACAATGCAAGAGAATTATAAGATTCTGGTGGTAGATGACGACATGCGCCTGCGCGCGCTGCTTGAGCGTTATCTGACCGAGCAGGGCTTCCAGGTTCGTAGCGTAGCCAACGCCGAACAGATGGACCGCCTGCTGACCCGTGAATCCTTCCACCTGATGGTACTGGATCTGATGTTACCGGGCGAAGATGGCCTGTCTATTTGCCGCCGTCTGCGCAGTCAAAGCAACCCGATGCCAATCATTATGGTGACGGCGAAAGGGGAAGAAGTTGACCGTATCGTAGGGCTGGAGATCGGCGCCGACGACTACATTCCAAAACCGTTTAACCCGCGCGAACTGCTGGCGCGTATCCGCGCGGTGCTGCGCCGCCAGGCGAACGAACTGCCGGGCGCGCCTTCTCAGGAAGAGGCGGTTATCGCTTTCGGTAAGTTTAAGCTTAACCTCGGCACCCGCGAGATGTTCCGCGAAGATGAGCCAATGCCGCTCACCAGCGGTGAGTTCGCGGTTCTGAAAGCGCTGGTCAGCCACCCGCGTGAGCCGCTCTCGCGCGATAAGCTGATGAACCTGGCGCGTGGCCGCGAATATTCCGCCATGGAGCGCTCCATCGACGTGCAGATCTCTCGCCTGCGTCGCATGGTGGAAGAAGATCCCGCGCATCCGCGCTATATCCAGACCGTCTGGGGCCTGGGCTACGTATTTGTGCCGGACGGCTCTAAAGCATGAGGCGAATGCGTTTCTCGCCGCGAAGCTCGTTTGCCCGCACCCTGTTATTGATCGTCACCTTGCTGTTCGTCAGCCTGGTGACGACCTATCTGGTGGTGCTGAACTTTGCGATTCTGCCTAGTCTTCAACAGTTTAATAAGGTTCTGGCGTACGAAGTCCGTATGCTGATGACCGATAAACTGCAGCTGGAAGATGGCACCCAGCTGGTGGTTCCGCCGGCGTTCCGCCGTGAAATTTACCGGGAGCTGGGGATATCGCTCTATTCAAACGAAGCGGCGGAAGACGCAGGCCTGCGCTGGGCCCAGCACTATGAATTTCTCAGCCAGCAGATGGCGCAGCAGTTGGGTGGCCCGACGGAAGTGCGCGTCGAGGTTAACAAAAGCTCGCCGGTCGTCTGGCTGAAAACCTGGCTGTCACCCAATATCTGGGTACGCGTACCGCTCACCGAAATCCACCAGGGCGACTTCTCGCCGCTGTTCCGTTACACCCTGGCCATTATGCTGCTGGCGATAGGCGGCGCATGGCTATTCATCCGTATACAAAACCGACCCCTTGTCGACCTGGAGCATGCTGCGCTGCAGGTCGGTAGAGGGATTATTCCGCCGCCGCTGCGTGAATATGGCGCATCGGAAGTGCGGTCGGTAACCCGTGCCTTTAACCATATGGCGGCAGGGGTGAAGCAACTGGCGGATGACCGAACGCTATTGATGGCGGGTGTCAGCCATGATCTGCGAACGCCGCTTACGCGCATCCGTCTGGCGACAGAGATGATGGGCGAAGAGGACGGGTATCTCGCCGAGTCGATTAATAAAGACATCGAAGAGTGCAATGCCATTATCGAGCAGTTCATTGACTACCTGCGTACCGGGCAGGAGATGCCCATGGAGATGGCCGATCTGAACGCGGTGCTGGGTGAAGTGGTGGCAGCAGAGAGTGGTTATGAACGCGAAATCGAAACCGCGATGCAGCCAGGCGAAATTCAGGTGCGTATGCACCCGCTCTCCATCAAACGCGCTATCGCCAATATGGTGGTGAACGCTGCCCGCTATGGTAATGGCTGGATCAGAGTGAGCAGCGGTTCTGAACTGAACCGCGCCTGGTTCCAGGTGGAGGATGACGGCCCGGGCATTAAACCTGAGCAGCGTAAGCACCTGTTTCAGCCGTTTGTGCGTGGCGACAGTGCCCGTAGCACGAGCGGGACCGGTCTTGGCCTGGCGATTGTGCAGCGTATTGTTGATAACCATAACGGCCTGCTGGAGATTGGTACCAGTGAGCGGGGCGGGTTGAGCATTCGTGCCTGGTTACCGGTGCCGGTTACGCGAGGGCAGGTGAAAGAGAGTTAGATCTTAAAGGTGCGGTCTGATGCCCTCACCGCGGCCCTCTCCCTCGGGGAGAGAAAGAAAACATGAAAAAAGGCAACGTTCGTTGCCTTTTTACTTTTACCTTTACTTGGGTCCCGCACTCACCAGCGCAGCGCCCGCCGGGGTATCGGTATACTTCTCGAAGTTCTCAATAAACAGCTTCGCCAGCGATTGCGCTTTTTCTTGCCACTGCTCCGGTGAGCCGTAGGTATTACGCGGATCGAGAATGCGCGTCTCTACGCCCGGCAGCGCCGTTGGGATGGCCAGATCAAACATCGGCAACGTAAAGGTTTCCGCATCATCCAGCGAACCATTCAGAATGGCGTCGATAATGGCGCGGGTATCTTTAATCGAGATACGCTTGCCGGTGCCGTTCCAGCCGGTATTTACCAGGTACGCCTGCGCACCGGCTGCCTGCATGCGCTTCACCAGCACTTCGGCATACTGCGTTGGGTGCAGAGAGAGAAACGCTGCGCCAAAACAGGCCGAGAAGGTCGGGGTCGGCTCGGTGACGCCACGTTCGGTACCTGCCAGCTTGGCGGTAAAGCCCGAAAGAAAGTGATACTGAGTCTGGCTCGCGGTCAGACGAGATACCGGCGGCAGTACGCCAAACGCATCGGCGGTAAGGAAGATGACCTTCGTGGCATGACCCGCTTTCGATACCGGCTTCACAATATTGTCGATATGGTAAATCGGGTAACTCACGCGGGTGTTTTCGGTTTTTGACGCATCGTCAAAATCGACGCTACCGTCGGCACGGACGGTGACGTTCTCCAGCAGCGCGTCGCGACGGATGGCCTGATAGATATCCGGCTCCGCTTCGGGTGAGAGACGAATGGTCTTGGCATAGCACCCGCCTTCGAAGTTAAACACGCCGTCATCATCCCAGCCATGTTCATCATCGCCAATCAGACGGCGCTTCGGATCGGTGGAGAGGGTCGTCTTTCCAGTGCCGGAAAGGCCGAAGAAGATCGCTACGTCACCCTTCTCGCCCACGTTAGCCGAGCAGTGCATAGAGGCAATGCCTTTCAGCGGCAGCAGGTAGTTCATGACCGAGAACATCCCTTTTTTCATTTCGCCGCCGTACCATGTTCCGCCAATCAGCTGAATACGCTCCGTGAGGTTGAATGCCACAAAGTTCTCGGAATTCAGCCCCTGCTCTTTCCACTGCGGGTTGGTGCACTTCGCGCCGTTCATCACGATAAAGTCAGGTTCGAAATCCTGTAATTCTTCATCGGTCGGGCGGATAAACATGTTTTTGACGAAATGTGCCTGCCAGGCCACCTCAGTGATAAAGCGCACCGAGAGACGGGTATCGGCATTGGCACCACAGAAAGCGTCGATAATAAACAGACGCTTGCCAGAAAGTTGATGGGTGACCAGCGATTTCAGATGCTGCCAGGTTTCAGGGGAAAGCGGTTTGTTGTCGTTTTTCCCTTTACCGTTATCTGCCCACCACAGGGTGTCACGGGTAGTGTCGTCACGGACAATATACTTATCTTTTGGCGAACGGCCGGTAAAGATACCGGTATCAACGGCGATAGCGCCGGTATTCGTTAATATCCCGCGTTCGTAGCCTTCCAGTGCCGGATTAAGCTCTTCCTGATACAGCGTATCGTAATCGGGGTTATAAACGATTTCCTGGACGTCGTGAATACCATAAGCCTTGAGATCTTGCGGGGTTAAACTTTTAACGCGCATGTCACTGCTCCTTAGCCAATATGTACTGCCTAAAATTGTAGGGTTTTTCTGAGTTTGTTGACCGCGACGGGGCTCATAGATTTACGTATCCGGACAAAACCATTTTAACGGAAAACGCTGTAACTCCTGTCACTCCGCGGCACAGATTATGGCAGGATTCATTTTTTGGTTGGAGAAAATGTTCCTAAAAGGTTAAGAGGTGGTGATTTAATCCAAAAGAATGTGAATGTAATCGCATACATGAAAGTAAATTACGTAATACTTACAGAATGGAAAGTGATTCACATAACGTAAACGAAGAGAAAAAGATGAGTCAGGCTGGGAGGCGCGGGAAAAAGGAAGCGAGAAGAAGATGAACTGCCCTGCAGAGAGGGCAGTTCATAACAGGATTAGTGAACCTGCGGATCCGCCGGAGAGGCGTTATTACGAATTTCTGCTATATCCATGGCATTAAAGACATAGTGTGAACCGCAGTAATCGCAGTTCATGTCGATCTCACCGTCTTCCGCCAGAATGCTGTCGATCTCTTCATCCGGCAGCGTTTTCAGTGCGCCTGCACAGCGTTCACGGGAACAGGTGCACTTGAACTCTACATCCTGTGGATCGTAAAGCGTGACCTCTTCTTCGTGATACAAACGCCACAGTACATCATTCGCGGGTAGCGTCAGCAGCTCTTCCGCTTTGATGGTTTCGGTAAGCGTGGCCAGGTGTTCGAAATCATCGCCCTGCGCATTCTGCGCTGGCAGTACCTGCAGCAGCATACCGCCCGCGGCGGGTTTACCTTCTACTTCGCCGGTACGGATAAACAGACGAGTAGGTAACTGCTCGGAGCGCATAAAGTAATCTTCCAGGCAGGCGGCCAGGGTATCGCCTTCCAGACCTACCACGCCCTGATAGCGTTCGCCCTCTTCCGGGGTGATTGTGATCACCAGGAAGCCGTTGCCGACCAGCGTTTTCAGGTCTGCACCTTCCGGGATGTCGCCCTGCACGCGCGCAACGCCGCGCATTTGCTGCTGGTTATTACCGTTAATCACGGCCAGGTTCATTGGCCCGTCACCCTGCAACTGCACGGTAATGTCGCCCGCGAACTTCAGCGTGGCGGTGAGCAGGCTGGTGGCAACCAGCAGCTCGCCAAGAAGGGTTTTCACTGGCAGCGGATAGTTGTGGTTTTCCAGAATCTGCTGCCAGGTTTCAGATACAGTCACCAGCTCGCCGCGAACAGCAAATTGCTCAAACAGATAGCGGTGTAATTGGTCGTGTTGGGCCATAGTTTTCTCTCGTTTAACGACGATTACTCATTTTCGCCGTATTTAAATTTTATCAGGTTGCGGCGCTCTTTCTTGTCCGGTCGCCTGTCGGGATGCGGCATGGTCAGGGCATTCAGCTTGCGCGCCTGCGCCGTTTTTTCGCGTTTCTCGATGCTTTCTGCGGTCTCTTCATAGAGCAACACGGCTTCGGTCGCGGGTCGACGTTGTTCAGTGATGGCTTTGATCACCACCGTTCGCTCGTCATTTCCCTGACGCAGCGTCAGGGTGGCATTCAGTTCAACAATCTTGCTGGGCTTAGCGCGCTGCCCGTTGTAGTGCACTTTGCCGCCGTCAACCATCTCGCGGGCCAGGGCGCGCGTTTTATAAAAACGGGCAGCCCACAGCCATTTATCCAGTCTTACCCCATCAGAGGGTTTTTCTTTCATGGCGTCTCCTTCACGCTGAGTGAGGGGATCATCCGGCGATAATCGTTCAGTCCCGGATGGCGCAGGTAGCTTTTTTCTGCCAGACCAGAATCAGGATTGGTCACACCCAGACAATAACGGATACCAAATTGCGCGGCGGCATCCAGAATCGGCTCACTGTCGTCAATGAACAGCGTTCTTTCAGGCTGCAATCCGGTTTGCTCAGCCACCGCCTGCCACAAACGCTGATCCTCTTTCGGATAACCAAATGTGTGGGTGGAAAGTAATAAATCAAGGTGCGAGGCCAGTCCGGTATGTTCCAGCTTCACGGCCAGGTTATGCGGATGCGCATTCGTCAGCAAGATGCGTCGCTTGCCGCACGCTTTCAACGCCTCCAGGAAAGGAACCGTGTCTTCACGCAGTACCGCGCGTGCCCCCTGGGCGGTGGTCATCGCGCAGATATCCAGACCGAGGCGCTCGCTCCAGTAATCCAGGCAGTACCAGTTTAGCGTATGCTGCACGGCATGATACTGCTGACGAATATAATCCTGGGCTTCTGCCGGAGTGATGCCCTGCTGCGCGCCGTAAGTTTCCGGCACCAGCTTTTGCCAGAAATAGTTATCAAACGCGAGGTCGAGCAGCGTGCCGTCCATATCCAGCAGGACGGTATCAACGTCCTGCCAGGTGATATCAAGGTGCATGAGGGGGGACTCTCCAGCCAGAAGAAAGATGCGCGACAGGGTAGCACATCTTGTCGCGCAGCAGCGTTATCCGATCAGGCTTTCAGGAGAGGGGATGAGCTTCGGATTAAGGCAATTATCATAGTACTGCTGGATTTCATCCAGACGAGTGCGCGAGCGCTGATAGCGGCGCAGCGCCAGAAAACCATTCCAGATAATACAGACAGCCAACGCCAACATCAGCAGGGTGGTGGAGATATAGCGCCAGAGCCCTGCGCTATCCGGCATACGATGCAGATCAACATGGCGGGTGCCGTTGGCATCGGTAAAGATACCGGTGACAATCCCCTCCGCGCTGAACGGCGTTTGCATCAGCATCTGCGCCAGGCGCTGGAACTCGCCCCACTGTTCCTGAGGCGGATAGTCATACAACGCCACGGGTGGATAGGGTTGATCGACCAGATCGGTGCCTTCATCGCTGATAATGATAAAGCCACCGGGAGCCGGGCTGTTCAGCGCCTGCGCTGCACGGGAGGTTTCACGTATCACGAACGGCGCGGTGGAGGTCGCTACCAGATTATCGAGAGACTCCGCACTAACCGGGCGCAATAGTACGTTCACGCCATCCAGTCGGCCGGCGCTGGCACGTTTGACCAGCGTCTCCCAGTCTTTACTGTTACCCAGATTCACCAGCGCATTTTTCAGCCTCACGCACTCATCCTGCGCTGAACAGAGATCCTGCGTTTTCATTACGATGTCGCCGAAGTCATCCAGCAGCACCATGCCTGACTTCTGAATGGCCGAGCGGAGCGCCGGGCTAACGCGAGAGTTCGTGTCTGGTTTCGGGTGGAGCTGGTTACTCAGCGCCTCGGTTAACGCAACGGCTTTGTTAACGGTGTCGGACTCCGGCAGCGGCAGCGGCGGGGCGTCATTCCAGATAAGTTGTGAGCAGTCAAACGGCGTGAACGGCGAGTTCTGTCGGGTCGTCCAGGTGCCAGGCGCGTGGATGTTACACATTCCTGTTCCTTTCAGACGCAGGGTGTCACCCACGCGAATACCTGCTTCTTCAAGCTGTTTGACGCTGGTGGCCTCAACGGTTTGCGCCCCTTTAATCCATGACAGGGTGAATTTGAGCGGCATATCCAGCGGCACCAGGAAGAACAGCATCGCCAGCACAATGGCTGCGCCGCCCGCAATGACGGTACTACGCAGCCAGTGCTGGAGGGGGAAGTTTTTTACTTCATCGTGCAGGGATAAATAGCGCCCCTGGCGCACGACGTGCCTGTCGAGATAGATATCAATATCGGTTTTTTGTCCGATGTCCTGGGCAATCCACTGCTGCCAGTGACGGGGATAAATCAGGTCGATAATACCGAGCGAAATATTGATATGGTCCTGATCGGTCTCGCCAAACAGACCCCAGCGTTTTGGCGTACCGCGCAGGCAGTGAATTTCACGCAGGGTATTTTTCGCTGGCGGGGCAAAAAGCCCCCATAAACCGGCAGCCAGCAGCAGAACACCGCCGCCAGCCAGCCAGGGAGCAAACACGTCAGGCGTTACCAGGCAGAAAAAGAACAGCAGGAAAGAGGCCACAATCAGTACCGCTTCGCGGATCCCGTCCGGGCGGCTTAAGGCATACTCTTCGTGCGTCTCCTGTCGGATATTAAGCAATTCGATTTGCTCGGTCTCTTCACCGCGGATAGAGGCCTGGGTAGCGCTGACATGTTCCAGCGCAAAGCGAGGCGCTTCCTGCACATACTCACCAATGGTGTGGCCGTTAAGGGCAATCACCAGTGGAATGGAGTCGGTCTGAATCAGTTCAACGCTGTTTTCATCATTGATGTACTGCTCCCAGAACGGCGGCAGGTGGACTTCGGCAGAGTCCAGGTAATAACGCCACTTGTTGGGATCGTCAGTGGTAATGCCGTAGCGGGTAATAGAGCGTGTTACGCAAAGCACGGTATTGCTCTGCGCATTCAGAGTAAGGGAAACCGGTGCCGCGCTGGCGCCTGTAGGGCCTGGCGTTAGCTGAATGCGGTTAAAGGCGTCGAGATATTGCTCAACGGCACTGCGCTCTTCGGCAGTGAGTTTACGCGTGCCTGCGCCAGCAAACGCATTTAAAAAGGGCAGTCGATACTGACGTTTTGCCCGACGCCTGTACACCCACCCTGCAATCATTGCGCAGGCCAGCATAGCAGCGATAAAAAACAAAATGGTGCTCATGCTTTCCCCATCTTACTTATTTTACAGGTGTAATCAGTTGCACCTTTTACAATGAATGAGAATCTGTGTTCGGCTATCGGCATGTGTGGAGTCAAACTTGAGCAATTTGAAACGCGTCCCAGTGATCCGTCATGATAGCAAAGGCAATCTATGGCGGATATCAGCAAATTCCTGGACATATTTCAACCTCTTGACTTTCAGTTTGAAATAAGGGATGAATCCCTATAAGTTGCATAAATGTAAATACAGAGCGATGAACGTTGCCGAACCCGTGCGGCATATCGCACAATGACGTGAGTCCACTCAGCAAAGACCCCTCAATATGAGCAAACCATTACAAAAGCCCACGATTCTGAATGTTGAAACTGTCGCCAGGTCGCGTCTGTTTAATGTCGAAAGCGTGGATCTGGAATTCAGCAACGGCGTGCGTCGCGTCTATGAACGTATGCGTCCGTCCACGCGCGAAGCGGTAATGATTGTTCCGATTATTGACGATCATCTGATTCTGATCCGCGAATATGCGGTAGGTACAGAGTCCTATGAGCTGGGGTTCTCGAAAGGGCTTATCGACCCGGGTGAATCTGTCTTTGAGGCAGCAAACCGTGAGTTGAAAGAAGAGGTGGGTTTTGGTGCGAAGGATCTCACGTTCCTGAAAAAACTGAGCATGGCGCCGTCCTACTTCTCAAGCAAAATGAATATTGTTCTGGCAGAAGATCTCTACCCGGAGTGGCTGGAGGGCGACGAGCCCGAGCCGCTGCCGCAGGTACGCTGGCCGCTGGCGCATCTGATGGATCTGCTGGAAGAACCTGATTTCAATGAAGCGCGCAACGTCAGTGCGTTGTTCCTGGTGAGGGAATGGCTAAAAGGACAGGGGCGGTTGTAATTGCTTATAAAAAAATAGCCCGGCGAGCCGGGCTATTTTTATGGCTGTCAGAACAGCTCGTGCGTTTCGCCGTTATCAATTAGCGTTGTACCTACCTCGTGCACAGCCTGCTGCGTTGGCTGGGTGCCCTCGATAAAGAACTCTTCACGACTGTTGCCGCCGTTCGCTAACTGACCGGTGCTGCGGTCGATATTCACCGTGATCACGCCTGGCGGCGGGGTCAGAGGTTGTTCCGGTACGCCGTCCAGGGCCACCTTCATATAGGCATCCCATGCTGGCTGAGCACTCTTCGCTCCGCCTTCGTAGCCCGAGATCTGATCCTTAATGGCGCCAGAGGCAGTGGTACGGCCCAAATCACGGCGGTGATCGTCAAAGCCGATCCAGACGGAGGTCACCACCCCCGGGCCGTAGCCGGAGAACCACGCATCTTTCGAACTGTTGGTGGTACCGGTTTTTCCGCCGATATCTCGACGCTGTAAATCACGTCCTGCACGCCAGCCTGTACCCTGCCAGCCCGGTTCACCAAAGATATTGGTGTTGAGCGCGCTTTTAATCAGGAAGGAGAGCGGGGTGTTGATGACGTGCGGAGCGTACTCCTGCGCACCCACCTGCGACACCAGCGCCTGGTTAGCCTGCTCGAGCTTCGGCATTGGCACGGTGGCGTTTTGCTGCTCTTGCGACACGGCAACATCTTCCATATCTTTGCCTTCCAGCACGTCAGACTTCGGCGTGTTGCCATAAATCACCGGAATATCACACTCCGGGCAGGCAATTTTAGGCTTCGCTTCAAAAATGACGCCGCCCTGATCGTTCTCGATTTTGCTGATGAAGTACGGATCGACAAGGAAACCGCCGTTCGCCATCACCGCATAACCGCGCGCCACCTGCAGCGGCGTAAAGGAGGCGGAGCCCAGCGCCAGCGATTCGGTATGGACAATGTTCTGTGCCGGGAAACCGAAACGCTGAAGATACTCAGCGGCATAATCCACGCCCATGGCACGCATCGCTCGCACCATCACCACGTTCTTCGACTGACCCAGCCCCTGACGCAGGCGAATAGGCCCGGAATACTCCGCCGGGGAGTTTTTCGGACGCCAGTCGGAACCGGCCCCGGCATCCCAGCGAGAAATCGGCACGTCGTTCAGAATACTGGCGAGCGTCAACCCTTTATCCATCGCCGCGGTATAGAGGAATGGCTTGATATTCGAGCCGACCTGGCGCAGCGCCTGGGTTGCACGGTTGAATTTGCTCTGGTTGAAATCGAAGCCACCTACCAGCGCCAGCACGGCACCGTTGTGGGGATCGATTGAGACCAGCGCAGAGTTGACGTCCGGAACCTGTGCCAGCCACCAGCTGTCTCCGACCTGGCGGATCCAGATCTGCTGGCCCGCCTGGACGGCATCGGTCACTTTGCGTGGCGTTGGGCCCTGTGCGGTATCAGAGCGGTACGGACGCGCCCAGCGGATCCCTTCCATACGCAGTGACACTGAGGTGCCGTCGGCCATCATCGCCGTGGCCTCTTGCGGGTTGGCGCTGGTCACGACTGCGGCGATAAGCGGGCCATACGTCGGCAGCGTTTTCAGGGAATCCGTGATTTTTTTGCTATCCCAGGCCGCTTCACCCACCTTCCACAGGACGTTCGACGGGCCACGGTAACCGTGGCGCATATCGTAATCCATGACGTTATTACGCACGGCCTGCTGCGCACCCTGCTGCACTTTGCGGGTGATGGTGGTGTAAATACGATAGCCATCTTCGTACGCCTGCTCGCCGTAGCGGGAAACCATCTCCTGACGCACCATCTCGGTGAGATAAGGGGCCGAGAAGGCGATTTCCGGGGCGTGATAGTTGGCGTTAATCACCTCGTTACGCGCCTGCTCGTACTGCGTCTGGCTGATATAGCCTTCGCTCAACATACGCGACAGCACCACGTTACGACGGGCAGTTGCGCGCTCCAGCGAGTAGAGCGGGTTAAAGGTTGACGGCGCCTTCGGCAGGCCGGCAATGGTCGCCATTTCGCTTAACGTCAATTGATCGATCGACTTACCAAAATAGACCTGCGCCGCAGCCCCCACGCCATAGGCGCGATAGCCGAGATAGATCTTGTTGAGGTAAAGCTCAAGGATCTCGTCCTTGTTCAGCAGTTGCTCAATGCGGATCGCCAGGAACACTTCTTTGATCTTTCGTATCAGCGTCTTTTCAGGGCTGAGGAAGAAGTTACGCGCAAGCTGCTGGGTAATGGTACTTGCACCCTGAGACGCATGGCCTGAGAACATCGCGACGCTGGCGGCACGGAAAATTCCCACCGGGTCAACGCCATGGTGCTCATAAAAACGGCTGTCTTCCGTTGCGATGAACGCTTTCACCATCACCGGCGGAATCTGATCTAAGGTCAGCGGGATACGGCGCTTCTCACCGTATTGAGCAATGAGCTCGCCATCAGCGCTATAGACCTGCATGGGGATTTGGAGTCGCACATCGCGCAGCGTGGCAACATCAGGTAGCTGGGGCTCTACATATTTGTACAAACCAATAATCGAGCCTGCTCCAAGCAGAATGCAACAGACTGCAAGGATCAATAAATACTTTACGAACTTCACCGGAGATTTCCCATTTAGTTGGACCTGGGCAGTTTCTAAACAATCGCGCGGTAGTATAAAGGCAAGCCTGGATCATTGATATAGCCGTCATCCCCGGCGGTGATAAGGAGATCGTGAAACATGGCGTTCAAAACATGGCGAACAGGCCTGCATATTCAACAGGATAAGGTGCTTGCCGTCGCACTGGTTAAGGAGAAGGCGGGCTGGGGTTTACGCCGCTGGTGGCAGATCCCGCTGGTGCCTGGCATCATCCGCGACGGGCAAATTTTGCAACCCCAACAGCTGGTAACCGCGCTGGGGGAGTGGCGTAGGCTGCTACCTCAGCAGCATCAGATTTTCCTCGCGTTCCCTGCTTCCCGTACCCTGCAGCGCACCCTGCCGCGCCCGGAAATGACCCTGCGTGAAAACGAGCAGGTGGCCTGGATTCACACAGCCATCAGTCGTGAACTGGAGATGGCTCCTGATGCGCTACGCTTCGACTACACCGAAGACACCTTCAGCCACGCTTTTCACGTCACTGCGGCGCAAAACAGAGAGATTGCGTCGCTACTGGATCTCGCCGTGGCGTTACGGCTGCGGCTGACAACCATTACCCCCGATGCAGGTGCGCTGGCGCATTTTCTTCCCTGGCTCAGCTTGCCTGCCCAGTGCATCGCCTGGCGCGACAAGGATCAATGGCTATGGGCGATGCGACACCAGTGGGGGCGGCGAACGCTGGCCGAGGCGCAGACGCCAGATCGGCTGGCGGCCCTGCTGGCGCTGCAGCCAGAGGAGATCGTCTGCTGTGGTAGCGATAGCTTCGACCCCTGGGCAACGCTCTATTATTGCCAGCCTCCGCTACCGGAAAATGGTGGGGAATTTAGCGTAGCGCTGGCGCTGGCCATGGGGGAGGGCGCCCGGTGAGAACCGCCAATTTACTGCCCTGGCGCCAGAGCCGCCAGCGCCTCTGTGTGCGCTTCTGGGGACTGCTGTTTACCGGTTCACTGTTTCTGGTCCTGTCGCTGTACCTGAGCGGACGGGCCAGCCATTTCGCTTCTTTGCCAGCATCCCAGCAGTGGCGCGACAGCAACCTGACGCTAAAGCAGGCGCTCGAACAGCGCAAAAAACAGTGGCTGGCGATGCATAATCAGCGCCAACAACGGCAACGCTGGGAGCAGCAAAAAGCCGCCACTCGCGACTGGCAGCAGGTGCTCATCACCCTTTCAGACACTCTGCCCGCGCAGGCATGGCTTACCCGTCTGCGCTTTCAGCAATCCACGCTCTACCTGACCGGTTTCACCTCCACGCCAGGCGCCCTGAACCGGCTGGAGCGCGCGCTTGAGGCATTTCCCGGTTTCCTGCTCAAGCCCGCAGGCGAGATGCGACAGGATGCGCAGGGACGCTGGCAGTTTAGCTACGCCCTGAGTAAGCGGGAGGCAAATGATGCCGGTCCCCTTTGAGCGCTGGTACGCGCTTACGCCGCGCGGGCGATGCGCCGTCTGGCTGGCCAGTTCCCTGTTGTTGTTATTGGGGTGGTGGCTCTCGTTGTACCGCCCAGCCCAACAACAGCTCATTTCGCTGGAGGCGCAGCGACAACGTGAAGCGGCTTCTCACCGTGCTATGTGGTGTGCGGCGAGAAAACTCTTTCCGCCTCCGGCTGAGGCAATCACCTCTCCCGCTCAGCCTTTTACGCCGCTGGCGTTCAACGCCAATGGCCTGCGTCTGGTGCGCTGGCAACCGGCTGCGGCAGGTGGGGAACTGGTCCTGGATGCCGCCTGGGCAGCGATCCCCGCACTTTTCAGCTTGCTGGCCCAGCGTGATGTGGCGGTGACGAGCTTTAGCGTTGCGCCAGAGCAGCAAAGTTTACAGGTGGTTTTGCAGCTGGAGCGCCAGAATGCGGGGTAGGAGGATAGGGTGGCTGCTTATCAGCCTGCCCCTGTTGCTGGGCATGCGCGACCCGTTTCAGCCGCCGCCGTCGAACTGCCCCAACGGCAAAACGGGCGAATGGCGCTATTCAGGGGTAGTGAGTGGAAAGAGGCCGCTCGGCATTATACGGGATGCGAATGGCCGCTGGCTTCGCGTGCGGGACGGTGAAACGCTGCCCACCGGCTGGCGAGTGCTGGCATTTAATGAGAAGGAACTCGTCATCGATACCTTAGCTGCGTGTGAACCGCAGCACTGGCGATGGCCACGAGAAGGAACAACAAAAAATGAGAACAGGGATCGTCGCGCTATTACTGATCTGCACGCCGCCGCTGATGGCTAAGCCCACAACCATCAGCCTGGTGGTGGACGAGGTACCCGTCGCGCAGGTCCTGCAAGCGCTGGCCGAGCAGGAAAACCGCAATCTGATCATCTCTCCCGAGGTGGCGGGCAAGGTATCCCTACGGCTGACGGACGTGCCGTGGCGCCAGGCAATCCAGACGGTGGTGAACAGCGCCGGGCTGGTACTGCGGGAAGAGAACGGCATTTATTTCGTTCATACCGCTGTATGGCAGCAACAACAGCAGGCGGGCAAGGAGGCTGAGCGCAATAAAAGGGCCCAGAACGCTCCGCTGGAAGCGCGTAGCATCCCCCTCTCCTATGCGGATGCCAGCGATCTGCAGGCTGCGGCGGAGAAACTGCTCAGTGCCAGGGGGACACTGGCGGTGGACAAACGCACCAACCGGCTGCTGGTTCGTGATAGCCGGGCAGTCCTGGAGTCAATATCGCGCTGGGTTGAGCAGATGGATCTGCCCGTGGCACAGGTTGAACTGGCCGCGCATATTGTCACCATCAGCGAAAAGAGCCTGCGTGAGCTGGGGGTAAAGTGGAACCTGGCGGAAGCGCAGCAGGCGGGTAAACCCGGCCAGCTCACCACGCTGAACAGCGAGCTGGCGGTCGCCAATGCTACCGGGCGGCTGGGGTTCAATATCGGGCGGATTAATGGTCGGCTGCTGGATATTGAGCTCTCTGCGCTGGAGCAGAAACAGCAGCTAGAGATCATTGCCAGCCCACGACTATTGGCCTCGCATATGCAGCCTGCCAGCATCAAACAGGGCAGTGAGATCCCGTATCAGGTCTCCAGCGGAGAGAGCGGTGCCACCTCGGTAGAATTTAAAGAGGCGGTGCTGGGGATGGAGGTGACTCCCGTGGTACTGGCCAACGGACGCGTGCGCTTAAAGCTGCGGATCAGCGAAAATACCCCAGGCCAGGTATTGCAGCAGGCGGAGGGGGAAACGCTGGCGATCGATAAGCAAGAGATTGAAACCCAGGTCGAAGTCAAAAGCGGTGAAACGCTGGCGCTAGGCGGCATTTTTTCGCAGAAGCATAAAACCGGCAGTCAACGGGTTCCGGGGCTGGGAGGGCTTCCGTTGTTAGGGCAGCTATTTCGCCATGACGGAAAAGAGAGAGAGCGCCGGGAGCTGGTGGTTTTTATTACGCCTCGTCTGGTGACGACGCGCTAACAGGTAACGATCCCCGTAGTGATTTTGCATTCAGTTTGTTGCAGATGTTTGACGTGGGGCATGAATTAGCATACAAGGAGTACCGATTTGAGTGTCAGCTTGTCTGGTCATGCGCCTTTACGCCTTAAGCTTCTGGTCCGGTGATTTATTCTGTTGCCAAACAACCGGGAGTACTGAGATAATTTTTAGTCTGACTCTCGCTCTATCGCATATGAGGTTTCAGTTCATGCCCTGTTACGCCAGGTGTCGGCGAAGCGGGTTTACCATTAACGAATAGTCTTAGTAGTACCGAAAAAATGGCAGAGAAACGCAATATCTTTCTGGTTGGGCCTATGGGTGCCGGCAAAAGCACTATTGGGCGCCAGTTAGCTCAACAACTCAATATGGAATTTTACGATTCTGATCAAGAGATTGAGAAACGAACCGGAGCTGATGTGGGCTGGGTCTTCGATGTAGAAGGCGAAGAAGGTTTCCGTGACCGTGAAGAAAAAGTTATTAATGAACTTACGGAAAAACAGGGCATCGTGCTGGCAACCGGCGGCGGCTCTGTAAAATCACGCGAGACCCGTAACCGTCTCTCCGCCCGTGGTGTCGTGGTTTATCTCGAGACGACCATCGAAAAACAGCTGGCACGTACGCAGCGCGATAAAAAGCGCCCATTACTGCAGGTTGAAACGCCTCCGCGCGAAGTTCTGGAAGCCCTTGCAGGTGAACGCAATCCGCTGTACGAAGAGATTGCTGACGTCACCATTCGCACGGACGATCAGAGCGCTAAAGTGGTCGCAAACCAGATTATTCATATGCTGGAAAGCAACTGATTCTGGCTTAATACACACTCGCCTGCGGGTATAAGCATTTAAGGTGGATGTCGCGTCATGGAGAGGATTACCGTCACTCTCGGGGAACGTAGTTACCCCATCACCATCGCGGCTGGCTTGTTTAACGATCCAGCTTCCTTTTTGCCACTGAAAGCGGGCGATCAGGTGATGCTGGTCACCAATGAGACGCTGGCGCCGCTTTATCTCGAAAAAATCCGCCTTCTTCTTGAAAAGGCGGGTGTGAAAGTCGACAGCGTCATCCTGCCGGATGGCGAACAATTTAAAAGCCTGGCGGTTCTTGATACCGTCTTCACCGCGCTGCTGCAAAAACCGCACGGTCGCGATACGACGCTGGTTGCCCTTGGGGGCGGCGTTGTTGGCGATCTAACCGGTTTCGCTGCGGCAAGCTATCAGCGCGGTGTGCGCTTTATTCAGGTTCCTACCACACTGCTTTCGCAGGTGGACTCCTCCGTGGGCGGCAAAACGGCCGTTAACCACCCGCTTGGCAAAAACATGATTGGCGCGTTCTACCAGCCCGCTTCGGTGGTGGTGGATCTCGACTGTCTGCAAACCTTGCCTGCGCGTGAGTTAGCCTCTGGCCTGGCGGAAGTGATCAAATACGGCATTATTCTCGACGGTGAGTTCTTTAGCTGGCTGGAAGAGAATATGGATGCGCTGTTGCGTCTGGATGGTCAGGCGATGGCGTACTGCATTCGTCGGTGCTGTGAGCTGAAAGCAGAAGTCGTTGCCGCAGACGAGCGCGAATCCGGCTTACGTGCTTTACTGAATCTGGGGCACACTTACGGTCACGCTATTGAGGCCGAAATGGGCTACGGCAACTGGCTGCACGGCGAGGCGGTTGCTGCGGGCATGGTTATGGCGGCCCGCACTTCTGAACGCCTGGGACAGTTTACCCCCGACGAGACGCAACGCATCATTACCCTGCTCAAGCGCGCTGGCTTGCCAGTAAGCGGCCCGCAGGAGATGTCGGCACAGGCTTACCTGCCTCATATGATGCGCGACAAAAAAGTATTGGCTGGCGAGATGCGTCTGGTGCTCCCGCTGGCAATAGGAAAGAGTGAAGTACGCGGCGGAGTGCCGCACGATGTCGTTCTTGGCGCTATTGCTGATTGCCAGCAAGCGTAACAACTAGAAAGGTCCGGCTACCGTAAAACGTAGCCATTTTGCTTCAGGTGATATGCAGCGTTGTAAGCATGAGCCGTTGAGTGGGGTGTTAAATGGATGAATTCAAACCAGAAGACGATCTGAAACCCGATCCCAGCGATCGTCGTACTGGTCGTACTCGTCAATCTTCAGAACGTGATAACGAGCCGCAGATTAATTTTGATGACGTTGATCTTGATGGTGACGACCGTCGTCCGTCGCGAGCCCGCACGGCACGCGATGAGCGTGAAGAAGAGTATGAGTCCGAAGATGATTCAATGGACGAAGCGCCCGTAGAGCGTCGCCCGCGTAAACGTAAAAAAGCTGCCGCTAAGCCCGCCTCCCGCCAGTATGTGATGATGGGGCTGGGTGTGCTGGTTCTGCTGCTGTTGATTATTGGCGTCGGTTCCGCACTCAAAGCACCTTCTACCCCGTCGGCTAACCAAAGCGCAAATACGGAAAAGAGTATCGATCTTTCCGGTAACGCCGCCGATCAGGCTAATGGCACTCAGCCAGCCCCGGGCACGACCTCTGCAGAGCAGACTGCTGGCAATACTCAGCAAGAGATCTCTCTGCCGCCAGTCTCTTCCACACCGACTCAGGGTGAAGCACCTGCCGCGCCTGAGGGCCAACAGCGTGTAGAAGTTCAGGGCGATTTGAATAATGCGCTGACTCAGCCGCAGGACCAGACGCAGGTTAACAACGTTGTCAGCTCTACGCTGCCGACGGAACCAGCTACCGTTGCGCCAATTCGTGGTGCGAATGGCCAGCAAACCGCCGCGACCGAATCAACGCCTCGCCAGACCCAGACTGCACCGCGTCAGGAACGCAAGCAGACGGTTATCGAGCCGAAGCGTGAAACCAAACCACAGCCCGTAGCCAAAGCCGCAGAGCCAAAACCAGCCGCGCAGCCTAAGCACAGCGAAACCGTGACCAGCGCACCGGTAAAAGCGCCGACCACAGCAGCGCCGTCTGCGCCGAAGGCGACCGCAACGGCACCTGCCGCTCCTGCAGCGACATCCACTGCAACCAGCAGCGCGGGTAAAACCACCGGCAACGTCAGTTCGCTGAAATCTGCACCCTCCAGCAACTATACGTTGCAGCTGAGCAGTTCATCGAACTATGACAACCTGAACGGTTGGGCGAAAAAGTCGAACCTGAAAAACTATGTGGTCTATCAAACCACACGTAACGGTCAGCCATGGTACGTGCTGGTAAGCGGTGTTTATGCTTCTAAAGATGAGGCGAAACGCGCTGTTTCCTCGCTGCCAGCGGACGTTCAGGCGAAAAACCCATGGGCTAAACCTATCCGTCAGGTTCAGTCCGATTTGAAATAATCTGTGAAGCGCAGGATGCTGTCGGAGCTTTCTCCACAGCCGGAGAAGGTGTAATCAGTTAGTCAGCATGAAAAAAAATCGCGCTTTTCTGAAATGGGCAGGGGGGAAATACCCCCTGCTTGATGATATTAAAAAACACCTGCCGAAAGGCGAGTGCCTTATCGAGCCCTTTGTCGGGGCCGGGTCGGTATTTCTCAATACCGATTTTTCTCGTTACATCCTGGCGGATATCAACAGTGACCTGATCAGCCTCTATAACATCGTTAAAGAGCGAACAGACGAGTTCGTTGATGAGGCCCGTAAGCTGTTTACGCCTGAGCATAATCATCCGGACGTTTACTACCAGTTCCGCACTGAATTTAATCAGAGCCAGGAGCCGTTCCGCCGTGCGCTGTTGTTCCTCTATCTCAACCGTCATGGCTACAACGGCCTGTGCCGCTATAACCTGCGCGGCGAATTTAACGTGCCATTTGGCCGTTATAAGCGCCCCTATTTCCCGCAGGCCGAGTTGTATCACTTCGCCGAAAAAGCGCAGAATGCAGAGTTTCACTGCCTCTCGTATGAGGAGTGTATGGATCGTGCTGATGCAAACTCGGTGGTCTACTGTGACCCCCCTTACGCCCCCCTGTCTGCCACAGCGAATTTTACCGCCTATCACACCAACAGCTTCAGCCCTGCCGAGCAGGCGCGTCTGGCGGAGATGGCGGAAAAGCTGGTCAGCAAAAGAATACCGGTGTTAATTTCGAATCATGACACGCCTGATACGCGCGAATGGTACAAAGCCGCGAAGCATTATCAGGTGAAGGTGCGCCGTAGCATCAGCAGCAACGGCGGCACACGTAAAAAGGTGGACGAACTGCTGGCTCTCTATCGACCCTGAGCCGTTTCGCCCGCCGCTATAAACTTTTCAAGGAGATGCGGATGAAACAGTATTTGATTGCTCCCTCAATTCTGTCGGCCGATTTCGCCCGCCTGGGTGAAGATACCGCGAAGGCGCTGGCTGCCGGCGCGGATGTGGTTCATTTCGACGTGATGGATAACCACTATGTGCCGAATCTTACCATCGGCCCGATGGTGCTGAAGGCGCTGCGCAGTTACGGTATCACCGCGCCGATTGACGTACATCTGATGGTCAAGCCGGTTGATCGCATCGTGCCGGATTTTGCCGCCGCAGGTGCCAGCATCATTACTTTCCATCCGGAAGCCTCCGAGCACGTAGACCGCACCTTGCAGCTGATTAAAGAGCACGGTTGTAAAGCCGGCCTGGTGTTCAACCCGGCCACGCCGCTGAGCTACCTGGATTACGTGATGGATAAGCTGGATGTCATTCTGCTGATGTCCGTCAACCCGGGCTTTGGTGGTCAATCCTTTATCCCTCAAACGCTGGATAAGCTGCGTGAAGTCCGCCGCCGTATCGACGAATCCGGCTACGACATTCGTCTTGAAGTGGATGGGGGAGTGAAGGTCAATAATATTGGTGAAATCGCAGCGGCAGGTGCGGATATGTTTGTCGCCGGTTCTGCCATCTTCGATCAGCCGGACTACCGCAAAGTGATTGATGAAATGCGCAGCGAACTGGCAAAGGTAAGTCATGAATAAATTGCAGGCAATTCGGGGTGTAGCCTTTGACCTCGACGGTACGCTGGTGGACAGCGCACCGGGTTTAACCCGCGCAGTCGACCAGGCGTTATACGCACTGGAGCTGCCCGTTGCGGGCGAAGAGCGGGTCATTACCTGGATCGGCAACGGCGCCGATGTGCTAATGGAGCGCGCATTAAGCTGGGCGCGCCAGGAGCGCGCCATTCAGCGCGCCGCACAGGGCAAACCGGGCGTTGACCATGCGGATATCCCTCAGGAAGAGCAGGTACGTATCCTGCGCAAACTGTTTGACCGTTTCTATGAAGAGACGGTTGAAGAGGGCAGCTTCCTGTTCCCGGACGTTGAGGCCACGCTGAGTGCGCTGCATGCCAAAGGCTTGCCGCTGGGGCTGGTGACCAATAAGCCGACCCCCTTTGTTGCCCCATTGCTGGAAGCGCTGAATATCGCCCACTATTTCTCAGTGATTGTTGGCGGCGACGACGTACAGAACAAAAAACCACACCCGGAGCCGCTGTTGCTGGTGGCGGGAAAATTATCCTTATCGCCGGAAGCGCTGCTCTTTGTGGGTGATTCCCGCAATGATATTCTGGCTGCGAAAGCTGCGGGGAGCCCCTCCGTTGGCCTGACCTATGGCTACAACTACGGTGAAGCCATTACCCTCAGTGAGCCGGATTACGTCTTCGACCACTTTAAAGATTTACTGCCCGCACTCGGGCTCCCGCACAGTGAAAATCAGGAATTGAAAAATGACTAAGCCCATCGTTTTTAGTGGCGCACAGCCCTCAGGTGAACTGACCATTGGCAACTACATGGGTGCGCTGCGTCAGTGGGTAAACATGCAGGATGACTATCACTGCATTTACTGCATCGTTGACCAGCACGCGATCACCGTGCGTCAGGACCCACAGCAGCTGCGTAAAGCCACGCTGGATACGCTTGCCCTCTATCTGGCCTGCGGTATCGATCCTGAGAAAAGCACCATTTTCGTTCAGTCTCACGTGCCGGAGCATGCGCAGTTGGGTTGGGCGTTGAACTGCTACACCTATTTCGGTGAGCTGAGCCGTATGACTCAGTTCAAAGATAAATCTTCCCGCTATGCCGAAAACATTAACGCCGGTCTGTTCGATTACCCGGTGCTGATGGCTGCAGATATTCTGCTGTATCAGACCAATCAGGTTCCGGTTGGCGAAGACCAGAAACAGCACCTGGAGCTGAGCCGCGATATCGCCCAGCGCTTTAACGCCATCTACGGCGAGATCTTCAAAGTTCCGGAGCCGTTCATTCCGAAATCCGGCGCGCGCGTAATGTCTCTGCTGGAGCCGACCAAAAAGATGTCCAAGTCGGACGATAACCGCAACAACGTTATCGGCCTGCTGGAAGATCCGAAAGCGGTGGTGAAAAAACTGAAACGCGCCGTGACCGACTCTGATGAGCCGCCAGTGGTACGTTACGACGTGCAGAACAAAGCGGGTGTCTCTAACCTGCTGGATATCCTCTCCGGCGTGACCGGCCAGAGCATTCCGGAGCTGGAGCAGCACTTCGAAGGTAAGATGTATGGCCACCTGAAAGGCGAAGTTGCTGATGCGGTGTCTGGTATGCTGATTGACCTGCAGGAGCGTTATCACCGTTTCCGTAACGACGAAGCTTTCCTGCAGAAGGTGATGAAAGACGGGGCGGAAAAAGCCAGTGCCCGTGCGTCTGAAACCCTGAAAGCGGTCTACGAAGCGATTGGCTTTGTGGCAAAACCGTAAATACGGCGAAGTCTCAGTGAAAAAAAACCGGGGATGGCCCCGGTTTTTTTATGCTTGTCCGTTAGTGATTTGAGAACCAGTTAAGCTTGTTGCGAAGTTCCACCACCCGGCCAACCACAATCAACGCCGGACTTTCAACCTGTTGTGCCAGTTCACCCAGCTGCGTCAGAACGCCGTTCACCACCCGCTGCGTAACGGCGGTGCCGTTTTCCACCAGCGCGACGGGCATCTCTGCATCCATACCCTGCTCCAGTAGTTTCGCCTGAATCGTGGCGGCCTGGTTCAGCCCCATATAGAACACCAGCGTCTGTTTTTCAGCAGCCAGGTTGTGCCAGTCCAGTTCGCTGCCGGTTTTCAGGTGCCCCGTTACCAGACGTACGCTCTGGGCGTAATCACGGTGGGTCAGCGGAATACCGGAGTAAGCCGAACAGCCAGAAGCTGCCGTGATACCGGGCACCACGGAGAAGGGAATGCCCGCTTCGCAGAGAGTTTCCAGCTCTTCGCCACCGCGGCCAAAGATAAAGGGATCGCCCCCCTTGAGACGCACCACGCGTTTGCCTTTCTGCGCCTCGCGCAGCAGGATCTGATTAATCTCCTCCTGCGGTACGCAGTGGTAACCTGCGCGTTTGCCCACGAACACGCGATCCGCATCGCGTCGCACCAGATTCATGATGTCGTCCGATACGAGGCGATCGTAAACCACGATATCTGCCTGCTGGATCTGCTGCAGCCCCTTCAATGTCAGCAAGCCTGCATCACCCGGGCCTGCGCCAACCAGCACCACTTCACCGCGATGATCCAGCGGCTCGCTCAGCAGTTGCGCTGTCGTCTCTTCAATGGCCTTCTGATCCTGATTCGCCAGCGACTGCGCCAGCCTGTCGTTAACAAAGAATTTTTCCCAGAAGCGGCGGCGCTCCCCAACGGTCTGGAAGGTTTGCTTCACGCGGGAGCGAAGTTGCCCGGCGTAGTGTGCAATCTGCCCGAGGTGCTGGGGCAGCAGGGCCTCCAGCTTTTCCCGTAACAGGCGAGCCAGAACGGGCGAACGTCCCCCGGATGACACCGCAATCATCAGCGGCGAGCGGTCGATGATAGAGGGCATGATAAAGCTCGCCTCTTTCGGCGCATCCACCACGTTACAGAAGATGCGGCGAACTTCGCAGGCATCGCTGACGCGCTGGTTCACGTCATCATTGTCCGTGGCTGCGATGGTCAGCCAGCAGGTATCAAGCAGGGATTCATCGAACTCGCCAGGCGCAAGGGTGAGCATCCCTTCCTTCGCCCAGACCTCAAACTGTGGCGCGAACGCGAGAGCGTTGACGGTCAGTCGTGCACCTGCCTCTAACAGCAGACGTGCTTTGCGTTCGGCGACATCACCACCGCCCACCAGCAGGCAGTCGCGGTTGCGTAATTGACAAAATATTGGCAGGTGATCCACGACATTACCTCTTAAGAATGGGCTTTCGCCGGTGCTGTTGCGATGTTGGCCGGAGTCGGACGCTCCGCTTTAGGGGTAGCATACCAGTAACCTAAGCCCATAAATACTGCACCCGAAAGGGTATTGCCCAGGGTTACCCACAACAGGTTATGGCCGATACCCGAAAGGGTGAAAGCTTCGCTATGGTGTCCAAACCAGGAGAGGGCGAAGAGGGTCATGTTTGCCACGGAGTGCTCGTAGCCGGAGGCGATAAACGCCAGCAGGCACCACCAGATGGCGATAAACCTGGCCGCGCCTTCGGTACGGATTGCCATCCATATTGCCAGACATACCAGCCAGTTACAGAGCGCGCCCTTGAAGAACAGAGCCATAGCTGGCTGAGTCGTCTTCGCCAGCGCTACGGAGTGAACGATGCTGGTATCCACAGGCAGCAGGCTTCCGCCACCCCAGCTATACAGCAGCGCGACGAAGACCGAGCCTAGCAGGTTACCCGTCCAGGTTTGCGGCAGGATGGCCCACATCTGGCCCTGGGTAATGGTGCCCGCTTTAACGCCCAGCGTCAGGAACATGGTATGGCCCGTGAAGAGCTCCGATCCGGCGATGATGACCAGGGTTAATGCGATACCAAAGGTTGCGCCCATCACCAGCGGACGGACAGAGGGTTCCAGCAGATTGCCGAGGGTGAAGATCAAGATGATGCCCAGACCAACGTAGGCACCCGCCATCGCTGAGCTGACCCAAAAACCGAGGGGATTATTCTTGCTGAGCCGTGCGATGCGCGCAGCGTTAGCCGCACACTTGTTAATAGTGTCTGTGAACATGGTTTGATTATCCTGAAAATAAAAAGAAAAATGTAAAAAAGGGAGGCATTGCGCCTCCCAATAAGTGTTTAACCGCGCAGTTGCACCTGCCCATCCTTCACCCGGACGTCATAGTGCTTCACGGAGTGGCCTTCATCTTCCATACAGAGCCCGTCGCTCAGACGGAAACGCTGTTTTTTCAGCGGACTGGCAACCCACAGTTCACCCTGGTGTTCAGCAATCAGGCCGCGGGAGAGCACGCTGGACTCGAAGAACGGGTCGATATTGCTGATGGCAAAAACCTGTTCATCGTGACGTGGACGGAAAATGGCGACCTGCTCGTTACCTAAAAGCGCACATACGCCGGTTGCAGGCAGAATAGCGTCAATGCTGCAGATGTTTACCCACTGGCTCATACGTTTTCCTCCACCAGAGTGACGGGAATGCGTTCATACGGTGTTGCAGGACGATGCTGCTCGCGCTCAGGCACAACCTGCACGTTCGGATCGCGCTGGGTGCTGTTGATGAAGTGTTTGAAGCGAACCTGAGCGGCCGGGGTATTCACGGTTTCTGTCCACTCGCAAATCACCGCGTCGCGCAGGCGGGCCATCTCTTCTTCCAGGTGCGCGTTCAGACCCAGTTTGTCGTCAATAATGACCGACTTCAGGTAGTCGATGCCGCCTTCCAGATTATCTAACCACGGGGCAGTACGGGTCAGTTTGTCCGCAGTGCGGATGTAGAACATCATGAAGCGGTCGAGGTATTTGATCAGCGTTTCGCGATCAATGTCCGCCGCCAGCAGATCCGCATGGCGTGGTTTCATCCCGCCGTTACCGCAGACGTACAGGTTCCAGCCCTTCTCGGTAGCAATGATACCCACGTCTTTACCCTGTGCTTCCGCACATTCACGGGTACAGCCGGAGACGCCAAACTTCATTTTGTGTGGCGTACGGATGCCTTTGTAGCGGTTTTCCAGCTCAACGCCGAAGCCCACGCTATCGCCCACGCCGTAGCGGCACCAGGTGCTGCCTACGCAGGTTTTCGCCATACGCAGCGCTTTAGCATACGCGTGACCGGTTTCGAAACCGGCTTCAATCAGCTGACGCCAGATTTCCGGCAGGTCATCTTTCTGCGCACCAAACAGGCCGATACGCTGAGAACCGGTGATTTTGGTATAGAGGTTAAACTCGCGTGCAATGCGACCAACCGCGACCAGCCCTTCCGGCGTGATTTCGCCGCCGGCAGAGCGTGGGATCACCGAGTAAGTACCATCTTTCTGGATGTTGGCCAGGAAGTTGTCGTTGGTATCCTGCAGCGGCGTATGCTGCGGTTTAAGGATGTAGTCGTTCCAGCACGAGGCCAGCAGTGAGCCCACTGTCGGTTTACACACTTCACAGCCATAACCCTGGCCGTGTTTTTCCAGTAATTCGTCGAAGGATTTGATGCCTTCAACACGAATCAGGTGATACAGCTCCTGGCGAGAGTATGCAAAATGCTCGCACAGGTTGTTATTCACTTCGATGCCCTGTTTGGCCAGCTCGGCGTTCAGCACTTGAGTTACCAGCGGGATACAACCCCCGCAGCCGGTACCGGCTTTGGTTTCGGCTTTCAGCGCCGCAACGGTGTGACAGCCTTTGTTGATGGCCGCAACCAGCATGCCTTTGGTGACGTCGAAGCAGGAGCAGATCTGCGCGCTATCCGGCAGTTTATCTACCCCAATAGAGGGCTTACCGCTGGAGGCGTGAGCCGGGAGGATCAGGGCATCCGGATTCTCCGGCAGCTCAATACCGTTCAGGACCAGTTGCAGCAGGTTACCGTAGTCGCTGGTGTCGCCCACCAGCACCGCGCCGAGCAGGGTTTTGTTATCCGGGCTAACGATAAGGCGTTTATAGACCTCTTTGCTTTCGTCGAGGTAAACGTAGCTGCGAGAGTTCGGGGTGCGACCATGCGCATCACCGATGCCGCCCACGTCCACGCCCAGCAGTTTCAGCTTGGCGCTCATGTCGGCGCCCGCGAAGGCATTTTCATTACCCAGGATATGGTCTGCCACGACCTGCGCCATTTTGTAACCAGGGGCGACCAGACCGTAGACGTGGTTCTCCCAACTGGCACACTCACCGATGGCGTAGATATCCGGATCGGAGGTCTGGCAGGTGTCGTTAATCATGATCCCGCCGCGCTGGGCCACGGCCAGGCCGCACTGGGTCGCCAGTTTGTCGCGAGGACGAATACCGGTAGAGAAGACGATAAAGTCGACTTCCAGCTCGCTGCCGTCGGCGAAGCGCATCGTTTTACGCGCCTCGGTGCCTTCCTGCACGATCTCTTTGGTATTCTTGCTGGTGTGTACCTTCACACCCATACTTTCGATTTTGCGTTTCAGCTGATCGCCACCCATGTGGTCGAGCTGTTCTGCCATCAGCATCGGGGCAAATTCGATGACGTGAGTTTCAACGCCTAAGTTCTTCAGCGCACCGGCCGCTTCCAGACCGAGCAGACCGCCGCCGACGACCGCGCCGCGTTTGCTACGGCGGGCGCAGGACTCGATGGCGTTCAGATCTTCAATGGTGCGATAAACGAAGCAATCCTGGGTTTCTGAGCCTTTAATGGGCGGGATCCATGGATAGGAGCCAGTCGCCATGATCAGCTTGTCGTAAAAAACCGTGCGTCCCGCACTGGAATGAATCACTTTTTCCTGACGGTTAATGGTGATAGCACGCTCGCCCACCAGCACCTTCACGCCATGCTTCTCGTAAAAGCCGTCACGCACCAGAGAGAGCTCTTCGGCAGTGTGGTGAGAGAAGTAGGAGGAGAGGTGCACGCGGTCGTACGCCTTACGGGGTTCTTCACAGAACACGGTAATGTCGAACTGGTCAGCCTCGGCTTTATCGAGAAGATCCTCAATAAAGCGGTGGCCGACCATGCCGTTACCGATGATAGCGAGTCTGACTTTGCTCATTTTTGCCTCGATTTCTTTTCTATTACTGCCTACCTTAACGATTCAGCAAAGCCACTTATTGATGTAAATCAAATACGCCTTCAACTACTCCTTAGTGGGTAGATGCCTGATTTGTCAGGGATTTTCTAAGTTGCGGAAATATCGAGCTTTTCGTCTTTGTTGAATTTGTGTACAAATTACAGGGTTATTATGCCGATCCGGCTACCTCTAAATTTCAGCCGCGTTTTTCAGGAGAACATCATGAGTACAGCTCCGCTTTGGCTTATCCAGAATGTCCGTTTACCTGGCCGTGAAGGGCTTTGGCAACTTGCCGTGGAGAACGGTCATTTTAGCGAGATTACGCCAATGGGCGATGCCCACGCTGAAAGTTATGAAGTGCTTAATGGCCGCGGCGGCCTGGCGATCCCGCCGTTTATTGAGCCGCATATTCATCTCGATACCACCCAGACCGCAGGTGAGCCGAACTGGAACCAGTCCGGCACCCTGTTCGAGGGCATTGAACGTTGGGCGGAGCGCAAGGCGCAGCTGAGCCACGACGATGTGAAAGCACGCGCCTGGAAGACGCTGAAATGGCAAATTGCCAACGGCATCCAGTTTGTACGTACCCACGTGGATGTCTCCGACCCGACGCTTACCGCCCTGAAGGCCATGCTGGAGGTGAAGCAGGAGGTGGCGCCGTGGGTGACGCTGCAAATCGTGGCATTTCCGCAGGAGGGGATCCTCTCTTACCCGAACGGCGCGGCGCTGCTGGAAGAGGCGTTAAAGCTGGGGGCGGATGTGGTCGGCGCAATCCCGCATTTTGAGTTCACCCGCGAATATGGCGTGGAGTCGCTGCACATCGCCTTCGCGCTGGCGAAGAAATATGACCGTCCGCTGGACATTCACTGCGATGAAATCGACGACGAACAGTCACGGTTTGTCGAGACAGTGGCAACCCTGGCCTATGAGGCAGGCATTGGCCCGCGCGTGACCGCCAGCCACACTACCGCTATGCACTCCTACAATGGCGCTTATACCTCGCGGCTGTTCCGGCTGCTGAAGATGTCGGGGATTAACTTTGTGGCTAACCCGCTCGTGAATATCCACCTGCAGGGTCGCTTTGACGACTACCCTAAGCGTCGCGGCATTACCCGGGTTAAAGAGCTGCAGGAGGCGGGGATTAACGTCTGCTTCGGCCATGATGACGTCTTTGATCCCTGGTACCCACTCGGCACCGGCAATATGCTGCAGGTGCTGCATATGGGGCTACATGTGTGCCAGATGATGGGTTATTCGCAGATCGACAGTGGGCTGAACCTGATCACTCACAACAGCGCCCGCACCTTCGGACTGAGCGATTACGGCATCGAGACGGGAAATCCGGCGAACCTGATTATTTTGCCCGCGGAGAGCGGTTTTGAAGCGGTGCGCTGTCAGGTGCCGGTACGCTGGTCAATTCGTCACGGGCGGGTGATTGCCACCACGCAGCTGGCGCAGACCTGGATTCAGATGGACAACGGTGGGGAGGAGGTATTCTTTACGAAAAACAGCCCCTTCGCAGAGCGCAAAGGGGCATAAGGATTAGTGCGACGCTGCCGCCATGTTGTGCTGGCGGTGGCGGGTCACAAAGCCCAGTACCAGACACATGACAAACACCACGGCGTACAGACCGTTAGCGGTATGCAGGGCGGCCAGCGGGCCGCTGTGCGCCACGATCGGGCCGGTAACCACAAAGGTCAGCATGGTACCAATGGTGCCGCAGGTCAGAACGAAGTTCACCAGCTTCGGCGAGGCCACTTTGGTCTGCAGCGATCCCAGCGTAATGATGGAGGTATAAATCGCGCTGGAGAAGAAGCCCAGGGTCAGAATGAACCATGGCATATGCTCCGGTGAACCGTTGATGAACAGATACATCAGCACGGTTGCCAGCCCCGCCAGTACGGCCAGAATGCGCTGCAGGTCGAAGAAGCGCAGGATGAAGCTAAACGCCCACATACCGAACATGTAAGACATCCAGAAATCGCTCACCAGTTTACCCGCGTCATTCAGACTCATGCCGAGACCTTTCGCATATTCCGGTACCCAGGAGATAAAGCCCAGCTGCCCCAGGATGTAGCACAGGGCCGCGATAGAGAGAAACAGTACGCCGATGCCCCATTTCTCTTTCACCACCGGCTCTGAGGTCGTCTGCGCTTTTTTGCCCAGCACCGGGAAGTCGCAGCCGAAGGTCAGAATAAAGATCGCTACGTACACCAGCCCGATGCAGGCGTATACCCAGTACCACTCAATGCTACGTGCCAGCAACACGGCAGCCACCATCGGGAATATCATGCCGGCCATGCTAAAGAAGGAGTCGGTAAAGAGCAGGCGAGCGCCGCGCTGACGGCCTTCATACATGTGAGTAATCAGGAAGGTACCGATGGACATGGTGATCCCGCTCACCAGACCCAGTACGAACATGGCGGCAGAGAAGAGCGCGATGCTGTGGCTGAGCATCAGGCCTGCCACGGCGGCTACCATCAGCACGAAGCCAAAGCGCAGCTGTGTTTTCAGCGGAACAATTTCCATCAGCCAGGCGTTCAGGAAGATGGAGATCAAGATCCCCGCGTTAAGGAAGGTGAAGGTGTTACTCATGCTGGAAACGGGCAGCTGGAAGTAGTCTGCGATATTTCCCATCACCATCCCGGTGACGATCACCAACGCGCCGGTCAGGGCGTAGGAGAAGAAGCTGATCCATGTGAGCTTGATGCGATTGCTGTTAGTCATGTCTGGCCTGTTCAAAAAAGAGAAGCGCCGGAAAGGGCGCTGAGGACGGGCAGATTTTAGACATTAAAGTGATCCATTCATATCTTTTAAGAGAAATTTGAAGATCGTTGCAGTTTTATATGTGATCCAGATCACATTAATCGGCGAGATAACCAATCGTTTGCGCGGTAATAATTGTTTCATTTTCGTAAAATTAGGTAAAAGGCTGGTCTCGGCTCATACTGCTCTTTAGAATCAAGCCATTCGCTTTTTATACTGCGCTTTGTTAAGGAATTCTCATGCTCAAATCAACACTGGCGGCTGTTGCAGCTGTGTTTGCTCTTTCTGCCGTTTCTCCTGCTGCGCTGGCAGCGAAAGGAGACCCTCACGTTCTGTTGACCACTTCCGCCGGCAACATTGAGCTGGAATTGAATAGCCAGAAAGCCCCTGTATCGGTAAAAAACTTCCTCGATTACGTAAACAGTGGCTTCTATAACAACACCACCTTCCACCGTGTGATCCCGGGCTTTATGATCCAGGGCGGCGGTTTCACCGAGCAGATGCAGCAGAAGAAACCTAACCCGCCAATCAAAAACGAAGCGGATAACGGACTGCTGAACAAGCGCGGCACCATCTCTATGGCGCGTACCGCTGATAAAGACAGCGCAACCAGCCAGTTCTTCCTCAATGTGGCTGACAATGCCTTCCTCGATCACGGGCAGCGTGATTTTGGCTATGCAGTGTTTGGTAAAATTGTGAAAGGAATGGACGTGGCGGATAAGATTTCTCAGGTGCAGACTCACGACGTGGGCCCATACCAAAATGTTCCGTCAAAACCGGTAGTTATCCTCTCCGCGAAAGTCCTGCCTTAATCGCCCTTCACGCGGGCATTCTACGTCTGCGATGCGTTTTCCTCCCTGCGGAACCGCTATTTGCTGCTTATACTTGTGGCAAACACGGACACAAGCAGGGAGGACATAAGTGAAAAAGCTCACCGATAAGCAAAAATCCCGTCTCTGGGAGCAGCTACGAAATGCCAATTTCCGGGCCAGCCGCCTCCTTGAGGGGGTCGACAGTCCACTGGTTACGCTTAATGCGGAAGAAGCGCAGGTGCGCCTTGAGGAACTCAGGAGGCACTATGAGCGATAAATACGGCGACGGTCGCGACCCTTATCTCTATCCCGGTTTGAATGTGATGCGTAACCGGCTGGGAATTCGCCAAGCCGAACGCCTTGCGCAGGCGGCCTACGAACTGACGGCTCTGCGCGCTGCAACTTTGCCCCTGGGGCCCTCTGCGCGCGGCTTGCCACATCTGTGCGCCATTCATCGCCATCTTTACCAGGATGTGTTTGACTGGGCGGGTGAGATTCGCGAAATCGATATTTACCAGGGGGACACCCGTTTTTGTCACTTCGCCTATATCGAAAAAGAGGGCAATGCCCTGATGCAGGATCTGGAGGATGAAGCGTACCTGGTGGGGTTGAACCCAGAGGAGTTTGTCGCCCGCCTCAGCCATTATTATTGTGAAATTAACGTCCTGCATCCATTCCGTATCGGCAATGGTATTGCGCAGCGCATCTTCTTTGAACAACTGGCTATCCATGCGGGTTACCAGCTCAACTGGCGCGATATTGATCCCGAGGCCTGGGCGCAGGCCAATCAGAGCGGGGCGATGGGCGATCTCAGCGCGTTGCAGACCATCTTTGGCAAAGTGGTGAGCGAAGCGGGAGAATCTGAGTAAAATAGGGCGGCGATTGTTGACCCGGAGCCGCCATGATTTTACTGATTGATAATTACGATTCGTTTACCTGGAACCTGTACCAGTATTTTTGCGAGCTGGGGGCCGAGGTGGAAGTACGACGAAACGATGCGCTAACGCTGGCAGATATCGCTGCTCTGGATCCACAAAAAATCGTTATCTCGCCTGGCCCCTGCACGCCTGATGAGTCAGGGATCTCGCTTGAGGTCATCCGCCATTATGCCGGTAACATACCGCTGCTCGGCGTCTGCCTCGGCCATCAGGCCATTGCTCAGGTATTTGGCGCGAGCATTGTCCGTGCAGCAAGGGTCATGCATGGTAAAACCAGCCCCATCACCCATAGCGGGATCGGCGTTTTCCAGGGGTTAAACAACCCGCTCACCGTGACCCGCTATCACTCGCTGTTAATTGATCCTGCTACGCTTCCCGCCTGCTTTGAGGTCACCGCCTGGAGTGAGACGCAGGAGATCATGGGTATCCGCCATCGTGAGTGGGATCTGGAAGGCGTCCAGTTCCATCCGGAGAGCATTCTTAGCGAGCAGGGGCACCAACTGCTGGCTAATTTCCTTCATCGTTGATTTTTAGTTGCCACAAAGTGATTTTTTAAGCATATTTCGTGATTATATTTTCACTTCCTGTTTTTGCTTAAAAAAGGGTGGGGTTACATGGCAACTGAAAAATCTGCAATTACACGCGCGACATTCGACGACGTCATTCTGCCAGTTTATGCACCGGCTGAATTTATCCCGGTTAAGGGAAAAGGGAGCCGCGTCTGGGATCAGGAGGGGAAAGAGTACGTTGATTTCGCCGGCGGGATTGCGGTTACCGCGTTAGGCCACTGCCACCCGGCGCTGGTAGAGGCGCTGAAAACCCAGGGCGAGACCCTGTGGCACACCAGCAACGTCTTCACCAATGAACCCGCCCTGCGCCTGGGACGTAAGATCATTGATGCGACTTTTGCCGAACGTGTGTTGTTTATGAACTCGGGGACCGAAGCCAACGAAACTGCCTTTAAACTGGCCCGTTACTATGCCTCTACCCGCCATAGCCCCTACAAAACCAAAATCATCGCTTTTCATAATGCCTTTCACGGGCGGTCGTTATTCACGGTTTCCGTTGGCGGCCAGCCGAAGTATTCCGATGGATTTGGCCCGAAACCGGCTGACATCATCCATGTTCCCTTCAATGATCTGCATGCGGTGAAGGCGGTGATGGACGATCATACCTGCGCCGTAGTGGTGGAGCCGATTCAGGGCGAAGGCGGCGTGACGGCGGCGACGCCGGCGTTTCTGCAGGGGCTGCGCGATCTGTGCGACCAGCATCAGGCGCTGCTGGTCTTTGACGAAGTACAGAGTGGCATGGGCCGAACCGGCGAGCTTTTTGCCTATCAACATTACGGCGTGACGCCAGATATTCTCACCAGCGCTAAAGCGCTGGGCGGCGGCTTCCCGATCAGCGCGGTGCTCACCACGCAGGATATCGCCTCCGCATTCCACGTGGGGTCTCACGGCTCTACTTACGGCGGTAATCCGCTTGCCTGCGCTATTGCGGGCGCGGCCTTTGATATTATTAATACGCCCGAAGTGCTTAGCGGCGTGAACGCGAAGCGTGAACGCTTTGTAAAACAGCTGCAGCAGATCGACGAGCAGTATGACGTTTTCAGCGAAATCCGTGGGATGGGGCTGCTGGTCGGTGCTGAGCTTAAGCCGCAGTTTAAAGGGCGGGCACGTGATTTCCTGCACGCTGCGGCACAGGAAGGGGTGATGGTCCTCAATGCGGGCCCGGACGTGATGCGCTTTGCCCCTTCGCTGGTGGTGGAAGATAACGATATTGACGAGGGATTGAGCCGTTTTGCCGCCGCGGTGAAGAGCGTGGTCCAGGCCTGATCAGTACGGCGTCCGCTTCAAGATACGGGTTAACCAGACACCGTGATGCGGACGTTGACGCCATGCCACCGACGAAATGGTGTGCATGGTACTCAAATGCCCCAATATGCGTTGTAGATGCTGCTCCAGGGTGCTCATCGGCCCGTGGGTCAGCGTCTCCGGCGCTTCCAGAATATTGGCGTCGCCACTCTCTCCCGGCGCGTCATAATCCAGCCGCTGCTGACAACGCTGCAGCGCAATTTCACAAGACTGCAGATAGCGCTCGGCCAGATCCGGCGTCAGCATGGTGTGTTCCCGCGCCAGCGTCGTCATGGCATTGATATGTTCTACGATGAACTGGCTGTGCGTGACCCACAGCTTCATGTCGGCCAGGTAGTGTGAATTGAACCCCGGCTCCTGCATCGCCTGATTCAGCGAGTTGAACAGGGCGTTGTGCGCCTGGTTCACCTTCATGCGCTGCCAGGCAAGCGGTGTTGGCTGAGGATCACTGCTCAGGATGAGGCGAATAGCCTCCTGGTCGGCTTCCAGCGCATCGTGGGCGTTCTGTCGTAGCAACCCGCTTTGCCACTGCGGCCACAGCCACACCATGCCGCCAAAAGCGATTAAACAGCCTATCAGCGTGTCTGCGAGACGGGCGATGATAAACTGATCGCCGTTCAGCGTGAGGAGCTGCAGCGTGTATACCGCGGTCACCGTAAAGCCGACCGTCGCCCAGCCGTAATTTTTACGGATGATCAGGTAGCTCACCAGCGTAATCAGCAGCATGCTCAGTAACGTAAAGCCCTCCGGCACGTGGAAGTGCAGCGTGGCACCCGCGATAATCAGCCCTGCCAGGGTACCGCCTGCCCGGTGGAATATGCGTACCCGCGTCGCCCCGTAGCCGTTTTGCGTAACCAGCAGGACGGTCATAAGGATCCAGTAGGGCTTCGGTAAATGGAGGGCCATCCCCATCAGGCTGGCGATGCTGAGCATGACGCTGATGCGTGCGGCATTGCGCAGCGCGGAAGACTTGAGCGACAGATAACTTTTCAGCGCCGGGAAGAGCGGCAGACGTTTTTGCTTATCGGCCATCAGGTCGCGCGAGTAGAGCGGACGCTGGGTACGTAGCACGCGGGCGATGCGGCTAAAGTGCCAGGCACAGAACTGCCCAACCGGGTTTTCCGGGTGCTGCCGGGCGATTTTCTCCAGCGCCCCCAACTGCTTGTCCATGCTGAAGCGGGTGGGGTAGCGGTGATAGAGGATATTATCCGAGAGCACACGCAGGCGTGCAGCGACGGTCTGGGCATTCCATCTGATCACGGCTTCGGCGTGGCTGCGTTCCACCAGCTTTTGCACCTCTTCCGGGTGATGCAGGCTGACGGAGATATGCTCCTGCAAGTCGAGCCCGACCTGGAAGGTTCGCAACAGACGTTTGTATTCGTGATTTCTGTTAGCTGCCAGCATGTGTAACTGCTGATAACACTGGCTGATAAGATCCACCACCTTCTGCTGGCGGGCCAGCAGCGGCGGCAGGGATTTTTCCGGGTCGGTATGCTGGGTGAGCAGGGTATATTTCGCTTCGCAGTAGTCGGCAAGCTGGCGGTACAACAAGCTCAGCGATTCCCGCAGCGGCTGTTCGCGCCACATCCAGAACCAGAACCAGTTAAACAGCCCATACCAGAGCGTGCCCAGCGTATAGATCAGCAACGGCTCCCACACCGGCATATTGCCCGCCAGGCTCAGGGTAAAGATGGCGGCAATCAGCGAGGCGGGTAGCAGCCTGGCATGCAAAGAGCTGATCTCTGCCGTCACCCCTAACGTCATTGCCAGCAGGGTGAGGATCAGGGGCAGGGGGATGTCGCGGGCCAGCAGTAACTGGACGGCGAGGCTACAGCCGGCAAAGAGCGAGCCGCCAACGATCAGACGTTTGAAAAAGCGTTTATGGGGGGTATCCAGCCCTGCGATGTTGCAGCAGGCAGGCACGAGAGAGAAGAGCAGACCCTGTTGCAGGTGGCCGAGAATCAGACCGACGGCCACAGGAAGACACAGCACCAGCGTTTGTCGGAGTGCGTAGTTAACTTCCGGGTGATAAATCAGCCTGCGCCACATAGATGCCAGAGACAAAAACGGCGTGACATCTTGCGATGGCACGCCGTTCTTTCGGAATTAACGCGTCCCGTAAACCACGATCGTTTTGCCGTGGGCGGAGATCAGGTTCTGATCTTCCAGCATTTTCAGAATACGGCCAACGGTTTCGCGGGAACAACCCACAATCTGACCAATCTCCTGACGGGTGATTTTGATCTGCATACCATCCGGGTGGGTCATCGCGTCAGGTTGTTTTGCCAGATTCAGCAGCGTCTGAGCGATACGGCCGGTCACGTCCAGGAAGGCGAGGTTACCCACTTTCTCAGAAGTCACCTGCAGGCGGCGTGCCATCTGCGAGGAGAGGCGCATCAGAATGTCCGGGTTCACCTGGATCAGCTGGCGGAACTTCTTGTAGGAGATCTCAGCCACTTCACACGCGGTTTTTGCCCGTACCCAGGCGCTACGTTCCTGACCTTCTTCAAACAGGCCCAGTTCGCCAATAAAGTCGCCCTGGTTCAGATAAGAAAGGATCATCTCTTTCCCTTCTTCATCTTTGATCAACACGGCCACGGAGCCTTTAACGATGTAATACAACGTTTCCGCTTTTTCACCCTGGTGAATCAGCGTGCTCTTCGATGGGTACTTATGAATGTGGCAATGAGACAAGAACCATTCGAGAGTCGGGTCTGTTTGCGGTTTGCCAAGCACCATGCGCTGTTATCCTCTGTTATAAGCTGTCTCCAGAGCCGGGATGGACGCCTTCACTCTGGGGTTGCAATCGAATTCTTCCCCATTCCTGGGAATCGGGCTGTCACAATATTCAGCAGCCTGTAATGTGTGATGTCCTCTGCATACATGCGTAATGTCAATGTATTACTGTAGCATCCAGACTGTTTTAGCATAGCTTTAGCCGCCTGTCTCCTGGTGTCTCGCTTCAGCTTGATACAGGTCGCCTTCCGTTGCCAGAATTGTTACTGGCGCGTAATCTGTCAGGAAAATTGCAACTTCGGAGTTAACTACAATGCAAGCGCGTGTGAAATGGGTTGAGGGCTTAACGTTCCTGGGCGAGTCGGCTTCCGGGCACCAGATTTTGATGGACGGCAACTCCGGAGATAAGGCGCCAAGCCCGATGGAGATGGTGCTGATGGCCGCCGGCGGTTGCAGCGCAATTGATGTGGTTTCGATCCTGCAAAAAGGTCGCCATGAGGTGACAAACTGCGAAGTGAAACTGACCTCGGAGCGCCGTGAAGAGGCGCCACGTCTGTTCACGCATATCAACCTGCACTTCATTGTCACGGGTAAAGAACTGAAAGACGCGGCGGTCTCCCGCGCCGTAGATCTGTCAGCAGAGAAGTATTGCTCCGTGGCGTTGATGCTGGAGAAAGCGGTGAATATTACGCATTCGTATGAGGTGATCGAAGCGTAATTTATGGGGCATCGTGCGTGTTGATGCCCTCACCCTAACCCTCTCCCACAGGGAGAGGGAACAGGCTTATGCGATCTTCTTCCCTTCCATCAATCTTTGCACCAGCGGCGTCATAATCAGCTCCATCGCCAGCCCCATCTTCCCGCCCGGCACGACCAGCGTATTCATGTGCGAAATAAATGAGCCCTGCAGCATCGCCAGCAGCCAGGGATAGTCGATATCCTCCAGGTTGCGGAAATGGATCACCACAAAGCTCTCATCCAGAGAGGGGATGGCTTTAGCCGCAAAGGGGTTAGAGGTATCCACCGTAGGGACGCGCTGGAAGTTGATGTGGGTGCGCGAGAACTGCGGCGTCAGGAAATTGATATAGTCTTCCATCGAGCGCACCACGGAGTCCATCACCGCCTCACGCGAATGTCCACGCTCGCTGGTATCACGGGTCAGTTTCTGAATCCATTCGAGGTTAACGATAGGCACCACGCCCACCAGCAGGTCAACATGGCGCGCTACGTCATGCTGTGGCGTGACCACGCCGCCGTGCAGCCCTTCGTAAAACAGCACATCCGTCGGCTCCGGCAGCGGCTGCCAGGGGGTGAAGGTGCCCGGCACCTGATTCCAGGGCACCGCTTCGTCATAGGTGTGCAGGTATTTGCGTGACTGTCCTTTACCGCTCAGGCCATACTCGAGAAAGGTTTGCTCCAGCAGGCCGAAATCGTTCGCTTCCGGGCCGAAATAACTAATGTGCTTACCCAGATCGCGCGCTTTACGAATGGCCATGTCCATCTCAGGACGGGTGTAGCGGTGAAAGCTGTCACCCTCGACCTCTGCGGCGCTTAAATGAAGCTGAGAGAAGATTTTACGAAAGGCGAGGCTGGTAGTGGTGGTGCCTGCACCACTCGATCCTGTGACGGCAATAACCGGATGTCTGGCGGACATAGCAACTCCCTGAGTAGAAAGATGAAGCGATTAACCGCGAAATTGATTGCGGGGCATGACGTTAACGGTTTCATGTAGCTCGGACCACACGATCAGTACCTCGCCGTTTTGCAGCTGACGCTTAACATCGGCCACTTTCTGTTCGAGCGTGCGTTCTTGTTCACCATAATCTGTGCCTTCACGTAACACAAAGCTTTCAATCAGATTATCCAGCGTTTCGGGAGCCAGATCTTGCCAGGGAATGATCATAGTTTCGGTTCCAGGTATGTTGTCAGCCAGTCCGGAATACGGGTTTCCAGCCACATCTGTGGACGACGCAACGTGCCGCCAACAAAGCCGACGTGGCCGCCGTGCTCGGTCAGTTGATAATGGACGTTAGCGGGCAAAAATTCCTGCGCAGGGATGGAGTGATGATCCATAAAGGGATCGTCTTTAGCATGAATAATCAGCGTTGGCTTGGTGATCTTACTCAGTACGGGCATGGCGCTGCACTGGCGGTAATAGTCGATCGCATCGGCAAATCCGTGGATTTTCGCGGTGATCAGATCGTCGAACTCGCGAATACGGCGCACTTTCTTCAGCTGGCGCAGGCTCACCGGCAGCGTGTCGGGATAAGCCTTCAGCTTTCGCGCTGCATTGGCTTTCAGCAGGTTCAGCAGATAGCGCTGATAGACGCGCGAAAAGCCTTTTTCCATATGGTAACTGCACTGCTCCAGCATAAACGGCGCCGAGACGATGGCGGCGGCATCCAGCGGAACGCTTTCACCCTCTTTCGCCAGCAGGCAGGCGAGCATGTTTCCCCCGAGTGAATACCCCACCGCAGCGGTAGGGGCCGGGCCGAGCGTTTCGGCCAGCCAGCGCAGGAACCAGGTACCGTCTTCCGTTTCCCCGGAGTGATAGATGCGTTTTTGCCGATTTGGCTCGCCGCTGCATCCGCGAAAGTGCATCACCACGCCAAGCCAGCCGCGCGCTTTCGCCGCCTCAATCAGACCGTGAGCATAAGGGCTGTGCAGGCTCCCCTCCAGGCCGTGGAACACCACCAGCCGGGGTTTATGTCGCGCACTGAGCGGCTCTTCACTCCAGGCTAAATCGACAAAATCATCATCGGGCAGGTCGAGACGCTGCCAATGCGGCGTAAAGCGCACTTTGCGGCGAATAAGGCGCGGCAGCATGGTTTGCAGATGGCGATTCGCCACGCCGCGCATGGGCACAAATTCTGCGCTCTCTTCGGTCGCAATGTCGAAGTCTGATGGAATAATTTGAGTCATAAGGATGATGATGATTCTTGTCTGAAATTTACTATACCTTCCGAATTGTACCCCGTTTAGCCCGTATTTCCGAAACATGAACTGATCCCGATCACATTTCCTAACGTTGATTATTACTCTCAGGCTAATGATTGCGCTCTACGCTTAATTGATGCCTTTCTCACCAGCGCGCACACTTTACTCAACGTTAAGCAAATCAGAATGATGTGCTGAATCAGGAGGTTAATAATGTTATCTGGGCAAACACCTACCCGGCAATGGAACACCAGACGCACGGAAAAAGCGCGTCGTCTGGCATCCGTACCGGTTCAGGGCAAGGTACTGCCGACTGGCGATTTTGTCGCCATGCTGGAAAAACTGATCGCACCAGGCGACAAAGTCGTTCTGGAAGGCAACAACCAGAAGCAGGCAGATTTTCTTTCCCGCTCACTCGCTGAAGTGAACCCGCAAATAGTGCATGACCTGCATATGATCATGCCAAGCGTCGGGCGCAGCGAGCATCTGGATATCTTCGAGAAAGGGATCGCCCGCAAGCTGGACTTCTCTTTCTCGGGTACCCAGAGCCTGCGTATTTCGCAGCTGCTGGAAGATGGCCAGCTCGAAATCGGCGCGATTCACACCTATATCGAACTCTATTCCCGCCTCTACGTCGACCTCTCGCCCAACGTGGCCCTGATTGCCGGTTTTAAAGCGGACCGTAAAGGTAACCTTTATACCGGGGCGAGCACCGAAGATACCCCGGCGCTGGTTGAAGCCGCCGCGTTCCACGACGGGATCGTCATCGCACAGGTTAACGAGCTGGTGGACGACGAATGCGATCTGCCGCGCGTGGATATTCCAGGCTCCTGGATCGACTACGTGGTAGTGGCCGACAAGCCATTCTTTATTGAACCGCTGTTTACCCGTGACCCGCGTCTGATCAAACAGGAACACATCCTGATGGCGATGATGGCGATTAAGGGCATCTACGCGGAACATCAGGTGCAGTCCCTCAACCACGGGATCGGCTTTAACACCGCAGCGATTGAGCTGCTGCTGCCGACCTACGGCGAACAGCTCGGCCTGAAGGGCAAAATCTGTAAGCACTGGACTCTGAACCCACATCCAACGCTGATCCCGGCGATTGAGAGCGGCTGGGTGGAGAGCGTGCACTGCTTCGGCGGCGAGCTGGGGATGGAAGAGTACATCCGCGCCCGTCCGGATATCTTCTTTACCGGTGCCGACGGCTCCATGCGTTCCAACCGCGCCTTCTGCCAGCTGGCAGGCCAGTATGCGGTAGATATGTTTATCGGCTCCACCCTCCAGGTGGACGGCTACGCTAACTCCTCAACCGTGACCCGCGGGCGTCTCTCCGGCTTCGGCGGCGCGCCAAACATGGGGCACGATCCGCACGGTCGTCGCCACGCCACACCGGCCTGGCTGAACATGATCACCGAGCCTGACCCACTGCAGCGCGGTAAAAAACTGGTCGTACAGATGGTGGAAACCTTCCAGGCAGGCGTGAAGCCGACCTTCGTGGAGAAACTGGATGCCGTCGACGTGGCGAAAGCCTCCGGGATGCCGCTGGCGCCAGTGATGATTTACGGCGATGACGTGACCCACGTTCTGACCGAAGAGGGGATTGCTTACCTCTATCGCGCCAAAGATCTGGAAGAGCGTCGGGCGATGGTTGCCGCCGTGGCGGGGATCACCGATATCGGTCTGGGCGTAGACGCCAAACGCGTCGCAGAACTTCGTCAGAGCGGAAAAGTGGTTTACCCGGAAGATATGGGCATTCGCCGCACCGATGCCACCCGCTCACTGCTGGCGGCGGGCAGCGTGTCTGACCTCGTTGAGTGGTCCGGCGGTCTGTATAAACCACCTGCGAAATTCCGGAGCTGGTAATGAAACTTCTGCCCCAGATTCAGGTTGAAGGCGGTGCCGAATGGCTGGCGCGAACCGCCACGCAGTGTCTGATTGACGAAGCACGATTAAGCCCGAAACCCGGTCTGGTGGACAGTCGGGGGAACGGCGCGCACCACGATCTTACGCTGGCGCTAATGGAGCGCTCCGCGCACAGCCTGACCCCTACGTTTCAGGCGCTGGCGCAGCAAAGCTGGCAGCGTCCGGCTGACATCGCGCTCAGGCAAACCGTCGGGCGGCTTGGCCGCGAAGGCGAGCAGCAGATGATGAAGGCAACCGGCGGGGTCAATACCCACCGGGGTGCGATTTGGGCGCTGGGATTACTGGTCAGCGCGGTGGCGATGCAGGGCGGCGACGCCTCTGCGCAAACCGTCGCAGACACCGCCGCCCGGCTGGCAAAACTGCCGGATGACGCCGCACCGAAAGTGTTCAGCAAAGGGCTACGCGCCACGCATCGCTATCGCGTGCCGGGTGCGCGTGAAGAGGCGCAGCAGGCGTTTCCGCACATCATGCAGCGTGCGCTGCCGCAGCTTCGTCTGAGCCGATTTAACGGCAGCAGCGAAGCGCAGGCGAGGCTCGACGCGCTGATGGCCATCATGACGTCGCTTACCGATACCTGCGTGCTGTCGCGCGCCGGAATGGAGGGGCTGGACGCCATGCAGGACGGCGCCCGCGCCGTGCTGAACGCCGGAGGATGTGCCACGCCCGCAGGCCAACTGGCGCTGGCAACGTTAGATCGTCAGATGCTGGCACTCAACGCCTCACCGGGCGGCGCTGCCGACCTGCTTGCCGCCACGCTGTTTCTCGACCGCGTCGAAACGCCTTATTCAAAGCATTAAGAGGATGTTATGGAAAAAATCACATTAACCATGCCCGCCAGCCGCGCGTTAAGCGGTAAGGCGCTGGCAGGGGTTGTCGGTTCCGGGGATATGGAGGTGCTGTTCGCCGCCGAACCGGGCCAGACGTTAACCATTGATATCACCACTTCCGTCGACAACAGCCGCGGTCGCTGGGAAGCCCTGTTTACCCGCCTGCAAACCGTCAGCAGCCTGCCCGCAGGCAAACTGACCATCCACGACTTCGGCGCGACGCCGGGCGTGGCGCGCATTCGTATCGAACAGGTTTTTGAGGGGGTGAGCCATGCGTGATGACAGCAGCTTTATCGAACTAAAAGCACGCCAGCGTGCGCAGGCGCTGCTGGATGACGGCAGCTACCGCGAACTGCTGGATCCGTTTGAAGGCATTATTTCTCCGTGGCTGGGGCCACAGGGGATTGTGCCGCAGGCCGACGACGGCATGGTGGTAGCGAAAGGGACCATCAACGGTCAGCCTGCCGTGGTAGTTGCCATCGAAGGCGCGTTCCAGGGCGGCAGTATGGGCGAAGTGTCCGGTGCCAAAATGGCGGCGGCGCTGGAGCTGGCGGCGGAAGATAACCGCAACGGCATCCCGACTCAGGCGATGCTGTGCCTCGAAACCGGCGGCGTACGCTTGCAGGAAGCCAACCTGGGCCTGGCGGCGATTGCCGATATCCACGCCGCGATTGTCGATCTGCGTCGCTACACGCCGGTGATCGGCATTGTGGCCGGGACCGTGGGCTGCTTCGGTGGTATGTCCATCGCCGCAGCGCTGTGCAGCTACCTGATTGTGACCCGCGAAGCGCGTCTTGGCCTGAACGGCCCGCAGGTTATCGAACAGGAAGCGGGAATTGAAGAGTACGACTCTCGCGACCGTCCGTTTATCTGGAGCATGACCGGCGGTGAAGTGCGCTATGAAAGCGGCCTGGTGGATGCGCTGGTAGGTGACGGCGTGAACGCGGTGAAAGCGGCAATGAACGACGCGATGGCGAAAGGCGTGCCGGCGAAACACCGTACCGATAACTACGACGATTACCTGAACCGTCTGACCAATTTCGACACCCGCAAACAGGCCGATGCCGAACAGATCAAAGCGCTTTTTGCCCGGGAGGTGAAATGATGAGTAATTCAATGAGCCGTGGCGAACTCTGGCTGGAAACCCTCGCCCCGAACGCCAAACGTCTGGAAGGGCTCTGCCCGTCCGTGCAGGCCGCAGACGGTGAGCTTAACGGTGAAACGGTACGTTTTGTCGCCGTCGTTCCGGATGCCAACAACCACTATCCGCGTGCCGCGCAGGGCGAAGTGGGCCTGCTTGAAGGCTGGACGCTGGCAAAAGTGGTCAGCGAAACCGTTGCCGCTGATGCCGATAAAGCCGTTAAACGCCCGATTGTGGCGGTGATTGACGTCCCAAGTCAGGCCTATGGTCGTCGTGAAGAGGCGTTTGGTATTCACCAGGCGCTGGCTGGTGCCGCTGCGGCCTACGCTAACGCGCGCCTGGCCGGTCATCCGGTGATTGGCCTGATTGTCGGCAAAGCGATGTCCGGCGCGTTTCTGGCGCACGGCTACCAGGCTAACCGCCTGATCGCCTTTAACGACAAAGGGGTGCTGATCCACGCAATGGGTAAAGAGTCAGCGGCGCGTATCACCCTGCGTACCGTGGAGGCGCTGGAAAAACTGGCGGCCACCATTCCGCCGATGGCGTATGACATCAGCAACTACGCCACGCTGGGGCTGCTTTCCAGCCTGCTGGATATCAACAACCCGGATGCCCCAACCGATAACGATCTGGCGCAGGTGAAAACCACACTGCAACAGGCCATCAACGACGCGCGTCAGGACGCCACCCTGAAAAACCGCTTAGGCGCTGACAATCGCCGCAGCTCGGCACTCGTTCGCGAACGCATGCGAGCCAGCTGGTAAGTAAAAAGAGACCTGCCAGATGCACGTCCCCGTGGGCGCACCCGTTGCGCCCACACGGGAGGCTGCATCCTGAAAATAATAAACATCGCGCCAGTGCTTAAACTTTTTTACTACAGGTGATTTATGACTTACGTAATTGTTCATGCTCTTGCACCGATTTTCGTCATCATGCTGCTGGGATTCTGGGCCGGTAAGGCAAAGATGGTCGATAACAAAAATGTTTCCCTGCTTAATATTTTCGTCATGGATTTTGCACTGCCTGCCGCGCTGTTCAGCGCCACCGTGCAAACGCCATGGACCGGCATCGTGGCCCAGTCGCCGCTGATTCTGGTGCTGACTCTGGCGATGTGGATAACCTATGCGGCCATCTATTTCCTCGCCACCAACGTCTTTAAAAAATCTCCGCAGGATGCGGCCGTGCTGACGCTGACCGTCGCCCTGCCGAACTACGCGGCGCTCGGCCTGCCAATCCTGGGCAGCGTGCTCGGTGAAAGTTCTTCTACCTCGCTCTCCGTGGCGGTCTCCATCGCCTGTGGCTCCGTACTGATGACGCCGTTCTGCCTGCTGATCCTTGAGCGTGAAAAAGCGCGCGCCGAAGGGAATAACTCCGGCTCAACCCTCTCCATGCTGCCGGTACTGATGTGGCGCTCGATTAAAAAACCGATCGTTATGGGCCCGCTGCTGGGGGTGATCCTCTCCGCTATCGGCATCAAAATGCCGGAACTGGTTCTCGCGGCGATCAAACCGCTGGGGCTGTCTGCCACCGCAGCTGCGCTGTTCCTGACCGGGGTGATCCTCTCTGCCCGTAAGCTGCAGATCAACACCATGGTGATCACCTCCACCATCGCCAAGCTGCTGATCCAGCCTGCGATTGCCTGGGGTATCGTTTTAATCTTCGGTCTGCACGGTTCTGTGGCGATCACCGCTATCCTGATGATTGCGCTGTCCGCGGGCTTCTTCGGCGTGGTGTTCGGTAACCGCTTTGGCGTGCAGTCACCGGATGCGGAAGCTGTGCTGCTGTTAAGCTCCGTACTGTGTATCCTGTCGCTGCCGCTGTTTATCTCGTTGACTTCAGGAATGTAATCATGACCACAACATTACGCCCCCACGACCTCATCTGGCTTACCGCGCGTGACGCGCTGGAAGGCATCACCGAATCCTGGGTGGAGGCGGCCTGGCATACCGGCCTGCCGGTCGTGGTGCGGCGTGATGTTGATAGCGAAGGCCGTATTCCCGTTGGCGTGCGCGGATTGCGCCGCGACCAGCGGGCGGCCGGATGGGTGAAGCCAGAAAACGTGTTGCGTGTGGTGTCGCCCGAATCACTGAGCGTAACGGCCGATCTGCTGCGCTCGCCCTTTGTGACGCAGCCGCCGGTTCAGGTGGCGCTGCAACTTTCCCAGCAGCCGTGGCCGTGGTCGTGGGGCATTACCGGCAGCACCGGTTACGCGCTGGCAACCGGCATTCCGGTTATCCATGCCGACAGCGATCTCGACCTGCTGATCCGCGCTCCACAGCCTCTCTCCCCCGATGCGTTTGCTGCCTGGCAAGCCCAGCTTAGCCGCGCGCTGTGCCGGGCAGATACGCAGGTGGATACGCCCGAGGGCGGCTTTGCGCTGGCGGAGTGGCTGCGCGACGGCAAAACGCTGCTGAAAACTCGCCGCGGGCCGCGTCTGGTGACGGACCCGTGGCACAGGGAGGCGTGATGAAAATACTGTTTACTTTTCCGGGGCAGGGCACGCAGCATGAAGGCATGCTGCAAAACCTGCCGGGCACCGAGCTGGCACAGGCGCGCGAGGTGTTGGGGACGGAGGTTGATACGCTGGATAGCGCTGCTTCGTTATCCCATACCCGCGCGGTGCAGCTTTCGCTGCTGATAGCCGGTGTCGCCTGGGCGCGCGAGCTTGAGCGACGCGGCGTAACGCCGGATATCGTCAGCGGGCTCTCCATTGGCGCATACCCGGCGGCGGTTATCGCGGGCGCGCTGGATTTCACCGACGCGCTCAGGCTGGTCGCGCTGCGTGGCGATTTAATGGAGCAGGCGTATCCGCACGGTTATGGCCTGACGGCGATTATGGGCTTGACCCTGCCACAGGTGGAACAGCTTATCGAAGGCACCGGGACCTATATTGCGAACCTGAACGCCGAAACGCAGATTGTGATCGCCGGAGGCGATGACGGGATGGCGCAGGTCGCCGAGCGCGCGCTGGCGAAAGGGGCCAGCAAGGCCAAACGACTGGCGGTCAGCGTACCATCGCACTGCGCGCTGCTGGCGGAACCGGCGCAGAAGCTGGTGGCGGCGTTTGAAAACGTGACGCTCTCTCGCCCACGCTTAGCCTATCTTAGCGGCAGCACCGGCCGCGTACTGTGGCAGCCGGAGAAGATCGCCGACGATCTGGCGATGAATATGGCCCGCACCGTGCGCTGGCAGGAGGCAGTCATTTCCGCCAACGAACGCGACGCGCGACTGGCTATTGAGATGCCGCCCGGCGGCATATTGACCTGCTTAACGCGCCAGGCGGCGTGGGAAGGGGAGTCTATATCGCTGGAACGCAGCGGGGTTGAGGTAGCGGTACATTTGGCGGGGCGGCTTAAGCGGTGAGTTTTCCCAACGGCTCTTTCGAAAAACGTAAGGCAAGTTAGGCACTTATAGCTCAGGGTGGGTATCTCCCTGAGCATGCGTCAGCGACGCTGATGACGAGTGTTAGAGTAAACACCCTTTTTTAATTAAATCGTTTGCCTGCTCAAGTTGCTGGTAAAGCCTATGACGCAAATCTTCCAGCTCGTTATTCTCTTTACGGAGCGGTAGCCCATTTTTGTGAAGAACAATATCGTTAAATGATCCCATTCCACCGTAAACTTTTTTTAATGCGAATATTGTAGTTTCACAGTCGACGTCAAGTTCACTACCAAGAGTCTCAAAGGTTTTGGCCCATGCATTCTCATTGTTTGAGCGCAGTATGCTAATAATATTGGTTAACGTTTTCTTTATTTCATTTATCATTTTAAACCCCCACTACTCAGTATTTTAACACCAGGTATTTCCCACGGTTCACGTACTACTACTGGTCGTTTTTCGTGGAAACAACCAGTTTGAGATTTGACGCATATTAATTCACCGTATCAATTAGTGCGGATAACAATTCGTGAAATTGGTTATGTGATTCTATAACATAATTCGTTGAGACTTTATCACGTATCTGATAGCAATCATCAGTGAAACTGAAGACAATAACGGATATACCATCCTCACCAATGAGCACTTTATCAGTGAGATTCTGATCAAGATAGATTTCATCGGTGCGTGTATCAACGTTGCGGACGTAGATATTTGACCATAATGGCACACCATTTTCTGCCTGAACTGCGTTATATAAAGTCAGTCCGTTATACTCCAGACCATCCATAAAGTTGAACATATTCAGGTAGTCAGTTCGGGTAGCCATCAAGCGCTGTATATCCTCGTAAACCGTTCTTTTCTGACTGCCCCATTCGGCTGGTGGAGCATTGCGCATGAGATCTGCCATTACGGCAGGATTGACAGGATTGGCTATCGGGTAGTTATCAGCAGTCATTAGGGTCTTGAATATGCCTAACAATTCATCGGTAGACTTCATTTCTTCTCCTTAATGCCAGCGGGATAAATTACATCCTTTGGAGCAGGCCATAACACTTCTGCGCTTTCATTATAGGGAAGAGCTTTAGTTATCGTGCCCTGTGCCTTTGAAAGTGTGTAATGATAGGGCGAACTTTGTATCAGCGTTAGGTTTTCAAAGGTATTTGTCCCCCCATCATCAAGGGGGATTTTATGATGGACCTCCCATCCTGCGGGGACTTTTCCATTGGCAAGTCGGAGCAGGTTGTCAGAGTCAAAAGTTGTTAAAGCATCAGGGTGATTGGCAAGAGATTTGAGAAAAGCAGGACGAACAGTACTATTAAATTCTTTTCGTAGCGCATTATATTCGAGACGGTTTCTGCGAAAGTAGTTTAGCTCCGTAACATTTATATCACTTAGCAGAACCTGGTTGTTTTTATATTTTCCCAAATAGTCGGTCAACTGTTTCGCTGTCGCTGGATTTCTGATGAGCAGCAGCGAGGCGGCGGTTATCATCATACCGGACGTGGTTTCATTTAAAACGCTGTCGTAGCCTGTTACGGCTTCTCCACCAAGTTGCTCCGCTGTTTGTCTAAAGCCTTCAATGTTGCCGTTGTAGATTCCACCTGCCGCCAGTAATCGTCCGGCTGCTTTGCTGTTAATGGTTTTGGTGGCCTGTGCGTGCTGTACGGGAGCATCGGAATCATGTTGTTTAATGGTCGGAGCAGGTTTTCGTCCCGGGTGTGCGTTCAGGCAATGTTCGTAAATATTCCGTACTTCTCGCTGGAAACTGTCGCTATAGCTGTCCATGAAACAGTCATAAACCAGATTACCGTCGTCATCGAAGAAGAAGGGGTTGCGGAAACGGTCCCACTTCTCTGCGGTGTTTACGCCAACCATCCAGCCATGCTCTAGATTCCATTTTACTTCATCATAAAGGCCGTCGTATTCAATGTGGCGCTTGCGTTTGTATGGCTGTGCCGCGAAGCGGTGGTATACGCCGTCACGTCGCCTGGGGATGGTAAAATGTTGAAAACGGGTTTGAGGGTCATATTTTAGATAATCCAGTTCATAAAATACGCTTGCCATTTCCAGTGCATCGCGTGGCGTGAGGATGAACTGAATATCACCCGGTGCTAGATCACAGCCCGCATCCCATTTCATATAGAGTGTGAACATCCTGTTCCTGCTATAAGCCATGTTGTTTTTGTGGATATTCAGAGATAACGGATGATAAGTCAAACGTGGCGTTCAGTTTTAGTGAACCCTGGAACAGGGGGAATGCACCAGGCTTACGGGGCCGAGGTATCTGCTGTGAGGCTTCGCGCATACATCCGCCCTTCGGCGGCCAGTGCGCGCAGGCTGGGATCCTGCTCGCGGTTGCGGGCAAAGACGATGGCGATCAACTGCTGCATCTGATACGGCTGCGCCAGCTTCAGTAGCTGAACCGAGTTCTCATACACCTTCTTCATCCTGCCCGGCATCAGCGTAAAACCGACCCCCGCCTGTACCAGGCTCAGCATTGAGAAAATGTCGTTCACGCGCGTGACGATTTCCGGCTCGAATCCGGCGATGTGGAACGCTTCCTGGAACCCGGCGTAGGTGGCGAACCCTTCTGCCAGCGCGACGAATTTCTGATCTTTATAATCACGCAGGTCGGCCAGCTCGCCGGTGTTGAGGGACGCAGACGCCGGTGCGGCAAGGAAAATGTCGTCGTGGAACAGAGGAAGTACTTCAAGACTGTTACGATCGATATCGCTTTCGGAAATGGAGATTAAAATCGCGTCCAGCGAGCCTTCGTCCAGCATGTGCAGCAACGTTTCGTTGGAGCCCATCGTCAGATCCATCTCCAGATCCGGACGGCGCAGCTTCATGCCCATGATCAGGCGCGGCACGGTCTCCAGCGTTAGCGAATAAAGCGTGCCGACGCGCAGCCGCCCCTGACCTATACCGGCAATCTTACGGGACTCTTCCACGCCGCGCGCCATGACCTGCATCACCTCCTGGCAATACTCCAGCAGCGTCCAGGCGGAGGGGAGCGCAATCAGGTTGCGCCCCTTATGGGTGAAGAGCGGGCAGCGCACGTTCTCTTCCAGGGTGTGCAGCGCGCGGTGCACGCTGACGCCGCTGAGGCCCAGAGTTTCGGCGGTACGCGCGATATTGCCCTTCTCCATGAACGTCATGAAGATGCTGAGCTTGCGAAATGTAATGTCGCTCGTGGTATCGAAACTCATACTCCTCCCGGCAGTTTAGTCGGCCTGTAGCATCGCTTCCAGCTGTTCCTGGGCGTCCAGCCACGCCATCTCACACTCTTCGAGGCTGGATTTGGTTTTGGCCTGGATTTGCAGGCAGTCCGTTAGCTCGGCCTTGCGGCTCTGATCGTACAGGTCGCTGTCGCCCAGCTTCTCTTCAACGGCCGCAAGCGTGGCGTTGAGCTTTTCCATCTCTTTTTCCAGCCGCGCGATCTCTTTACGCAGCGGTTGCGTCTGGGTGCGCAGTTCCGCTTCCCGGCGCTTCTGGTCTTTACGCGCCTGCGCGCTGTTGGCGTTGTCTTTTGCCGACTCGTCCGGTTGGTTTTCCTGCTTCTGTACGTCTGTCAGCCACTGCTGATAGTCTTCCAGGTCGCCGTCGAACGGTTCGACCTTGCCGTCGTGCACGAGGTAGAGATCGTCCGTGGTGGAGCGGATCAGGTGACGATCGTGCGAGACCACCACCAGCGCGCCTTCAAATTCAATCAGCGCTTCGGTTAGCGCTTGGCGCATGTCGAGATCCAGGTGGTTGGTCGGTTCATCGAGCAGCAACAGGTTCGGACGCTGCCAGACGATCAGCGCCAGCACCAGACGGGCTTTTTCACCCCCGGAGAAGCGCTCGGTATTCTCAGTGACTTTATCGCCCTGGAAACCAAACCCGCCGAGGTAGTCGCGCAGCTTCTGCTCCATCTCCTGCGGTGCCAGCCGCGCCAGGTGCTGAATCGGCGATTCATCCGAGCGTAAAAATTCCAGCTGGTGCTGGGCGAAGTAGCCAAGCTTAATGCCCTTTGCCAGACCGATCTCGCCGCTGACCGGGTTAAGCTCGCCCGCCAGCAGTTTGATCAGCGTTGATTTACCGGCACCGTTACGCCCCAAGAGACCAATACGTGAACCCGGCACCAGGTTGAGCTTGATAGAGTCGAGAATTGTACGCTCGCCGTAGCCTGCGCTGACCTTTTCCATCTTCAGCAGCGGGTTCGGCAGGCTCTCCGGCGCGCGGAAGCTGAAGTGGAACGGGTTATCGACGTGCGCAGGCGCAATCATCTCCATGCGTTCCAGCATCTTAATGCGGCTTTGCGCCTGTTTGGCCTTCGAGGCTTTCGCTTTGAAACGATCGACAAAGCTCTGCAGGTGCGCCACGCGCTGCTGCTGGCTTTCATACATCGATTGTTGCTGGGCAAGACGCGTTGCACGCTGGCGCTCGAAGGAGCTGTAGTTGCCGGTGTATTCGAACATCGTTTGCTGTTCGATATGGATAATTTTATCCACCACCGGATCGAGGAAGTCGCGGTCGTGGGAAATCAGAATCAGAGTGCCCTGATAGCTCTTGAGCCACTTCTCCAGCCAAATAACCGCATCGAGATCGAGGTGGTTGGTCGGTTCATCAAGCAGCAGTAAATCAGAGCGGCAAATCAGCGCCTGCGCCAGGTTAAGGCGCATACGCCAGCCGCCGGAGAAGTCGCTCACCGGGCGTTCGAGCTGGTCGTTGCTAAAGCCCAGGCCGTGCAGAAGACTAGAGGCGCGGGAGCGGATGGTCCACGCGTCGATGGCGTCCAGCTTGCCGTGAACGGTGGCGATGGCGTGGCCGTCGTTGCGCTCGTTTGCGGCATTGAGCTCCGCTTCCAGCTTGCGGTATTCGCGGTCACCGTCAATCACATAGTCGAGCGCCGGTTCGCTCAGCGCGGGCGTCTCCTGGTTAACCCAGGCGAGCTGCCAGTTTCCGGGATAGGTAAAGTTGCCGCCGTCAGCGCTAATCTCGTTTTTCAGCAGCGCCAGCAGGGTGGATTTACCGCAGCCGTTTTTGCCGACCAGCCCGACCTTCTGGCCAGGGTTGATGGTGGCAGTGGCATTGTCCAGCAGGACGCGCACGCCGCGACGAATTTGTAACGAGGAGAAAACAATCATAGAAGCGCCGTATGTTCCGACTATGTTAATTTGTCATTATGATAATGTAAGGTGTGGACCATTTGCCGCCGCACCGGGCCGCCATGGTAGCCCAAAACAACAACGATACACAAAAACAGAAACCTTACCGGGAGGGGAATGATGTCTCAGACAGCCAAAGTGCTGCTGCTGTATGCCCATCCGGAATCTCAGGACTCGGTGGCGAACCGGGTACTGCTTAAGCCGGCGACACAGCTCAGCAACGTCACAGTGCACGATCTTTACGCGCACTATCCTGATTTCTTTATTGATATTCCCCATGAGCAAGAACTCCTGCGTCAGCATGATGTGATTGTCTTCCAGCATCCGCTTTATACCTATAGCTGCCCGGCGCTGCTGAAAGAGTGGCTGGACCGCGTGCTCAGCCGGGGTTTCTCCAGCGGCGTGGGGGGCAATCAGCTGGCGGGAAAGTACTGGCGGAACGTGATCACTACTGGCGAGCCGGAGAGCGCCTACCGTCACGATGGGCTTAACCGTTATCCCATGAGCGACATTCTGCGGCCTTTTGAGCTAACGGCGGCCATGTGCCATATGCACTGGCTCAGTCCGATTATTATCTACTGGGCGCGTCGGCAGCAGCCGCAAACGCTGGCAAGCCATGCCAAAGCCTATGGTGACTGGCTGGCTGACCCCCTGCCGACGGGAGGCCGCTGATGGAAGGTTCCGATCTGTTACTGGCAGGCGTTTTATTCTTATTTGCGGCGGTGGTCGCCGTGCCGCTGGCCGCGCGGCTGGGTATTGGTGCGGTGCTGGGTTATCTGCTGGCCGGCATCGCCATTGGCCCCTGGGGGCTAGGCTTCATTAGCGATGTCGATGAAATTCTGCATTTCTCCGAGCTTGGCGTCGTATTCCTGATGTTTATCATCGGCCTTGAACTCAACCCGGCGAAGTTGTGGCAATTGCGGCGCTCGATTTTTGGTGTGGGCGCAGCGCAGGTGCTCTGTAGCGCAGCGGTGCTGGGTGGCCTGTTGATGCTGACCGATTTCTCCTGGCAGGCGGCGGTCATCGGCGGGATTGGCCTGGCCATGTCCTCCACGGCGATGGCATTGCAGCTCATGCGTGAAAAAGGGATGAACCGTAACGAAGCCGGGCAACTGGGCTTCTCGGTATTGCTCTTTCAGGACCTGGCGGTGATTCCGGCGCTGGCGCTGGTACCGCTGCTGGCCGGCTCCGGTGATGATCATTTCGACTGGATGAAGGTTGGCATGAAAGTGCTGGCGTTTATTGGCATGTTGATTGGTGGACGCTATCTGCTGCGGCCTGTATTCCGCTTTATTGCCGCGTCCGGCGTGCGCGAAGTCTTTACCGCCGCCACGCTGCTGCTGGTATTAGGCTCGGCCCTGTTTATGGATGCCCTGGGGCTGTCTATGGCGCTGGGCACCTTTATTGCCGGGGTGCTGCTGGCGGAGAGCGAGTATCGCCACGAGCTGGAGATGGCCATCGATCCGTTTAAGGGCTTGCTGCTGGGGTTGTTCTTTATCTCCGTGGGCATGGCGCTGAATCTGGGGGTGCTCTATACCCATTTGCTGCTGGTCGTGGTAGGCGTAGCCTTACTGGTGGCAGTAAAAACCCTGGTGCTCTATTTGCTTGCGCGAATCTATGGCCTGCGCAATTCTGAAAGAATGCAGTTTGCTGGCGTATTAAGCCAGGGCGGTGAGTTCGCTTTTGTGCTCTTCTCCACAGCATCTTCCCAGCGTTTGTTCCAGCATGATCAGATGGCGCTGCTGCTGGTGACCGTAACCTTATCGATGATGACCACGCCTCTGCTGATGAAATTGATCGATAGACGACTTTCGCGGCAGTTTAATCCTTCTGAGGATGAAGACGAGACACCATGGGTGGAAGACGATAAACCGCAGGTGATCGTGGTGGGCTTTGGGCGATTTGGTCAGGTGATTGGGCGTCTGTTGATGGCGAATAAGATGCGGATCACCGTGCTCGAGCGCGACATTAGCGCGGTGAATTTGATGCGCAAATATGGCTATAAGGTCTATTACGGTGATGCGACTCAGGTTGAGCTGTTGCGTTCTGCCGGGGCTGAAGCGGCGGAATCCATTGTGATTACTTGTAATGAGCCTGAAGACACCATGAAGCTGGTGGAGATTTGCCAGCAGCATTTTCCGCATCTGCATATTCTGGCCCGCGCGCGGGGTCGCGTAGAGGCCCATGAGCTACTACAGGCGGGGGTAAAACAGTTCTCCCGCGAGACCTTCTCCAGTGCGCTGGAGTTGGGGCGCAAAACGCTGGTTACCCTCGGCATGCACCCGCATCAGGCCCAGCGCGCGCAACTGCATTTTCGTCGTCTGGATATGCGTATGCTGCGTGAACTGATGCCTGTGCATACCGACACGGTGCAAATCTCCCGCGCACGGGAAGCCCGGCGTGAACTGGAAGAGATTTTTCAGCGTGAGATGCAGCAGGAACGGCGCCAACTGGACGGCTGGGATGAATTTGAATAAAGGGTAACGAAAGATGGCTGTACGTAAACGCTTTATCGCGGGCGCAAAATGCCCATCCTGCCAGGCGCAAGACACGCTGGCGATGTGGCGCGAGAATAATATTGATATCGTTGAGTGTGTTAAGTGCGGCCACCAGATGCGCGAGGCTGACAAAGAGGCCCGCGATCACGTTCGCAAAGAAGAGCAAGTGATCGGCATTTTCCATCCGGACTAGCGATATGCCCCGAGTTTTTTTAAGCTAAAGGGTACACAGGTGCAGATTTCCGTTACAATCTGCGCCAGCAATTTTCCCACGCTCAGGAGATATCATGAAAGTAGCAAAAGACCTGGTGGTCAGCCTGGCCTATCAGGTACGTACAGAAGACGGTGTATTGGTTGATGAGTCTCCGGTGAGTGCGCCGCTGGACTACCTGCATGGTCACGGTTCCCTGATCTCCGGCCTGGAAACCGCGCTGGACGGTCATGAAGTCGGCGATAAATTCGATGTTGCTGTTGGCGCAAACGACGCTTACGGTCAGTACGATGAGAATCTGGTTCAGCGTGTTCCTAAAGATGTATTTATGGGCGTTGACGAGCTGCAGGTTGGCATGCGCTTCCTGGCAGAAACCGACCAGGGTCCAGTACCGGTTGAAATCACCGAAGTTGAAGACGACCACGTTGTTGTTGATGGCAACCACATGCTGGCTGGCCAGAACCTGAAGTTCAACGTTGAAGTTGTTGCGATCCGCGAAGCGACCGAAGAAGAGCTGGCTCATGGCCACGTTCACGGTGCGCACGGTCATGACCACGATCATGATCACGGTCACGACGGCTGCTGCGGTGGCCACGGCCACGATCACGACCATGGTCACGACCACGGTAAAGGTGGTTGCGGTAACGGCGGCTGCGGTTGCCACTAATACCTTGCAGGTAATAAAAAAGCGGGATTATCCCGCTTTTTTTACGTCTCAATAATGAGGAGGGGGGGTCTCTTCAGACTGGGAAGCAATATGGGAAGGCTGGGTCGCCTTGATCTTTTCAGTCAGCAAGCGTAGCAGGTCGCGCAATTTTGCCATTTCAAGTTCGTGGGCCGTGACCGTCTGGTTCAGCTCTTCGATGGTGATCTCCTGAAAAGCCAGCCGACTTTCCAGCTCCGCCAGTCTCGCTTCCATTGTTGTATCCTGCATGATTCACCTCGTTGTTCAGTCTGGCGCGGAATATTAACTGACTTTGGTCCGGTTCGCAGTAATCATGCTGCGAGTAAGAAACTAATTTAAACAAAAATAGTCTGAAAAGAATCGAGTTTCGGGGGAGTCTGTCTGTAGATTTCTTCCGCAACGTTTTATAGTACGCAACTCATTTACATTTAACACTGGGGTGAGAGGCCCTGGTCCCTGGAGATATGGATGAAATCACTGTTTAAAGTAACGCTGCTGGCAACCACTATGGCTGTCGCGCTGAATGCACCGCTGTCTTTCGCTGCAGATACCGCTGCGAAACCAGCTGCTGCTGCAGACAGCAAAGCGGCGTTCAAAAATGACGACCAGAAATCAGCCTATGCGCTCGGAGCATCTCTGGGTCGTTATATGGAAAACTCTCTCAAAGAGCAGGAAAAACTGGGCATCAAACTGGATCAGGCGCAGCTGATTGCCGGTGTTCAGGACGCCTTTGCTGATAAGAGCAAACTGTCCGATCAGGAAATTGAACAAACTCTCCAGGCTTTTGAAGCGCGTGTGAAAGGCGCTGCACAAGAGAAGATGGAAAAAGATTCAGCCGAGAACGAAACCAAAGGTAAAGCCTATCGTGACACCTTTGCGAAAGAGAAGGGCGTAAAAACCTCTTCTACCGGCCTGGTCTACAAAGTTGAGAAAGAAGGTACCGGCGACGCACCGAAAGACAGCGACACCGTGGTCGTTAACTACAAAGGTACTCTGATCGACGGTAAAGAGTTTGATAACTCTTACACCCGTGGCGAACCGCTCTCCTTCCGTCTGGATGGTGTTATCCCTGGCTGGACAGAAGGCCTGAAAAACATCAAGAAAGGCGGCAAAATCAAGCTGGTCATCCCACCGGATCTGGCTTACGGTAAAACCGGCGTTCCGGGTATTCCGGCTAACTCTACGCTGGTCTTTGACGTAGAGCTGCTGGACATCAAACCAGCACCGAAGGCGGATGCCAAGCCTGAAGCTGCAGCAGATGCCAAAGCTGCAGACGCAGCGAAGAAATAAAACTGCGAAACCCGCCGCCTACCAGGCGGCGGTTTTTTTTATTCCGGGGCAGAGTCAATTAACACTGGAAAGCCTTACCTACGCTGTATTAATTTAGTTGTCCGTGTAAATGATGAGCCTGCCCTGAAAACCTACCGACAGGCTCCTGAAAAGGAGTGTTTTTTTCATGACCAGGTCGCTTTTAACCAACGAAACCAGTGAGCTCGATCTGCTGGATCAGCGTCCTTTCGATCAGACCGATTTCGATATTCTGAAATCCTACGAGGCGGTAGTGGACGGGTTAGCGATGCTCATTGGGTCCCACTGCGAAATCGTATTGCACTCCCTGCAAGATCTGAAATGTTCTGCCATCCGCATTGCTAATGGTGAGCATACCGGCCGTAAAATTGGTTCGCCAATCACCGACCTTGCACTGCGTATGCTGCACGACATGACCGGCGCGGACAGTAGCGTCTCCAAATGCTATTTCACACGCGCCAAAAGCGGCGTGCTGATGAAGTCGGTCACTATCGCTATCCGTAACCGCGAACAGCGCGTCATTGGTTTGCTCTGTATCAACATGAACCTTGACGTTCCGTTCTCGCAAATCATGAACACCTTTATTCCGCCGGAAACGCCTGACGTGGGCTCTTCCGTTAACTTCGCCTCGTCCGTTGAAGATCTCGTCACCCAGACGCTGGAATTCACCATCGAAGAGGTTAATGCCGATCGCAATGTTTCTAACAATGCTAAAAATCGCCAGATCGTGCTCAATCTCTACGAGAAAGGTATCTTCGACATTAAAGATGCGATTAACCAGGTTGCGGATCGCCTGAATATCTCCAAACACACGGTGTACCTCTACATCCGTCAGTTCAAAAGCGGCGACTTTGTGGGACAAGAGAAGTAATGCGTTTTGCGTTGATGGTGACCGGCCCGGCTTATGGCACTCAGCAGGCAAGCAGCGCGCTGCAGTTTGCCCGCGCACTTCTGGAAGCCGGCCATGAGCTCATAAGTGTGTTTTTCTATCGTGAAGGCGTCTATAACGCTAACCAGCTCACTTCGCCTGCCAGCGATGAATTTGATCTGGTGCGTGGCTGGCAAGCCCTACATCAACAGTCCGGTGTCGCGCTACACATTTGTGTGGCTGCGGCGTTGCGCCGTGGTATTGCCGACGCCACAGAAGCCGAACGTCTGGGCTTGGCGGGCGCCAATCTGCAGCCTGGGTTCACTCTCAGCGGATTAGGCGCCCTGGCGCAAGCCGCATTAACCTGCGACCGCATGGTGCAATTCTGATGAATCGCGTGGCTTTTGTTTTTACTTCCGCTCCGCATGGCAATGCTGCTGGCAGGGAAGGGCTGGATGCACTGCTTGCCACTTCCGCACTGACGGAGGAGATTGGCGTCTTCTTTATTGGCGACGGTGTATTTCAACTTCTCGCTGGACAGCAGCCCCAGACGATATTGATGCGCGACTATATCGCCACGTTTAAGGTACTGCCTCTCTATGATATCGAGACCTTCTGGATCTGTTCCACGTCAATGCGAGAGCGCGGGCTGGACGACGAGACGCCGCTGGTTCTGGATGCGACACGGCTGACATCCGACCGCTTACGCGAAGAACTTTCTCATTACGATACCGTTTTAACCTTCTGAGGCCGCCATGCTCCATACTCTGAGCCGTTCACCCTGGCAGTGCGACATTGACGGATTACTGAGAATGTTGCGCGACGGCGATGCCCTGGTGCTAATTCAGGACGGCGTATTGGCCGCAATTGCAGGCAGTCGTTACGTTGAAAATATCACTAACGCCCCCATTAAAGTCTATGCGCTCAAAGATGACCTTGACGCGCGAGGGCTGACTGGTCAAATTTCAACCAAAATTGACGTAGTTGGCTATACTGACTTCGTTGATCTTGCAGTTACGCATACCAGTCAAATGAACTGGTGATTTGAGATCGCTGTATATTTCTTGACACCTTTTCGACGTAGCCCTAAAATTTCGCGTCCTCATATTGTATGAGGTCGTTTTATTACGTGTTTACGAAGCAAAAGCTAAAACCAGGAGCTATTTAATGGCAACAGTTAACCAGCTGGTACGCAAACCACGCGCTCGCAAAGTTGCAAAAAGCAACGTGCCTGCGCTGGAAGCCTGCCCGCAGAAACGTGGCGTATGTACTCGTGTATATACCACCACTCCTAAGAAACCAAACTCCGCACTGCGTAAAGTATGCCGTGTGCGTTTGACTAACGGTTTTGAAGTGACTTCCTACATCGGTGGTGAAGGTCACAACCTGCAGGAGCACTCCGTGATCCTGATCCGTGGCGGTCGTGTTAAAGACCTTCCGGGTGTTCGTTACCACACAGTTCGTGGTGCGCTCGACTGCTCTGGTGTTAAAGACCGTAAGCAGGCTCGCTCCAAGTACGGCGTGAAGCGTCCTAAGGCTTAATGGTTCTCCGTTAAGTAAGGCCAAACTGATTTATCTTAATGTCACACTAAACTCTTAGAGTTTTGGACAATCCTGAATTAACAACGGAGTATTCCCATGCCACGTCGTCGCGTCATTGGTCAGCGTAAAATCCTTCCAGATCCGAAATTCGGATCAGAACTGCTGGCAAAATTTGTAAATATCCTGATGGTAGATGGTAAAAAATCTACTGCAGAAGCAATCGTATACAGCGCGCTTGAGACCCTGGCTCAGCGTTCTGGTAAAAATGAACTGGAAGCTTTCGAAGTCGCTCTCGACAACGTTCGCCCAACTGTAGAAGTTAAGTCCCGCCGCGTTGGTGGTTCTACTTATCAGGTTCCAGTTGAAGTTCGTCCGGTTCGTCGTAATGCTCTGGCAATGCGTTGGATCGTTGAAGCTGCTCGTAAACGCGGTGATAAATCCATGGCTCTGCGTCTGGCGAACGAACTTTCTGATGCTGCAGACAACAAAGGTACTGCAGTTAAGAAACGTGAAGACGTTCACCGTATGGCAGAAGCCAACAAGGCGTTCGCACACTACCGTTGGTAATCCCTTCGGAGTCGTAGTCACCAGGCGGGCGCTTCAGAGAAGCCGCCCGCTCTGGGTAACTTAACTGAACGCCTAAAGAAACAAACGAGGAATCAAATGGCTCGTACAACACCCATCGCACGCTACCGTAACATCGGTATCAGTGCGCACATCGACGCCGGTAAAACCACCACTACCGAACGTATTCTGTTCTACACCGGTGTAAACCACAAAATCGGTGAAGTTCATGACGGCGCAGCTACCATGGACTGGATGGAGCAGGAGCAGGAACGTGGTATCACCATCACTTCCGCTGCGACTACTGCATTCTGGTCTGGTATGGCTAAGCAGTATGAACCGCATCGCGTAAACATCATCGACACCCCGGGCCACGTTGACTTCACTATCGAAGTAGAACGTTCCATGCGTGTTCTTGATGGTGCAGTAATGGTTTACTGCGCAGTTGGTGGTGTTCAGCCACAGTCTGAGACCGTATGGCGTCAGGCTAACAAATATAAAGTTCCACGCATCGCGTTCGTTAACAAAATGGACCGTATGGGTGCTAACTTCCTGAAAGTTGTTGGTCAGATCAAATCCCGTCTGGGCGCGAACCCTGTTCCGCTGCAGCTGGCAATTGGTGCTGAAGAAGGTTTCACCGGTGTTGTTGACCTGGTGAAAATGAAAGCCATCAACTGGAACGAAGCAGATGCAGGCGTGACCTTCGAATACGAAGATATCCCGGCTGACATGCAGGACCTGGCTGACGAATGGCACCAGAACCTGATCGAATCCGCAGCTGAAGCATCTGAAGAGCTGATGGAGAAATACCTGGGTGGTGAAGAACTGACTGAAGAAGAGATCAAAAAAGCTCTGCGTCAGCGCGTTCTGAACAACGAAATCATCCTGGTAACCTGCGGTTCTGCGTTCAAGAACAAAGGTGTTCAGGCAATGCTGGATGCGGTAATTGATTACCTGCCATCCCCAGTAGACGTTCCTGCGATCAACGGTATCCTGGACGACGGTAAAGATACTCCGGCTGAGCGTCACGCAAGTGATGACGAGCCGTTCTCTGCACTGGCGTTCAAAATCGCTACCGACCCGTTCGTGGGTAACCTGACGTTCTTCCGCGTGTACTCTGGTGTGGTTAACTCCGGTGACACCATCCTGAACTCCGTGAAAGCAGCTCGTGAGCGTTTCGGCCGTATCGTACAGATGCACGCTAACAAACGTGAAGAGATCAAAGAAGTTCGCGCGGGCGATATCGCTGCGGCTATCGGTCTGAAAGACGTGACCACCGGTGACACCCTGTGTAACCCGGATCACCCGATCATTCTGGAGCGTATGGAATTCCCTGAGCCGGTAATCTCCATCGCCGTTGAACCTAAAACCAAAGCTGACCAGGAAAAAATGGGTCTGGCTCTGGGCCGTCTGGCGAAAGAAGACCCGTCCTTCCGCGTATGGACTGACGAAGAATCTAACCAGACCATCATCGCTGGTATGGGTGAACTTCACTTGGATATCATCGTTGACCGTATGAAGCGTGAATTCAACGTTGAAGCGAACGTAGGTAAACCTCAGGTTGCTTACCGTGAAGCGATTCGTTCTAAAGTTACCGATATCGAAGGTAAACACGCTAAGCAGTCTGGTGGTCGCGGTCAGTACGGTCACGTTGTGATCGACATGTACCCACTGGAGCCGGGCTCTAATCCGAAAGGTTACGAGTTCATCAACGACATCAAAGGTGGTGTAATTCCTGGCGAATACATCCCTGCCGTTGATAAAGGCATCCAGGAGCAGCTGAAGTCTGGTCCGCTGGCAGGTTACCCGGTAGTAGACATTGGTATCCGTCTGCACTTCGGTTCTTACCACGACGTTGACTCCTCTGAACTGGCGTTTAAACTGGCTGCTTCTCTTGCCTTTAAAGATGGCTTTAAGAAAGCGAAACCAGTTCTGCTTGAGCCAATCATGAAGGTTGAAGTAGAAACTCCGGAAGAGAACACCGGTGACGTTATCGGTGACTTGAGCCGTCGTCGCGGTATGCTGCGTGGTCAAGAATCCGAAGTGACTGGCGTTAAGATCCACGCTGAAGTTCCGCTGTCTGAAATGTTCGGATATGCAACTCAGCTGCGTTCTCTGACCAAAGGTCGTGCATCATACACCATGGAATTCCTGAAGTATGATGATGCACCGAACAACGTTGCTCAGGCCGTTATCGAAGCCCGTGGTAAATAATCCACAGGATTAAAACCTAAGTCCCGTGCTCTCTCCAGAGGGGAGAGCACTATAGTAAGGAATATAGCCGTGTCTAAAGAAAAATTTGAACGTACAAAACCGCACGTCAACGTTGGTACTATCGGCCACGTTGACCACGGTAAAACTACTCTGACCGCTGCAATCACTACCGTACTGGCTAAAACCTACGGCGGTGCTGCTCGTGCATTCGACCAGATCGATAACGCACCAGAAGAAAAAGCGCGTGGT